>NZ_CP022986.1:3751160-4376354 GCF_002770595.1 Chryseobacterium camelliae | reverse complement strand
TTTTATTTAATTTTATGCCTTCAAATAAGAACAGATAAAAAAACTGTACATGAAAAAATTCAAACTGTCGGCAATGTTCAGGCAGATCCGCTGGAAAGAGCTGCTGGCTTTTGTTGTTTTTACTGCTTGCCTTTGTTTTCTTCAGGAGTGAAAGGCATGAGCTTGCCTCCATAGGACCGCAGCTTAAAAATTCCAGGACGGAATGGATATTGGCAGGTATCGCCCTTTCCATTATCTATATTATTCTTCAGGGCCTCATGTACGTAACCAGTTTCCGGAGTGCCGGGCTTGGCCTGAAACTGCCTGAAGCAGTCAGTTTGTTCCTGAAACGTAATTTCCTGAGTGTTTTCCTGCCGGCCGGAGGCGTAAGTTCCCTGGCTTATCTTCCGAGGAACATCAGGACCAAAGGGTATAATACAGCGTCTATCCACCAGGCAAGTGCCGTATATGGTTTTGTAGGGCTGCTGACTGTTCTTGTCGTTGGCCTTCCACTGATGGTCTACGCACTGTTCATCAATAAAAATTTCAGCAGCAGCTGGTCCGGGATTGCGGTTCTGGGTATTTTGGTATTCGCGTTATATGGTGTTTTTATTTCATTCAGGAAAAAAATGCATTATACCGGTTTACGGAGCGGAAAATTCCCTAAGCTGATCCGTTCTTCTGAGGAAATATTCAGCAGTGAAATAGACCGTAAAAGTTTCCGGATGACCGTGCTGATTTCTGTAGGGATAGAATTCTGCGGGGTTTTTCACCTGCTTATTGCGATGTATGCATTAGGCACGCCTGCCTCTTTTTCCGCAGCGGCCATTTCTTACATCGTGTCTGTTGTACTGATGATCATTTCGCCTTTCCTACGGGGATTGGGTGCTGTGGAATTCTCGCTGACCTATATCCTGGTCAGCTTCGGATACCAGCATGCGGACGGTCTGGGCATTACTTTGCTCTATCGGTTGTTTGAATTCTGGCTTCCTTTACTGGTCGGTATTGCAGCTTATCTTTGGAGCGGAAGGAAGCTTCTGGCCCGGATGATCCCGGTGGTCATGATCTTTTTTCTCGGTATCATCAATATCCTGTCGGTGATTACGCCTGCCCTCGCAGACCGGCTTCATATCATCAAAGGGTACCTGCCGCTGGACGTTATCCATCTCTCCAAGACGCTGACACTGATTGCGGGAGTTCTATTACTGGTTACTTCCGCCCATCTGTTTAAAGGGACCCGCAGGGCCTGGTATTTCGCAGTGGCTTTTACGGTTATGTCTGTGGTATTCAACCTGACCAAAGCCCTGGATTACGAAGAGGCCCTTTTGCGCTGGCGACACTGGACTGCTGGTTTACAGCCGTAAAGAATATATCCTCAGGACAAAAAGGATTTCACTTCAGCGCGGGTTCGGATGGTTTACGGGCATTTTTACAGCTATTTTCATCTTCAATTACCTGAGCTTTTATTTTATCAGTAAATCCCATTTCGGGATCGATTTCACCAAAGAGGAAGCTTTTTATTATACCCTTCATACGTTCCTGCTCTTCAGCGATTCCGGACTGGTGGCCCGCACAGGCTTTGCCAGGGACTTCCAGAACCTGAACTTTATCCTGGGTGCCTTTTCCTGGATGATCCTTATTTTTTCGCTGTACAGGAGCAATATCCATAAAGGTACTGATGGCAGTACCGAAAAATACGAAGATGCCGAAAACCTGGTGGAAGAATATGGTGCTTCATCCCTGATTTTCAAACTGGCCCAGGATAAACAGTTTTTTTTCCGAAGAAGCGGATGGTTTTGTATCATTCCGGACGGCCAACGGATTTGCCGTTGTACTCGAAGAACCGGTATGCGCTTCAGAAGATAAAGTGACCGTGATAGAAGAATTTGAAAGCTACTGCCGCAAGAACAGCCTTAAAACCTGTTATTACAGGATCGGCGAAGACGGACTCTCCTATTTTCCGTCTTCCGGGAAACAGAAACTCTTCATCGGGCAGGATGCATTGCTGGATGCTGAAAATTCAGCCTTCCGGGAAAGAGCGGAAATCCATCAGGAACGGGGTCACGGACTTGAAAAAGCAGGATACCGTACGGAAATCAGGTATGCGCCGCAATCAGAGCGCCACCATAGATCAGATCCAGGCGGTTTCAGACGAGTGGCTGACGGAATCGGATAAGAAGGAATTGTATTTGCAGAAGGGATGTTTGACCGTGAAGTAGTCCAGAAACCAGGACCTGATCCTGATCCTTGATCCGGAAGGCTGCTGTGTCGCTTTCCTGAATATCATCCCGCATTGCGCCCCGGATGAATGCAGTTATGATATGATCCGCAAAAAGGAGGATGCCCCTAACGGAAGCGTGATTCGCTCATCATTAAGCTGGTGGAATACGCCCCGCGCCAAAGATCTTAAATTCATCAATATGGGAATGACCCCGATGGCCGGAGCCGGCAACCCGATAATACGGCAGAGCAGCTTTACAGTTGGCCTATGAAAGGCTCGGAAGCTTTAAGCACTACCAGAGCCTGAGGAATTTTAAGGAAAATAGCTGACCTCTGGAAAACAAATACCTGGTGTATAACAATGACCTTGATCTTTTACTACCCCGGCTGCCTTAAAACAAAGTAATGAAACCATGAACAGCACATTGAAATTATTACGGTTAACCCCCTTCTTTTTTTTAATCTTTATGCTCTCCGGCTGTGGAAAAGGAAGTGATTTTAAAGTGACGGAATGGAATGACGACTATGATTCCCGCCCTATTATTTTTTACTTGAGCGGTGATGCCGGGTTCAATACCTTTTCCAAAAACCTGGGCAGGGATCTCCATAGTTTCGGCTACGATGTATTTGCCCTGGATACCAAATCATATTTCTGGAGCAGGAAACCCCCGTTCAGACGTCTGCTGATGTGGAAAAATACATCAACCGGCAGCTAAACGGCCGTAAGAACAAAAAGGTTATCATTATCGGCTTTTCCTTTGGGGCTGATGTCACGGCGTTTGTCTATAACCGCTTTACACCGGACCTCAAAAATAAAATTGAAAAGGTATTTATCATCGGGCCTTCCAAAAGCAATGATTTTAAAATCCATCTTACGGAATATTTCGGAGAGGAATTCAAAGGCAGCTTTGAAGTGATCCCGAGATCAATAGAATGAAGGACGTTCGCTGACGCTGGTGCTGAGTGATTTTGAGTTTGCCCATTTTCCATACAATGAGATTACACTCAATCCTGCAACGTATCAGATGGTCCACATCCATGGAGACCATCATTACGGAGGGAATACGGAAATGCTTGCCGGTTCCTCCATCAGCATATTCCGAATAAAAATCTGCAAAAAATCTTTTGATTCTATGATAAAAATGGTTTCGGCTGCCTCCGGCAGCCGAAACCATTTTTTAAAGCCTTGTCATCTTTACCGGATGTCCGGGATTTCGATCTCTGCAAGCATATTCTTATAATCCTGAGCTGCCTGTTAATCACATTGATCTCTGTCCAGAAAAATCCGGTGTTGGCAAACATTTCCTCATAATAGGCGATGCCTTCATACAGATTGTCCCTGAACGTTTTCCACTTTTTCTGCTGAACGCTGGTAAGGCTTTCTCCACAGGCTGCAATACCTTCCCTGAGATGCTGAACATACATTTTAAGTTCATTGATAAACATATTCGGGCGGTTGCGCACGGAAAGCACATCACCGTTGCCGTAAATATGGCGGACCATTTCCGAAAGGGAAACTTCTTTATCAAAATAGGCCAGGTTAGGGCCCGGACAGACTACCACTCCCTGTTCCTCGCCTTTGACTTCCATATCCTGCTCCATATAAGCGGCATTGACCAATCCTACGCACAGGCACGCTTTTTCGGTGATGGTTTTCTTTTCCTCTCAAATTGTTCCATGCTGAGGTGCGGCTTTCTGAATCCAGTTCGGCAAGCCTGATATCCTGGTACTTTTTGGAAGCCGTACAGGTTCCTTCAGGGGAAAACTCTTTGCTGAGGGCCAGCAGTTTTTTCGGGCACGAGCTTCCATACCGGTTTACAGTTCCTCTGCGCATCCTGATGAGTTCATTGGAGGTGCCTTTAACAGTATTGAACAATACGCCCAGCGGAGAAAGGTTGCTTACATAAAAGTCATGTTCTCCGGACTGCCTCAGCAGTTCCCTGGTTCACGGTCTACCGAAGTGGCTTCCGGAACCAGCAGGAAAGGAGATCCCCATCCCACGCTATCTACATGGAACCTTCAAGCAGGAATGCATGCTCTTCTGAGGTACCTACTCCACCCTGTACCGTAATCTTCATTTCCGGGGGACCGGACAGTCCGGGTTTGCCCTTCTGCTCCAAAGCAGCGGACATCAGGGAATAGGCTGAATGGATCAGCTCCTGTTTTTTCTGCATGAATTCTTCCATGATAGGTCCCAGCAGCAAACCTTCGGTGGCAAAAGCATGGCCGCCGCAGTTGAGTCCGGACTCAATCCTGTATTCCGATACCCAGAGTCCCTTTTTAGCCAGGAAGTTTCCCTGGATCATGGCCGACCTGAAATCGCTGACCTTAAGGATAATCTTCTTTTTGATCTGTCCGTTAGCATCCGGAAAAAATCATCAAAGGTTTCCATATAGCTGTACAGCCTCGGATTCATGCCCGCAGACAGCACCACAGCAGCGGATAACCGGCTGTTGGCAAATCCACGGAGTGACGCATGGGCATCATTGTACATCACAGGGAGCTGTTCATGGTCCCTGTAATTGTCCTTGTCCACTTTGGTCATGATATTCACGTCAATGCTGCCCGGGTTCAGGTGGGTCTCAATGCAGCGCCGTACGGCAGCAGTGAAATCACCGCTCTGGCCCAGAAAGCTCTGGAGGCTTTTTCTAAGCTCCGAAGTGTTGGGAAGCATTTCGGTAAATCTTTTCAGTGTGGCTCTGTTCTTAACAAGGTCCTCTTTAAAGGCTCCGAACTTTTCCGTAACGATCTCATCTACCATATTCAGGTAGTCCGTAATCCTCCTGGCACGGTAATCGTCTGCTTTCACAGGAATCTCGGCATACGTCAGGTTGAATTTCCTGCTGTAAAAATTTTTCATTTTCTCTATAATCTCATCATCGATTATAGAAATGACGGAAGATATTCCGTACTGCGCTACACGGATAGGGCTGTCTATCGTGTACGCCAATCCCATTACGGGAATATGGAAATTGTGCAAAGGTTTGTTGATCATTTATATATTGAATAAAATAATTGTCCTTACCAATTCCCATCAACTATTCACTCGTGCAAAAATATCTGTTTCCTATGAATTATGCACTAAATAGCACATGAATTATTCTGAAATCTGTGTGAAATCATGTTTTTCAACTTTTAAGCATAAAAAAAGCGATCATCGCAGTAACGCATGCAATCCGGTCCAGACAGCGATTAGGACGGATATATAATATCTAAACAATAAAAATTTTCGCTCAACAGATACCACATTTTCATCCTCCGGCATAAAAGGCATAAAATATGCTATAAACCTCATATATAACTTTAAATTTTACAGTCATGAGAAGTATTTTATGGTTAGTTGCAGTAATCTGCATCGTCGTTTGGCTTTTAGGTATGTTAGGAATCGTACCGGGAATGGATACAGGATATCTTGTTCACATCTTATTGGTAATTGCCATCATTGTGATCCTTTATAACCTTATATCAGGAAGAAGACCACTTGATTAAGCAAACTGCACATTTAACAACACCACATCAGTCATTGTATCAATATGTCAATGATTTAAGCAAGAACAACTCATAGTGTTACTTTTATACGGTAACACTATGATTTATTTTGAACCTGTAACGCCTCTATTTTGTAATGCAACAACTTAGCCTTTTCAATTCTGATGAATTTTACCGTTTCCCCGATCAACTGCTGGATTATACGGAACAATTTTTAGCCAGGGAAGAAGCAGACCAGCTGATCAGATTATTGATTGATACCGTTCCTTGGGAGCAGACGTTGCAGAAAATACGGGATAAAACAGTTGTTACTCCGCGCCTGACCGCCTGGTATGGCGATCCGGACACCTCTTACCAGATCGGTAAAAAAGCAGTGACCGCCCATCCTTGGCTGCCTGAGCTGCTGGACCTCAAAAAACGCATTGAAAATGAAACGGATTGCCGTTTTAATTCGGTATTGCTGAACTTATACCGTAACGGTCATGATTCCGTAGCGTGGCACCGCGACAAGACGCACGCTACCGAAACCCTGTCTTCCATTGCTTCACTGAGCCTGGGGCAGGTAAGAAATTTTGATTTCAGGAAACTGGATGACCACAGGCAGAAACACTCCATTTCCCTCGCTCATGGTTCTTTACTGATTATGAAAGGGAATTTACAGACGGAATGGGAACACCGCATTGCCAAATCTTCTGAGCTTATGCGCCCCCGTATCAACCTTACTTTCCGAATGATCCGGGAATTGTAATCATTGTAGTACTCCTTCAATTTCATCAATGAATGCGCATTGCGCAGGATTGATTTTAATTCGTGCCTCTTCCGCCGAAAACCATTCCCACCGGTCTACTTCAGGAATCTCCATCATTTTTCCGGACCTGGGCGGCCACGCGATCATGATCGTATTGCTGGACAATCCTGAAGTCTCGATTTCTCCTTCCACAGCCCAGCAATAAACGGTCTTCCCGCCCTTTTGGGTGATGGCTTTCAGAGCAATAAAATTTCCGGTAACCTCCTTTCCGGTCTCTTCTGAAAATTCAGTACGCGCCCGTTCCAGCGGATCTTCATCCTCCATGATTTCCCCTTTGGGAACCGACCATGCTCCGTCATCTTTATTTTTCCAGAAAGGCCCGCCCGGATGTACCAGAAATACATACAGCTCCCCTTTCTGTTTTCTGAACAGTAAAATACCCGCACTCTTTTTTGCCATAATCTAACCTTTACTCAATTCAAACTAATTAATGATCCCGGGGTTATGAACTCATAGGCTAAAGAAACAGTCCGCCCTACACAAAGATAAATATTATTCTAAAATTTAAAATCCATGATCTCTGTCTCTTATCTATCCGTCTATCATCTCTCATCTAAAAACATATTCCCCTCTTTTCTTTTGCCTTGAAATCGAAGATTCGACGTAGTCAAACAAAAGAAACAAAAGATCAAGACTGGAAAGAAAGACTAAAAACAAAGGCTGATCACTAAAAATTCTGAACTTGCGCGGATCAGCTATAAGAACTGTCTTTGAACTTCTTGTGCCGCGCTTCGGACAGAAGAATTTTCTTACCGTTCACAGCCTTTATTTTTTTAACGCCTTTCTTTCCCAGGTCGTCGTTTAAAGTCTGTTAATCATCATCTGTCAAAATTCATAATCTAAAATTTAAAATCTATAATCATTGTGACCTTGCTCATACTATAGTCTGCCCATTTCTTGTAATTTTAAACAAACAATCAATATGAAGCCTAAAAAGATATCGGGTGTTCCGGCACAACAACGGGGAGGCTTCCACGATACGGAAAGCCTGAAAATTTCGACAGTCCGGAAAAAGCCGCAGAAAAATTCCATCTGCTGAAAGAGCGTTTCTTCGCCCTCGGCGAGTGGAAAAGTTACTGTGGTAAAGGTTCAGCAGACTTCCGCCTTTATGACTCAGCCGGAAATCCTGTGCAGCGCATTCCCAAGATCGGAGATTTCATCAGGATCGACATTCCCGGACCACCGGACCAGGCAGGAAAAGGCTTTGACTGGGTAGAAATTACTAAGATTGTCCATAGAAATGATGATCACGAAGAAAGCATCCTGATCACTTCCAGGCCATGCAGTAACCCGCAGGAAAAAGACAATCGATATATCGCCCACTTCTACTCGGAAAAGGCCACTTCCACATTTCTTATTTCCCATTCGGGCTCCACGCTTAAAACAGGTATTTACGGCCGCAACGAATCGCCCAACTTCAATGCGAAACTGATGGATAAGATCAGGAACCTGATGATCGCCTTCGGCGGTATCCTGGGGTTTTCAAAAATACAATGGAAATGTATTGCAGACGGACTGCTGGACTTCAACAGCAACTAGCATCTGCACATCAAAGCATACTATATTTTATTGGATATCAGCTCCTTTCGATTTAAAAGTCTTCAGCTGCCAAAAATATTTTTGTAATACAATAAATAATCCTATATTTGCACCACTGAAAACGGAAGTATGCCGGTATTTAGGGAGAGTTGGCAGAGTGGTCGATTGCGGCAGTCTTGAAAACTGTTGACTGTAACAGGTCCGGGGGTTCGAATCCCTCACTCTCCGCCAGGTTAGAAACCAAAATAAGCTAAAACGCTGTAAACATTGATGTTTACAGCGTTTTTTGTTTTAGTGCGGATATTAAAAAAAATCAAAATTTCAGCCGTTTCCGAAATCCGGTTAGTATTTCCCGCGATGAGGTAATGCGCATCAGTAAATCCACTCAAAAGCCACCTATCATAAAGGCCTGAAAACCTTTATTCTTCGGGCTATATTGATTATCAGCCGTCTTATAATCCGTTTCAGGGAAGCCAGGTGGTGATGTTGGATTTTGGTGGGGAGTTGAAGGGTGGCGTTAGGTGAAAAAAAAGTAATTCAAAGATGCTAAAGACTATAATTATTAAAGATATGTGGTTGTTGACAAGATATTATTTATAAAGTATTCCTTATAAAGTGCTTTTGTAATTAGTCGTTTTAGTATCTTTAAGACTTAAAACTAAAT
Organism: Chryseobacterium camelliae; assembly: GCF_002770595.1. Classification (NCBI taxonomy): domain Bacteria; kingdom Pseudomonadati; phylum Bacteroidota; class Flavobacteriia; order Flavobacteriales; family Weeksellaceae; genus Chryseobacterium; species Chryseobacterium camelliae. The sequence goes on along the minus strand of NZ_CP022986.1, from coordinate 4,367,655 downwards.
TAGCCAATGTCTTTCAACGAAGATTCCCGAGTTAAAATACCAGCCATCTTGCATTTGTTGCGACTAGGCTATCAATATATTTCTTTAAAAAAACAAAACAGGATAGAAGAAAATAATATTTTCCCTTCTATTTTTTTACCTAAGATTGCCGAAATAAATAGCATTTCTGAAGCAGAAGCACAAAGGTTTTTGGATGAGATTAATTTAGAATTAGATTTTGAGGATCTTGGAAAAAAATTCTATGAACGTTTAACATCGACTTCCGGTATTAAATTAATTGATTTTGAAAATTTTTCAAACAATGATTTTCACATCACAACTGAATTAACCTGCAAATCCGGCGATGAAGAATATCGTCCGGACATTACAATTCTCGTTAATGGAATACCATTAGCTTTTGTAGAGGTGAAAAAACCTCATAATAAAGATGGAGTTATCGCTGAACGTAGACGCATCAATGAAAGGTTTGGAAATAAACATTTTAGACGTTTTGCAAACATTACTCAACTTATGGTATTTTCCAATAATATGGAATATGAAGATGGCTTAGTTGAGCCCATTTTTGGAGCTTATTATGCAACTTCTGCTTACTCCAATATATCATTTAATTATTTTAGAGAAGATTTAGATTATCTTGTAAAAGAAAGATTGTTAGAGTTAAGCGAGGACAAAGAATTGGACATTTTAAGAGATAATAATTTGATTGTTATTAAGCATAACCCAGATTTTATCACTAATAAAAGTGAAAATAGTCCTACCAATAAAATTCTTACTTCTCTTTTTAGCAAAGAGAGATTACAGTTTATTCTTCAGTTTGCAATTGCTTATGTGAAAGAAGAGAATATAGGTAAACCCGTTTTTCAAAAGCACATTATGCGCTATCCTCAAATTTTTGCAACTCAAGCAATCGCTTCAAAAATTGATTTAGGGCAGAATAAAGGAATTATCTGGCACACTCAAGGTTCAGGTAAAACTGCATTAGCTTTTTATAATGTTAAATATTTAACTTATTATTTTGCAAAAAAGAAAATTATTCCAAAATTTTATTTTGTTGTAGACCGTTTAGATTTATTAGAGCAAGCTGCAACAGAATTTTCTAACAGAGAACTTTGTGTAAAAAAGGTTAATTCAAAAGCAGATTTTGTTGAAAGTTTAAAAACTATAGGAGCTATCCACAATAATAGTGGTAAATCTGAAATTACGGTTGTTAATATCCAGAAATTTTCTGAAGACGCTACAGTTTTAAAGGATTTAAACTATGATATAAATGTTCAAAGAATCTATTTTTTAGATGAAGCGCACCGTTCATATAATCCGAAAGGAAATTATCTTGCAAACCTTATTAATTCTGATAAAAATGCAATCAAAATTGCACTTACCGGAACACCATTATTAAAGGAAGTTGCAAAAGATTATGATTCAAAACTACTTTTTGGAAATTATATCCATAAGTATTACTACAATATGTCTATTGCTGATGGATATACGCTCCGATTGATAAGGGAGCAAATAGAGGGTAATTTTAAAATGCAAATGCAGAATGTCATTGATGAGATTAAAGTTTTACGTGGTGATATTTCTGCAAAAGACATTTACAAAAATACAAGGTTTGCAGAGCCATTATTAGATTATATTTGTAATGATTTAATAAAATTCCGTAAAGATCAGCAAGATGCTACTCTGGGAGGGATGGTAGTTTGTGATTCTGCAGACCAGGCAAAGGAGTTATTCCGTTTGTTTCAGAAGAAATATGGCGAACAGGAAACAGATGCAAGCATATTGATGGTTGCAGAACCAAAAGCAAAATATGGCTTAAAAGATGAACCAAAATTGACTGCCTCTTTAATTTTATACGATGAAAATGACAAGCTGGTTCGAAAAGAACTTATAAAGGCGTATAAAAAAGGACACGTCGATATTTTGTTTGTTTATAATATGCTGTTAACAGGCTTTGATGCTAAACGATTGAAAAAATTATATTTAGCGCGGGTCATACAAGATCATAATTTATTGCAGACACTTACAAGAGTTAATCGTCCTTACAAAAAATACCGATACGGATATGTTGTAGATTTTGCTGACATTTCAAAGGCCTTTGATCGCACCAATAAACTCTATTTTGATGAATTGCAGGAACAGCTGGGTGACGAAATGGAAATGTACTCTCATCTATTTAAATCTGAAGAAGAGATTAGACAAGAAATTGAAGAAATAAAAGATACATTATTTCATTATGACACAGTTAATAAAGAAGTGTTTTCTCAACAAATTGCCGAATTAAATGACAAGCAAGAACTTCTTAGACTTGTAAAGGCTTTACGAACTGCAAAAGAGTTAAAAAATCTAATTGCCATAAATGGCTATGAAGCTTTAAAAGGCTTAACAGATTTTGAACTTCTCAATCGTCTATTAATTGAAACGCAAAATCGACTTGACAATCTCAATCTTGTAGAAAGCATCGGAAACGAAGAAGCTAACCGAAATCTTTTAACTGAAGCTTTAGAGGATATAATTTTTCAATTTGTTAAAGTCGATGAAAGTGAATTGGTACTTGCTGATGAATTTAAAAACATTCTACGGAAAGCCAGAGAATCTCTACAAACTAATTTTGATCAGCTAGATTCTGAATTTGTAAGTCTAAGAGCTGAATTAGAAAGAATTTTCAAGAAAAAAAATCTTAGTGAGGTGACTCAGGAAGATATGGTAGAAAATATGCATCTCCTTCAGAAAATCTATGACCAGGCAAAAGAATTAAACCGAAAAAACGCCTTGCTAAAAGCTAAATATGACAGTGACGATAAGTACGCCAGAATTCATAAACGTTTATCAGAAAAAGGAACTTTAAACACAAAAGAATCACAGCTTCACCGGGCATTGATGCAGGTTAAACTCCAAGTTGATGAGACAATTACCAATCAGGAGGAAATGGTAAAAAATGAAGCTTATTTTAAGAGATACCTGATGCAAATTGTAGTCAATGAATTTAAGAAAAAAGAAAATATAGGTCTTGACTTTTCAACGACAGAAAAAATAAATCAATTAATTTCGCAAGAATATTTACAACAATATCAATATAGATAATGACTCAAGATATAAACTTTATTACTAAAACAAAATCTTTAATCGATAATCTTAAAAGTGTATGTGCCAATTACGGACTCGGAAATGACGGAAATGAATTCAAGATTATTACGCAAATATTTCTATATAAATTTCTTAATGATAAATTCCGCTTTGCGATAAAAGAAGAGCAACCTCAACTTGCAGATGCTGAGAATTTTTCTAAAGCACTTCGTGAGATGAGTGATGACGAGTATCAGTTTCTACTGGCAAGCTTGGATCCTAATATTCCAAGATTACATCCTGATCATTTGATTTCGCATTTGTTCGCAATTCAAAATGACAGTGATTTTGGAAAAACATTTGATGATACTTTAAGACAAATATCAATTGAAAACGCTGATGTGTTTTCGGTAAAATCATTTAGTGGTGCAAAAGATACATTGTTTGATGAGCTTACTCAGTTCATCTCTGATGCTTCTCAACGTGATGCTTTTGCAAAAGCATTGATTAATAAATTATTTGAGTTTTCTTTTGAAGAAATGTTTGTTCAAAAATATGATTTCTTTGCAACTATTTTTGAATATTTAATTAAAGATTACAACACAGATAGCGGTGGTAAGTATGCTGAATATTATACACCACACGCTGTTGCCCGTATTATGGCAAAAATTCTTGTGCCGGATGAAGTAAAAGGTGTAAAATGTTATGATCCAAGTGCAGGATCGGGAACTTTGTTAATGAGTTTAGCTCATCAAATTGGTGAAAAGAATTGCACAATCTATTCAGAAGACATTTCACAGAAATCGAGCAATATGTTACGTCTAAATTTGGTTTTGAACAGCCTTACGCATTCAATTCCGAATATCATTAAAACTAACACCATTGCACAGCCTTTTTATTTAGATACAAAGTTTGACTACATCGTTTCTAATCCACCTTTTAAGTTAGACTTTTCTGATTTTAGAGATGATCTTGAGAAAGATGCTTTTAAACAAAGATTCTTTGCCGGAATTCCAAATGTTCCGAAAAGCAAAAAAGAATCAATGGCAATTTATCTTTTGTTTATTCAGCATATTATGCACAGTTTAAGCGAAAAAGGTCAAGCAGCTATTGTTGTTCCAACAGGTTTCATTACTGCTCAAAGTGGGATTGAAAAGAAAATTCGTGAAAGGTTAATTAGTAATGGTTGGCTTCGGGGTGTAGTAAGTATGCCAAGCAACATATTTGCAAGTACAGGAACCAATGTCTCAGTATTATTTTTTGATAAAAGAGCAGATAGCGAGCATATTATTTTAATGGATGCTTCTAAGCTGGGCCAAACAGTGAAAGAAGGCAAAAATCAACGTACTGTTTTAACGCCCGATGAAGAAGCAAAAATTGTGGAAACCTTTAATCAAAAGCAGGCTGTTGAAGACTTGTCTGTTGTAGTAACAAAAGAACAAATTGCTGAAAAGAATTATTCTTTTTCTGCAGGGCAATATTTTGAATTTAAAATAGAATATGTTGATATTACTCCAGAAGAATTTGCTGAAAAAATGCGAAATTTTGAAACTAATTTGCAAAGTCTTTTTGCGGAAGGAAATGCTTTGGAAATAAAAATTCAGGAACAGCTTAAAAGTTTGAGATATGATGGAAATTAAACTAAAAAATTTAATTAAAGAAATATCTATGGGACCATTTGGGTCTGATATTAAAGTTGATAATTTTATTGATATAGGAATTCCTGTTTTGAACGGTTCAAATTTAACTAATCATAAACTTGTTGAAGATAGTTTTAATTATATTTCTGAAGAAAAGGCAAATTCTTTAGGAAAAGCAAATGCTAAAAGGGGAGATATTGTAATTACGCATCGTGGAACATTAGGTCAAGTTTCATTTATTCCTCATAATTCAAAATATGATCGTTATGTTATTTCGCAAAGTCAATTTAGAGTAAGATTTAATGAGAATTTAGATCCAATTTACTTTTCTTATTTAATGAAAAGTAAATATGGCCAAAGTAAGTTATTATCATTTAAAAATCATGTAGGGGTACCTGCACTAGCACAAGCTACTACAAATTTTAAAAACTTAGAGATAAAAATACATGATAAAATAATACAGAAAAAAATTGCTTCTACTCTTTCATTATTAGATGATAAAATAGAACTCAACAATCAAATAAATGATAATTTATCTTACTATTTCATTCAACTTTTACCTGTCCGTTCATCAGCATAGGTAAAAGCCAGTCGCGGAGAGAGCTAAGTTGTTGGTTTTGTTGTTCATTAATTCTGATTTTGTAATAAATGGAAAGAATTTCTTTTTCAAACTCTTTTTGTAATGATATAAGAGGAATTAATAAATTAACTGTTCTTAATTCATCTTGTCTTATTCCAAAGACAGTACTACCACTTACTTTTCCTAAAATCTGCGAATAACCATTTCCGATTGATAACTCATAATATAGATATGTGTGACTTAAAATTTTTATATTTGATCTTATAGCAAAAACTCTTTGGCTTAAACAGTATTTTATATCTCCCATAAGGTAAAAAAACTCACCGCAAGGCGCTTCTGAAGTCATCAAGATATCACCTTCGCTTAATTCTTCTTTCATCCATTTATTATATAATGAATCATTAACACGATTAGCTTCACTAAGATTTACAAGCTTTCCTTTTTTAATATGTTTTGCAGATATTGCGATGATATCATCATTATTAGTAGACCAATCAGCATCTAATTTCTTTGGAGTTTTTCCACGATAATCTATTATTAAACTAACACAATCATTTAATTTCTAATTTCCCAACCTTCTGGAATCTCTCTTTTCAAAGTTTCATTCCAAACCATCTTGCCACCGCTTGATTTATAAGGCTTTCCGTTTTCGTCAGGGAAATCGAACTGCACAAACCAATAGTCGTACAGCGTTTTTGCCATACGCTCTAAATTATCATTTATTTGATTGTTTAAATTAATTTTATTGTCAATATCAGTTAGGATATTGGCAATTTCTTTTTGTACAGAATGTTTTTGAGAGTAGTTAACAACCACGTTAAATAATCTCTGCTTGTCAAATTCGCCTTGTCCTGTACTTCCATCCATAAAAGTTTGTAATTGCTTTTCTATAGAAAAAAGATTGTAATTCAAACATTTAGATTCAAAGTAGTCATTAGTTCTAATTACTAAAATATGAGAATCAATAATTACCTTTTTATTTTGAGGCAGCTTCTCCACAAAAGCAACTCGACCTGCCGTTCCTTGGCCTGTAGAATTTATTAGAATATCTCCAACTCTCAGAAACTTATCTTCATTATAGTGTTTTTTATCATCTATATATTGAGCAAATGAGTAATCTATTTTATTATGACGAATACATTTCTGATTTAAAACAATTATGGAGCTTTCTCCAACATATTTTGGTGTTACGCCTTTTCCATAATAGGTAAGAATCGAATCTACTCTTCTTGAATTATTCATAATCTTAACTAATAAATTTTCGGTGAGCAATTTTCACATTAGCCTGATTTACCATTGCATAATGTAATGTTGTATCAATTTTAACATGACCTAATAACTTCTGAACCTGTTCGATAGGCATTCCTTTATCGATTGCCATAGTCGCTAGAGTTCTTCTGAATTTGTGAGGATGTACTTTATTTATTTTGGTTTTTTGTCCCAGTTTCCGCAATACATTTTCAATTCCACCAATAGAAAGTCGCTGATTAGGCTTTGATAAAGAAACGAATAAAGCTTCATTATCATCTTTTCTTGTTTGAAGATATTCTTTGAGATGAATCTTCGTTCTTGCATCAAAGTATACTTCACGCTGTTTATTTCCTTTACCTGTTACGATACAAGAACGCTCGTGGAAATCAATGTCCTTAATATTTATTTTTACAAGCTCACCAACTCTAATACCAGTCGAGCTTAACATTTCGATAAGGGTTAAATCTCTTATTTGCTTGCAGTTGTCTCTAAGTATTTCTATGTCTTCATCACTAAGTACCTCCTTTATAGTTCTGGCGGTCTTAACTTTATGAATCCTTCTTACAGGGCTTTTTAAAATATAATCTTCATCTTCTAACCAAGAAAAAAAACTTGAAAATATTCTACGAATATTATCTATAGTGACTTTACTCGATTTTTTTGCTTCCTGATATTCTGAGAGATAGAATCTTAAATCATTAGTAGAGATTTCTGTAACTTTCTTTTTTAGTTTTTGAAACAGAGTGTCTATGGTCGAAAAATAATATTTTAATGACTTTTCAGAACAACCTTCCACTTTTTTGGATGAAATGAATAAATTTAAAACGCTTGTATTATCAGTTTCCAACTTATCTTCATTACTTTTTTTTGGTGTAACCACCACAGAATGAAAAGATTGATGTATTACCTTTTCAAGAATCATTAACTGTTGAAAGTTTAAAACTGTTTGCATTGCATTAATTATTTCTTGCTTCACTAATTCCTTCATTGTACTTAAATTTTTGAAGCCGCAAAGGAATGAAAAACAAAAATAGCCATAGTTGTACAATAAATGATAATTTATCTTACTATTTTATTCAACTTTTACCTGCCGTTCATCAGCATGGTAAAAGCCAATCTCGAGTGGGAAAGTTGTTGGTTTTGTTTAAGGTTGGATTGCTTCTTAGATTCTATATTTTTATTTGATTATAAAATCTTTCAACAATACTCGGAGTTTTTAGAAATAAGACTATAAAGGATTCAAATAGAAAGTTTTTAATTCGCTAGTTTTCCCTCATATCCAAAAAAACATTAGCATCGTATAACCTTTGCCATTCTTGTAAGAAATTGAAGAGAACTCGTTCTCTTTAAAGAAATAGCTTTACAGAAGTTTGAGCATATAATATTTGAATCAAATCTTTCAAATGTACTTTCAGTTAAAAGGCGATTCTTCCAGTAGATTGTGATGGACTTCCACCTGAAATTTCCACAATAAAATCATCTGGTTTTAGAGCCTTTGATATATTATTTTTAGAATATATCTTTGGGTGCTTTAACTTCACCTTGCCGTTTAATCCATTAATGTCAGCACCTCTAATACAATAAACTTTTTCCGTATAATTACCTCAATCTTATCTTTACCCCAATCTCCAGTCTTTGTTTTTTCTATCCAATCATTAAATACAGTTACTTTCCATCCTTCCGGAATTCCCTTTTCAAAATTTCATTCCAAATCATCTTGCCACCGCTTGATTTATAAGGCTTTCCGTTTTCGTCAGGGAAATCGAACTGCACAAACCAATAGTCGTACAGCGTTTTTGCCATACGCTCTAAATTATCATTTATTTTAGTCAAAATAATTATTCTATAGTATTAACGTAAAAAATAAAAACAGAAACCAAAGATACTTCGCTTCCTAGCCCAACTACTAAATTCTGTCAAGGTCAAGTCCTCCGTATTTTCAGAAAAACTTTTTACGTATAAAAATCTGATCAAAAATTTTTCCAAAAACCTTTTAGAAATATTTCAACTGAGAAATTTCAGGTACAGAGAGAAAGACTAAATTCCCTTTACCATATTAACCTCTGCCCTATTTGCTTCCAGAGATATCGATAAAAATTTGTACCGATTTTTTTCATAAAACATAAAAAAACTAACAGCATCCTAAATTATATTCTCTCTCAGATTACATGGATAAATAGAATCACGCAGACCTCAATACCAAAAGAAAATCTGGGAAATCCGGGAATACTCAAATAAAAATATCAGGCTATGATATATTTACGTATATTTAGATATTCCGGAAATATCCGGATAAGTAAAACAAACTAATACAAACATCCCATGAAAAACCTGGCAAAACTATCAAAAAAGCTTACCAAAAAGGATCTGAAAACAATCGTTGCAGGTAACAGTCCTGATTTATCATATCCCATGTGTAAACCTAAACAATGCGAAACTTTGGATGCCAAATGCGATTACCAGAGCTGCCCTCCTCTATTTCCTGACCCGGAATAAAAAATGATCACAGAAATCCTGTATGGAAATATATTCTTAGAATGATCGCATCAGACGTTTCAAATTCAAAAATATCGGAGAAAGATCCACTTGAAAAAAATATAAAAATTAATGAGGAATTGAAAACATTTTGAATCCTTAACCGGCGTCAACCGTTCTCTCAATCAGATCCCATAAATTACCGTATAAATCTTTGAATACGGCCACGGTTCCATACGATTCAACGATGGGCTCACGGACGAATGAAATTCCATTCGCCAGCATGGACTGATAGGATTCATCAAAGTTCTCTGTTTCGAGGAACAGGAATACCCTGCCCCCACTTTGATTGCCCACGGATGATCGTTGTTGTTCATCCGCTGCCTTAGCTAAAAGGAGACAGCATCCGAAGGAACCGGGAGGCTTAATGAGTACCCATCGTTTGGTTTTTGAAAGGCAGGTATCTTCCACCAGATCAAAGCCTAATTTTTGGAGGTAAAAATCAAGCGCTTCATCGTAGTCCCTGACGAGAAGCGCGATATGAATGATGGACTGTTTCATTTTATATACTGAATGTAATGGGATTGATTTTTCCTACCGGAAAACTTCCATTTCGTTATGCTTTCAGCTAACTGATTTGTTTAATCCTGACAATAAAAGTCAAAAAGCGAGCAACAGAAGTTACTTTTTTAAATACTTGACAGAAATACCCAGCTGCCCCAGATGGTACAAGTCGTGATGGATAAGCCCCTGCACAAAATACCGGAAATCTTTTCCATAATCGGCTGAAATGGTATCGAGAAAGGTGTCGTCTTTACCGTTCAGGATGTCGATGATTTCCTGTTTGCTTTGATACAGTTCTTTTTTTAGCGCTTCCCATCCGGCGGGACGCAATTCATCATTGGTTTTCCAATTGGAAGGGTCATCAAGTTCCAGACGAACCACTGCCCCCTTTAGCCGGCCCATCACGGCCCTGCGCCAGACAATAAGGTGTGAAATCAATTCCGCGGGACTGTGCAGATCAGGAAGCGGCCGGGTAAACGCATCCGTTTCACTGATCTGTTCGAATTTCTTTGCAAAAGTTTCGTCCAGCCATACATCGCCGTCATGCAGGTCATTGAGTTGCTGTATAATATCTTCGATCAGGGTTGTTGCCATAGTTTGTGATTATCAGTCTATAAATTACGAAAATTTTCCGGATGTGAAATGGTTTCAGGCTTCAAAAAGATTCGGTCACTATATCCATGATCAGATTTCTCCATAAGGAAAGCATGATCAATCATTGCACCAGAACAAAAGAGTGCATATAGTCTATTATTTAATTGTATGAGCAGAATTGAAATTTACTATTGAACAGGTTAATATTAAAATTACGTAAACCTGTATATTTGGCTGATCAGGATATCACACATCCGTAATGTTCAATAAAAAATGTACAGAAAATGATAGAAGGATTATATGAAACGCATATTCAGGTAAAAAATTTAGAAAAGGCTGTTCAGTTTTACACTCAGGTACTGGGGTTACCATTGGCGCATTATGATGAAACGAGGCCGATCGCTTTTCTCTGGATCGGGGAACATAAAAAAGCAATGCTTGGGTTGTGGGAACAGCCTGAGAATGTACAGAAACGGCATTTTGCTTTCAGCTGTTCCAAAGATTTTATCTTACACACGGCCAACACTTTCCTTGAAAACAACGGATTGCAGGCGTATAATTTCCTTAAGAATGGTACCCATGCGCCTATGGTCTTTGCCTGGATGCCGGCTCTTGCGCTGTATTTTGATGATCCGGACGGAAACCAATTGGAATTCATCCATGTCCTTGAAGGCGAAGGCAAACCGGAACTGGGTGTTATAAGCTACGAAGAGTGGATCAAAGTCAATTCAAATGATCATAAAGAACAGTGAATTTAACCGATAACGATTCATAGATTAATTGCCGATCGCGAAATTTCACCCCGGACATAAGTATTAATTTTTGCAGAAATCGAGATTAAATTTTTTGCGTTTTTTTATTTTTAGCAGCTTATAAGCTCTTTCGATCACATCCGTACTTTTGCTGTCGGCAGGAACAATTTCCTTATCCCGCATCTGGCGGATCGCTTTGTTGTCTTTTATGTAATACCGGTATTCGGTTTTGATATCGGGGCCTATGGCGGGCCCTCCGATGATGATCTCTATGGCGAAAATAAGCCTGCCCTGCTTAAAATAGTATTCGGTTAGTGTATAAGCATCATCCCGGATAAATTTCTCCGTTATCTTACGGACTTCTTTGCCGTTTGAATAATAAATTGTTTCGCCTTCGTCCACGCAGGGTAAATCCTCATAAGCAAATCGGTGTGCTTTTAGCTTTAGGCCGTTAATTTTTTTGTATTCTGCCCGTATAGCCTCTATATCCTCAGAAGCAACGGAAGAATTAATAACCCGCCCAGTATTGATAGAGGATGAAATAGGATGAGTAGAAAATAAACTGACTGTAAATATCAGAGTTAAAATAAGAGTGGCCTGTATTTTATGCATAGGATGTAACTGATTTTAAATATAACAATATGTAATGATTATGAGAAAGAATCTCAGCCAAATATATTCCATAAAGCATGATACTGTGCCAGATTACTGAAAAACATATACAAGACCATTTCGGACGTAAACATTATTCTTTGAGATGGGTGGATATAAATTCAAAAAATTCTGGTGTAACTTTTTTCCAATACATCCAGTCATGAGCTCCGTCATAAATCCTAAATTCATGTTTTATTTTCTTATCGGCCATTGCAATATGCAACTTGGCATTATGTACCGATAAGGCATCATCATCACCGCAAGTTATAAACCATTTTTGATTCTTGATATCGTTTTTTTGCTGATGATCGAAATAACCAACAACATCATATTTTTCATACCATTTCTTTAATATCTCTTTATTGACATCGGGGTATCTGTTTTTTAAATATTCAGGAACATATCCCCTTACAGCAGCACTTAGTGCCACAACAGTTCCAAAAGCATCAGGTTGATGGATAGCATACTGTAATGCTGCCGCTCCTCCAAGCGAAGCTCCTGCTATAGCCTTGCTTATGGTATTTTTATTAACCCTGTAGTTTTTTTCAATGTATGGAACAAACTCCTGAAAAAAGAAATCCTCAAAACTAAAATCGCCCGTAGGATCGTTAAAGTAGCTGATCCTTTTAGTCCCGAAATTTGCATCAGGAGTTACCACAACCATCGGCACAATACTGCCTTTCATAATTGCATCATCTAAATAGCTTTTTAACTGGCCGTAGCTGAACCATGATTCATTATTAGGTATAGTATTGGCAGGACCCGCAGGGTGTAGCAGGTAAACAACAGGATAGGTTTTATCAGAGCTCCCATAACCAGCGGGAAGGTATATAGAATATTTTACATTACTTTTCAGTACTTGGCTCTTTACCGTTTTTGAATGATCGATAACCGATTGACTTTGTCCGTGCACTGATGTAAAACATAAGAACAGAACAAATATTACTGATACATACTTCATGATGATTTTATACATTTCAATTTATTGTGTTTATTGTAAATCCATTTACTATTCTTTATAAAATGATATAATTTGCACTCCGACCAGTTTAATTTTCTATAAAAAAACATTACTTTCTTCAATACGCACTATCATATCGTTATAAATATAAATAATATTTATAAAAGAATTTCATTTACAATTCATAATCTACTGATTCTATTCACATTATCCAAATCTATTAACATTTTTTCACTAAACTTACCATAAATTAACAGACCAGCAGATTATCAAGATGTATGCTTTAAATCAATTTCCTGATGCCCATCATATAGCCTAAATGCAGCCCTTCATGGAAATTATTGCATTGAAAAGCATCATAAACAGAAGCCAGGTGAAAGCCTATGCCTGTTATCCGCTCGTTGTAATGATCGAAAATACCTTCGTTGAAATCAGGGATGGTGGACTCAATCTGAGCAATCAGCAGTTCCTTCAGGGTTTCCGCTTCTTCCTGCGTAACGGGTGATGCAGGAAATGTACCGGATTGGTACCGGTTAAACACTTCATCGGAAAGATATCCTTTCAGCCCTGAACCCTGGTAAATCAGTTTGTGCTGTGTGGCAATAATGTGCCCGATATTCCAGATCAGGTTATTGTTAAACCCTTCTGGAATTTTATTCAGCTGTTCCAGAGAATAATTTTCGAAGAACGTCAGGTACATCCTTCGGCTCGTTTTCCACGCTTTAAAAACTGCATCCATCTTCATTGGGTCCTTTTTTTCAAGATTAAAAATACTTCTTTCGTTTTTTACAGCATAACCCGTGCCTTATTGCAACCTGATCCGGGAAAACCAATCGAAAATATCAGCTGGAGCAGGCAAAATGATTCAAACAGATCCTGCTGTTAATCCTGAAATAAGGAAAGTAAAAATATGCTCTCTAAAATTATGTCAGCAAATACCCGCCATCCACCAGATACGAAGATCCGGTAATAAAACTGGCTTCATCAGACAGTAAAAATAACGCCAGTGCTTCCGCTTCCTCCGGTTCACCGATGCGTTTCAGCAGAAGTGTTTCGGCCAGACGGTCTTCCAGTTCTTTTTTCATTTCAGGAGGCAGCCCGGCACGCAGGTTGGATTTAATAGGGCCCGGAACCAGTGTATTGACCCTGATATTTCTCGGGGCAAGCTCGGAAGCCCAACTTCTGGCAGCCGATAAAACCGCTCCTTTCGTTGCGCTGTACAAGGATACGCCGGCCAGGCCTTCATATACAGCCGTTGACGAAGTCACCAGGACAGCACTTCCTGTTTTCAGGAAAGGGGAAAGTGCCGCCAGCTGAAGCATCGGGGCGAAAACATTCACCTTGAACATCGCGGTAATGGTTTCCATATCCAGCGCCTGCAGTTCTCCTCCCGAGGCCACCCCGGCATTCAGCCAAAGCCCATCGAGGCCGCCCATTTTTTCCACTACCGGAACGATTCTTTCTGCAGACTGACCATCTGCAAGATCATCTTCAATAACAATGGCATTGCTGCCCAGAAACTGTTCAGCTTCTGCTAAGCGTTCTTTGTTTTTACCGGTGATTATGACCGTTGCCCCCTCTTCGATCAGTCGTTTTGCACCAGCCAGACCAATGCCGCTGTTTCCGCCTGTAATCAGGATCTTTTTGTTTTCGAAACGTCTGCTCATCACTTTGATTTTTAATTTTTTATACTTGTATCTTATCCTTCTAAATTAGAAATTATCCTGATCAGTCGTCATATAGAATTCAAACATAAATTTATAAAATTCAAACCAACGACTTGCGGACGTGTTCAAATTATTATGTAAAATGACTTTATCGGAAGCACAGAACAGGCCTAAAATATCCGGGTTTTTACGGATGGCATCCTATGATTATCCGTGTTATCTTTGCAGCATCACGAATTCATTCCGTGGTTTATTTTAAAGTTTAAGTTATTACTACCCTCCTGCGTGGAGGGTTTTGTGTTGATTAAAGCCGGCTGGTTCTGGATTGAAGGTAGGATAAAGCCTGTTTAATTTTTTCGATATTAATTTTTATCGCTGATATCTGATGTGATGCGGAAGGAATAATATACCAAACGTTGGCAGGACGTAAATTTTGTCAATATGAGCTTCGTACGAATTTGATCTTTATTGAATTCAGATAGCACACCTAAGGCGCGCTTGTGATCAGACCGGTCTCTGCTGCTACACAGATGCTACTCCGTCCGGAGCATGGTGCTGTGTAATTTTCTATAGTTGTATATCAGATATTTTTTTGCTCCGTAGGAGCAATATCTGTGTAGTATTAATAGGATCCGGATTGTTTCAGGCAAAGAACTCCGTAGGAGTTCTATCTTTATTGAATTCAGATAGCACGCCTACGGCGTGCCTGTGATCAGGCCAGTATTGCTGATGAAATATTCTGACTGTATAGTTTATCCGCCAAGGCTGTACAGAGACCGATCTTTTATATAAGGCGTATGGACCAGCTTTGCTTTATGGCACGTTAAATGCGTGAAATAGGATTTCTGTCCCGTTTTGGGTTCTTCAAAGATTTCAGATTCCCATCTGATCCAGACTATAATGTCATCCCACTTCCGGAATTTATGCAGGTAAGGCTCGAAATTGCATCGTACTTCAAAATGCTGCTTTTTTACATCATCCCTAAACCTTAATACCATTGTTTTTTCACCGGGCATCGGGCTTTCTGCAACCATCGCGTTCAGTTTCATTGCTTATTTTTTTCAAAATAGCGTATTTAATGCGACAAAACTTGACGCATTAAATATGGAGATGAAATTTTTTCTGAAAATGTTGTATTAATAGAAATTTGCTTCTTTGCTGTGTTTATTTTTCTTTCGGATTTTTCTTTTCCAGGAGCTCTATCCTGTTATCAAAAGGATCAATAAACGAAAAACGATGCTGCCCCAGAATCTGTATTTCTTCTTTGATCTTTACCTTCTGCCCGATCAGGTATTCTTTTATGGTGTCTAAATCTTCCACTTCAAAAGCAGGATGCCTTTTGGATGTGCTGATGTGGTCTTCTGTGCCTATGTGAAGCTGGATATCGGCAATGCGGTACCAAAGACCTCCATTTGGGATAAGCTGCTCTGGCTTAGGGATTTCAGTTAAGCCGATAATGTTCGTATAGAAATGTCTTGCTTGATCTTCCTGCCCTTTCGGAATGCAGATCTGAACATGATCCAGTCTTTTAAATTTAATCATCTTTCGTGTTTTTATAAACTAACATCTGGTGAAGTTACAGTGTTTTTTCGTTTATTATGAATGTTTAGTAATTTCTGCTATCATACAAAAATTAATCATATGTATGTATTCAAATCTATTAATATTTATTATTCAATTACTTCTTCTCTAATTCTTTTATTTTCTGTTTTAAAGAATCTATTTTTTTATATTGCTTTTCTATTTCTATAACAGACTTATCTCTATTTTTACTTAATTTAATGTTCCAAATACTTATACCAATTGTTAAAATTCCAAAAAATATTGATGTAGTAATTGGAATGATTTTAAACCAGTCTTTTTTAGGTGCAATACTTTTTAAATATTTGAAATGACCACCTTTTGATTTTACTAATCTTCCTTTTTCTGTTAATACATGCATCACATTTGCATCTCTAGGCGTCTCAATATAGCCAAGTCTTTGCATAGCTACTCTTATCTCTCCATTAATACTGTATATTTTTTTTCTTTCTGTAAAATCAGGTTCTAATATTATTTCATATGTATGAATATAAAAGTATTCAAAATCAGGAAATAGAACTATCAACTTATCTATATATTCAAGTATCTTTCTAGGTTTTTCATCACTTGAAAAATATTGAATATTTTCACTAAGAATAAGTGCTGCCATAATTAAGTTAATTATTGTTTTTATTCCATTTATTATTACAATGTAATTCAAATATACAAAACTATTGTACTTATCTTTTTATAGGTTTCCATATAAAACAATAAATCCTAACTTTTGTCAGGATTATTCTTCAGTTTTAAAATTAAAAAATTCTTGTAGATTAACTTGTAATCCTTTACGAACTTATGCCTTCAAATACTTTTTTGATTTTAATCTCAAGATCTTTATAATATTGTTCTTTTTGAGTGGTTAACCTATCTTCAAGTTCGATACATTCTTTTACGATTGACAGTAGTTCTGTTAATGACTTCAAATTAAATAATAAAAGAAAATCCAGGTTTAAGGCCTGGCAGATTTTAAACAGATGCTTCCAATTTGTATCGTTTTCAAACCTCTCTATTCTTCCAATAGTTGTATTATTTGAACCTATCATGAGTCCAAGCGTTTCCTGTGATATTTTTTTTCTAAGTCTTTCAACTCTTACCAGACAGCCGATCTGTAGACCTAATGCATCGATTTCTTCATTACTATATTCTTGCATACAGTAAAATTTGAAATATTAAATAATATTATTCGATACAAATTTGTATCGAATAATATATTTTGATATATTTGTACCATAAGTTACAGAAATGTAATTTTGCGATACTTCAACGATTATTAGAAGCTATTGTTTAGAATCTCGTATCAGAAAACTGGTAATTTTTTAGCACACGAGAAGATAAGCAGGAAGCTCACGACCTAGGCGTGAGTTCTCTTATCTGTGTGCACGGTATACCAGTACCTCTGATTCAGATATTGTAGAGCTCTACGCCGTTTTATTTCCATGCAGTCCGCTGCTTCTACAATTTTTCTAAGCCAATCCTTCCCAATGATAAGGTATCAATGTGTAAATGTGTGTTTTTAGAGTGTGCTGGCTGATACAGCCGTGTATATTCCCTGCTTTCCGGTGCCCGGCGGCGGCTGATTCCTCGGTTACCCGGTTCTTTTTCTCTGCCCAAGGGCATTAGGAAAGCTTTTTAAAACACCAAAAACCTGCTTTTAAGCATACCATTAAACAAGGACAGTCAACAAAACGAACTGTTCCGGGAACCTGTAGGTTCAACCGGAACCTCATCAACACAAAAAAAACATCCGTATGAAAAAAGAAACCATCAACGTAAAACACCGGCTGAAACCCAGCCATAAGAAACATTCCAGCCTGAAAATGCTGGACACATTCTTCTGTTTCAACGACCTTACCACCGCCAAAGACCTGCTGAACACCATCATGCAGTACGCCGTGCAGAAAAGAGGCTGGATAGATGAAGATTTTTCCGCTATTGTCCATTTCCACCAGTCAATGCGGTCATTCATCCGAGCCGGATATTTTCTCCGCATGAAAAGCAAAAAATGGATGCTCGGTATCTCAACTGAAACCATTTCATCACTCATGCAAGGCTCCCTTTCCGATGAAGAATACCAAAATCCCCTGCTGGTTTTCCACACCGCTTTTACCGCTTTCACTGTAAAGGAATTTGATTATTTCCTGGGCGGCATGGTCTATTTTTCCCTCGGCGCCTACCGCTGCGGACCGGAAAAGAATATGGTGAGTCCATATATTTATCTGACGAAAATGTTGGATGCAGGGTTTGTTATTCTGGAACGAAGGAAGGCTTTTTTAGAAATTAAAGAAGGTAAAGAGGACAAAACAGGCTCATCATACGAAGGGCGAAGGTTTGCAGATTGAAATGATCTTTCATCTTATTGCTAAAGGCTTGTCTTACAGTGAAAAAACCTAACGGGGTTTCGGAAACCCGTTAGGTTTAGAAATGGATGAGCTCTGATGGAAACCTTCAAGGTTTTTAAGACCTTGAAAGTTTGGAAGTTGAAAAGATTTTAAGATGAAATGCTGATCGCTTACTTGATTTCTCACACGCTTATTTTGCAGTAAGAAAAACCTCATAGGTTTTGAAAACCTATGAGGTTTATCACCATGATAAGCAGGCTTAATTTTTCCCATAAAAAAAGGCCGCTTTTAAAAAGCAGCCTGTATTATGATTGAGAGAATGTATTATTCCAGTTCTCCAAGGTATTTTTCAGCATCCATGGCTGCCATACATCCGCTTCCGGCTGCCGTAATGGCTTGTCTGTAAATGTGGTCCTGAACATCTCCCGCAGCAAACACACCCGGAAGATTGGTTTTTGCAGTTCCTTTTTCGGTCAGGATATACCCGTTTTCATCCAGGTTGATCTGTCCGGCGAAAACATCGGTATTCGGTTTATGCCCGATAGCAATGAAGATCCCGTCAACACTTACAGTAGATACCTGCTGTGTCTGGTTGTTGATCACAATCGCTCTTTCCACCAGGTTATTTTCCCCTTCAATGCCGATCAGCTCATGGTTGAATTTCACTTCGATATTCGGAGTGTTTTCAACACGGTGGATCATGGTTTTTGAAGCCCTGAACACATCTTTCCTCACCAGCATCGTTACTTTGTTACACAGCTTGGACAGGTATGTCGCTTCTTCTGCGGCCGTATCTCCTGCACCTACCACCACCACATCTTTTCCTTTGTAGAAAAATCCGTCGCAGGTAGCACAAGCGGAAACCCCGCCTCCTGCATACTTCTTTTCGTCGTCCAGTCCCAGGTATTTGGCTGTAGCCCCGGTAGAGATGATTACCGTTCTGGCCAGGATTTCTTTGTTTCCTGCATACACCTTGTGGATCCCTCCTACTTCTTTGGAGAATTCCGCCCTGGTAATCATTTCATAATGTATTTTGGTATCAAATCTTTCTGCCTGCTTCTGCAAATCCATCATCATTTCAGGGCCGGTAATCCCGGTTGGGTATCCTGGGAAATTTTCAACTTCTGTAGTGGTGGTCAGCTGTCCGCCCGGTTCCAGGCCTGTATATAATTCAGGTTTCAGGTCTGCTCTTGCCGCATAAATGGCTGCTGTAAAACCGGAAGGTCCCGATCCGATGATCACACAATCTAAAATGTTTTGCTCCATAATTTCTTTGTCAAAAAGATTTAAATTCAGGCTGCTAATTTCGGAATTTTTATCCTTTATTTAAAGTTATTTTAATGATAGTTGTCAATATCTGATATGTTTGCTGTCGATGAAGACGGAGAGCTTGAATTATAGATTTTAGATGATAAATTTAGATGAGAGATGATAGACGGAGAGATGATAGACAGAGATCTTGGATATTGAATGCTGAATTATGGATTTTGGATTTTGAATCTTGACTAATGATGATTAACAGACTTTACACTATGACCTAGGAAAGAAAGGCGTTAAGAAAATAAAGGCTGTGAATGGTAAGAAAATTCTTCTGTCCGAAGCGCGGCACAAAAACTTCAATGACAGTGCCCATAGTCAATCCGCGCAAGTTTAGAATTTTTAGAGCACAGCATTTATTTTTAGCTTTTCTTTCCAGTCTTGATCTTTTGTTTCTTTTGCATCAAGGTAAAAGAAAAAGGAAGTAGAAAATTTTAGATGAAGACAATAGACGTATAGATGATAGACAGAGATCTTGGATCTTAAATGTTGAATTATGGATTTTGGATTTTGAATCTTTAAAAATAATTTTAACAGACTTTACACTATGACCTAGGAAAGAAGGGCGTTAAGAAAATAAAGGCTGTGAACGTTAAAAAAATTCTTCTGTCCGAAGCACGGCACAAAAACTTCAATGACAGTGCCCATAGTCAATCCGCGCAAGTTTAGAATTTTTAGAGCACAGCATTTATTTTTAGCTTTTCTTTCCAGTCTTGATCTTTTGTTTCTTTTGCATCAAGGCAAAAGAAAAAGGAAGTAGAAAATTTTAGATGAAGACAATAGACGTATAGATGATAGACAGAGATCTTGGATATTGAATGCTGAATTATGGATTTTGGATTTTGAATCTTGACTAATGATGATTAACAGACTTTACACTATGACCTAGGAAAGAAAGGCGTTAAGAAAATAAAGGCTGTAAACGTTAAGAAAATTCTTCTGTCCGAAGCGCGGCACAAAAACTTCAATGACAGTGCCCATAGTCAATCCGCGCAAGTTTAGAATTTTTAGAGCACAGCATTTATTTTTAGCTTTTCTTTCCAGTCTTGATCTTTTGTTTCTTTTGCATCAAGGCAAAAGAAAAAGGAAGTAGAAAATTTTAGATGAAGACAATAGACGTATAGATGATAGACAGAGATCTTGGATATTGAATGCTGAATTATGGATTTTGGATTTTGAATCTTGACTAATGATGATTAACAGACTTTACACTATGACATAGGAAAAAAAGGCGTTAAGAAAATAAAGGCCGTGAATGGTAAGAAAATTCTTCTGTCCGAAGCGCGAGGCGAATCGAACTTTCAGTTTCGAGACAAAAAAGTAGGAAAATAATGATTTGATATCTAAGATTTATAATTCAAGATTTATAATCGATATTTAAAGATCCGACATCTATTATCTATTATCTATTCGTCTATTATCTATTATCTCCCATCTAAAATCTAAAATCTTGACTCTTGGCTCTTGATTCTTGACTCTTGATTCTTGACTCTTCTACACTTTCATCTTAATCCTATCCACATGAATAATCTTATACACCAGTTCCTTGATGAGTTCAGCTTCCGTCATATTCACGGCGCCAAGTCCTTTGCCTTTCATGTCGAACTCGCGTAAGATAGAGATGACCCTGGTGGCATGTTTCAGAGGGTACAGCCTGGCCGATTCTACGTAATCCTTAAGGAAATAAGGATGGACGCCCATCTGGGAGGCAATGGCCTGCTGTGGCTGGCCGGTCATGGTCTGGTAGATGATGACATTGGAAAAATAATTGTACAGGCTGGACAGCATCATAACGAAAGGATTGTTTTTCGGGTTTTTCCCCATAAAATAAGCAATCCGGAATGCTGCATTGGCATTTTTGGTGCCCAACGCTTTCTGAAGTTCGAAAATATTGTATTCTTTACTGATCCCGATATGGTTTTCAATGATGGTTCCGTCCAGCACCTGCCCTTCTTTCAGGATGATCTTCAGTTTATTCAGCTCATTGGCAATTCTGGAGAGGTTGTTCCCCATATATTCGGCAAGGAGGTGAGCGATATTCGGGGCGGTTTTTATGCTGAGCTTTGCACATTCATCGGCAATCCATTTCGGAAGGTTGTTTTCTTTGACAGATTCGCTGAGAAAGAGTGCCTTGGCTTTATCCAGGGCTTTTGCTGCTTTTTTGCGGCTGTCGAGTTTTTTATGCTTGTGTGCGAATACGAGTACGGTGGAAGGAACGGGGTTTTCTACATAGGCTTCCAGGATCCTGTTCTCTTCATCATTCAGCCGGAGGTCCTGGGCCTCCTTTACAATGATCATTTGCTTATCCCCCATCATGGGAAACTGGCGGGCCAGTGAAAGGATGTCCTGGTAGGAGGTATCTTTTCCGTAGACTACGGTCTGGTTAAAGGCTTTTTCATCTTCGGTAAGAAAGTCGTGTTCCAGGGCTTTCACAGCGACATCAATAAAGTAAGGCTCTTCTCCGTGAAAAAAATAAATCGGTAAAACTTCTTTATTTTTAATATTTTTGAGGATTAAATCTAATTCTTTCATCGTATTAATGGAACTTCCAAAACTGAATTTTCAGGAAACTTTTGATTTTAAATTCAAGCAGGACAAAGATAAGTTTTTTATTTATGATCCCATCCGGAAAACCTACCTTTTGCTTACGCCTGAAGAATGGGTGCGGCAGCACTGGATCCATTATTACATTACCGTGAAATCCTATGCCGCATCGGCCCTGATCACGGAGAAAAAGATTGTATTGAACGGACTTACCAAAAGAATTGACCTGATGGTAACCGAAAAAACACAGCCTAAGATCCTGGTGGAATGCAAGGCACCCCAGGTAAAGTTAACGGAAAAAACATTTGAGCAGACCGCCCGGTACAATTCGATCATCGGAGCGGAAGAAATTATACTCACTAACGGACTGCACCACATCCATGCGCGGTATGAAGACGGGCAGTACCGGTTTTATAAACCATAAAAAACACAACAGATTTATACTAAACAATACTTATGGCAATCAAAAACATTATATTCGATTTCGGAGGAGTCCTGATGGACTGGAATCCAAGATATTTCTTTAAGACGTATTTCAATGATGATGAAAGGATGGAATATTTCCTGGAACATATAGCCCAGACGGAATGGAACGAGGAACAGGACCGCGGGAGAAAGCTTGCTGAGGGAACAGAAATCCAGATTAAGAAATTCCCGGAATGGGAAAAAGAAATCCGCGCCTATTATGATAACTGGCCAGTGATGCTGAAAAGCGATATCCCCCACAACGTAGCAGTGCTGAAAAAACTAGGGAATACCGATTATGAGCTTTTCGGGCTGACCAACTGGTCTGATGAGACGTTTCCTTATGCACTGGAAAACTACGATTTCTTCAAGTTATTTAAAGGAAAGATTGTCGTTTCTGGAACGGAAAAACTCATCAAGCCGGATCCGAAAATATGGCACCTGCTTCTGGACCGGTATCAGATCAGCGCAGAGGAATCCGTGTTCATCGATGATAATATCAGAAACATCGAAATGGCACAGTCACTGGGTTTCCATACGGTGCATATCACACCTGAAACAGACCTGGAAAAAGAACTGATGGATTTAGGCGTAAAATTTGATCAGTAGAAACACAATCAACACACAAATTATAGTATGATACGTTCGATATTATTAGCCGGAATTTTAATGGCTTCCGGAACGGTATTCAGCCAGAAGCTCAAAACAGTAAACTACCAGGACGGCACCCAGAAACTCAGCGGACTGGTTACCTCCAATGCCGGAAAAAAGCTTCCGGGCGTCCTTATCCTTCCTGCATGGAAAGGCATTGATGATGAAGCCAGAAATGCAGCGGCAGAGCTGGAGAAAGAAGGGTATGTGGCGTTTGTTGCAGATATTTACGGCGTAGGAAACGTTCCGGCTGACAATGCTGCAGCAGCAAAAATGTCAGGGTATTACAAACAGAATTACGAAGCATATCAGAAAAGGATCAGCTTAGCACTGGAACAGCTGAAGAAAAGTGGAGCCATTCCTGAAAAAATTGCCGTTATCGGTTATTGCTTCGGCGGAACCGGTGCCCTGGAATCTGCAAGGGGCAAATTTCCCGTTGCAGGTGCGGTGTCCATTCACGGAAGCCTGGCCAAAGACCAGTCTAGAACCAATGGACCGCTGGCCGCAAAAATCCTGGTCGAGCATCCGGCAGATGACCAGAGTGTTTCCAGGGAAGATTATGACAATCTGGTAAAAGAGATGAATGAAGGAAATGCTGACTGGCAGATCATTACCTATGCCCACTCCAAGCACACATTTACGGATCCGAAGTCGCCTGATTATAATCCGGTCATGGCCAAAAGAGCTTGGAACCACACGCTGATGTTCCTGAAAGAAATCCTGAAATAAGGTAGCAATACATCAATGCAGCAGTGTAACAATACATCAATTTTCATCATTGGTATATTGTTACACTGCTGTATTGTTAAACTGATTATTGTTTTGCTTCCAGCTCTGTGGTATAGGCTTTAGGAGAATATTTGGTCAGTGATCCTGTCGCCGCATCAATACCCACACCTATGGCTCCGCCTAAAATAATATTAACCAGGGTTACAGGATTAAAAGTTTTGGTAAGCTTCATTTCTTTGCTGATGTATCCTTCTTTCTCGAAAGTCACCGTCTGCCTGCTCAGTGATCTCGGAATTTCAGCAGTACATGGCGTCGTACACTTTTCAATGCCTTTGTGCATCACTTTGGCACCTTCCGGAGTTGAGGTAAAAGATATTTTATCTTTGGTCCCGGTAATAATGGTTGCACAGGACGTAAAAGAAACAGCAGCGCCCAATAAAAGCGCAACGGGTAAAATGTTTTTCATACAGAATTAATTGTCAGTTTTTCAGCCGCGAACATACAAAATAATTCACAGCTCTGAAACATAATTCTATGAAAAACCCCTACAAAAGAGCTATATAGCTGGATTAAAGCTTATTAAAACTAATTTTTATCTAAAAAAAGTGATTTAAACAAGTATTATTGCTTGATTTAATCTACCCCTTCTTCTTCTCTGTGCACCGATTCCATAGAAAATGCAGGAAGGCATACCGACAGGTATTCACATTCTTCAGGAAAAGGGTTGCTGTATCTCACCCTCGCTCCTTTACCAATCCTGATGCTCTGCCCTTTCTCCAGCACAATAATCTCCCCATCGATTTCAAACTGCTTTTTCCCGGAGATAATGAAGGTAAACTCACCAAATTCCGGAGTCTGATGCGGTTCGCTCCATCCGGCTGGCGCAACCATATGGGCAATGGATACTTCCGGGTTTTGCGTTGAATTCCCCCAGTGCTCTTCGATCAGCTTACCATCTGTAGTGGGGACTACAAAAGGATTCTGCTGGACAGTATACTTTTTCATAGCCAATTTTCTTTTTTGATTTGATAAACAATATTTGTCCTTGACGGTTCACCGAAGTAGGCTACTTTCTGTTCCCCGGTATTTTCTGCGCCCAGCCTTTCCATTGCGGTCCGGGAACGCATATTATCTTTTCCTACATGGAAATTAACCTTATCCACAAACCGGAAGATATAATCGAGCATAAGCTTCTTGATCTGCGGGTTGATCCCTTTTCCCCAGGATTCGGTTCCGTAGAATGTATAGCCTACAAAGATGCTGTTGTCATCTTCATTATAATCATAATATCGGCTGCTCCCGATCACATTTCCGGTTGCTTTCTCTACAATTTTAAATGCTCCTTTGCTTTCCATCGCTCCAACAAAGAAATTCTGAAAAACTTCCCGCTTATAACGGTCTTTATTGGGATGCTGTTCCCAGACCCTGGGATCTGAAGCAACTTTGTATAAGGATTCAAAATCCCCTTCCTCTAAGGGGATTAACTGATAGTCCTGATTTTCCAGGATGTTCTGCACTGAAAATTTCATCTGTATGTGTTGTTTTTTATTAAAATAATGCCTAACCTTTTGTTTTGGCTGCCTCAGCTTCGATTTTTTTAATTTCTTTCAGTTTGTCTGCAATTTTGGTCACTGCTTCAGGTTTTGCCGGCTTAATAGGAACTTCTGCCACTGCCATATCCCATTTAATCACCAGGTTACCTGAATTCTCATCGGTTGGGTTCAGGGTAATCTCAAACCACTCCTGCTTGTCTGCCAGTTTATTGACCGGGACCGATATATCAACCACATCCTGTTTAGGATCGTAGGTATAGGCACCCCACTGCTGGAAGTCTTTGTTAAGGATCACTTTCCATTCTTTTTCAGTAGGAACAATGAATAATCCGTACGTTCCTGCCTGAACGATTTTACCACCAAAATTCACCGACTGCCCGAACGTAATTTTCGTAGATGAGTTGGCTCCCGCCCTCCAAACCTGCCCGTAAGGCACCAGTTCTCCGAAGATCTTTCTTCCTTTTACACCCGGCCTTCCGTAATCCACCGTAATCTTGGACATGGAAAACTGCTGCTCCACCTTCTGTCGCGGGCTTGCCGCCGGCACCGAATAATCCTGGGCAAAACTTAATGCTGACGCTGATACACAAACTGCAAATAATAACTTCTTCACGTGATAAATTTTTGTTTAAAAATACGAATTCAAAAAAGAATATGGCTGCTGTTACAGCAGTAATTTTACATTTCAAGATTCAAAATCCATAATTCAAAATCTAAAATCTAAAATTTCTAGCTTATTTCTTTTTCTTTTGTCTTGATACAAAAGAAACAAAAGATCAAGACTGGAAAGAAAGGCTAAAAATAAATGCTGTGCTCTAAAAATTCTAAACTTGCGCGGATCAGCTATGGGCACTGTCTTTGAAATTTTTGCGCCCGCGCTTCGGACAGAAGAATTTTCTTAACGTTCACAGCCTTTATTTTTTTAACGCCTTTCTTTCCTAGGTCGTAGTTTAAAGTCTGTTAATCATCATCTGCCAAGATTCATAATCTAAAATCTAAAAGTCAAAGTCCTTGTCTATCATCTCTCTGTCTATCATCTCTCATCTAAAATCTAATAGCTCATTTTCTTTTCTTTTGTCTTGATACAAAAGAAACAAAAGATCAAGACTGGAAAGAAAGGCTAAAAATAAAGACTGTTCACTAAAAATTCTAAACTTGCGCGGATTAACCAAGAGCACTGTCTCTGAAGTTCTTGTGCCGCGCTTCGGACAGAAGAATTTTCTTAACGTTCACAGCCTTCATTTTCTTAACACCTTTCTTTCCTAGGTCGATTTGATAGTTGGTTAATCAATATTTCGCAAGATCCAAAATCCAAAATCCAAAATTTAAAATCTATAATCTAAAATTCAACCTTCAACGTCTATCATCTATAATCTATCCGTCTATCATTTATCTCATCTATAATTTACACCACGCCTTATTTCAAACAAAAAGCACCGTCAAATTGACAGTGCTTTAGTATTATATTCAGGATAGTATTTACATGGTTTCCATCTTGAAGCTCATGCTTTCAATCACTTTCAGGATGGCTTCTACCGTGTCCATGGAGGTCAGACAAGGAACGCCGTTTTCAACGCTCATCCTTCTGATCTGGAATCCGTCTCTTTCAGCCCGTTTCCCTTTGGTCATGGTATTGACTACATACTGTACTTTTCCTTTCTGGATCAGGTCAATCAGATTCACATCTTCTTCTCCTATTTTATATCCTATTTTGCAAGGAATCCCTTTTTCTTCAAAGAATCTGGCAGTCCCTTCCGTTGCCCAGATCCTGAAACCTACTTCATGGAACCTGGCCGCCAGATCAGCAGCTTCCTGCTTATGCTTATCCGCTACCGTGAACAGGATGGAGCCGTGCATCGGCACTTTTCTTCCTGCTGCTACCAGTCCTTTGTAAAGGGCTTTCTCCAGCGTGGTATCTTTACCCATTACTTCTCCGGTCGATTTCATTTCAGGGCCTAAAGAGATATCCACCTTCGTCAGTTTTGAGAAAGAGAATACCGGAACTTTTACGAAAACGCCTTCTTTTTTCGGAACCAGGCCGCTTTCGTAGCCGAGATCTTTCAATTTCTGGCCCAGAATGGCTTTGGTAGCCAGGTTAGCCATCGGAACCTCCGTGATTTTAGATAAGAAAGGAACGGTTCTGGATGAACGAGGGTTAACTTCGATGACATAGACATTCCCTTCAAACAGGACATACTGGATATTCATAAGTCCTACTACATTAAGTCCTTTAGCCAGTCTTTTGGTGTAATCTACCAGCGTATCAATTTCCCCCTGCGAAATATTCTGCGGAGGATATACTGCGATAGAATCTCCGGAGTGCACCCCTGCTCTCTCGATGTGCTCCATGATTCCCGGAATCACTACCGTTTCACCGTCGCAGATGGCATCTACCTCTACTTCTTTTCCAACCATATATTTGTCAACCAGTACCGGATGTTTAGGACTAGCCTCCACTGCGTTTTCCATGTAATGGGCGAGTTCTGTTTCCGTGTACACGATTTCCATGGCACGGCCTCCCAGTACATAACTCGGGCGAACCAATACCGGATATCCGATTTCATTGGCAATTTTGATCGCTTCTTCTTTAGAAACGGATGTTTTCCCGAGCGGCTGAGGAATCTGCATTTCCTGAAGCGCTTTTTCAAACTTATCCCTGTTTTCTGCTCTGTCCAGGTCTTCCAGGGTAGTCCCTAAAATCTGAACACCATGTGAAGCTAATTTATCAGCCAGGTTGATCGCGGTCTGGCCCCCGAACTGTACCACAACCCCTTTCGGTTTTTCCAGCTCGATAATGTTCATGACATCTTCTTCTGTCAGCGGCTCGAAATACAGTTTATCCGAAATCGAAAAGTCGGTGGAAACCGTTTCCGGGTTGTTGTTGATGATGATCGCTTCGTAGCCCATTTCTTTGATCGCCCAAACTGAGTGAACCGTCGCATAATCAAACTCAACTCCCTGCCCGATCCTGATCGGTCCGGAACCCAGTACGATGATTTTCTCTTTGTCTGAAACCACGCTTTCGTTTTCTTCTTCGTACGTTCCATAGAAATATGGAGTTTCAGATTCAAATTCAGCGGCGCAGGTATCTACCATCTTATACACCGGCATGATTCCGTTTTCTTTTCTGAAATTGAATACTTCTCTTTGGGTAATCTCCCAAAGGTGGGCAATATTTAGATCCGCAAAGCCTAGTTTCTTAGCTTCAATTAATGTTTCTTTGTCAAATTTGTTGTTGACAATCGTTTGTTCGAAATCGACCAGCTTTTTCAACTTCCAGATGAAGAACTTATCGATTTTGCTCCATTCCACGATCTGTTCCCAGTCGTATCCTTTTCGTAAAGCATCACCGATGATGAATAACCTTTCATCATCGCACACCCTGATCCTTCTTTCGATTTCTTCCGCCGTCAATGCCAAGGTCTGTTTGGTTTTCAGCCCTAAATGCCTGATGCCGGTTTCCAGGGAACGAATGGCTTTCTGTAGAGATTCCTCGAAGTTTCTTCCGATAGCCATTACTTCACCGGTTGCTTTCATCTGGGTAGATAATCTCCTGTCTGCCGTTTCAAATTTATCGAACGGGAACCTTGGGAATTTTGTTACCACATAGTCCAGAGCCGGTTCAAAGCAGGCGTATGTCTTCCCGGTTACCGGGTTCATAATTTCGTCAAGGGTAAGTCCTACCGCGATTTTCGCAGCAATCTTTGCGATCGGGTAACCGGTTGCTTTTGATGCCAAAGCGGATGAACGGGAAACCCTTGGGTTTACCTCGATGATGTAATAGTCGAATGAATGCGGGTCTAAAGCCAGCTGCACGTTACATCCTCCTTCAATTCCCAGTGCCCTGATGATTTTCAGGGAAGCATTTCTCAGCAATTGGTATTCCCTGTCGGAAAGTGTCTGGGAAGGCGCAACCACGATGGAATCTCCGGTATGCACGCCCACCGGGTCAATGTTTTCCATGTTACACACCACAATCGCATTGTCGTTGGCATCACGCATCACCTCGTATTCAATTTCCTTGAAGCCTGCGATGGACCGTTCAATAAGACACTGCGTTACAGGACTGTATTTTAATCCTAGTTCCGCAATTTCTTTCAGTTCCGTTTCATTAGAAGCTATTCCACCTCCTGTTCCACCCATCGTGAATGCTGGACGGACAATTACAGGATACCCTATTTCTTCTGCAAAACTTAAGGCCCCCTCTACAGTATTTACAATATCCGATTCAGGAACAGGTTCATTCAGCTCTCTCATCAGTTCACGGAACAGGTCCCTGTCTTCCGCCCTGTTGATAGCCGAAAGCTTTGTTCCCAAAACCTCCACTTTACACTCTTCAAGGATTCCTGATTTCTCCAGCTCTACCGCCATATTCAGTCCGGTCTGTCCGCCAAGAGTTGGTAAAAGTGCATCCGGACGCTCTTTTCTGATGATGTGACTTACAAATTGCAGGGAAATCGGCTCGATATACACTTTATCTGCGATTTCCACATCCGTCATGATGGTTGCAGGATTGGAGTTGATCAAAATTACCTTGTAGCCTTCTTCTCTCAGAGACAGACAAGCCTGTGTTCCCGCATAATCAAATTCTGCCGCCTGACCAATGATGATAGGCCCGGAACCGATTACTAAAATTGTTTTTATATCTGTACGTTTTGCCATTTTTATTTTTATTAGAGAGTCAAGATTCAAGAACCAGGAGCCAAGATCTTAGACTTTTTATTTTAAATTATTTTTAAATGAATAAATCATTCGTTGAACTTCAGCAACATCACCTAATAAAGCATTGACTTCGTCTTCAGGTAAAAGATTTAACTCTTTAGTCAGTATCAACTGTGTCTGCAATTCAAATGCAGATCCTAAAGCAATTGCCAGAAAATGATTAAATTCTTTATCACTATTTCTGCCTGAACCTTCAGCAATATTCGATGGAATAGATACAACAGACCTTTTAATTTGAGAAATCAATCCAAATTTTTCATCATTATGAATTCTTTGGCAGGCTAAATAAATATTTTTCGCTAATACCATAGATTTCTGCCAAAACAATAATTTTTCAAAATGATGCATCTGTAATCTGTTAATCTTGATTCTTGTGTCTAGCTTCTTGGTTCTTTGCTTACTTCTTAAAATCCTCCATCATCTGAATAAAATCATCAAACAGATAATTCGCATCCTCCGGGCCCGGGCTTGCTTCCGGGTGGTACTGTACGGAGAAGCAAGGGTGGATTTTGTGTTTTAATCCTTCGTTGGTTCTGTCGTTCAGCGCGATGTGTGTTTCAATTAAATCTGTTCCTGTTAAACTTTCCTGATCTACCGCATATCCGTGGTTCTGGGAAGTGATCGCCACTTTGTTTTTCTCCAAATCCAAAACAGGATGGTTTCCTCCTCTGTGTCCGAATTTCAGCTTGAATGTTTTTGCACCGCAGGCCAAACCGATCAGCTGGTGACCTAAGCAGATTCCGAAGATCGGAACTTTACCTAAAAGTCCGCGGATCATTTCCAGGGCATGCTGGTTGTCTTCAGGATCGCCGGGACCGTTGGACAACATGACTCCATCCGGATCCATCAATAAGATTTCTTCTGCCGTCACATCCTGGGAGACCACGGTGATGTCGCAATTTCTCTGGGAGAGTTCGCGGATGATCCCCAATTTGGAACCGAAATCCACCAATACCACTTTTAAACCTCTTCCCGGATTGGCGTAAGACGTTTTGGTAGACACCATTTCCACCTGGTTGGTAGGGAATGTGGTTGATGCCAGTTCTGAAACGACTGCATGTTCATCTGCATCGGCATTCACGATCTTACCTTTTACCACTCCGTGGTTACGGAGTACTCTTGTCAGCCTTCTGGTGTCGATGCCGGAAATTCCGGAAAGGTTCTTCTTTTTAAACAGTTCATCCAGTGTAATCTGAGTACGGAAATTGGATGGGAAATCGCAGAGTTCTTTTACGATCAGCCCTTTGATAGCCGGCTCAATACTCTCATAATCGTCACGGTTAATACCATAATTACCGATAAGCGGATACGTCATGCAGACGATCTGTCCGCAGTAGGAAGGGTCGGAAATAAGTTCCTGATACCCTGTCATTCCGGTATTGAAAACCACTTCTCCTGCCGTTTCCAACTCTGCTCCGAAACCTTTTCCATGAAACACTTCACCGGACTCCAGTATTAATTTTTTCTTCATTGTAAACTTTTATCTCTTATTATTTTTTATCTTGTACTATGTCGGTTGTAAGATGTAGAATGTATTTTAATCGTTTTGACATCTATATACATTGTACATCATACATTTTACAGTTATTTAAATGTATGTCCCTCTTTCTCCAGTGCCTCTTTTAAAATCGCCATTCTTGCGAAGACGCCGTTCTGCATTTGCCTGAAGACTCTTGAGCGTTCGCATTCCACCAGGTCGGAATCAATTTCCACTCCCCTGTTGATCGGTGCCGGATGCATGATGATCGCTTCCTTCTTCATTGTTTTCTCTCTTTCTTTCGTCAATCCGTATTTTCTGTGGTATTCGGCAGCGGAGAAACTCATTTTAGCATCGTGCCTTTCGTGCTGTATCCTCAGCAGCATCAGCACATCCACTTCATGGATCATTTCATCAACGCTTAGATAGGTTCCGTTGATCAGTGCTCCTTCATCGAACCATTGCTCAGGACCTGAAAAGTAAACTTTTGCACCCAGCCTTCTCAGGGCTTCTGCATTGGAATTGGCTACCCTGCTGTGTTTTACATCGCCTACGATGCCTACTTTAAGGCCTTCGAACTTCCCGAATTCCTGGTAAATGGTCATCAGGTCAAGCATACACTGCGACGGGTGGTTCCCGGTTCCGTCTCCTCCGTTGATTACAGGAATCCTGATGTTTTTCAGCTCATCAAAGTACCGGTCTTTTTTATCTCTGATCACAACCAGGTTGACCCCAAGGCTTTCAAGCGTTTTTACCGTATCGTATAAGCTTTCTCCTTTGTTTACCGAACTGTTGGAAGCATCAAACGGAACCACCTGCAAGCCTAATTTCCTTTCGGCAATATCAAAGCTGGTCTTGGTCCTGGTGCTGTCTTCAAAGAATAGGTTGGAACAGAAAACCTCGCCTTCAATTCTGGCAGTCTTCCCTTCTGCAAATGCCAATGCTTCTTTCACTATACGGTTGATCCTCTCTGTACTTAGTTCTGTAATCGTAAACATAATTTCTAATTTTTTTACAAAAAAAAAGCGAAGAAAATATCTTCGCTTAAAATAAATAAATATCGTAAAGGGCGTCTTCGCCCGGTAATTCTAATGATATAAATACTGTGTTATTCATTAGGTGCAAAGATACAACAAAGAGCGAAAACTGCAAAATCATATGACAATAATTTAAAGAAATTTATCAATTTTATTTCATTTTTTCTTAATACTTTTGTTGCCACCCCTTGTTATTCTTAATTTATGGACTTAAAAGACAAAATGATTCTTAGTATCATCCAGAATGATTCTACCCTATCTGTTAAAGAGATTTCGGAAAAAATAGGCCTTACTTTCACCCCTACCTACGAGCGCATCAAGCAGCTTGAAAAACAGGGCATCATAGAAAAATATGTCGGGCTCCTGAACCGCGAAAAACTGGGACTGAATATCGTTGTCTACTGTAATGTCCGCCTGAAAGAGCAGTCGAAGAAAGTCCTGGAAACCTTTGAAAAAAACATCGGCAAATACGACGAGGTACAGGAAATCATCAGTCTTTCCGGTGAATATGATTATATGCTGAAGATTATTGCCAAAGACATTAATTCCTATAATGACTTTGCCGTAAACGTTATTTCCAACATCCCGAATATAGGTCAGTACCACAGCTCTATCGTATTGCACGAGGTGAAAAAATCGACGCGATTTAAGATTGACCTGGAATAATTGTACAATCCAGTGCATATAGGGGTTACATGCTGCTGAAAAACCATGTAGGGCTTCATTTGGATTAATAACCTATTATATGATACAATTCCTGATCATCATCCCAGCAATTTATTCTTCACTTTATTAAACTGGTATTCAATTTTATCCAGGCACAGGTTCCCTATGCTTCCCTGATGGGTATGGTGCAGTTCCCGTGCCTCAAAATCAAATGCATTATTTTCAATTTCCTGTCCGACCTTAACATAGGCATCCCGGAACGAACTTCCGTTCTTCACCTCTTCATTGATCTTTTCCACACTGAACAGGTATTTGTACTTTTCATCCTCCAGGATCCCGTCTTTCACCTGGATATTCGGCAATGTATAATTGAGGATTTCCAGACATTCTTTCAAGGAGTCAATGGCCGGGAAAAGGATCTCTTTGGTCAGCTGCATATCTCGATGGTATCCTGAAGGTAGGTTATTCGTCAGCAGGATGAACTCATTCGGGAGGGACTGGATCCTGTTGCACCGTGCGCGGACAAGTTCAAAGATGTCCGGGTTTTTCTTATGCGGCATAATACTGCTTCCGGTGGTGAACTCTTTCGGAAAACTGATGAAATCAAAATTCTGGCTTAAATATAAACATACGTCGTAGGCAAATTTCCCCAGCGTCCCTGCTATTGCAGCCATAGCCATAGCCAGTAATTTCTCAGTTTTACCTCGGGTCATCTGAGCGTAGACAGAATTATAATTCATGGACTGAAACCCCAGATGATAGGTTGTACTCTCCCGGTCAATCGGGAATGAGGAACCGTACCCTGCTGCGGATCCCAAAGGATTTTTGCTGATGATATTTTTTACCGAAAACAGCAGTTCAGCATCATCCAGCAGAGCCTCAGCATACGCCCCGAACCAAAGCCCGAAAGAGGAAGGCATCGCGATCTGCAGGTGGGTATACCCCGGTAGCAACACATTTTTATGCTGTTCCGCCAGCCTAATCAGCAACTGAAAAAACTCATCGGTCAACGCCGCAATCTCGCGGATTTCATCCAGTACATAGAGCTTTATATCCAGCAAAACCTGGTCATTCCGTGATCTTGCCGTATGGATTTTTTTTCCTGTATCACCTAATCTTTCAATCAAAACAGATTCAATCTGAGAGTGGATGTCTTCTGCACGGGGATCTATCTCAAATGTACCGGATTCGATATCCCGTAAAACCTCTTCCAGCACGGCAAGCATCTGCTGGGATTCTTCCTGAGAAATGATGCCGACTTCAGCCAGCATGGTGCAGTGGGCCATAGAACCTTTAACATCATATTTAGCCAGCCGCTCATCAAATTCAAGGTCTTTGCCTACTGTAAATGTACTGACGAGCTTATTGGTGGCCGCATCGTCTTTCTGCCATATTTTTTTCATATTCTTTTAATTTAGGGGTTGATTCCGGAACTCAGATACCGGTTTGCGGCTCTGGTAGTTTTTGCTCTGTGCTGTACAAAACCTTTTCCAAAATCCTGATGTAAATATCGATCCCTTCTGCAATTTCATCGATGAAAACAAATTCATCCGCAGTATGGGATCGGGTGCTGTCTCCGGGCCCTAGCTTCACCGAGGTACAGGGAATGATCGCCTGGTCGGATGATGTAGGCGAACCATAAGTAGTCCTCCCGATTTCCAGTCCTGCCTGCACAAAAGGATGGTCCATGGAGATCTTTGACGAATTAAGCCTGAAAGACCGGGCCGTTAAAGCCGATTCCATCCGTGACTGGATGATCTCGAATGCTTCCCGGTTGGAATATTCGTCCGTCACCCTTACATCAAGCGTAAACGAACAGGATTCCGGAACCACATTGTGCTGCACCCCGGCATGAATTCCGGACAGGGTGATTTTCACTTCTCCCAGATATTCAGACACCTTCGGAAACCTGAAATCCAGGATCTGCTGAAGATCTTTCATGCATTTTACGATTGAGTTATCCGGATTGGGATGCGCAGCGTGAGAAGCCGTTCCTTTCATTTCACCGTCAATCACCAGGAGTCCTTTTTCAGCAATCGCAAGGTTCATCTGTGTTGGCTCTCCTACAATGGCCAGCTCAACATTCGGGAGTTGCGGATACAGCGCTTCTATTCCGTCAAAACCTGAAATCTCTTCTTCAGCGGTAAGGGCAATGACCAGATTGTATGCAAGGTTTTCCTGCTCATAAAAATGCAGGAAAACCTGCGCCATAGAAACCAGGGAAGCTCCGGCATCATTGCTTCCGAGCCCGAACAGTTTACCGTCTTTCTCTACCGGTACAAAAGGATCCATCGTATACGCCTTGTTAGGCTTTACCGTATCATGATGGGTATTCAGCAGTATAGAGGGTTTGAAAACATCAAAATTTTTGTTGACGGCCCAGATATTGTTTTTAAAACGTTTGGTGGGGATATGGTGCCTTGCAAAAAAACCTTCAATCTCTACAGAGGTGTTGAATTCATCTTTACTGAAGGATGGGATCTCGATCAGTTTTTTCAATAATTCAACAGCGTTATTCAGCAATTCTTCTTTACTATAAACAGATTTCAGTTCCTGCATGATGGGTTTCTATATGGTTTTTAAGTTCGGTTTCTTTAATCAGGAATACTTTCGTCACATTATTCTTCACTGCTCCAAGGGCATTTTCCAGCTTAGGCAGAATTCCTTTATGCAGCTTCCCTTCATTTTTAAGTGCGGAAAATTCCTCTTCAGATATATTCTTTATAACGGACTCAGGATTATTGACATCTTCCAAAACGCCCTCCTTATCAAAGCAGTACAACAGCTCCACATCATATTTCACGGACAAGGCCTGGGCAAGCACTGAGGCAATAGTATCCGCATTGGTATTGAAAAGATGGCCTTTTTTATCATGGGTGATAGCCGAAAATACCGGAACCAGCTCAAGCTTAAGCAATTTTGAGATTATTTTCCTGTTGACGCTTTTTTCGGTAATATCGCCCACAAATCCGTAATCAATTTCTGCGTGCGCTCTTTTTTTGGCTTTAATCAGATTTGCATCCGCCCCTGAAAAACCTATTGCCTTGCATTTTTTTTGCTGAAGCTTCGCGACAATATTTTTATTGATGCTTCCTGCATACACCATAGCAACAATATCCAGCGTATCTTTATCGGTAATCCTCCTGCCATTGACCATTTTCTGTTCTATACCCAGCTTTTCCGCTAATGTATTGGCCAGCTTTCCGCCTCCGTGAACCAGGATTTTTTTTTCCTCGATTCCGGAAAACTGCTCAAGGAATTGTTCCAGCAGCTCTTCATCGTCAATGAGCGCGCCGCCTATTTTGATAATGTATAATTTTTCTTTCATTATTGATGCTTTATATATCTCTTACTACCCTTGTCAAGGTTCAGAACCTTGACAAGGATCACTTCAGTTCAAGTCATCTATAAAGATGCTACTTGGAATCCAGTCCTTCCAAAATTTCGGAAAACACAGCCTGTGCTGAAAATATCCGGTTTTTGGCCTGCTGGTAAATGATGGAATTCTCTCCGTCCATCACCTCATCGCTCAATTCCACATTCCGGCGGACCGGAAGGCAGTGCATCACCTTCGCATTATGGGTAACGGATAGCTTTTGATTGGTCAGCATCCAGTTCTCCTTTACTTCAGGCATGGCTGCATAATCATCAAATGACGACCAGTTTTTCACATAGACAAAATCCGCATCTTTCAATGCTTCTTCCTGATTGTTGATTACTTTCACGTCTTTGGTAAAATTCTTATCCAGATCATAGCCCTGCGGATTGGCGATGACAAAATCCACATCCATTTCCTGCATCCATTCTGCAAATGAATTTCCGACCGCCTGAGCAATAGGTTTGATATGCGGCGCCCAGGTAAGGACGACTTTCGGCTTTCGGTTCTCTGTCCAATTTTCTGTAATCGTGATGCAGTCTGCCAGGCTCTGTAAAGGATGTCTTGTGGCAGATTCCAGGGAAATGACCGGAACTTTAGCATGTTTTTCAAACTGGCTTAAAATACTTTCATGAACATCATCTTCCTTGCTTTTCATTCCGGCAAAACAACGTACGGCAATGATATCGCAGTACTGGTTCAGTACTTCAATGGCATCTTTGATGTGTTCCACCGTATCTCCGTTCATAACAGCTCCATCGGCAAACTCCA
The DNA here is from genome assembly GCF_002770595.1 of Chryseobacterium camelliae. Lineage (NCBI taxonomy): Bacteria > Pseudomonadati > Bacteroidota > Flavobacteriia > Flavobacteriales > Weeksellaceae > Chryseobacterium > Chryseobacterium camelliae. Next base: position 4,330,226 of record NZ_CP022986.1, on the reverse strand, counting down.
GGTTCCAGGCTTCCTGCGCGGCATTCAGAGTCAGCACATTCAGGCCCAGGTTCTGCGCTGCAATCTGGCTGCTGAGGCGGGTCCTTAAACTGGAATTCAGAAATACCAGCCCGATGGTTTTGCCTTTTCCCTTTTCTGTTTCCGAAAGGGGATTTTCTTTGATCTGTAACGCTTTTTGTATAATTTCCTGTAAGTTGTCAACATCACTTACAGCCGTGAATTTTTTCATTGTAATAGGTTTTATGAGCTTTGGCTATCAGTTTTTAATTTAAATACAGGCCCTCGTGAGGCCTTAAATCTGTAGTAACTTTATGGTTCAGTTATTTCCACAAATAATACAGATGGCCGCACGGCATACTCTTAATCTGATATTTAAAACGGTTCTTAATGCGTCAATGCTTTTGTGGCTTCTGTGGCTAAACCTTCCAAAACGGTTTTTAAAGCACCGATAAACAAATCCGTTTCTTCCTTTTTGATATTGAGTGCCGGAAGGATCCTTAAGACTGCCTTATCATTGGAGTTTCCTGTGAAAATATGATGGTCATACAAAAGCCTGCTCCTCACTTCCGCGCAATCCCTGTCGAGTTCAATTCCGATCATAAGACCTTTGCGCCTGATGGAACGGATATGCGGTAACATGCTGATTTCCTCTTCGATATAATTACCCATAATGCGTGCGTTTTCCATCAGGCTTTCATCTTCCATCACATCCAGGACGGCAATGGCAGCCGCACAGGCCAGGTGGTTTCCTCCGAAAGTAGTCCCCAGCAATCCATTGGTAGCCCGGAATTTCGGGTGGATCAGAACACCGCCGATCGGGAAACCGTTGCCCATTCCTTTTGCTGTTGTGATCAGATCCGGCTGAATCCCGTATTCCTGATGGGCGAAGAAATGCCCGCTCCTTCCATAGCCCGACTGTACTTCATCCAGAATCAATACGGCATCATTTTGTTCACATAATTCTTTGATCCGGGTTAAAAATGCGGTATCAGGAATCATCACTCCGCCTACCCCCTGAATTCCTTCAATGATCACGGATGAAATTTCAGTGCCTTCTTTTTCAAAAATCTCTTCAAGTTGCCCGATATTATTCCATTCAGACCTGATAAACCTTTCGTCATAGTTAACCGGGGCAACAATTTTAGGATTATCCGTAACGGAAACCGCCGCTGAAGTCCTTCCATGAAAAGAGCCTGAAAAATACAGGACTTTGCTTTTGCCATTGTGAAATGAAGCAAGCTTTAGTGCATTTTCATTGGCTTCCGCACCGGAATTGCAGAGAAAGAGGCCGTAGTCCCCATAACCTGATATCCGGCCCAGTTTTTCAGCCAGTTCATTCTGGAGTCCGTTCTGTACCGAATTGGAGTAAAAGGAAATTTTACCCAATTGTTCTTTTAGTGCATTCTGATAATACGGATGGTTATGCCCGATGGAGATCACAGCATGCCCTCCGTAAAAATCAAGGTACTGTTGTCCTTGATCATCCCAGAGGAATGATCCCAGGGCTTTTACAGGATTGATGTTGAATAATGGATATACGTTGAATAAATTCATGTCTCGTTATAAATGATGATTGATAATTGATGAATGATACAATTCACTATTGACTTACTGACCATTCACCTTGGTATTGAACATTCACCTAAAATACTGCTGCTTTCAGGTTCAGTCCCAGGTGTTCTTCCCAGCCCATGGCAATGTTCATATTCTGCACCGCCTGTCCCGAAGCGCCTTTCAGCAGATTGTCAATCGCTGAGTGGACCACCAAAACATTTCCACTCATTTCCATATGAACCACACAGCGATTGGTATTGACAACCTGCTTGAGATCAATTGCTTTTTCGCTCACCTTCACAAAAGGTTCCCCTTCATAAAACTCCTTAAACAACTGCTCGATATAGGGACGTTCTACTTCCGTTTTTACGGTAGAACTGGTAAAAATGCCTCTGGTAAAATCTCCCCTCCACGGAACGAAATTCAGCTGTACATTCTGGTCATTAATTGTGTCCAGCTGCTGTACGATTTCATCCACATGCTGATGGGTCAGTGTTTTGTAAGCAGAAATATTATCATTCCTCCAGGTAAAATGCGTTGTTGACTGTAAAGACTGGCCTGCACCTGTAGAACCGGTAATTCCTGTGGTATATACTTCTTTTAACAATCCTTTTGCAGCCAGTGGCAGCAGCGCGAGCTGGATCGCCGTGGCAAAACACCCCGGATTGGCAATGCTTTTAACCCCTGCAAGATGTTTTCTGTTGATTTCCGGTAATCCGTAGATGAAATTTCTGTCCCCGAATTTCGCATCGAGGCGGAAGTCATTCCCCAAATCTATAATCAGCACTTCATCTCCCACCGGGTTCTGACTGAGCCAGTTCCTGCTTTCCTTATGCGGAAGGCACAGAAAAAGGATATCCACCTCCTCAGGCTTATCCGTCAGCTCCATATCACAAACTTCAATAAGATCCGGGTAAAAGTCGGATATTCTGGTTCCGGGATGGGAACGGCTGTATAAAAAACGCAATGACACCTGCGGATGAAAAGCCAGAAGGCGGATCAGCTCACTGCCCGTATAGCCGTTAGCACCTATAATTCCTGCTGTTTTCATGTATTTAAAATGACTATTTTATATACAGAATCTGATTCTGTATTTTTAAACTTAATTTTTAACATCATCTATGTTTTGATCAGTGATTCGTCTTATTGATCTGATGATAGATGTTCAGCGAATTGCTGAGTATTTTGGTATACCCTTTTACATCATCGCCCGTCCACGCCCTGTTAGCTTCTCCGTAACTTCCGAACTGATCAGACATCAGGTCATGGTCAGACTCTATTCCGTTCAGGATGAAGCGGTATGGATAAAGCGTTACAAATACTTTTCCGCTGACTGTTTTCTGGGAATCCTTCAGGAAACATTCTATGTTCCGCATCACGGGATCCAGGAAAAGAGCCTCATGGAGCCAGTTCCCATACCAGTCGGACAATTGCGATTTCATCATCTGCTGGTATTTGGAAAGCGTATGCTTTTCCAATAAATGATGTGCTTTAATAATAACCGCAGCCGCAGCCGCTTCAAAGCCTACCCTTCCTTTGATCCCGACAATGGTATCCCCTACATGAATATCCCTTCCGATGCCATATGCCGAAGCCAGTTTTTCGATGGCCTGGATCGCATATACGGGATGTTCGAAGTCCTGCCCGTTAACCGCTGTAATCTCTCCGTTCTTAAACTCAATGTCCATTTCCGAAGGTTCTGTCCGGATAATTTGCGAAGGAAAAGCCTCTTCCGGAAGATAATTCCTGGAAGTCAGTGTTTCCTTACCGCCTACAGAAGTCCCCCAAAGCCCTTTGTTGACAGAGTACTGCGCTTTTGCAAATTCCGTCTCATAACCATGTCCTTTCAAAAATTCAATTTCCTCTTCCCGGGACAAGGCCATATCACGGATCGGCGTAATGATTTCCACATCGGGACACATCACCTGAAAGATCAGATCGAAGCGGACCTGATCATTGCCGGCGCCAGTGCTTCCGTGAGCGATGGCATCAGCTCCGGTTTCAATGGCATATTCCGCAATTTTCTGTGCCTGGATGGTCCGTTCTGCACTTACGGAAAGCGGATAGGTATTATTTTTCAGAACATTTCCGAAAATCAGGTATTTTACGCATGAATGATAGTAATCCTCCTGAGCATCAATGCACCTGTACTGCCTTACCCCTAAATTAAGGGCTTTCTGTTCCAGTTCCTTTTCCTCTTCTCTGGAAAAACCTCCGGTATTCACGGTAACGGCATACACATCATACCCCAGAGTTTCGCTGAGATATTTGGCGCAATACGAGGTATCTAACCCTCCGCTAAATGCTAAGACGACTTTTTTCTTCATTATATTCGTTTTTGGGCTGAATTTTTTCAGCAGCTTTCTTTGTATATATTTCCGGAACAAACAACATGGCTGTACACAGGCAGTTTTTACGCTCCTTTTTCATTAAAATATCATAGTTCACACAGCTTTTGCAACCATTCCAGAAGTCTTCATCCTGGGTCAGCTCAGAGTAGATGACCGGCTTATAGCCCAGCTCACTGTTGATCTTCATCACGGCAAGCCCTGTAGTAAGCCCGAATATTTTTGCATCAGGATATTTTTCGCGGGACAGCTTGAATACCCTTCTCTTGATTAAGGTCGCCACACCGCCGTTCCTGAACTCAGGAGAGACAATCAGGCCGGAATTGGCAACAAACTGTCCGTGGGACCAGGTTTCTATATAACAGAATCCTGCCCACTTCCCATTCCGGGTAGCGACCACGGCATTGCCTTCCGAAATCTTCTTGCTCAAATATTCCAGGGAACGTTTAGCAATTCCTGTCCCTCTCCGCTGCGCAGAATCATACATTTCCTGCTGTATTTCATACACATACACCAGATGCTTGCATGAGGAAATTTCTATTTCCATTTATTTATCTGAATTTTCCGACAAATTTAATATATAATTACTTTAAAAAACAAATTATAAAGATAATTTTTAGCTTAAAATATTATTAAAAAGTTAATTTATCTTTACACTAAATTAATATATTGCTAGATTATTATATATTTGCTAAAAAGGTATAGGCTATGGAAAATAAATGCCCGAAATGTGAAAGCAGCAATACCGTAAAAAGCGGTATTATCAACGATAAACAACGGTTCCACTGCAAAAATTGCAGGTATTATTTTACGGTCAGAAAGCTTGGAAAACAGATTGACGATTACTACGTAACCAAAGCACTGCAACTGTACCTGGAAGGCCTAAGTTACCGGGAAATAGAACGCATCCTCGGGGTTTCCCATGTCACGATCAGTGCCTGGATCAGGAAATACAATATCACCAGGCCGCCTCATTCCGAATTCCATCCGGTCTATAAAATCCTGAAACAGAATGAGCTCACAGAATACATTTCCAAAGAAGAAAACCTTCACAATGCGGGACTGATCATTACGCAGTTTGCTGATAAGTATATGCTGATCAAGTGGGAAAGATTTAAAAAATGAGCAATGGGCTATGAGTAATGGGTAATGAGTAATAAATAATAATTGATGATTGATGATTAATATTGTTACAGTTATAATTACAATAATTGTTTGCTGCCTGTACTACTATATAAAGTTTAAAATATAAAATTCATCATTACTCATAACATATTACCCATTACTCATTACTCATGATCCACCTATACTCTTACCATTAATATATACTGAATTTTCGTAACTAAATTATTAATTACAATTTGGCTTTCACAAAAAACAATGCCAAATAATAGTAATTTATGAAGAAAATACTCATTTGCATAGGATTGGCTGTAATCAGCAGTTCCCTATATGCACAAGGTTCTCCTGATTATGGCAGCGGACTGAAACTCAACCTGAATCAGCAGGGAGATAAATACGTCCGGTTTATTTTATGGGACCAGTTCTGGCTGAGAAATACCGAAATGAATCCCGGAAGCATGGTTGGCGGCGAACCTACGGACAATTCCTGGAATGTAGGAAACCGCAGATTGAGGGCGCTCGCGTACGCACAGATTTCAAAAAGATACATGATTCTCCTGCATTTCGGGATCAATAACCAAACCTTTATTAATGGTGGAGCACCGGGAACCACAGGAACCGGTGGAAACGGAAACGGGAAAAAGACCCAGCTGTTTTTTCATGATGCCTGGAATGAATATGCCGTTGTCATGCCTGGAGAAGCAGAGAAATTCAGTTTATCTTTAGGAGCAGGACTGCATTATTACATGGGACTTTCCCGGATGACCATGGCATCTACGCTTAATTTCCTAACCCTGGACTCACCGGTTTTCAGCTGGCCGTTGATTGACAGCTCGGACCAGTTCGCCAGGCAGTTAGGTTTTTTCGCCAAAGGAAAATACGGAAAACTGGAATACCGCTTCAGCCTGAATAAACCTTTTGCAACAGACCTTGCTCCGGCCAATGCAACAGATCCTGCCAGAGCGGTTGCCGTTGATAACAATGGCAACCCAAGTTTTTCAAAAGCGGGTTATGTAGAGTACCAGTTCCTGGATGAAGAATCCAACACACTGCCGTTTAAAGTCGGGTCTTATCTCGGAACTAAAAAAGTGTTTAATCTGGGTGCCGGATTCTATCATCAGGCGGACGGAACCCGGACTTCTGTAAATTCCAATATTGAAAAGCACGACATCACCCTTGTGGCAGTAGACGCCTTTGCCGATATCCCATTAGGGAATGCCAAGAACAAAATGGCAGTTTCCGCTTATGCCGGATACTACAATTATCAGTTCGGACCGAATTACATCCGGAATCTAGGAACCATGAATATTGCGTCTTCCGATCCTAATTTTGTAGGGAACCGGGCCATAGCGGGCCCCGGAAACCTTCAGCCGACGATCGGGACAGGAAATATTATCTACGCACAGGCTGGTTTGCTGTTACCGAGCCAGGCAGAAAAACCTAAAATCAGGATTCAGCCTTTCGCAGCATTTACCCACAAGAATTTTGAAGCTTTTACCAAATCTTCTTCTCAGTTTGATGTCGGAGCCAACTGGTTCATCGACGGACACCACGCGAAAATCACCACACAGTATTCAACACGGCCGGTGTATACCAGCCCAACGGAAAACCCTACTTCCAAAGGGGAATTTATTGTCCAGTTTCAGATCTACCTATAATATTGCAGGATCATCCTATTATTTATTAACTAAACAAAATCAAGCACTATGAGCGAAAAGCACTATGAAAGCTACGAAAATATGACCGAGAAGCAGAAGAACCGCACCATCTGGAGCGTTATCACCGCCTCGTCACTCGGCACACTGATCGAATGGTATGACTTTTATATCTTCGGGAGCCTGGCTGTGGTTCTGGCTACCAAATTCTTCCCGTCAGACAACCCTACCGCCGCATTTTTATCCACCCTGGCCACTTTTGCAGCCGGATTTGTGGTACGGCCGTTTGGAGCCTTATTTTTCGGACGTCTGGGCGACCTTATCGGAAGAAAGTATACCTTTTTGGTAACCTTACTGATCATGGGATTCTCTACCTTTCTCATCGGATGCATCCCGAGTTATGAAACTATCGGCTTTCTGGCTCCTGTCCTGGTCCTGATCCTGAGATTGCTCCAGGGACTGGCCTTGGGAGGCGAATACGGCGGTGCCGCTACCTATGTGGCGGAATATGCACAGCCTCACCGGCGCGGTTACTGGACATCTTGGATCCAGACCACCGCTACCGCAGGGCTTTTCATTTCCCTCATTGTGATTCTGATCACTAAAACCACGCTTTCTGCGGAAGAGTTCGACGGCTGGGGCTGGAGGATTCCGTTCTGGATTTCTATCCTGATGGTGGGCGTTTCCTATATCATCAGGAAGAACATGAAGGAATCCCCACTTTTTGCAAAGGCTAAAAGCGAAGGAAAAACCTCCAAGAACCCGTTAAAAGAGAGTTTCGGTAATAAATTCAATTTCAAATTTGTCCTGCTGGCCCTGTTCGGAGCAGCCATGGGACAAGGGGTAATCTGGTATACCGGCCAATTCTATGCGATGAGCTTCCTCCAGAAAGTAATGAACGTAGAATCTGCACAGGTGGATTCCCTGATGGCCATTGCTTTGCTGATGGGAACCCCGTTTTTTGTATTCTTCGGATGGCTTTCGGATAAAATCGGCAGAAAGGCCGTGATGATGACCGGAATGCTGGTTGCCATTTTAGCTTACCGCCCGATCTACGATGCCATGTACAAAAGTGTAAATGTTGAAAATAAAACGGTAGAGAGCAACGGTATTACGGAAAGCAGGACGGTAAAGGTACATGACAAGATCACCACTGACAGCCTGATTACTTTTCACAAGGAAACCCTGTACACTGACGGCACCCTGATTAAAAAAGACAGCATTTCCCATTGGTCTCCGGCCGGACCTGTCATGAAAGACGGCAAAGCTGAGGAACCTAAAGTCACCCAGTCGGTAAGGCTGAACCCTGATACGAAATGGTACCTGATCTTCCTGGTATTCATCCAGGTGATCTTTGTAACGATGGTCTATGGACCGATTGCAGCTTTCCTGGTTGAGATGTTCCCGGTAAGGATCCGCTATACTTCCATGTCTTTGCCATACCACATCGGAAACGGCGTATTCGGCGGACTGCTTCCTGCTGTGGCAACATATCTGGTAACGACAGGAAAAGAAGCGGGACATTCCAGCTGGTACCTTGAAGGTCTCTGGTATCCGATGGGTGTTGCGACGGTCTGCCTGGTGATAGGCGTCTTTTACCTGAAAAATAAAAACAACAATATTCACGAATAGCCGTGATTTCAATCAAATTTTTATTAATTTTAAATGTATTACAATGAACGGAATCAAAAAAATATTAGGTTTAGTATGGATCGGCATTGCGCTGGTGGTCGGATATTTCGGCATTACCGTGTTAGGCATTCCTAAGATCAGTTCAGGAAAGCAGGAAGACTTGGTTTTCGGGATCATCATCCTTTTCGTACTGATGCCGATTATATCGGGCGGAATGGCAATTTTCGGATACTATGCCCTGACCGGAGAGTATTCTGACGAAAAGGAGTAAATTTATAAATGATTAATGATGATTGATCATTGATGGGTTAAAAATAGCTCACGATTATCAATCATCATTCATCAATAATCAATAATCCCCTATGAAAAAGAGACATGAACAGAAACTGATTTTACTGAGCATCGGACTGATGGTCGCTTTCAGCATTCCTGTCTCTTTACTTTTCAACAGTGAGCAGGAAGTCCTGGGCTACCCTATGCTGCTGGTGTATTTTTTTGCCGTATGGATGGTTTCCATTATCACGGCTTTTGTAATCGTGAAAAAATATGAGTAGTTTCGCACTGATCTCCGTCGTATTGGTGTATCTGGCGCTTCTGTTCTTGGTAGCCTACCTGGCAGAAAAGAAGAAAAGTAAGCTCTGGATCAATAATCCGTACATTTATGCGCTTTCCCTCGCGGTATACTGTACCGCCTGGACTTATTACGGAAGCATTGGCGTTGCGGCGACCAGCGGACTCAGCTATCTGACCATATACATCGGGCCTGTTATTGTTATTCCGGCATGGATTTATATCAACACGCGGATCGTCAGGATTTCCAGAATCAACAAGATCAGCAGCCTGGCTGATTTCATTTCCCTCCGGTATGGCAACAGCAGAAGCTTAAGCGCCATTATCACAATGGTATGCCTTTTTGCGATCATTCCTTATATAGGATTGCAGATCAAAGCCATTTCCGAAACGTTTCATCTGGTAACCGAAACCCCTGTATCAAAAAATATACTCACGGACAGCGCCACTTTTGTAGTTGTGCTGATCGCCGTATTTTCTTCATATTACGGAACGCGGTATGTAGATGCTTCAGAAAAGCGCCTGGGAATCATATCAGCTATTGCCCTGGAGAGCTTTCTGAAATTATTTTTCATCATCATCCTCGGGCTGTTCGTCATCTATTTTGTGTTTGACGGGTTTTCAGATATTTATGAGAAAGCCAGCCGATTCAGTGATTTTAAAGCTAAAAATACCCTTAACGGAGTTGAAGGTGCCCTGAACTGGATGGTACTGTGCATGATCTCCGGTACAGCCATCTGTATTTTGCCAAGGCAGTTCCACACGGCGATCATTGAAAACAGGCAGGAAAAACATATCAAAACCGCACTCTGGTTTTTCCCGCTGTACCTGCTGGTATTTACGCTTTTTATCTTCCCGATTGCCTGGGGAGGAAGACTGATCTTTAACGGGCAGAATGTCAATCCTGAGTTTTATTCCATCCTTATCCCGCAGTATTTTAACAATACAGTGGTCACAGTCTTAGTATTCCTGGGCGGATTAAGCTCCAGTATTTCCATGATCATTATTTCATCTATCACACTATCCATTATGCTTTCCAACAATATGATTATTCCGTACGGGCTGTTGGGAAAGTTCAAGGCAGAAAATGAGGCGAATAATACCCGGATCATCACCCGCATCAGGAAATTCAGCATCTTCGGACTTGTGATCATGGCTTTTGCCTTTTATAAATATTTTATTCTCAAAACCTCACTGGATTCCGTCGGGCTGATTTCATTTGTGATCATTGCCCAATTGGCACCCGGCTATTTCGGCGCTATTTTCTGGAGGCGCGGAAGCTACAGAGGCGTACTTACCGGACTGGTGGCCGGATTGGTCATCTGCTATTTCGGACTGATCATTCCCCAATATTATTTTTCTTACAATCAGGAATTCAAAGGTGTTTTGAGAAGTATGTATGATGCTTTCAGCTTTTTCGACATCCCTTATCTCGGAAGGATTCCGGAGGTTTTTTTCTGGTCCTTGCTGTTAAATGCCGGACTTTTTGCCATGATATCCGTAAGCATGAAAGGCAATTACCGGGAACGCAATTTCGCAGAACTGTATGTAGACATTGATCAATACATCCAGAATCATGAGAATGCATTTATCTGGCGTGGAACAGCCTATGTATCGGATATCCGGAATATTCTCGTCCGTTTTTTAGGCCAGAAGAAAACCGAACAGGCCATGCGCATCTTTAACCTGAAGTACAATATCGATTCGGAAGCAGAAACGGCTGATTCCAGGTTTATTAAATTTTCAGAAAACCTTTTGGCAGGAAGAATCGGGACAGCGTCAGCCAAAATCCTTATTGAAGGCGTGACCAAGGAAGACAAAATTTCTCTCAAAGAAGTACTGAATATCCTGGAAGAATCCAAGGAGAATATTATTTTAAACAAAAAACTGACAGAACAATCACAGGAGCTGAAGAAACTGTCCGATGACCTTCAAAATGCCAATGAAAACCTGATCGTTAAAGACCGGCAGAAAGACGATTTCCTGGATTCCGTTGCCCATGAATTGAGAACGCCGATCACAGCCATCCGTTCTGCCGGCGAAATCCTGGCCGATGATGATGACATCCCGCCTGACATCAAAAAGGAATTTTTAAACAACATCATTACGGAATCTGACCGGCTCAACGAAATCATCAATGATATCCTGTACCTCGATAAACTGGAACATGGGGAAATTGCCCTGAATGTGAGGAAAAATAACATCCTCGAAACATACAAGAAAGCATTAAATCCCCTACTGCACCTTATCCAGCAGAAAAATATCCATATCAGTGAGGTCAATCTCTTAAATCATTTTATCTTTGAATATGATGAAGCCAGGCTGATCCAGCTGTTTCAGAATATTTTGGGCAATGCTTTAAAGTTTACCGGTGAACAAGGTACCATACAGACCAAGTTTTTCATCCGTGAACAGGAGCTGATGATAAGCGTGTTCAATACAGGAAAACATATTCCGGAAGAAGATCTGGAACTGATTTTCGACAAATTTTATCAGTCTAAAAACCAGAATATTTTAAAACAGGCCGGAAGCGGCCTCGGACTGGCCATCTGCCGGAAGATCATCCAGAACCATGGCGGAACGATCAGGGCAGAGAACAGCGGGCTGGGTGTGACATTCATCATACACCTCCCGCACCGACACAAAAACATGAAGTTGAACGATAAGAAAGCCCTATGAAAAAGATCATTATTGCAGATGATGAACACAAAATATTAATGTCACTGGAATACAGTTTTAAAAAGAACGGTTATGATGTCTATATCGCCCGGGACGGTACGGAAGTCCTGGATTTCCTTAAAACCATGGTTCCTGACGTCATCCTCCTTGATATTATGATGCCAAACCTGGATGGATACAGTACCCTGGAAATGATACGCCACGATGAACGCCTGAAAGATACAAACGTGATTTTCCTAAGTGCGAAGAACAATCCTAAAGATATCGAAAAAGGCCTTGAAATGGGCGCTGATGCCTATGTGACAAAACCGTACTCGATTAAGCGGCTTATGCAGCGGATTGAGGAAATGAATAATAGATGATGAGTAATGAAAGATAGATATTTGGAAATGAAATTTTACTATTTCGTTTGCGGGTCATCTGAAAATTAATCATACCGAAAGACACCTGAAACACAAAATCAATATGGATATGGAAGATTTGTTTAAAGAAAGCATAGAACACAAAGAGGAATTCTGGAAGGAGCAGGCCGGGCAGATCCGATGGACGAAATTTCCGGAAAAGATTCTGTCTGAAGACGACAACGGATATCCGCAGTGGTTTGCTGATGGTGAACTGAATATATGCCACCTCTGTATTGATCAGCACATCGAAGATGGTTTTGGCGATCAGGTGGCCGTTATCTATGATTCCCCGGTGACCGGCCAGAAGAAAACATACACGTTCAGCCAGGCTAAAGAAGAAATTTCAAAATTAGCCGGCGGCCTCATTTCTCTTGGTTTACAGAAAGGTGATACCGTAGTTATCTACATGCCCATGATTCCGCAGACGCTTTTTGCGATGCTGGCCTGTGCGCGGATTGGCGTGATCCATAATGTGGTTTTCGGAGGCTTTGCACCTCATGAACTGGTCGTACGGATTGACGACTGTAAGCCCAAAGCACTTATTACCGCCACCGCAGGTATCGAAATCTTCAGAAGGATCCCTTACTTACCGTTGGTGGAAAAAGCCATTGAACTGGCACAGGATAAAGTGGAACATATTATTGTATATAACAGGAAACTTACCGATAATACCCATGAAATGTTTGATGGAATCATGGATTACGAAGAACTCGTCTGGCAGTCGGAGCCGGCAGGCTGTATTGCGGTGGAATCCACTCACCCGCTCTATCTGCTGTACACTTCAGGAACGACCGGAAAACCGAAAGGCATTGTCCGCGATACCGGCGGCTATGCGACAGCCCTGAAGCTTTCCATGAAATATATCTATGGGGCTGAACCGGGAGAAATTTATTGGGCTGCTTCGGATTTCGGATGGGCGGTTGGACACAGCTTTTCTGTCTACGGTCCTCTGATCAACCGCAATACCACGGTTGTTTTTGAAGGAAAACCTGTCATGACGCCTGATGCAGGCACTTTCTGGAGTATTATTTCGGACTACAGAGTTTCCGTCATGTTTACTGCACCTACGGCGATCCGTGCCATTAAAAAAGAAGATCCGGATGGCGAGCTGGTAAAAAAATATGATCTGAGCCATTTCAGGAAACAGTTCCTGGCCGGTGAGCGTTGCGATGTGGCAACTCTGGACTGGTTTGAAAAACATATCGGAGTTCCTGCCATTGACCACTGGTGGCAGACAGAATCCGGCTGGCCTATGCTTGGGCTGATGACTTCTGATGACCAATACACGATCAAAAGAGCTTCTGCCGGAAAACCCATCCCGGGATACGACATCAAAATATTTGATGAAAACGGATATGAACTGGATGCCCATCATGAAGGGTACCTCGTCATCAGACTCCCCCTTCCGCCGGGCGCATTGCTCGGGATCTGGAATGACCATGAACGCTTTATCAACAGCTATCTGTCTCAATATAAAGGTTATTATTTCTCCGGGGATGGAGCGATCAGGGATGAAGACGGCTATATCTTCATTACCGGAAGAGTGGACGATGTGATCAATGTGGCGGGGCACCGGCTGTCTACCTCGGAAATGGAGGAAATAGTCTCATCCCATCCCGAGGTTGCTGAATGTGCTGTCGTAGGCATTGATGATGAACTGAAAGGGCAGATTCCTTTTGCTGCCGTTGTGGTGAAAAACGGTTCCATGGTTACGGAGGAAGCTTTGGAAAAAAATATTGTGCAGATGGTCCGGGAAAAAATCGGAGCAGTGGCCTGCCTTAAAAATGTAATGACCGTTAAAAGGCTCCCTAAAACGCGCTCCGGGAAAATCCTGAGGAAACTGATCCGTACATTGCTTGATGGAAAGGGCTTCCAGGTTCCATCCACCATCGATGATGAAAAAATCATTGAGGAAATCCAGGAAAAAATTCAGTTATACAGAAACAGATAATAAATTATATATACATAACAAACATTCAAAAAAACAAACGGGATATGAGAAATTACCTGATAGAAGATTTACCGCATTACTTTGAAGAATATAAGAAATCCATTAAAAACCCTAAAAAATTCTGGGATAAAATTGCCGATCAGAACTTTGTCTGGTACCAGCGGTGGAGTAAGGTAGTGAAATATGATATGAACGAGGCTAAAATCACGTGGTTTAAAGGCGCTAAACTGAATATCACCAAAAACTGCCTGGACCGTCATCTTTCCGTACGCGGAGAAAAAACGGCCATTATCTGGGAGCCCAATGACCCGAAAGAAGAAGCACAGCACATCACTTATAATGAATTATATACAAGAGTGAATAAAACAGCCAATGTGCTACGGGATATGGGCATTGAGAAAGGCGACAGGGTCTGCATCTACCTTCCGATGATCCCTGAACTTGCGATAACCATGCTGGCCTGCGCAAAACTGGGTGCCGTGCATTCAGTCATTTTTGCCGGCTTTTCCGCCTCTGCTGTTTCTTCCAGAGTGAATGACTGCGGCGCTAAAATGGTCATCACCTCAGACGGAAGTTACAGAGGCAACAAAGTGCTGGACCTGAAAAGCATTGTGGATGAAGCCCTTGAAAAAACACCGACTGTAGAAAAACTTCTCGTAGTCAGACGAACAAATAACGACGTTAAAATGAAAGAAGGCAGGGATTTCTGGATGGAAGACCTGTACGAAAAAGCCTCCCCTGACTTCGTTACCGTGATCATGGATGCGGAAGATCCGTTATTCATCCTGTATACGTCCGGCTCCACCGGAAAACCGAAAGGCATGCTCCATACCTGTGCCGGATATATGGTGTATACGGCATATACCTTCAAGAATGTATTCAATTATAAAGAAAATGACATCTACTGGTGTACGGCAGATATCGGATGGATCACAGGTCACTCTTATATCCTGTACGGGCCGTTGCTGAACGGGGCAACCACCGTTATTTTCGAAGGGGTTCCTACCTATCCTGAACCTGACCGTTTCTGGGAAGTCATCGAAAAACATAGAGTAACACAGTTTTATACCGCCCCTACTGCCATCCGTTCCCTTGCGAAGGAAAGCTCGGAATGGGTGGATAAACACGATCTCAGTACACTGAAAGTCATTGGTTCCGTAGGTGAGCCGATCAATGATGAAGCATGGCACTGGTTCAATGACCATGTCGGAAAGAAAAAATGCCCGATCGTCGATACCTGGTGGCAAACGGAAACCGGAGGAATCATGATTTCCCCGCTTCCTTTCGTAACCCCTACCAAACCCACTTATGCTACCCTTCCCCTACCGGGAATACAGCCTGTTCTGATGGATGACAAACGCAACGAAATCATGGGGAACCAAGTTACCGGAAACCTGTGCATCCGTTTTCCGTGGCCGGGGATTGCACGTACGATCTGGGGTGACCATCAGCGCTACAAGGAGACTTATTTCACGGCTTTCCCCGGGAAATATTTTACCGGCGACGGTGCTCTTCGGGATGAAGTCGGGTATTACCGGATCACGGGCCGTGTGGATGATGTGATCATTGTTTCAGGGCACAATTTAGGTACTGCTCCGATAGAAGACAGCATCAATGAGCACCCGGCCGTAGCAGAATCTGCCATTGTAGGCTATCCTCATGATATCAAAGGAAACGCATTGTACGGATTCGTGATCCTGAAAGAAACCGGTGAAGGACGCCAGAAAGAAAATCTTAAAAAAGAGATCAACCAGCTTATTTCCGAACAGATCGGGCCTATCGCCAAGCTGGATAAGATCCAGTTTGTATCCGGGCTTCCAAAAACACGTTCCGGAAAGATCATGCGCCGGATTTTACGGAAAATTGCGGAAGGTGATTTCAGCAATTTCGGGGATATCACTACCCTTCTGAATCCTGAGATTGTGGAAGAAATTAAAAATGAAAGAATTGATTAGTAAAAACGGGCTCAGGCCCGTTTTTTATTAGAATAGTTTTCAGGAACTACTTGCCGCATGGCCGCACAATGTACTTTTTAATATGATGAAATAGTATCATGAGGAATAGATTCCCGGTATGTTTTGGGTGTAACGTTTCGTCAGGTATCAGAACAGATGTAGCAAAAGACAAATTTTGAAATTAAATCCACAATCATTAAACTATAGTTTAATAGATTCCATCAAACATCACCGTTATATTACATAGAAATTACAATTAATACCGTTAATTATTGAAAATACACAAAAATAAAATGAATAATTTTGTACCTTTAAGTAGAAATTATTAAATCTTTAGTGATGTCTAATATAGTAGCCGGGTTATTTGCACCCAACAGCGATTACAAAAAACTTGAGTCAGACCTTGAAGATTCAGGATTCGGAAGTTCAGATTATATCGTTTACCTTGACGACCAGCATATGCAGTCGCAATATATGGCCAGTGTTGCAGTACAGGACCTGGAGCAGGCCGAAAATGCCAAATACATTTTCAGCCGTAATGAAGCGATCAAGACCTATACTTTCGAAAACATGAATATAGAACAGGCTCATTACCATACCATTAAGGGATATATTGATGCCAGGAATAAAGCTGAGATCCATAACAGTCCTGATATTAAGATCAAAGGAACCAGCCACGGAATGGATTCTGAAGTGAAATTTTAAAATTATTGTTTGACTCATCCTGTAATCCGTAAGTGATCTTGGGGATTTTGTTGTTTGAAAAGTCTGGAAAATTTCGTATTTTCGTTAGAATATAGGCTTTGATACCGATGAGTTACGACTTAGAACAGGAAAATAAAGAAATTCTTGCCAGATATAAAGATCTGATATCGAATACATACCGGACTTTGGATGAGGAAAATAACAAACTTATCCGGAAGGCATTTGATATTGCACTGGATGCCCACAAAGATCAGAGAAGAAAAACTGGCGAACCTTACATCTATCATCCCATTGCTGTTGCCAAGATCGTAGCAACCGAAATCGGATTAGGAGCCACCTCTATTGCATGTGCTCTGTTGCATGATGTTATTGAAGACTCGGATTATACATATGATGACCTGAAAAAGATTTTCGGGGCAAAGATTGCGGATATCGTCAACGGTCTTACCAAGATCTCCATCATGAACCATCAGAATATTTCGGTGCAGTCTGAAAATTACAGGAAGCTGCTTCTTACGCTGTCCGAAGATTTCCGGGTAATCCTGATCAAAATTGCAGACAGGCTGCATAATATGCGGACGCTCCAAAGCATGGCTCCGGATAAGCAGAAGAAAATTGCTTCTGAAACGGTATACATTTATGCACCCCTGGCCCACCGCCTCGGTCTCTATAACATCAAATCCGAACTTGAGGATCTTTCCCTGAAATACAATAATCCCGAAGTTTATAACGAAATTACTTCCAAGCTGGAACTGGCGAAGGAAAACCGTGAACGGTATATTGAGGAATTCAAGAAAGAAGTTTCGGAAAAACTGAAGGAGGAAGGGCTGAATTTTACGATAAAAGGCCGTGCCAAAGCAATATCGTCGATTTACAGGAAGATGCTTAAGCAAGGGGTTTCCTTTGAAGAAGTATTCGATAACTATGCAATACGGATCATCTATAAGTCAGATGCCAAAAATGAGAAGTTCCTGGCATGGAAAATTTATTCTATCGTAACGGATGTGTACCACAGCAACCCCTCCAGAATGCGGGACTGGATTACCCAGCCGCGCTCTACCGGATATGAAAGTCTGCATCTGACGGTACTTGGCCCTGATAAAAAATGGATCGAAGTACAGATCCGTTCCGAGAGGATGGACGAAATTGCTGAAAAAGGCGTTGCCGCCCATTACAAATATAAAGAAGGCTATAAGCAAAGTTCGGAAGACCGTAATTTTGAGAAATGGGTCACGGAGATCCGGGAAGTGCTTGAACAGCAGCAGAACCTGACGACCTCTGAGCTTCTGGATAATATCAAACTTAACCTGTACTCCAAAGAGGTCTTTGTCTTTACTCCAAAAGGGGAAATCAAGATCCTTCCTACGAATGCCACTGCGCTGGATTTTGCCTTTTCCGTGCATTCAGACCTGGGCATGAAATGCCTGGGTGCCAAAATCAACGGCAAACTGGTTCCTATTTCCTATAAATTGCAGAACGGAGACCAGGTGGAAATCCTTTCTTCGCAGAACCAGAAGCCAAAATCCGACTGGCTGGAATTTGTAGTGACTTCAAAAGCGAAGTCCAAAATCAAAAGCTACTTAAATTCCCAGAAAAACCAGTTGGTCGATGACGGAAAAGAGATCCTGCAACGAAAACTCCGCCATGCCAAGATCAACTTTAATGATGAAGAGGTCAATAAACTGCAGAAATTCTTCAACCTGAAAACGTCTCAGGAGCTGTTTTTAAAATTCCAGAGCAACGAACTGGATGCCAGCAGCCTGCGAAAGTATATTGAAAGCAAGAATGTATTTAACAACCTGCTTTCAAGGTTCAGGAAATCACCGGCTAAGGCACAGCATATCGAAGAGCCTAAACAGCAGAACCTCGATATGATTGTTTTCGGGAAGGATGAAGAAAAGCTGAATTATACGTATGCCAAATGCTGTACAGTCATCCCGGGTGATAAAATCTTCGGCTTCATTACCATTTCCGAAGGGATTAAGGTGCACAGCGACAACTGCCCTAATGCCATCAATCTCCGTGCACAATATGATTACCGTGTCATCCCCGCTAAATGGGTGAATGAGGAAAGCTTTAAAAACAGGGTTAAAATCGAAATTGAAGGATTGGACCGTATGGGAATGATCAATGACATTACTACGGTAATCAGCGGTTCCATGGGAATGGATATGAAGAGCATGTCTATTGAATCCAATGACGGAGTCTTTACCGGAAGCATTAACCTGGAAGTAAAAAACAAAAGCCAGCTGGAACAAACCTTTAAAAAGCTGAAAGATATCAACGGCGTTTCAAGGGTAAGAAGACTTCAATCATAATCATGCAATTATCGACTTATTTTACTAATTTTTTTAATAACAGCCGTTCTTCCGGGATCCTGCTGATTCTCTGCGTCATCATTTCACTGGGTATTGCCAATACCTCTCTGAAAGATAGTTTCCAGGCATTTCTTGATCTTCGGGCGGGAACAGATTTTTTGCACCTGAACTATTCTGTCAGTACCTGGATTAATGACGGTCTGATGGCCGTATTTTTCCTGCTGGTAGGCCTTGAGATCAAACGGGAAATCATAGAAGGGGAACTTTCGTCTTTTAAAAATGCCTCCCTGCCTATTTTTGCAGCTTTGGGAGGAATGATTATTCCTGCAGTAATTTACAGCCTGCTAAATACAGGAACGCAATACAGCAACGGCTGGGGCATCCCAATGGCTACCGATATTGCCTTTTCATTGGCTATCGTATCGCTTCTCGGGACTAAGGTTCCGCCGTCCATCAAAATTTTCCTGGCTGCACTGGCTATTGTGGATGACTTGGGAGCGATCCTGGTGATTGCTGTTTTTTACACGGAACAGATCCACTGGACCTACCTGCTGTTATCCGCAGGGGTAGCCTTGCTCTTGTTTATACTCAATTTCCTGAAGGTAAAAAAAATCTTTTTCTATATCATTCCCGGGCTTGCTTTATGGTATTTCCTCCATCATTCCGGGATCCATGCAACGATTGCAGGCGTGGTGCTGGCATTTTCCGTTCCTACCAATACCTCACATACCATCATTTCCCCGCTTGAAAAGCTGGAACACCAGCTCCATAAACCGGTAAATTTCCTGATCATGCCAATCTTTGCACTGGCCAACACCAATATTACCTTCAGCAGCGGCATGGCATCCAGCCTCACCAGCAGCCTTGGAATCGGGATTATTGCAGGACTGGTGCTGGGAAAACTGATAGGTATCAACCTGTTTTCATTTCTGGCGATCCGCTTAAAGCTAAGTGCTTTGCCCCAGAACAGTTCATGGCTTCAAATGGCAGGAACAGGTCTTCTGGCCGGAATCGGTTTCACAATGTCTATTTTTATTGCCCTTTTATCCTTTAAAAACGATATTGAGATTCAGAATGACGCCAAGTTTGCGATCCTGATTGCATCAGTGCTTGCCGGATCTTTAGGTTTCCTGATATTGAAGACCAGTTCAGACAAAAAATCCCAGCAGGAAATCCAATAATCTTTCATCCATATCATTGAAGATGATCATCAGATTACTTTGAAATAACTATTTGTCTTCCCGGGCTATGGTCTCTTCTTCCTTAAGCTGGTCTGATAAAATTTTCTCTGTCCTGAGCTTCCTGATAGCCAGGTTAAGCTCATTCCCGAACAGCAGCAGGTAAACATTTACGTTAATCCAGATCATTAAAAGGATCATACTGCCAATGGATCCATACAATACGTTGTAACGGGCAATATTTTTAACATACAGGGCGAACAGGTATGTAGTGAGGACAAATAAAACTGTTGTCAGGATCGCGCCTGGAACAGCCTGTCTGAAACGGGAAATTTTCACTGTTCCAAGCCAGTAAAACATAGCCAGGAGAATAAAGTAGAACAGAGGAAAGGAAACAAACCCGATGATTTTGGAAAGGTTCTTTACGAGCCAGGAAATGTCATACGAAGGCGTAAATAATTTCAGTACTACTTCAGAATAATAGATTCCGAAGATCGCTAAGAATATGATGGTAATAAAGCCAATTGTGATAAAAAATGAAAGGATGAATTCTTTTACATCCGGGAGCTTCTCTTCTGAATTTTCGTTGAATCCGTTGATGAGGGAAAATGTACCGTTCGTCGCAAAGACCAGAGCCAGGATAATGGTCAGGTTGCTGAGCCCTTTCATATTGGGAATGATGCTGTCTTCAATATATCCTTTTACATCCCCTTCCATATTGGTAGGTATGATGTTATGCAGTAAAACCTCAAAAATATAAAACTGAAGCTTATCATAATGCGGCATATAAGGCAGTACCGATAACAGGAACAGGATCATGGGAAAAAGACTGATGGTAAAACTCCAGGAGATCGCTGCCGCCTTACGTCCGATCTTATCTTTGAAAACCCCCTTAAAGTAAATGCGGAACATCTCCAGGAGAGATATTCCCAGAAGCGGGATATGAATGCTGTCGAAAAAGTCTTGAATTTTCAAGATAAATTTAGGAAGTTTTATACCCATAAAGTATATTTGTGCTTAGCAAATATAAGAAATGCAGATTAATTTACTTTGCATCGGCAAAACAGACGACAAAGAGATCACCTCGCTCATCAGCTATTATCTCAAACGCCTGCCGAAACACTGGAATTTTGACATCATTGAAATACCGGATGTGAAAAATGCCCGAAACCTTTCTCCGGACCTCCTGAAAAAGGAAGAAGCCAGGCTTTTTCTTTCCCATACGGATAAAAATGACCTCATCATTCTCCTGGACGAAAAAGGCAAACAATATACCAGCAGGGAGTGGGCGCAGAAAATAGATTCATGGATGGGGTCTTCCGTAAAGAAAATCCATATCCTGATCGGCGGCGCTTACGGCTTTTCTGAGGATATTTATACCAGAGCCAACGAAAAAATTTCCCTGTCCAAAATGACTTTTACCCATCAGATGATCCGACTGTTTATTGTTGAACAGATCTACAGGGCGGACCAGATTTTACAGGGGAAGCCGTATCACAATGACTGAGGTAAGATATAGTGTAAAATGTATTAATGATATTAAAAGGCTGCCTTACAATAGTGAGACAGCCTTTATGTATGTTTTGAAAGCTTCGAAATAGACTGTACTTTCTTATTTGGATTTCACAGCGCATTTAGCATAATAGTCAGCAAGGACTGCTTTTTCATAACCAAGGCTAACGGCTTTATCCAGTGTGTTACAGGCTTCTTTAGTTTTAGCATTATCGAACAGAATCATGGCTTTGGTCACATAAGACTGTGCAAATTTAGGATCTATCGCGATAGCCTTATTAATATCTGTCAATGCCTCTTTAGACTTTTTCATCTTAAGATAGATATCCGCTCTTCCGTTATACAGCAGCGATTCCGGTTTTTCAGAGATCAACTGGTTGTAATCTTTCAGCGCACCCTCAAGATCACCGTTATTCTTTTTCAGATTGGCCAGTCCGGTCCTGGCATAGATATTATCCGGGGCAAAGCTCAAAACCTGATTGAGGTCTTTCATGGCCAGATCTTTCTTTCCCTGGCTGTCATAAATTTTAGACCGGGTAAGGTACATGTCGGCATTTTCCGGATCTACTTTCAGTCCCTGCCCGATATATTGCAATGCCTTCTCTTTGCTTCCTTTCTGGCTGTGTAATGATGCTAAATTAGCATACACCGGTGCAGACACAGGATTGGCTTTCAGCGCATATTCATAGGATTTAAAAGCCTGGGTGGTTTTACCGAGCCTTCTCTGCGCCGTTCCGAGGTTATTGTAATACTCCGACTGGAATTTCTGGATGTGTTCTTTCTCTGCCAGCTGTGAATACTGTTGTTCAGCACACTGATAATCTGCCTTTTTGAAGCATTCTTCTGCTTTCTTGGCATCCTGGGCATAGCTGTACCAGGATACAGATACCAGGGCTAGAGATAATAGATGTTTTTTCATTCGGTTATTGTTTGTTTGTGGATTACTTTTCCGGCCAGTGCAGCAAATACACCCCCCAATAAAAGTCCAACAAACGCCCCCACCAAAATATCTATCGGGAAATGCACGCCTAAATAAATCCGGCTGTAAGCAACTGCCGCTGCCCATACAAATATAGCATAAGGAAACCATTTAAGCTTCTTTTTCAAGAGAATACTTAAATAAGTAGCCAAAAAAAACGTATTAGAGGCATGGGCGGAATAGAAACCGTACTGCCCGCCGCATTTCACGATTCTCATATGATGTTCCAGAGTGGGATCATGGCAGGGCCTTAACCTTGCCACACCATATTTGAAAACTCCTGCAAGCTGGTCCGATACCACAGTACCTATGGCTACAAAAACAAGAATGAACACCAGTGATCTCAGCTTGTAATTTTTGTACAGGAAATAAAGGAATATAATGTATAACGGGACCCAGATCCACGTGCCGGAAATCATCATCCAGAACTGGTCAAATGATGAATCTCCCAGATTATTGAGAAATAAAAAGACTTTTTTGTCTTCCTGGATAAGCTCTTCCATGAGGCTATCTGCTTACAGGACCTTCATACGTTTCGTCTTCTGAAGGTTTGGGCTTTTCAGGTTCAGTGACAGCAGGCGTTTCATGTACTGCATTTTTCTGCAGTTCCTGCATAGGATTGTACTCTTTTGCGGCATCTTTTACCTTTTCGATCTCACGTTTGATTTCAGATACGGGATTATCTGTCTCTTTCATGATTTCGGTTTTGATATCTTCCACGGCACCACGCATTTTTCTTACCCCAGCCCCAAGGTCACGCGCGATTTGCGGGAGCTTGTCCGGCCCGAATAAGACTACGATTGCAATGGCAATCAGTGCCATTTCTCCAAAACTTAGTTCCATGAAGTAAAATTACGAAAGATTATACATATAATTTAATTAATCTTATATTTTAAAGAAATTTTAAGACTGGTTCGCATCACCCTCATATTCAATGACTCTCAATAAGTAAGAAATTGAATTTAACAGATCAGATTTTCTTTTCTTTATTAAAAGCATAATATGTCATCACGACACTTACTGCCATCAGAATAAAAGCCAGGAAGAATGGTGCTCCTGAAAACTCAAAGGGTGCATCATCATGCGTGAAATAGTAGAAAAGATTTGTCATCATCGGCGGTCCGATAATGGATGTGGCACTCATCAGGCTGGTCAGTGCCCCCTGCAATTCACCCTGCTCATTGGAAGGGACACTTTTCGTAATCACCGATTGAAGTGCAGGACCACATATCCCGCCCAGGCAATACGGGATCAGAAATACGAACATCATCCAACCCTGGGAAGCAAAGGCGAATAATAGCATTCCTATGGCATACAGGGTAAGTCCGTAATAGATGCTTTTCTGTTCTCCCAGTTTCGGAG
Organism: Chryseobacterium camelliae; assembly: GCF_002770595.1. Lineage (NCBI taxonomy): Bacteria > Pseudomonadati > Bacteroidota > Flavobacteriia > Flavobacteriales > Weeksellaceae > Chryseobacterium > Chryseobacterium camelliae. The sequence continues at coordinate 4,306,302 of NZ_CP022986.1, read as the reverse complement.
TAGTCCAGCGGATCAGCCCTCCCTGTACCAGTCCGACCAATAACCCTACGACACCGAGTGAAATCCCGACCATCCTTTCGGTCCAGTTGAATTTATACATGGTAAAGAAACTCCAGTTGCTCTGTACAGCATGGCCGGCGATATAGATCAGGATGAGTGCCGCAATCAGCCCAGAAATTTCAGGGTGCTTCCCTAAAAATTTAAATGAGCCTACAGGATTGGCCCTTTTCCAGCTGAATTCCCTCCTTTTATCCTTATCAAGACTTTCCGGAAGGATGAAATACCCATACAGGAAATTAAGCAGGCATAATCCTGCCGCCGCGTAGAAAGGTACTCTGGCACCATAATGCCCCAGAACGCCACCCAGGACCGGGCCTATGATAAAACCAAGCCCGAAAGCGGCACCTATCAGCCCGAAATTTTTAGCCCGGTCTTCATCCGTAGATATATCCGCAATATAGGCACTGGCCGTTGTGACACTCGCCCCCGTGATTCCGGCGATAACCCTTCCCAGGAACAGCCACCAGATGGTAGGGGCCAGTGCCAGGAAAATATAGTCTACAGCAAATCCGAACAGCGAAATCAGAATAATGGGCCTTCTTCCGTATTTGTCACTGAGATTTCCTACCAGAGGAGAAAATATAAACTGGGTGAATGCATAGGCAAATCCAAGCCAGCCACCATATTTTGCAGCTTCGCTGATATCAGCATGAATCAGTTCTTCGATCAGTTTGGGAACAACGGGGATGATGATTCCCCAGCCGGTTATGTCAATCAGTAAGGTAATAAATATGAAGCCGATGGCTGCTTTCTTCTTTGTGTTATCCATAATGATGCAAAAATAATAAATTTGGAGATATAGGGATGAGTTATGAGTTAGAAGTTATCAGTGATGAGTTTTGTAAGCGGTCGTTTCAGCTATTATAGGCAAGAATTGAAATTGTTGCTTATCAACCAATCTATAATCTATAATCTATAATCTATAATCTATAATCTATAATCTATAATCTATAATCTATAATCTATAATCTAAAAAAAACAGACCACCTTTTCAGGCAGTCTGTCTTATCTTATTTAGTGTAGTTCTTATTTTGAAGCAAGGACTTCTTTACTGGATGTTGATTTACCGTGTACATCTTCTTCTTTTCCTGTTTTCAGGAAATCGTAGGCAATAGCCGAAGCGATGAAGATGGATGAGTAGGTACCGAACGCGATACCGATCAGCATGGCAAACATAAATCCTCTCAGGTTATCACCACCGAAGATAAAGATGGCCAGGATAACAAGGATCGTTGTGAAGGAAGTGTTGAAGGTTCTTCCCAGCGTGCTGGAGATGGAATCGTCAAACAATCCTGCCAACGTCAGGGATTTTTTCTCTTTCAGGTATTCACGGATACGGTCAAAGATGATTACCGTATCATTGATGGAATATCCTAATACCGTAAGGATGGCCGCAACGAAATCCTGATTGATCTCCATGTTGAACGGCATAAACTTATGAAGCAGTGAGTAAGCACCCAGGATGATCACCGCATCGTGGAACAATGCTGCAACGGCACCCAGGGAGAACTGCCATTTTCTGAATCGTACAAGGATGTAGATAAAGATCCCTGCTAAGGCTGCTACAACCGCTAAAATACCGTGTTTCTGAATGTCATCTGCTACAGTAGGACCTACTTTCTCGGAAGAAATGATTCCTGCGTGGTCTTTATCTGCAGATTTGAAATCAGCCAGTGTCATATTAGCCGGTAAGCTTGACTTCAGCCCTGTGAACAACTTCTGTTCTACGGTCTGGTCTGCTTTTAAAGATTCATCCCCGATCAGGTAATCGGTAGAAATTTTAAGCTGCTTATCATTTCCGAAAGTCTTGGCTTCCACAGAAGAGTTTTTCCCATCTTCCGTCTGGAATATTTTGACCAGGTTACCTTCGATATCTTCAGCGTTCACCGGTTTGTCAAATCTTACTACATAATTCCTACCTCCTGTAAAGTCGATCCCGTATTTAAATCCGTGGATCGCAATAGAAGCGATACTTACCACTGTTAAAATCGCAGAAACGATATATGCATATTTTCTTTTTCCGATAAAATCGATCCAGGTATTCCTGAACATATTTTTCGTAGGAGCGGTCCATACGGAAAGGTGCTTTCCTTTGTTCAGCCTTGAGAAGATCATTACTCGGGAAATTAATACCGAAGTAAAGAACGTCATTAAGATACCGATTCCCAATGTAAGGGCAAATCCTTTGATAGGTCCGGTTCCGAAAAGGAAAAGAACACCGGCCGTTAATAATGTCGTTAAGTGACCGTCAACAATAGCACTTAACGCGTGTTTGAAACCGTCTTTATAAGCTTCAAGAATGCTTTTTCCGGCGAAAAGCTCTTCTTTGGTTCTTTCATAAATAATTACGTTCGTATCCACCGCCATGGCCATCGTCAGTACAATCCCTGCAATACCAGGAAGAGTAAGGGTGGCATCCACGGAATCCATAATTCCGAAGATATAGAACAGGTTGATGATCATAGCAATCACCGCATACACTCCGGCCCCGCCATAATAGAAAATAATATAGGCAATGATGATTAAGAATGCGATGGCAAAAGACAGCATCCCTGCATCAATCGACTCCTGACCCAATGACGGACCTACCTGAGTCGCCTGAACTACTTTAGCTCCTGCCGGAAGTTTACCGGCACCAAGAACATCTACCAGTTCTTTGGCTTCCTCCTGCGAGAAGTTCCCGGAAATCTGGGTCCTACCGTTCGGAATGGCACTGACTACGTTCGGAGCAGTATACACTCTGTTATCCAGGGTTACGGCAACCGGCTTCCCAACATTTTTCTCGGTAAGGGTTTTCCATTCTTTGGCTCCTTTGGAATCCATCTGCATGTCTACCACTACCCTTCCCAGTTCGTCATAACTGATGTTGGCGCTTTCAACAGCACCGTCTACCGGAGCTTTTTGATTGATATTGCTTCTGATGGCATACAAAACAAGGCTTTCGGAATCGTTAGCTTCAGGCTTGTATCCCCACATGAATTGGGTATATTTAATATTGGCCGGACGTAGAGACTGGGCTACTTTGCTGTTCAGGATTTTATTCACTACAGCAGTATCAGACAATTTAACATTAGCTACACCATTGGTTCTCAGCTTATCGATGTGCAGAAGATTCATAAAGTTGGTATTCTTCGCAACTCCCATTGAATCTGCTTTAGCAGCTACCATGGTCCCCAGAGTCTGAAAATAAGGTGCTACTTCCGGAACCTGCTGTACTTCCCAGAACTGAAGTTTTGCTGAAGTCTGGAGCATTTTCTTTACTTTATCGATGTCCTTCATCCCCGGCATTTCCACAGAAATCCTGGCAGTACCCGGAACCCTCTGAACGTTAGGCTGTACGGCACCCATCTTGTCGATCCTTGTCCTGATTACCTCAAAAGCGGTTCCTACGGAAAGGTCGATTCTTCTTTTGATGATGCTTTTCACCTGCTCATCTGTGGTGTTGTACTTGATCTCGGAAAGATTCGTATTCCCGAAAAGCTCAGGATCAGCCAGTTTCAGGTTGGTTCCTTTAGCTTTGTTAATCGCATCGAACTGATCAAAAAAGTTATCGATATACGATTTAGTGGAATTTTTCTGTACTTCATCTGTCTTGTTCAAAGCTTCGATAAGAACAGGATTGGTAGAATAATTGGTTAAATCATTCACCAAGTCTCTCTGGTTGATCTCCAAAAGGACGTTGATCCCTCCCTTAAGGTCAAGACCGAGTTTCATTTCCTTGTCCCTAGCTTTCGTGTAATAAAGTTTGGTAAACCCCAAGTTCAGTGTATCCTTAGAAAGCCTTGCAATCTCTTTCTGATACTTTTCCGGATTGTCTCCTGCGACAGCAGCTGCCTGCTTTTCAATTTTGCTCACGTACCAGGTGGGTAACAGCTCATTTAAGCAAATTAGCCCCAGTACAATAGCAACAATTGTAATAAGTCCTTTTCCTTGCATTTTGTTATAAACTACGTTAAATTAAGTCGGCAAATATAATGATTTTCTTGATAGTTTATGAATTTTTAACAGCAGAAATGGTTTATTTCCAGATATATCGGTCTTTTCACCCATATTAGATATTTATTAAATATTCGGCTGTATTTTCAACGATTTTTCAATTTTACTTGGTACAGATTTTTCATACATAATTTCAAACCATTAACTATCAAAATATTATGAAAAAACTACTTTTTGCAGGGAGCGTCTTTTGTTCTCTAATTTTTAATGCGCAGACCATCAGTCTGCAGGAGTTTGCTACGGGGCTGACGAGTCCTGTAGAGATCACGCATGCGAATGACAGCCGGCTTTTTGTGGTACAGCAGAACGGAATCATTAAAATCGTACAGCCCAGCGGAGCTGTTAATGCTGCCAATTTTTTAAACATCAGTTCAAAAGTCACTTTTGGCGGTGAGCGCGGTCTTTTAGGACTGGCATTCCATCCGCAGTATGCTACGAACGGATACTTTTTCGTCTATTATAACGACACTGCCGGCAACCTCACTGTATCCAGATATACGGTAAGTGCTACCGATCCTAATGTGGCTGATCCTTCAACTGAAAAAATACTGCTTAACATCCCTAAACCATTTGACAACCATAACGGTGGCAGCATCCACTTCGGTTCAGACGGTTATTTATGGATCGTTACCGGTGACGGCGGCAGCGGCGGAGACCCTAACAACAATGCCCAGAACAAGAATTCTCTGCTTGGAAAGATGTTGAGGATCGATGTGAATACCAGTACCGCTCCGTATGCCATACCGCCGACCAATCCTTTCGTGGGTGTGGACGGTGCTGATGAAGTCTGGGCATACGGACTCAGAAATGCCTGGAAATTTTCTTTTGATCCGGCAACAGGAAATGCGATGATTGCTGATGTGGGACAAGGCCAGATTGAGGAAATCAACAGGATTCCGGTAACACAGGCAGGCGTTAATTACGGCTGGAGATGCTATGAAGGAAATAATGCGTACAATACCTCAGGCTGTGCGGCTGCTTCAACCATGACGTTCCCGGTGGCAGTGTACGACCATTCCGGAAACAGATGTTCGATTACCGGAGGATATGTATACCGCGGATCTGCCTATCCTGCCCTGAGCGGAAAATACTTTTTTGCCGATTACTGCTCTACCCAGATCGGTATGCTGAATGCTGATAATACGATCACCTGGACGCCGGCTTTCAGTGGAAATAATTTTTCAACATTCGGGATCAATAATCAGAATGAGCTCTTTGTAGCAGCTGTAAACAACGGGAAAATCTACCGGATTACCACAGGAACCCTCGCTACTCAGGATAACGGAGGCTTCGCCGCACCCGTGAGGATATATCCTATCCCGGCTTCCGAGAGGATTTTTATTGACGGGTTTTACGGTACCGATATGACGGCTGACATTACCACTATTGAAGGAAGAAAAGTACTGGATTCTGCCAAGGTGGAAAGTGATTACAGCGTTAACATCACCGGAATCCCGGCAGGCACCTATTTTATCAATGTCAAATCCGGAGATCTCAGGTCATACAGCCAGAAAATCATCATTAAATAACTTTTTATTTTTAATACTTTCATGCAAATCCCGGCCGTATACGGCCGGGATTTTATTCAGATAGACTTAAAATAACCGAAAATTCCTCTGTCAATTTCTTGACCATTAATCCGGTAGCCGGTGCGGAATTTTCCCGCTAGAAAGCACTATTTTTTAGTAAGCTAAATGCAGGCACATCAGATGGTCATGGAGAAAATCCTTGTTTCAGGCTTATTCCTCATCATCCTGAGGTCAAAAACCATGGCAACATTTCTGGTGAATGCCCTTCCTTTTTCAGTAATTTTTATCTGATGGTCATGAAGTTCCACCAGTTCATCTTTTTCCATTTCTTTCAGCATATCCAGTGCATTGCTCAGTTCAGGAAAAGCATTCTGAAGGTCCCATGACGTCTCCAGCTGGCACATGAGGTTCAGGATATGCCTCCTTACAATCAAGTCTTCCTCATTCAGGATATGACCTTTAACCACAGGGATTTTTCCCTGCTCTACGAGAGCCTGGTACTCTTCAACGGTTTTTACATTCTGGGCAAAAGCATACCATGAATCTGAAATAGCAGACATGCCCAAACCTACCATTAACTGGGTTTTGCTGGAGGTATATCCCATAAAGTTCCGATGGAGATTTTTATGGATAAGCGACTGGTACAGATCATCATGCTCAAGGGCAAAGTGGTCCATTCCTACTTCTATGTATCCCAGTTCCTGCAGCAATCTTTTACCGTCTTCATACAACCTGCGTTTTTCTTCTCCGCTTGGAAGGTCGTTTTCGTCAAAGCCTCTTTGCCCGACACCCTTCACCCATGGAACATGCGCATAAGAGTAAAAAGCCAGCCGGTCCGGCTTTAGCTCCATGGTTTTTCGGATGGTATATTCCATCGCGTCCCAATGCTGGTGCGGCAATCCGAAAACCAGGTCATGGCTGATTCCTGTATACCCGATTTCCCGCGCCCATTCGGTTACCTGCTGTACGTTTTCAAAAGGCTGGATTCTGTTGATGGCTTTCTGTACTTTAAGGTCATAATCCTGTACCCCGAAGCTTACTCTTCTGAAGCCTAAATCGTATAAGGTCTGAAGATGATCTCTTGTTGTATTATTGGGATGCCCCTCAAAGGAGAATTCAGGATGGTCTGCTATATCCACGCCGGCAAAGATGCCTTCCAGCAATGTTTTTAGATTTTTAGGTGAAAAGAACGTCGGTGTTCCGCCTCCCAGGTGCAGCTCTTTCAGCTTCGGTTTTTCATCAAAAAGGTTCAGGTACAGTTTCCACTCTTTCAGAACGCTTTCCAGATACGGAACTTCTACGCTGTGCTGCTTGGTGATTCTTTTGTGGCAGGCACAGAAAGTACATAAAGCTTCACAGAAAGGCAGGTGGATATAAATGGATATACCTTCTTCCGCATTGCTTTCCCGGAATGACCTGATTACCGTTTCTTCCCATTTCTGAGGCGAGAAACTGCTTTCATCCCAATACGGAACCGTTGGATAAGACGTGTAACGGGGCCCGGGAATATTATATTTATCTATTAAAGAATTCATTGTCAGTTAAAATTTAAATCCCGTTTGAATGCATTCGGAATCCATTGTGCAAAATTAACCATTACTGATGAATTTTGAATAGTGAAATGCCGGAGACTTCATCGAAAAAGTAAAATATCATGATTGGCTGTTATGAATCATTCTATGATACTCAGTAAAAAGCCTTCAGAGTCCGAACTCTAAAAGGCTTTTAAGATTAAGTTCTCCTGCAAGGTCTTTACCGGTGCTGTTCAAAAATGATCATAAGCCTGTGGAGCTCTTCTGCAAAGTTTTTTCCTAGGTCAATATATCCGGCACTGTCATAATGCCATGGATCATTTCCGTAATTGTACTTCTTGGTCGTGCGGATGATGGCTGCATGCCCGTCTTTTGCTGCAAATTTTTCCTGTGCGTACTGCACCAGTTCGCCCATCGGCCATACCTTTCCGGCTTCATTTTTTCCTGAATCTGAAATTTTTCCGATGACTACGGGAAGATCATCGGTTAATAAAGCGGCCCTCATTTGGTTCATCAGCGTTTTAAGGTGTATGTAATAGCGGCCTGCGATTTCTTCGGTATAACTGGCATCACCTTCACCCTGCATCCAGACGATCCCGGAAGGAATAAGATCATCTTTCTGTCCATTTTTATCAATATCGGTTTCAGACAAGGCATTTTTTAATGTCTTCAGGAAATGGTCATACTGATTGAGTCCGTTTTTCCCTTTAAAATCAGCGTCCCAGCATCCGAAGCCTGCCGCAGCCAGGCTGTCTATAGATGTTCCTTCACGGGCGTATTTAATCAGGGCAATTTTTTCGCCGGGAAAAAGTTCTTTCATTTTTTTGGCAAAAGATAATTCCGGCCCGAAACGGTCTGAAAGCATATTGGTTTTACCGTCCGTCTTGAAACCTGTGCCATTACCAGGCCTAAGTAGGTCCCACTTTCCTCTTCCGCCGCCGGAATCCCCGTCCGGAACAGAGCTGCCCTGAAAGATGTACACATCCTGAAAGGCCTTCAGATCTTCCGGAAGGTCTTTATTATAACCAAATCCATTCATATTGGATTGCCCGGCCAGAATAAAAACCCTGATTTTCTGGCTGTATACGAATACCGGAAAGATTATTAAAATAAAAAATGCTTTATTTTTCATGTGTATTTTTATTTAAATTTAAATATTCCGGGCGAAAAACCGATCATACTCATGAAGAATACATGCTGAATCTGTTTTTAAAACGTCAGCTCTAAAACTGCTACCCTGTCTTTTCCGGCGAGCACTACGGTATCCTCATCGGTCCACTGGCAGACATACAAATTCTTTTCATCAGAAATCTTCGTCCAGCTCTTTCCGTAATCTGAAGAATAGCTGATATGACGGTCACCAACCGCAATCATCTCTTTTCCCCCGGAACCGGGCCTGATCCTCACACAGGTCATATACCCGGCATTTTTACCGGATGCCTGAATCTGCCAGGTTCTGCCTCCGTCATGGGTTGTTGCGATGTTATTGATATTGGCATCCTGCATGGTATAATCACCTCCGACAGCAATTCCGAAGGTATCATCAGCAAAATCGATGGAATACATACCCTGGGAAGATGTCCCCTGAATGAAAGGTGTCTCAAATATTTCAGGCTGATTATTTTTCAGGTTCATTCTGATGATCCTGGAAGACTTGCCTCCCGTGGCAATCCAGAGGTATTTTTTTGTGGATGCAATATTGGTATTGCTGGCCGCAAAAGCAGCTTCACCCTCATTTAAAACCGGGTTATTCTTCAACATTTCCCATTTTCCAGCTTTTAAAACAGCCAGCTTTAAACGGTTGTCCTTATCTGAATCACTCAATGTGTAAGCGAGCCGATGATTCACAAAATGCAACGCATCATAAAATGCCGTTTTTACCGTATCCCTGAAAACAACTTCATGCTGTAAATCTTTTTTACTGATCTTAAAAAACTCAGCAGGGCTTTCTACATTGATGGCGTAAAATGCATTCTTATCTTGGCCCAATGTGCGGAACTGCAGTTTTTTTTCGGACAGCCTGATCTGCTTCTGGTTTACTGGGTCTTTTAAATCCACAAAACCAAACCTGGAGTCGGTTCCGCTGTACCAGACTTTATGATCGTAAATTTCTAAAGCACGGATGCTTATCTGATCATTCAGAATGGTTTCAAAACTTTTTACGTGTTGTGAAAACACAGTCATTCCCAAGAATGAACCTATAATGGTGAAAATCTTTTTCATAGAGGCCAAAAATAAAAAATCCACAGCATTCGCCGTGGATTTCAAAGTATATTTATAAATCTAAATCTGTCTTCTGAAGCGGTTCCTGCTCTGCTTTGAACGTTTCCCCGTATCCGGTTTTATGAAGCTTACTGTTTCTTAAACTGTAGGTGAAATAGATGATCACTCCCAGGAACAGCCATGCCATTGATAAGAGCTTCGCTTCATGGCTCAGGTTCCAGATCAGGTACACATTGATGCAGATTCCCAGTGTTGCGATCACTGGCAATGCCGGAACTCTGAAATTCCTCGGCAACTGAGGCTCTTTCTTTCTGAGGATCCATACAGCCACACACACCATTGTGAAGGCAAACAGGGTACCGAAACTCGTCATATCCGCCAGCTTGCTGATCGGCGTGAAGGCAGCCACGGTAGCAATAACAATCCCCAGCATCATCAGGCTTTTTGCCGGGGTTTTTCTTACCGGGTGTACATCGCTGAAAACTTTAGGGATCAACCCGTCTTTCGACATTCCCAGGAAAATCCTGGACTGCCCCATGATCATGACCATTAATACGGAAATCAACCCAACTGTTGCAGCAATGGTAATAATGTATCCGGCCCAGCCCTGTCCTGCAATTTCAAATGCATAGGCTACCGGTGCCTTAATGGCATCAGGGTATTTACCGTGAGGATCGAAATTACTGTAATTCATCATTCCCGTCAACACTAATGATACCAGGATGTAAAGGGCTGTACACACTAAAAGTGATACGATAATGGCAAAAGGAACATCTTTTTTAGGATTGATGGCTTCCCCCGCCTGTGTAGATACGGCATCAAAACCAATGTAGGCAAAGAATATGGCAGCTGCTCCGGAAACGATTCCCTGAACACCATAAGCCTCTTTCATCTGATCTCCTTCCATCACCATTCTCTGTGCAGGAATAAAAGGATCCCAGTTGGCTGTATTGATGAAGAATACTCCGGCAATAATAACGAACAGTACAGCAGATACTTTCATCAGCACGATCAGGTTATTGGCTTTAGCCGCTTCTTTAGTCCCTTTGATCAAAAGGCCGATTACCACAAGTACAATAACGAATGCCGGAAGGTTCATGGAAAATCCGGATCCGCTGTAGCTTGCAGGGTCTGAAGTAAGGTATTCGGGCAGGTGGAGGCCGAACATCTTTAGCATCTTATTGAAATATCCGGACCAGGATACCGCAACCGTCATAGATCCCATAGCATATTCCAGGATGAGCCCCCACCCGATGATCCAGGCGAAGATTTCCCCTACTGTTCCGTAAGCATACGCATAAGCAGATCCTTCTACCGGCAGTATTGAGGCAAATTCAGAATAGCACAGCGCTGCAAAAATACAGGCAATCCCGGCAATGATGAAAGAAATCGCCAGTGCAGGTCCCGCATGGTAATACGCGCCTGTACCTGTCAGTACAAAAATTCCTCCTCCGATAATCGCTCCGATCCCGATCGCTGTAAGACTCCATTTACCGAGTACCCTTTTGAGCTGACTGCTTTTCATATCGTTTTCGAAAGCGCTCATGGGTTTTTTGGTCCATATTTTAGACATATTCAATTTTTTAAAGATTTACGAAAATATAAAAATTTTAGAAACCTTAACGTTTATTGATAAAATTTAAATATTATTTTTAGATGCAAGGAAGTAAATAACTGTGTTCCATACTATTCAAACTATTTCCGGATCTGCCTTTTTTTCATTATTTTTGAGCGCATGAATCTATACGATCTATTCGTAAAACCCTACGAGGGATACCACACAGGGCAAATCCTTCTGGAAGTTGCCGGAACCTTTTTCGGAATCCTGAGTGTTTATTTTTCCATCAAAAAAAATATCTGGGTATATCCCACCGGTATCGTATCTACACTGATTTACGTTTATCTGCTGTTCCAATTCGGCCTTTTGGGAGACTGTATGATCAATGTATATTACACGGCCATGAGCATCTACGGCTGGGTATTATGGGCAAAAAGCTCACAGGACAATATCCATGTAGAGGTAAGCTGGGCCACGGCAAAAGAATGGTTTACCGCAGGATTTTTATTTGTTATCAGCCTGATCCTGGTTACGGTGATCTATTATTATAAGCCTTTTATTAACCATCAATTTTCGATGGAAGGAGTCAGTTTAGGCCTGTACCATCTGGACTGGGCGAACTGGATGGACGTCTTTACCACGTCGATCTTCCTGGTAGGGATGTGGCTGATGGCTAAAAGAAAGATCGAAAACTGGATATTCTGGATCATCGGAGATCTGATCTGCATTCCTATGATGATTTTCAAAGGACTGGGAATCACTTCGGTTCAATATTTGGTATTTACTATCATGGCGTACTCAGGATACGTCAACTGGAAAAAAAGTTTTAAAGAAAAAAATGTTGTACCATTATGAAAAGTGTATTAAAAATAGCATTCAGTATTTTCACTATAGCTAGCTTAACATCCTGCGCGATGTACTCAGACAGCGGATACTCTTACGGAGATCCCTACTATAACGACGGATATTATTATGCACCCCAGAATTATTACGGTGGCGGCGGATATTGGGGCAATGACGGATACTATTACCGGAATGACATCAACTATTATTATGACAACGGTATTCCATACTATTTCTATAACAACGGAAATGACAGGAGAAGAGTCTATGTAGAAAGAAGAGGAAACGGTGCAACATCGCAACGACCTAATGGCTTCAGAGGGTCCACTGGTACCGGCAGCGGTTTCAACAATGGAAACTATATTAACAGAAACTATAATAAAGGGAATAACAGCCGCAGAAACAACAGCGGAGGATTCAGGAACCAGAATTCCGGTAATTCTACCAACCAGAATAGCGGATTCAGGAATACGGCTCCTCAGCAGACGCCTCCAAGACAGGACAACAGCGGAGGGTTCAGGAATACGAATCCCGGTAATACGAATTCCAACTCCGGAAGCGGTTTCAGGGATACGCCGCAGAACAGCTCTTCCAACCAGGGAAGCGGATTCAGAAGATAATTATTCTAAATAAGCGAAAACGAACAGCTCACCCTGTTCGTTTTTGTTTTAAATGCAGTAATTTTGCAGCTTCATTATTACATCAGTGGATATGGAATTTTATAAGTATCAGGGTACAGGAAATGATTTTGTGATGATCGATAATCGTTCCGGGGAATGGAATCATCTTGAAATTTCAGATATAGCAAAACTTTGTGACCGGAGGTTCGGCATCGGTGCAGACGGATTGATCAAAATCAATATCGCAGAAGGATATGATTTTGAAGTGGATTATTATAATTCCGACGGCTCCAAAAGCTTTTGCGGAAACGGTGCCCGGTGTTCCGTAGCTTTTGCATTCTTCCTGGATATATTTGAAAGCAACTGCAACTTTATTGCGATAGACGGACCTCATGAAGCGGAAATCCATAACGGCATTATTAAACTTAAGATGAGCGATGTGGAAATGATTTCCATGGATGGAGAAGACTCCGTACTGGATACGGGTTCACCGCACTATGTAAAATATGTGGAAGATCTGATCCGTTATGATGTTTTTGCCGAAGGAAAAAGCATCCGGAATTCTGAAAACTACAAGGAGAAAGGCATCAATGTCAATTTTGTGGAAAAAAACGGGCAGGATGGAATTTTTGTAAGGACCTATGAACGAGGGGTTGAGGATGAAACATACAGCTGCGGAACCGGAGTTACAGCGGCAGCTTTAACTTTCATGCAAAAAAACAATCTAATTTCCGTACCAGTGAAGACCCTGGGAGGAAATCTTGCCGTACATGCGGAAAAGAATGGAAGCTCTTTCCGGAACATCTGGCTGGAAGGCCCTGCCAAACAGGTTTTCAAAGGAAAAATCGACCTTATTTAATTATATACGTTTATATTATCGTTTATGAAAAAAGCTATTCCCGTTATCATCCTGATTGTTATTGTGGCAGGTGGGTTTTTTGGTTTCAGATTTTATGCGAAATACTACAAGAACAACATTGCAAAGGACGGATATATACTGATTTCAAATAAGGCAAATCTCAGCAGGATTCTGGATTCCGCAGCACAATACGTGGATGATAAAGCTTCTTTCGAAACAGTAGCCAGGGAGAAAGATCTTGAAAAGTATTTCAAACCGGGACGGTACCATTTTCGGAAAGGCATGGGAAACTCGGAACTGGTGAATATGATCAAGGCAGGTAGCCAGGCTGAAAACAGCTTCAGGATCGGTGATTTCGGCGATGTATACCAGATGTTGGGGAAGGTAACTAAAAAAACCGAATCTGATTCTCTGCAGTTTGTAAATGACCTGAACAAAATTGCGTTGAAAAAAGGCTACAGCAACGCGGAAGACCTCAAAAAATATTTTTTTATAGATACCTATAATTTTTTCTGGACGGTTACTCCCGAGGATTTTTTCAGCAAATTCGAAAAGCAGTACAATGAATTCTGGAATAGCGAAAGGAAGGCAAAAGAGCAGCAATCCGGCCTGACCAGAGATCAGATTTATGCTCTGGCATCTATTGTGTATAAGGAATCCGGAGGAAAACCTGATGAAATGAAAAGAATTGCCGGATTATACCTTAACCGGTACAGAAAAGGGATGAAGCTCCAGTCTGACCCTACGGTGATCTACGCCGTGAATAAAGAAACGAATTTTAAGCAGCCCATCAAAAGGGTATTCTATAAATACCTGTCTACCCCATCACCTTATAATACGTATGCAAATAAAGGCATTCCTCCGGGGCCGATCTGTATCGTGGATAAAAATTCTGTAGATGCAGTATTAAACGCCGAAAACAATAACTATATATTCATGTGTGCAGATCCGTCAAGGTTCGGCTACCACAAATTTACTGATAATGCGGAAGAGCACGCCGTCAACGCGAAAGCGTATCAAGACTGGCTGAATTCCAGGAATATCAAATAATAGCTTAATTTAACTTTATTTTAACAATTCAGCAATTAACATTTTAAGTTTTAAAGCGACATATCTCTTTAGAATAATAAAATTATCTTAATCTTTTGAAAAATTGAATATTATTAATTTCTTAAGATTGAGAAGGAACTTTTCACGATTTTACACAAACAATACCCTTATGAATCAGACGGAAATCATTAACATCTTTACAAGAAAAACCTTAGGGCTTACTTTTGTGCTTTCGGCAGCGGCGCTGGCGTTCGGACAGGAGAAAGTAGGTATTTCCGGGACGGTGGTGGACAAAAGCAACCAGCCTGTACCCTATGCATCGGTTACCTTCAGCAACAAGGCAAATAAATTATTGAGTGATGCCACACTCACTGATGAAAAAGGCCAGTATAAACTTGAGATTACGCCTGGAAATTATGATATCAGCATAGAAGCTATTGATTATAAGAAAAATATGATCAACAAACAGATTACAGCTGCAGGTAATATCGGCGCTTTTTCCATTGAACCTGAAGCCAGTGCAACCAATCTTAAAACACAGGACATTCAGGGAGTTGTCATTACAGCACCTTCTACAAAGCCTTATAAGGTTGAACTTGATAAAAGGACCTATGACCCGTCGCAGGATATTGTGAGCAGAGGAGGAAATCTCCAGGACGTTCTTTCCAATGTACCTTCAGTGTCGGTAGATACGGACGGTACCGTATCCATGAGAGGAAGCTCCAATGTGAGGTTTCTGATTAACGGTAAGCCTTCTGCCCTTTTGGGAATTGATGACGGAGCCAATGCCCTGCAGAGTATCCCTGCAGACCAGATTGAAAGAATTGAAGTAATTACCAATCCCTCTTCAAAATTTGAAGCCAGCGGAACGGCAGGTATCCTGAATATCATCCTGAAGAAAAACAAAAAAATGGGCTTCAACGGAAGCGTTACAGGAACACTGGGCTATCTTCCGCAAACCAATATGAATACCAACCTCAGCTGGCGAAAAGGCAAATTCACCTGGTTCCTGAACGGCGGAGGCGGATATAGAGAATCCAAAAATACAAACCGCAATACCAGCTGGTTTAACAATCCGGTAGAAAATACGGATGAGACCTATACAGATCAGGAGTCAATTACCAAAAGCAAGAGTAATAACTACAATGCTTCAGGGGGGCTCACATTTGATATCACAGACCATACCTCTGTTAACGCATCCGGAACGGTAAGGTCTTTTGACAGCGAAAATAATGGTAGGATCAACTATTTTTACCAATACCTGAATGCCCCGGATGCCTTCAGGCAGAGACTGAATAAAGGCAGCAACAATAATCTTGCATTTCAGGGTGATTTCGGACTGGATCATAAATTCGATGACAAAGGACAAAATCTTTCCTTATCCCTCAGCCTGCAAAGAAACAGATCCTATAATGATACGGATGTGAATGACCAGTCCA
Organism: Chryseobacterium camelliae; assembly: GCF_002770595.1. Lineage (NCBI taxonomy): Bacteria > Pseudomonadati > Bacteroidota > Flavobacteriia > Flavobacteriales > Weeksellaceae > Chryseobacterium > Chryseobacterium camelliae. The sequence goes on along the minus strand of NZ_CP022986.1, from coordinate 4,290,593 downwards.
ATAATATTCCTCTTTTAGAGGATGACATCAACCAGAAAACAGTCAATAAAAGTATTGTAGGAAAGGCTGACTACGAATTACCAATCGGCGAAGTTTCTAAACTTGAAGCGGGTTACAGGTTAGATGTCAATAATAATGATTATAAAAATATGGTACTGGAAAGCACAGCGGCCAGTCCTATCCACACTTATTTAGGGAACTACTCTTACAATGCCCTATACAAGGAAATGTTCAATGCCTTTTATCTCCAGTTTAAGAGCAAGATAGGCAAGCTGGGCTATCAGCTGGGTTTAAGGGATGAAATTTCTAAGATCGATATCGACTACCTGAATCTGAATGGCTTAGGAAAGACACAGACCAAAAATTACAACAACCTTTTCCCAAGTGTTTTCCTGAGTTATGATATTGCAAAAGACAATCAGTTCCTGATCAACTATTCCAGAAGAATTGACCGTCCCCGTTCGTTCTTCCTGATTCCAAATCCAAGCTATAGTGATAACCAGAATATCTTTGACGGAAATATAGACCTTAATCCTTCTTATGTGGATTCCTATGAGTTCGGATACAGCATTTCAAAGAAAAGTTTCACCATTAATCCTACCTTATATTACAGGCACACTACGGATGATGTGAAAATGCTGGTATACAGGACAAACGAAAATGAACTTCCCGTTTTCCATACCAAACCTGTTAATTTAGGTACTGACGACCGGTATGGCCTAGATTTCAATTTCAACTGGGATGCTACCAAATGGCTGAGACTGATGGGTAACCTGGATTTATTCGGGTATAAGACAACCGGTTCCTATTATGATGCAGCGGTAATGGATAAAGCTATGTCTTTTGAAGGAAGCGGATTCTCTACCAGAGCGAGGCTGACTTCGACATTTAAAGTCGACAAGACTTTCAATTTCCAGCTTCAGGGATTCTATAGAGGCGGGCAAAAGACGCAGAGTCAGGATAGAAAAGATATGTACGCCATCAATTTCGGAGCCTCAAAAACAGTTTTGGACGGAAATGGAACTATCAGCTTTAACATACAGGATATCTTCAATACCCGAGCAATGAGATCCACGACCTACTCTGCAGATTTTACCAGAGATTCTTACATGCAGTGGCAGCCACGGCAGTTTGCCCTTTCCTTTACCTACAGGTTTAAGCAGGGTGAAAAAATTGACCAGCCGAAACGAAAAAAGGACATCAACTCCAACGCCGCGGGCGACGACCAGCAGGCACCGATGTAAGACAAATACAAAAAAATATCCCGAAAATAATTTCGGGATATTTTTTATTTCACAGCCTCAGCTACTTCTTTCTGACTGGCTTTATTTTTCTCAGCTTCAAAAATTCTTTTTCTCAGGTCACTGGAGGAAAACCGGTGGTCTCTTTTATTATAGTAAATCTCGATCCCTTTTTCCTCACAGTATTTTTTGCCTGTAAAATCCCTGTCCATATAATCATCACCAATGATCCTTACATCAATCACAAACGATTTCAGGATATCCAGAAGATCTTCTTCCGTGTAGTAAGGAATGATCTCGTCAACAGCATTAACCGCTTTTAACTGGATGTATCTTTCCACAATGGTCTGTGTAGGCTTGTTCTTGTTCGGACGGTCATGGGAAGGATCGATCTGTAATCCCACAATAAGATAATCACAAACCGTTTTTGCTTCTTCAAGCATTTTGATGTGCCCTGCATGCAGTAAATCGAATGAAGAGAACGTAATACCTATTTTATGCGTTTTCATAATTTTGTTAATTTGTGCCGAATCGCTTTATATATCATAAAACCGGCAGTTAAAAATATTTAGTGTGTCTTGTATTCAATTTTAATTCATCTGTTGTATATCAGTTTCTTGAAGCCAGGTATTTCTGCCATTCCCATACCGTTCTCAGAGCTTCCTGAAGAGTGGTTTCCGATTTCCATCCCAGTTCCTGCGCTGCCTTATCTGCATTGGCATAGGCTCTGGCAATATCGCCTTCACGCCTGTCACAGATCTGATATGGTACCTTAACATTATTGGCGGTTTCAAATGCCTCTACAACTTCCAGTACAGTAGAGCCCTTACCGGTCCCAAGGTTATAGATATCAATTAAAGTTTCTTCGTCACCATGCTCCATTAATTTCTTTAATGCCGCAACATGGGCTTTGGCAAGGTCTACTACATAAATATAGTCACGCACGGCAGTTCCGTCCTGTGTATCATAGTCATTGCCCCAGATATTCAGCTTCTCCCGGATTCCGGCAGCTGTTTGGGTTACATAAGGTACAAGGTTATTCGGTATACCTACAGGCAATTCTCCTAAAAGGGCTGAAGGATGGGCCCCGATTGGATTAAAGTACCGCAGCAGAGATATTTTTTTACGGTGCGCACGGGCAAAATCTGCCAGTATCTCCTCTCCCATCTGCTTGGTCTTCCCGTAAACACTTTCCGGAAGCTTCAGCGGTGTATCTTCATTGATCGGCATTACATCAGCCTGTCCGTAAACGGTACATGAAGAGCTGAAGATAAAGTTGGAAATATTCCTTTTCTTAAATTCCTGCAAAATATTAATGAGGGAAAATAAATTATTCTCATAATAATCTACCGGTTTTTCCTGACTCTCTCCAACGGCCTTGAATGCAGCAAAATTGATGCATCCTTCAATAGTATGAGCATCAAAAACCTGTGAAAGGAGTTCTTTTCTTTTCAGGTCGAAAGGATAAAATACAGGTCTTTTCCCTGTAATTTCTTCAATATTGTGTAGTATAAATTTTTCGGAATTGGATAAATCATCTATGATAACGACTTCAAAACCGTTATGTAAAAGTTCCACTACGGTATGGGAGCCGATGTATCCCAATCCTCCTGTTACGAGTATTGCCATTTTTTATAGTATATTTTTAGTATGCGTGTTTTTTCCGATTTTATTGATATCTTCATACTTCATCATGGCACTTTACATTGATTAAAAATATATAATGATAATACAAAGATAATACTCCGAAAAGTATGCCATTCTTATTCAAAATTATATATTTTCAACATGCATTTATTTAATCAAAAACCAACTGTAGTATAAAATTATTAACTAATCAGCACACAAGTATAAATATTATCAATCAAAAATTGTATAGTTATTTATTTACAGAAAGCACATGGTAAAGAACCCGACACCGCTACTGTTATTCAATTTACTAATGCAGTTAACTTTTGTGCCTGAATCTGACATTCTCAAACATAATCCTGCCGATAAACAAAAAAGGTGAACGCAGTCAACATTACGCTGATCACATACACCTTATTAGTTAAATCTTTTTTCCTTTACTTCATGAATTCCAGTACAGCATCTGTAATATACTTCAGCTGTTCGTCGTCCAGTTCCGTATGCATGGGCAGAGAGATTACCTGATCCAGAAGTTTATCGGTATTCTCAAAATCGGCATCATTGCTGTCCTGGAAATAGGCTTTCTGTTTCCTCAATGCTACCGGATAGTAGATCATTGCCGGAATATCTTTTTCAGTCAGGAATTTCTGCAGTTCATTACGCTGTCCGTTCAGGATTCTTAAGGTATACTGATGGAATACATGGCTGGAATTTTCAGCTCTTTTAGGCGTCAGGATCTGGTCATGACCTGCGAACGCTTCATCATAATATTCCGCGGCCTTTCTTCTTGCTTCGTTATAGGTGTCCAGATGAGGAAGCTTTTTCCTTAAAATTGCAGCCTGAACGCTGTCCAGACGGGAGTTCACCCCTACTTCATCATGATAATAGCGCTCATACATCCCATGGTTCACAATTCCGCGTATACGGTGTGCGAGTGCGTCGTCATTGGTAAATATTGCTCCGCCGTCTCCGTAACAGCCCAGGTTTTTAGACGGGAAAAACGAAGTGGTCCCTAATGTTCCCATTGTTCCGGATTTCTTCACAGAACCGTCCGATAAAGTATATTCTGCGCCGATTGCCTGTGCATTATCCTCAATCACATACAGGTTATGCTCTTTGGCAATCTTCATTATTTCTTCCATATCCGCACACTGCCCGAAAAGGTGTACAGGAATGATGGCTTTTGTTTTCGGGGTAATGGCTTTCCTGATCTGCTCGGTTGAAATGGTAAAAGTATCATAGTCCACGTCCACCAGTACCGATTTAAGTTTCAGCAGGTGTATCACCTCAACAGTGGCAGCAAACGTAAAGTCGGCTGTGATCACTTCATCCCCTTCTTTCAGGTCCAGTGCCATCAATGCAATCTGAAGGGCATCTGTTCCGTTGCCGCAGGGAATGACGTGTTGTACATCAAGATAAGATTCCAATTCATTCTGGAAAGACTTTACCTCGGGGCCATTGATGAAAGCCGCTGAATCCATTACATTTAAAACCGCATTATCCACATCATTTTTTATCTTGTAATACTGACTCTGTAAGTCGACCATCTGAATCTTTTTCATAAAATAATATTTGTGTAAAAATAAGGAAATTAAAATCCTGTCAAAAATTTTATTGATTTTGTTTTATCTTTATCCAAAAGAACCGTATGAAAAAAGCTGTACTTCTTTTGCTGATGGCAGCCTACTCCGTAAGTTTTGCCCAAAGCCAGCTGGTGTTTGTGTATTTTACCGGAAAGCCGAACAAAGCTGCCTTTTATGCCAACCCGCTTTCCGAACTCAGCCAGAAATCCCTTAACAGGCGTACGGCACTGGGAATTCCCCTGAATGACCAGGATGCACCGGTTGAGCCTTCTTACATCCAGAACGTCCAGAACCTGGGGTTCACTGTGACGGATTACTCCAAATGGCTGAACGGTGTCGCGGTCAATGCCACGCCGGCACAGATCCAGCTCTTGCAGTCACAGACTTACGTACAATCCGTTGAAAGCTTTGCCAAAAATACTTCCGGCACTACCAAAATCCCGGATAGCAATAAGTGGACAACCGAAACAATCACGCAGAAACTGCTGACGACATTTGATTATGGTTCAGGTAATGATCAGATTGACCAAATTAACCTGAAACCGTTACATCTTGCAGGATATACCGGGACAGGAGTTACCATTGCCGTTATTGACACAGGATTCCCCTATGTGAATACCGGATCTGCCTTTTCAAGATTATGGGCCAATAACCATATCAAAGGCGGATATGACTTTGTTACTAAAGGCTCGGATATTTACAATACTGGGCTTAATAATCATGGTTCCGTAGTTTTGGGTGCCATAGGAGGCTATATCACAAATTCTTTTGTCGGATCTGCTCCCGATGCGGATTTTTACCTGTACCGAAGCGAAAATGCCACCGTAGAAATTCCGGAAGAGGAACTGTACTGGATTGAAGCGGCAGAAGAAGCCGACCGGAAAGGGGTTGACATGATCACCACTTCTTTAGGCTATTCCACTTTTGACGATCCACAGTATAATTATACGTATGCGGATATGAACGGGAACACTTCCTTCATCGCAAGAGCCGCAGGTATTGCCGTGAGTAAAGGTATTTTTGTACTGATTGCTGCCGGAAATTCAGGACAGTCGAGCTGGCATTATATTACCACACCCGCAGATCATGCGCAGGTATTTACTATAGGTTCCGTTGATTCATCCGGGGCTTCTTCAGGGTTTTCTTCATACGGGCCCAATTCCGCCGGTGTTATCAAGCCTGATGCCAGTGCGAGGGGAACCGCGTCTGCAACCGTAGACAACAATTCAACCATAACCGTAAACGGAACTTCTATTGCCACGCCTATTGCTGCCGGTGGTGTTGCCTGCCTGATCCAGGCTTTCACAACCATGAACAGGGACCTCATGCGCAACCGGCTGAGGCAGACCGCCTCCCTGTTCCCAGCGCATACCGATCAGATGGGTTATGGAATCTTAAACTTCGGGAAGTTTTATAATATGACCCTGAATACTTCTGAATTGGTCAGGAAAAATGGTATTACGGTTTTTCCGAATCCGGCCCGAAATATTTTAAATGTTGCATCGGAAAACGAAGTAATACATCTTGAAGTATATGATCATTTAGGAAGGCTGATCACAAAAGCGGAGCATCAGAAATCAATACAGGTCGGAGATTTTGCAAAAGGTGTGTATTACCTGAAAATCCAGACGAAGGATAAAATTTACTATGAAAAATTCATAAAGGAATAAATTGAAACCTCTCGATTTGAGAGGTTTTTTGTTTTTTTAAAGCAATTATTTTTCTCTTTAAACCATTGCAGTCTAAAAGAGTTTATATCGATTTCGGTAAAAGCAGACATTTGCTACTGACCTTCTGCTTTGCTTTTCCAATAAGATACTTGTTCTTTCAGTTCTTTGATGCGCTCTTCATACTGTTCTATGAGTTTTTCGGATGAACTGTAATTATTTGTTTGATTTTGAATCATATTATTACTTGAATTTTCATTAGCCGAATTTTCTTTATTTATTTGTGTATAGCCCTCTTCTGGCTTAAGAATATCCTCCATATTTACATCCAGAGAATTACAAATGTTTTCAATATGATTAACCCATGAATTTGTTTCACCATTTTCTATTCTTTGATACGTTGAACGGGAAATATGGAGTTGCCCGGCAAGGTCTTCCTGAGAAAATCCTTTTTCTTCTCTATACTTTCTTATTCTTCTTCCAATGGTTGCATTCATAGCTCTATCTGTTTGAATAAGCAAATATAATTTATTTCTAAAAATAAAGATGCATCAAAAATAGGGCACTGACATTTTATTTTTTTTCACACCTTTGTAGAGTAAGGAAAATAATCTATCTTTAACTCACTAAAAACCAAAACTTATGATGAGAAAATTAATTTCGTGGCTGGCCTTTATGATGGCTTTCTGCCTTGTACTGCTTTCCTGTGTCCATGATGAGATCTATACGGCTTCCGATCCGGCGTCTAAGGAATACCATTCCAAAAGCCTCTGGAAAGAAGATGAAAAGTATATTAAAAATGTCATGAAAGTCTACTCAGAACACCATGAAGAAATAAAAAAGGGTGCCGGTGAACCGATGTGGGACTATGCGATGACCATGGACCGCTTTGATGAAAGTTTCCTGATGGTTCCGGTAGCTGAGCAAGGAAAAGTTATAGCGGTACTGAATGTGCCAAGGAAAGGACAGAGGGTTTATTTTACCTATACCCAGGTACAGAATGATATGGAATTCTTTCAGAACCTGATGTCCTCCAGGCTCAAAAGGGCAGAGACGACTCTTGTGGATAATACAGCGGGAAAGTTAGTCTGTACAACCAAGACCATTTCAATGTTTTACCCGGATAATGAAAGTGATCCTGATGGTCCCGGGCACTGGGAATCGCATCATGTGACAGAATGCAAGAGCCAGCAGCTGGAGAGCTGTGTCGGTGAAGTGCTTCCTGACGGAACATGCCTTGGAGGGGGCGGGAATGATCCGGGCTATCCCTACCCCGGAGGAGGAGGCGAAGATCCGCAGCCGGAGCCGGAAGATCCTTGCGCAAAAGCAGTAAATAATAATACAAATGCCAAAGCACTTTTAAATAATACAAAAATAGCATTAGCACAAACACAACTCACAAGCACCTTAGGTACAGATACTAATGAGAAATCTTTTTCATTTGGGAAAGATGCAAATGGAAATTATGAGACAACGCCTATTAAAACGGCAACTGCTGGAAATCAAGTAGGATTACAAGCCAATAATCCCAATCTTTCCATTGAAGGAGGAGCGCATACACATACCACTGATTTATTTAATTGTTTTTCAGCAGGAGATATCTATTCTCTTCAAGGTGCAAATACTATAAACCCAAGCTTTAATATATTTTTTGTCTTTGCAAATGGAGGAATTGTATATGCTTTAACTATTACCGATCCTATAAAGTATGCTGATTTTGTTGCCAATCATTCTGCTGGTAATAACTTAGACATGACTACATCACATTGGAAAGAGAGTTCTCCTATATTTGTTAGTTTTGAAAACGCATTAACACAATTTCAACGACAAGGATTTTCAGAAGACGATGCAATGGCTAATGCAACGGCATTGATTTTAAGTAAATATGATGTAGGAGCTAGTTTAAGCCAAAAAGATTCTTCAGGAAATTTTAAGTCTATATTTGTAAATGAAAATATAACAAATATAAATGTAGGGGGAATTTATATCCCAATATATGTGTACAACCAAACAACAGATTGTAATCTAAAACCATAATAAATGAAAAATTTAAAAAAAATAATTACTCTATTCATATTAACAGTTGGCATTTGCAAAATAAATGCTCAATTAGATACTTTGAATTATTTAAAACAATTCGAACTCAATAAATCAAATTATATCGGTCAACCTTTTTCAAAACTTTTAAATGAAATGACACAAATACAACCTAAGACAGCGTGGTCAATTTCAACAGAAAGGAAAAAAAATATATCTGCAAACACAAGATTTAAATTCACAACTATCGATTTAAGTTTTCATAATGCTATTACCTTATTAATAAAATGGCAAGCTCCGATACCAAGAGACCAAACAAAATTTTATGAACAAAAGAATGCTTTTTATTTCACCAATGAAGAAAAAGCATTTTATGGAAGCAAAATTGTGAAAGATATAATTATATATCGATAATTTTAAAACGATAAAATAAACCATCAAAATTTGATGGTTTATTTTTAATATCCTGATAAAGATGTATTTAATACCCCTGATAATATTGGGTGTACCCATGAAGAAATAAAGAAAAGAATGGATGACCAATTAAAATTAGCATATGATGAGGAGTCACTAAAAGATAATCCGAATTATGAAAGTGTTTTTCTACAAATGAATTTTGGAACTAATGTTGGACTCTATAAGGCAAATAATGATCTCACAGGATTTAGTAAATTGCAAATTGCATCTAATACACCAAATGCTTAAGTACAAACAATTAATTGTAATTAATAAACTTATGAAAAATATATTGTTTTTATTTATTTTAATATTTTCAACTCAGCTAAAGTCTCATAGTGCTATAATAGACATTACAAAATCTGGTTACAAAAAACCTAGCGGCTACTATAGAAAGGATTTAGATAATATATTAAATTCTTTTGAAGGAACTTATTTATATACTAATGGAAATGATATTTTTAAAATAGTGTTAAAGAAGATGATAATGCAACCAGTAGGTTCACATTATGAAGACTTGATTATCGGTGAGTATCAATATATTCTAAATGGAACTGAGAAAGTAAATACCTTTTCTAATTTGAATATATCTTATTCTGATCAGTTTTTAAAACATGGCATTGCTGGGAATAGTATTTTGGGAAATAATTCCCGTTTATGGAAATGTCCACAATGCAATATAAATGAAAAAAGAATAAGGTTAGTCATTACAGATAAATTAACCAGCCGATATGCTGATTTTCTTATGAGAAGAACAATTATAAACGGACAACAAGTATTACAAGTTAAAATTGCTAATCCTAATACCGTTACTTACAATGTAGAAACTGAAAGTCCTCCGGCAAATTTTTCTTTACCATTAGGTGAGTTCACAATGATAAAGCAATAATACAAACCTCCTACATAGAGGTTTTCTAATAGCATAACTATGAAAAATATAATTACTCTATTCATATTAACAGTTGGCATTAGCAAAATAAATGCTCAATTAGATACTTTGAATTATTTAAAACAATTCGAATTCAATAAAGCAAATTATATCGGTCAACCTTTTTCAAAACTTCTAAATGAAATGACACAAATACAGCCAAAAACGGCATGGGCAGCATCAATGGGGAGAAAAAAAACAATATCAGCCGACACAAGGTTTAAATTCGCTGAAAAAGAACTAAGCTTTCGTCGTACAGTGACTTTATTGATAAAATGGCAAGATCCGATACCAAGAGACCAAACACAATTTTATGAACAAAAAAATGCTTTCTATTTTACCAATGAAGAAAAAACATTTTATGGAAGTAAAATAGTGAAAGATATAATTGTATATCGATGATTTTAAAACATTAAAAATAAAACCACCAAAATTTGATGGTTTTATTTTATTGTCTTGATCAATAAGTTTTGTTACGCCGAATTCCTGCTCGCATTGATATTCCCGAACAGGGACCTGGTCACCAGCTTTTCATAAGCCTCCTTATTGCCTTCTCCTTTCTGGATTTTCATCAGTGCATACTGCTGGATGCTTAACAGCGGCAAAACAATCCGCTCCCTGATTTTCACCGACTTTCTGGACAACGTATCTTCCTGCTGGAGCATATGGAAACCGGTAAGCTCAAGCATAATATCTTTGGAAAGCCGGTATTCATGGAACAGGATATTCCAGAACTCCCCGAATTTCGGGTTATTCCTGATGTAATAGGTCAGCGGGAAATAGGTTTTGTTCATGCTCATCATGGAGTTCAGGACTAATGTTTTGAAAAAGTCGGAGCCTTTGTATAATTCCTTCACCTCTTCAAACCTTCCCTGCTCTTTCATCTGCTGCATGGCATAGCCGAACCCGAAAAACCCCGGAACATTCTGCTTCAGCTGGGACCACGATCCTACGAAAGGAATCGCGCGCAGGTCCTCAAATTTAAGTTCATTGCCGTTCCCGCGCTTGGAAGGCCGGCTTCCGATATTGGTTTTGCCATAATATTCCAGGGTACTCATTTCCTGGAGGTAAGGCACAAACATCGGATGCGCTTTCAGGTCTGAATATTTCTGATAGCTGATTTCTGCGAGTTCTCTGATCAGTGCTCTCTCTTCATCCGTAAGATCTTTTTTGGAATTTTTGAACACATCATTTTCGATCCCTGCGGTCAGCAGTTGTTCAAAATTAAAGGTAGCCTGTTCCTTATTGCCGAAAATACTGGTAATGGTCTGCCCCTGTATGGTCAGCTCAATCTTGTGGTTTGCAATGGTTTTTCCCTGAGAAGCATAGAAATCATGGGTTTTTCCGCCGCCTCTTGCCGGCGGTCCTCCCCTTCCGTCAAAGAACACGACCTTGATTCCGTTTTCTTCCGAAAGCTTCGTCAGCACTTCTTTTGCTTTGTAGATTTCCCAGTTGGCCTTCAGATATCCGCCGTCTTTTGTCCCGTCTGAAAATCCGAGCATGATGGTCTGATGACGTCCTCTCCTTTCCAGATGCTTCTGGTATACAGGATGATGATACAGGTCACGCATTACTTTTTCGGCATTGGCTAAGCCTTCCATCGTTTCAAAAAGCGGAACGATATCCATTTTGATATCTTCATCCCGGTATCCGCAAACCTTAAAAAAGGCATAGACGTTCATCACATCTTTCACGGCATCGGAATTGGAAATGATATACCGGTTCATGCCTCTCATCCCGTTCAGTTGCTGGATTTCTTCAACCTGTGACACGGTAAGCAAGGTATCTTTAACAATATCTTCAAAGTCATCGGGATTCACCTGTCCGGACTGCTGGATCAACAGGCTGAATTTTTCTTCAAAACCAGCTTCCTGGTTACCATGCAGCTTTGCAAAGACTTCATCAATGACTTTCTGATGGATTCTGCTGTCCTGACGGACATCCAGGGTGGCAAAATGCGTCCCGAAAATCTTCACCCGGTCCCTGAAGTTGATGAGCAGGTCCAGAAACAGACCGTTATGCTGGCTGATCAGGATATCTTCCGCCTCAGCTGCTCTTTTCAGGATATCTTCCGCACTGATGTCCCCGCCGTTGAAAATAGCGGCATACAGCTCATCGTTCAGCTGCTGCAGAACCTCAGAAACTCCCCTGAAGCTCAACCTTCGTCTGATGTACTTCAGATGGCTGTAATAAGATTTCAGGATAGCAGAATGCAGTTCGCAGGCTACTGTTTTTGTTACTTCAGCCGTTACAAAAGGATTTCCGTCCCGGTCACCGCCCGGCCAGAATCCCAGCTGGATAATGTCTTCGGGCAAATGGAAATTACCGTTTCCGAACATTTTCCGGATCTTGGTAAATAGTTCGCCGATGGTATCGTAATACACATATCTCAGGTATGAAATAATGCTCATAGCCTCATCCACAGGCGTAGGTTTTTCTTTATTCACAAACGGGGTTTTCCCGAGTTGCTGCAACAGCATATCGATGTTGGTGACAGAGTCTGATGCAATAGCTTTTCTCAGGTCCTGGATGATCCGCTGTACCGAACTTGGATAAAACTGGGTAGGATGCGCGGTAAAAACAATTTTTACCGAGAAATCTTCCAGCTTTTCCCGCACTTTATCCAGCTTATGGTCCTGGACGGAGCGTTCATACAAATGTGTTATGGTACCGCTGTCGCTTTCCGAATGGAGATTCGGAAACGCAGCATCTTCTATACTGTCGAACAGCACAACCTGGCGTTCGATGTACTGAATGATCTTGAACAGCAGTTCAAGCTTCTGCTCTTCCGTCTGCAGGTCGGTATGGTTTTTAAAAAATTCTTCAACAATTTCCTCGGGGGTTTTTCCGGCTTCATAGCCTGCCTTGCTTTCTTCGCTGAGGAAAGGCAATAGCATCCCGATATTGGTCATTTTATCATAAGGCAAACTCATGAAGAGTGAGTTATAGATCTGGTATTTATTTTCAACGATCTGCCTGAATTTTTCTGCGCGCTGGTCGTGTATCATATAACAAATGTAATGGATTTTGCAGTGAATTCAAATCGTGTACCGCTGAAATCCAGTTAAATTTTGATTAATTTCTTTGATCATCCGGAATTAATATCCTCGGGAAAAATAATTTTAAAGCTACGTTTTTAATCATTACTTTTAATTGCACAGAAATCAGCGTAACCTATGAAGCAACTCTTACTATTTCTTTCAGCATCTTTTATGCTCACGGCCTGTGGCGAAACCTGCTATAACGCCCCTCAGCCGATCGCTTTTAAACTGGTGAATGCCAACAATGAAAACCTGATTACCAACGGGATGCTGACGAACTATTCCGTGAAAGAGGAAAGCCAGAATACCATACAACTTACCAAAACCAGCGAAGACATGCTGATTCTGGAAAATGTAGGCGCTTACAACGGGACAAAAAACTATGCCTTCACTTCCAATCTCAGGAACTTCACTTTTACCATTCAGTCTTCAGAATTCAAAGGCGGCTGTGACGGTTATCAGATCAATAAGCTGACATTTACGGGAATTGGCATTGATGTAAAGGACGAAAATGGGTATTATAAGATCATATTGGAATAGTATATGCTTCTTTATCCCTGCAAAAATGCATTTCCAATGAAATTACTTTTCCCGGCTCTTTTTTTATGTTTTGTTTCAGCATGCGCTCAGAAATCAATTCCCTCCGACTTTAAAAGAATCCCGGAAATCCTTGATAATACGGAACTGCTTTATCCCTTTATTATTCCCGATAAAAAATATGATTACTGGTCTGTCCTCCGCAACAATACGGATCCTGACAAAGCTGTGATCTATGAAAGCCAGATGCCTCCCTATATGACGATCAATGACCCGGCTCCGGAAAAAGGATTCTTCCAGCAGTGCATCGGCGAAAACTGCTTCTCCTACCTGTTGGCCTGCGAGAGCGGAAAGGCACAATACTTTTTTACCGAGCGGCAGCTCAGGGATTTCATCGGCTCGGTAGATAACCTGCCGGAAGCCGTCCTGATCGCCAATACCTATGGATTTATTGTTGATATGTCCGCAACTATGGGAAGTTCCTATGCAATGGATGACCAGTCTGTATTCCTTTACCTTTCGAAAATAAAGAAATGCCCGTCGACGAAAGAATCGTTCTTCATTACCATCAACAGGAAGACCGGCCATTTGAAAAGCAAAAGCAACGGGATCTATTTTAAAGGGAAAGACTGCATCAAGGATTAATAACGAGATGTCAGACATTGCTAAACCTTGTCAGGGTTCAGAACCCTGACAAGGTTTAATAGATTTAATAATAGTATATTTTACATTTCCTAATCGATGCAATAGCTTTCATAAAAATGCATCATATCAATTTTAAAACTTTATTAACTCAGTTTTCACCGGGCAATCCGTAAATTTGGTCTACCATAAATTTAGAACAATGCTTAATTTCGAGTTTAAAAATCCAACCAAAATATTTTTCGGCAAAGGTGAAATTGCCAAAATTGAAAAAGAGATTCCTGAGGGAGCTAAAATATTAATGATTTACGGAGGCGGAAGCATTAAAAACAACGGGGTGTACGACCAGGTAAGAAAGGCCCTGGCCGGCTTTGAATTCTATGAATTCGGTGGTGTGCCGGCCAATCCTGAATATGAAGTACTGATCAATGCCCTTAACTTCATCAAAGAAAAGAATATCAATTATCTGTTAGCCGTTGGTGGCGGTTCTGTGATCGACGGAACTAAATTTTTATCTGCCGCAGCTGAATATGAAGGCGAACCATGGGAAATCCTGAAGAAACCGGTACGGACCTTCGAAGGCCAGGGAATGCCGTTCGGAACCATCCTTACGTTACCGGCAACCGGTTCGGAAATGAATTCAGGATATGTGATTTCCAGAAGGGAGACCAATGAAAAACTGTCCTCCGGCGGTCCCGGATTATTCCCACAGTTTTCCGTACTGGATCCTGAAGTTGTACGGTCAATTCCGAAAAACCAGATTGCTAACGGAATTGCCGATGCCTACACCCATGTTTTGGAGCAGTACATGACAGCGCCTTCATCAGCAGACCTGCAGGAAAGGATCGCAGAAAGTATCCTGGTCAGCCTGCAGCAGACTGCCCCTAAAGTAATGGCCGAAGATTTTGATTATGATGCAGCCGGAAATTTCATGTGGTGCTGTACCATGGCCCTGAACGGGCTGATTCAGAAAGGGGTAATTACCGACTGGGCAGTACATGCCATGGGCCACGAGCTGACCGCCTATTACGGTATCGATCATGCAAGAACGCTCGCGATCATTGCGCCTTCACATTACCGGTATAATTTTGAGACGAAAAAAGAAAAACTGGCTCAATATGCGGAAAGGGTATGGAATATAACTGAAGGCAGCCTGGAAGAAAAAGCAGAAGCCGGAATCAGGAAAATGGAAGCATTTTTCCACAGCCTGAACATCCGTACCAGGCTTTCAGACTATGTAGCGGATTATCAGAATACCGCTGAGCGTGTGCAAAAAGCGTTTACGGAAAGAAACTGGCTCGGATTGGGAGAATATAAAGCCTTAAGTCCGGAAGATGCTTATCAGATTGTAGAAATGAGTTATTAAGATACCAGGAATTCAGATCAGGATTTGGAAATAAGAACCTTTATTTTTGGAATTCTGATCTGTATGACCTGAAATTCCCATCTGCACTTCTTTTATAAATCTTTTATCTGTATACATTCATTTAAAAAACCGTGATTTCATTACGGATATTTCAAATTTATTTATATTTTAGCATATTCTAAATTTGTAAAAATGAAAAAACAGCTACTTTTATTTGCCTTTTCCGCATTGGCTCTTACTTCATGTAATGATGATGACATTCAGGGATATGAATTAGACATGATGAAAGGAGATTGGAAAGAAGTCAAAAAAGAAGTTATTTCCGGAAAAGATAATAAAACAGTACTGTCAACTTCCACCCCTACCGGGTGTGCTGTAAAAGACACTTATTATTTCAGTATTGATTACTCTACCTCTTATACGTATTATTCAGGAAGCGGAACCAACTGCCAGGTCAACGGGAAAACTGAGGGAACATATACTTATGATACCGATACCAAAAACCTGAACATCAAATACCTGAATGACAGCGAAAGGAAATATAAAGTGGTTATCCTGACCAGTACGGAACTGAAGCTGATGAAATTATTTGATAATATAGACGAAAACGGAGATCAGGTGGTGGATGTCACCTATATCTCTTACAAAAGATAAAAAAGAAGGCTCCCGAAATATCGGGAGTTTTTTATGAAACGAAGAATTAATGTATTAAAACAGTAAACAATGAAGAAGACGTTATCAGCATTTCTACTGCTGACTTTTGCCCTTTTCTTTTCACAGGAAAAGAAGCCGATGTACTGGCAGGACATCCAGAATTTCAAAAAACTGGATCAGGAAAACCCGCCGCCCAAAGATGCGATCCTCCTGATCGGGAGCTCATCCTTTACCAAATGGACCGATGTTGCAAGCTATTTCCCGGATAAGACGATTATCAACAGGGGTTTTGGAGGATCCAGGCTAACAGACCTGAATGATTATGCCGATGATCTCCTCAATCCTTACCAGCCCAAACAGATTATTGTCTACTGCGGTGAAAATGATTTTGCAGACAATAAAGATCTGAAAGCCCAGGTGGTGGTTGACCGCTTCAAGACTTTTTATAAAAAGATCCGGGCACGGTTTCCAAAAATTGAAGTCGATTATATCTCCATAAAGTATTCGCCAAGCCGCGAAAACCTATGGCCGCAGATGAAGGAAGCCAACAAAAAAATTGCGGCTTTTATGAAAAAGGAACTGAATGCTGAGTTTATTGATATCACCAAAGTGATGCAGGATGCTTCCGGAAATGTAAGGAAGGACCTTTTTGTGGAAGATATGCTCCACATGACGCCTGAAGGCTACCGCCTCTGGACCTCTGTCATGAAACCTTATATGAAATAAATATAGCTTTAAGTCAATCCATAATAAAAATTCCCGGAAAATTGTTTTCCGGGAATTTTTATTATTTCTTTCTTTTGGATTTCGATTTTGCTTTCTGCTGGGCACGGTTGGCACCGAACTTCTTAGGCGCTTTCCTTTTTGAAGGGCCACCCCAGTTCTCTTTTTTGTTTTTGTCTATCTTATCATGGAATGCGCCGCCGCCCTCATTCAGCTTTACCTGGGCAGGGTTTTTCATCACAATATTCTCTTCCTCTGCAGCGATCTTTTTAGGGTTGATTTTAACAGCCTCCGGAAAATCAAGGTATTTTAATTCCTTATCCATCAGCAATTCGATGTCCAGGACGAGTGTTTCCTCTTTTTTAGTTACAAAAGTGATGGCTTTACCATCCTTATCTGCCCTACCGGTCCTACCGATCCGGTGAATATACTGTTCAGGAACATCCGGAACTTCGAAATTGATCACATGGGTAATATTTGAAATATCAAGTCCCCTTGCCATAACATCTGTCGTAATAAGTCCGCGGATTTCTTCATGTTCAAATCTTTTCATGGCTTTCAGCCTGTAATTCTGAGATTTGTTGGAATGGATCACATCAAACTGTTCCGGGAATAGCTCTTCTATTTTGTTGAATAAAAGATCTGCATGCCTTTTATTATTATTGAAAATCAAAACTTTGGACATTTCCGAATCGTTTTTCAACAGATGCTCCAGGAGATTGATCTTGGTATTGAAGTTTTCCACTTTATAGGCAGACTGGTCTATTTTTTCCAGCGGAGTCCCGGATTTGGCCAGGGAAATCTCTACCGGACTGGCAAAATACTGATCCAGCATTTCATCCACGGCTTCCGTCATGGTAGCGGAGAAAAGAATGTTCTGCCTCTTCCCCTTCATCATTTCAAAAATATGGGTCAGCTGTGGCCTGAATCCTAAATTCAGCATTTCATCAAACTCATCAATAATCAGTTTCTGAACTTCCTTAAGTGAAATGGCATTATCAATCGCTAAATCCATAACCCTTCCCGGTGTTCCCACCAGGATATCACAGCCATCGTTGAACAGCAGTTTTTGGGTATTGATGTTTTTTCCGCCATAGATGCCGATTACTCTAGCCGTAATATTTTCAGTCAGTTTTTCCAGAATTTCCGTTACCTGAACAACCAGTTCTCGTGTAGGAACCAGGATGACAACAGTAGGATTGCCGTTTTTGTTATATTTCCAGGTTTTGAGCACCGGCAACAGGTAAGCCAATGTTTTTCCGGTTCCGGTCTGGGCAATTCCCATAACATCCCTGCCGGAAAGTATAGGCTTTAAGCTTTTCTCCTGGATAGGCGTAGGCTCAAACAATTCCATATCTGCCAAAACATCAAGGATCTTAACCGGAAGGTCGAAATCTGCAAAAGTGAGTTTTTCCATGGTGCAAAGATAGGTATTAATTATTTGTCATTCTCAAAACCCTGATATACACTGTACAGTCAGCCCCTACATTTTCTGTTTCAACCACTCATTCATAAAAAAATCTTAACCCGTACACTTCAAATTACCCATTAACCATTGCTCATTACTCATATATTCATTTCCTGTTCACCCTCAGCAAAAGCACCAACACCAGAAAAACGGAAAAAATAAACCCTAATATGGCAATCACGGACATTTCTCCTACCTTCGGTCCTTTTTCAGAAACCATAATCACCGCTGTTGCAATGATATTAGCTCCCAGCACAATGGCTAAAATGATATTGGTGACACTGGATTTGATCAGCTTGCCTATGGCATCCATATTTTTAATTTCGCTGGAAACCGTGAATTTATTTTCATCCAGTTTCTGGAGGACAGACCTGAGTTCTCTTGGGATTTCATCCACACTGTCTGTAAAATCCATCATACGGTCCATGCCGCTTTTGAGCAAGTTCTTAGGGTTTATTTTCCGGGCAAGGATTTTTTTGGTGTACGGATGCAGGCTTTTCACCACATCAAGGTCCGGATTGATATTCCGTCCTACCCCTTCTATCAGGCTGATGCCTTTGAACAGAAGGTAAAAATAGCCCGGCATATACAGGCGGTTTTCCTGCAGCACATCTTTCATGGTATTGATGATATCCTGCACATCAATGTCCTGCAAGGAAGAACTATGGATATAATTGATGATTTCCTGTACATCTGCCTCAAACTTTCTTTCATCCGGGATTTCATATTTGATCGCCATTTTTTTAAGGGAACGTACGATTTTGCGTGCATTTTTAGCTACAAAACTTACAATAAGCTCTTCAAGAATCTCCTTATCATTCGGCTGAATCTTTCCTACCGCCCCAAAATCGATGAACACGACTCTTCCGTCTTTTTTTACCAGGATATTGCCGGCATGCGGATCGGCATGGAAAAAGCCGTAATCAAGGATTTGTGAAACAAAAAGCCTTAATCCTACTTCGGAGATTTTCACCGGGTCAATCCCATGGTTCTGCAACCCTGACAGGTCTGTCACTTTAATCCCGTCAATGAATTCCATGCACAGCACATTATTATTGGAAAGTTCCTCATATACTTTGGGGACATAGGTCTCAGGGTCATTTTTAAAATTCCTTGCAAACTGCAGGATATTTTCTTTCTCGTTGATCAGGGAGATTTCTTCCAGGAGCGATTTTTCAAAGGTGGAAATCGCCTGCTTCAGGTTAAGGCGCTCCCCTATTTCAGAATAGGAAGAAACGAGTTTTTCGAGGTCTTTGATCAGCAGCAGGTCATCTTCGATAACAGCCTGCACGTTCGGTTTTTTAATCTTAAGAATAACCGGACTTCCGTCTTTCAGTACAGCACGGTACACCTGTGCAATAGATGCCGTAGCCAGAGGCTTTTCATTGATTTCAATAAAATGTTCCGTAACGGAAATGTTAAGTTCATTCTCAAGGATTTCCTCTACATTCATGGCTACGGTTTCCACCTTATCCTGAAGTTTTTCCAGTTCGCGGATCAGCTCAACCGGCAGCAGGTCTTCCCGGTTGCTGAATGACTGTCCAAGCTTAACAAAGGTAGGCCCGAGTTCTTCCAGAACCATCCTGATCCTCTCGTACACCGTTCCTTTTGGAGCATCCTGATCAACATCGCCGCCCGCATATTCCTGTTTATTGCCGCCGTTCATCCTGGCCAGCAGATCCCTGAATCCGTATTTGCTGAGTACCGAGATCAGCCGCGCTGACCGTTTCAGCTTTCTTTGTTGCTTATCAAACATATGTGTTATTAATGGCTGCAATGTACTCCAAAAATTGTTCCCAAGAGCTGGATTATATTAGCTACTGCATGAAATTGATTTTTTATTTTAATACGACAAGTTTTGTCGCTTTGCGCATGTATCTTTGTTACAGGATGATTAAATAATGATCAGCATCCTGTTAAATTATCATTTTGCCTCTTTTACCGGTGAAGTAAAAAGAGTATTTTAGCCGCGAAATTTTTATCAAAATAAGAACAATAACCTTAATACAAACACAGATATGAAGAAATTCTACACCGGCGCTTATTTCTTATGCGCAGTTCTGAGTATGTCTGCCCAGAATGTCCTCTGGCAGAAAGACATTGAGTCTTCCTCACAGGATTTCCTGTCCCAGGTAACCACCACCATTGACCAGCAGTACTTAATTACCGGAAGCTCAATCCAATCCAAAAAGCTTTCTGGGGAAAGCAATCAAAACCTGGGCTACGACTATCACCTGATAAAATTTAACCAGTCAGGAGAACAGGTTTGGGAAAAATATTTCTCAGGGCAAAACCATGATTTTCTTTCCGCTACGGTGAATACCCAGGAAGGAGGATCCCTTCTGGCAGGAACTTCGTTCAGCGGAAAGGGGTTAGATAAGAAGGAGGATTCTAAAGGTGGATCAGACATCTGGTTGGTTCGGATCAATGAGTTTGGAGATGAGTTGTGGCAGAAGACTTTAGGCACTGCTTCGGATGAAGAAGCGAGGTCGGTGATCCAGACCACGGATTTAGGATTCTTTGTGGCCGGGAATGTCCAAAACTCAGCGAAAGGCTACGGTTCCAAAGATGCCTGGATCATCAGGCTGGATAAAAACGGCAAGGAGATCTCCCAATTGATCTTAGGCGGCAGAGGCCTGGACGAAGTGGAAAAGATGATCCCGACGAAAGACGGCGGTGCCTTATTAGGGATGTATTCCAGGAGCGGAAGCGTTAGTATAAATGATGATCGATCATTGATAAATGATAAAATCACTCATCAATCATCACTTATCAATTATGCTAAATCGGTCGAAAACTACGGGGAAGGCGACTATTGGATTGTCAAGCTGTCGAAAGAAGGCAAGGTCGAGTGGGAAAAGAATTTCGGCGGCAAAGGTGATGATCATTTGAGAACATTGGCTCTCACTTCTACCGGCTACCTGATTGGAGGTGAATCCAGATCGGAAAGATCAGGGAATAAAACCGTGGGCATAGAAGAAGGGACTGATATCTGGCTTATCGCGTTAAATGAGAGAGGAGAAGAAAGCTGGCAGAAATCCTATAGCTTTAAGAACCGGGATGTTTTGATGGGGATGAGTGTGGTGAGTAAGGTTAAGAGCCAGGAGCTGGGAACCAAGAACCAAGAATCAGGAACCAAGAGCCAAGATGGACAGGATACTACTAAAGGGATTCTATTAGGTGGTTATACGCAGGCAGAAGGAAGGATCGAATCTGATGATGAGAAGTTCTGGATGCTGTACCTGGACCAGAATGGCAATGAGCAGTGGCGGAAGCACGTGAAGGGAGAATCCGGCAAGAAAGAGGAAAGACTATCAGATATTAAGCTGAACCGTGACGGTTCCATTATCCTGGCCGGAACCAGCGCAGAGGAGTTGGGTAAAGAAAACTGGAAGATCGTGAAGCTTGACGACAGCCAGATCGACCAGCTGATCGAGAAGCAGGATATCAGGATCTACCCGAACCCGGTCTCAGATTATGCGTATGTAGAAATAGGGTTTGAGGGCCAGAGAGCGGGAGCGTTTGAAGCTGAGATCAGCGTGTATGATATGGGCGGAAGGCAGCTTCAGAGCATGAAGACGAAGAACACAATAACTAAGATTAATACCCAGGCTTTGGTGCAGGGGGCTTACCTGGTGAGCGTAAAAACCAGTGATAACAAAACAGCAAGTGCTAAACTGATTAAAAAATAACTATGATATTATTAAAAAGAATTACTAACAAGATATTTATGCTTTTTTTGATATTTATAATATATAATATCAAGGCTCAAATTGATGAAAGATATAAGAATTATTATTTTAATAATACTCCTAATGCTCCAACAACGTCATCTTTCTTAAGATATGGAGATATACAGAATAATGAATATACAGGCACTAATTCTTTAGGGATCCCTTTATTCGATGTTAAATCGGGAAATATAAAATTCGGATTAGTTTTACAGTATATATCAGGAAATGGAATTAAAGCTCGGGATGAAGCCACTAGTGTAGGATTAGGATGGGACATACCGTTGCCAACAATTACTCAAAGTGTTTTAGGCTATAATGACTTGTCAGGAATTGCAAGTTTAAAGGTAGATCTATCATATAATCCAGACGGGCCACCATTTCCCATACTTAATTATAATCAAAAATATTATTTGAAGAAAGCAGGTTATCCAGTGCCAACTGATTTTATAAAGCAACCTGAAAAAGGAAAATACTCTTATTTTTGGTCACAAGATATTATTCTTCCAATAAATGGGATCTTTAAAGACATTAACAATAATATTAACTATGACACATCTCCTGATGTCTTTACATTAAATTTATTTGGGGAAAAAATATTATTTATAGATGAAAATTATGAAACATCACAATATGGAGCTTCTCATAACTTCAATTTTAAGACTTTAGATAACAAAGGCTACAAAATAACTTATATCAATGATATATTTAAGATAATTGCTCCTAATGGAAATACCTATGAATTTGCAGATAAGGAAGAGATAGGGATTTTTAGTATGGAAAAAGATCAAAGAAATTATCATTTGACTAAAATTACGGATATAAATAATAATATTATTCAATTAGAATATGAGCATTATGATGTAGATATACTTCCTCCTACTTCTAGGAATCTTAATTATACATATAATTATACCCAAACTATAGGAGGAAATGGTTCGAACATACCAACTAATGATGGTTGGGGAGCCGATGGTCAATATGATTATATGACACCAGGATCACCACCACCTTATTTTGGTACAACAGTAGTTAATCTTTATGAAGTGCCGTCATTGATTATAAAGTCTAAAATATATAATCAATCTTTAATAAAAACAATTACTGGTAATTTTGGTCGTATAGTTTTTAATTATTCAAATAGGCTTGATTATCCAACAAAAAAGTTAGATAATATTGTTTTAAAAAACTATTCAGAGTCCACTGTTAGAAATATTATATTCGATTATGATTATTTTACTTCATTATCAAATTCTAATGATCCAACTTTAAATGATTTTGATAATAATAGGAAATATAAAAGGCTCAAGCTTAATTCATTAATATTAAATGGAAATGATGAAAAATATTTATTTGAATATAATACAATCGAATTACCTTCAAAAGTATCAAATTCAACAGATTATTGGGGATTATATAATGGCGGTAATACTAACAAAACACTATATCCTAACCCAAATGACTTTAATATTTCAATTAACATCCCCATAACAGACTTAAATAATAATAAGAAAAATGCAGACATTTTATTTGCAAAAGCTGGAATTTTAGAAAAAGTAATTTATCCTACTAAAGGGTATTCAATATTTGATTATGAACTTAATACTGCAAATAATTTATTTTTTCCGACAAATTGGACTAGCAAATTAAATGTTGGTGGAGGATTAAGACTAAAATCACAGTTTGATTATAATAGTAATAATAATAAAGTAAATGAGACGGATTTTTTATATGAAGGAGGAATATCAATGAACCCATTATCATTGATAAAAAATGCTACTTATACTACTTATGAATCAATGCCTTCTCTTGGAGGATGTAAAGGGGGTATAAAAAGTTATTCTGTTGTAACTATGAAAGGGGCTAATGACAATACAGCTTCATCCTTATCTTCGGGAGATATTTTGGGGTATTCAAAAGTTACTAAAATAATTAAAAATGTATTAGATCAAACTTCATATAAAATAGAAACTTATTATAGCAATAATCCAGATAAATATTACCTTTTTTATGAGGAACAATTGCCTGTAGTTATGCCTTCAATTAAAGCAAATGGAACAGATAATGGTAATATATTAAGTCAGTACACTTATAATAGTAGTAACTTAAAAATAAAAGAAACTATAAATAGTTACAATACAGTGTATTCCAATATATATTATGGCACATCTTTTCAGAAAACAAGTAGGTATCTTAATTATTGTACAGTTGATGGAGGAAGAATGAATGTCCCTATATCAATTATCGGCCAGTTTTCAATTTTTTCAAAAGAGAGTTTGTTGTCAAGCAGCACGATTATTGACTATATCAATGGACAAGAACTGCAGACGGTAATAACAAATTATTACAATGATAACAATCTTCTGAGCCAAAAGTCCACACTAACACCGGCATCTACTCAAATATCTGAAAGCTTTTCATATTCGTCACTGATTCCAAGATTGTCACAGGCAAATATATTATCCGAAAATACTGAAAAAAGGGTTTACAAGAATGGTAGACAAATTCTTTATCAGACTACAAATTACAATGATACTAGCCACTATAATCCGACTTCCATACTTACTTATGATCTTTTAAACAATAATAACTCTTATACTGAAGTTACATATGACAAATACGATTCCAAAGGCAATTTGCAGCAGTATACAACCAAAGACGGCATCTCCACAGTGATAATCTGGGGCTATGACCATACCCACCCGATCGCTAAAATAGAGGGTGCGCAGCTTTCCGGTATTTCCCAGTCGCTGATTGATACCATTGTGAACGCCTCCAATACCGATGCCCAGAATGGAACCGAAACCTCTGAACAAAACCTTATCTCAGCTTTGGATACTTTCAGGAGTGATGCTTCCCTTTCCGGTTACCAGATCTCCACCTATACCTATGACCCGCTGATCGGCGTCAGGAGCATTACCCCGCCTTCCGGGATCCGGGAATACTACAGGTACGACGCTGCCAACAGGCTTGAGAAAGTTATTGATTCCGATAAGAAGGTGCTGAAAGAATTTAAGTACAACTACAAAAACTAAAAAGCAAATCATGAAAAAAATACTTATCCCGGCCAGCTGCTTACTGATATCAGGTATGTCCTATGGACAGGCCTCCCCGAGCACAACCGAAAACTATGTATACAGCAAAACCTATTTATCAGACCCTTCGGCTTTATTGCCTAAGACCTCAGAGACCGTCCAGTACTTTGACGGGCTTGGAAGGCCAAAACAGGTCGTGAATGTCAAAGCCTCCCCTTCAGGGAAAGACTTAGTTACCCCCATTCCTTATGACGGGTTTGGAAGGCAGGCAGACTCCTTTCTTCCTGTTCCCATGGCTACCCAGAACGGAGGCATCCAGTCAGGAGTGGAAGCCTCGGCCCAAAGCTACCATAACGATAGCTTTCCCTTCACCCATAAAAACCTGGAGAACTCCCCATTGGACCGGGTACTCTCCCAGGTCCAGCCCGGATCGGACTGGCAGAATCATCCGGTCAGCTTCCGGTATGATGCCAATGCAGCAGGAGAAGTAAAAAAATATGCAACCACCACCACTACGGTAAATAATGCCACTTCTTCTTCCTTGAGTTCTTCCGGTACTTATGGAGCCAGCCAGCTGTATAAAAATACCGTAACCGATGAGGATGGTAATATAACCATAGAGTTTAAAAACGGACAGGGCCAGACCGTACTGGTCAGGAAAGTATTGAGTGCCACAGAAAATGCTGATACATATTATGTGTACAATGAATATAATCAGCTGGCATTTGTTATACCTCCCCTGGCTTCTGTGAGTTCGGCCTTAGATCAAAGCACTCTGGATAACTTATGTTACCAATACCGTTATGACGGCAGGAACCGTCTGGTGGAAAAGAAAGTTCCGGGAAAAGGCTGGGAATATCTGGTCTATGATAAAGCAGACCGGCTTATTTTCACTCAGGATGCTGTGATGCGTCCTACGGCCAAATGGCTGTTCACCAAATATGATACTTTCGGGAGAGCTATTATCACCGGGATTGTTCAGGGAGGAAGCAGGCTGGAGATGCAGGATATGATCGTGGGTGTGGTTACGGAAAACCGTGATAATACAGGTTTTGCCAAAAGTGACGGGATGCAGATCTATTACACCAACGGACACTTTCCTTACTTTGATAAGGCTTTTTCCGTTAATTATTACGACACCTATCCACCGGGTTCTCCTATAACGACTTCCCAGGTGCTGGGCCAGGCTCTACTTCCCCAGGCAGGACCGGGCGTAGCAGTAAGTACCAAAAGCCTTCCTTTAGCATCTTACCTTAAGAATATAGAGGACGACAACTGGACGAAGAATTATACCGGTTACGATATGAAAGGAAGGCCGGTCATTACGTATTCCATTAATCATTTAGGCGGTTATACCCACACGGAATCCCTGCTTGATTTTGCAGGGATTCCTCAGCAAACCATTACCAAACATAAAAGGTTATCTACGGATACGGAGCGGGTCATTACCGAGACCTTCCAGTATGACAGCCAGAACAGGCTTCTGGTCCATAAGCATAAAGTGGATAATAATCCTGAGGAAATCCTGGCGCAGAATACCTATAACGAACTTTCACAGCTAACCAATAAGAAAGTAGGCGGCGTATCTGCTTCAAATCCGTTACAGAGCATAGACTATGCGTATAACATCCGCGGATGGATGACTAAGATCAATGATCCTTCTGCGACCCTTACAGGCGGAAAGCTCTTTGGATACGAAATAAAGTATCAAAATCCCACCAATGTTTCTAGCTCACTGATCAGATATAACGGGAATATTTCACAGATTGACTGGAAAACGACAAATGATCATGTTTTAAGAAGGTATACTTATCAATACGATAGTTTAAACAGGATGTTTTATGCCATGTACTCTAAGCCCAATAATACAGTAGTGAGTACCATGGCATACGATGAATGGCTTTCGTATGATTTAAATGGAAATATTACCCATATAGACAGGTACGGATTGATGGATACTAATCAGGCTCAAATGATTGATGAATTAGACTATGGCTATACTGGAAATAAGTTAGATAGGGTAATTGATAACTCTGGTAATAATTTGGGATATCCTATAGGTGGAAATACGATAAGTTATAATCTGAATGGCAATATGACAAGCCACCCGGATAAAAACATAAAAGCCATTACCTATAATTATCTGAATCTTCCTTCAAACGTCAATATGGTACAAGGAGGTGGATTCGGAATGCCGGGCGAAGGAAACAAAATTGATTATAAATATCGGGCAGATGGCGTTAAGGTTGAAAAAACTATAAATTATGTCAATCCATACACTACGGATTATACGTACATCAATTACCTGGATGGTTTTCAGTATAAAAGGAAATATAACAAATCCAGTACAGCACAGAATCCATACGACTCAGGGTATGTGTTACAATTCGTACCCACACCAGAAGGATATTATAATTTTGAAAATAATAAGTATATTTACAATTATGTTGACCATTTAGGAAATGTACGGTTAAGTTATTTCAATAATGGAAATGGCGCAGAGGTTCTTGAAGAAAACAATTATTATCCATTTGGATTAAAGCATGAAGGATACAATGGGTTAACGGGAAATCCTTCTTACCAATACAAGTACAATGGAAAGGAGCTGCAAACAGAAACGGGAATGTATGATTATGGAGCGAGGTTCTATATGCCGGACATCGGTAGATGGGGTGTGGTGGATCCGTTGGCGGAGAAACATCCAGACTCAAATCCAATGATGTATGCTGCAAACAATCCAATTATGATGATTGATCCAGATGGAAAGGATTGGGTTATAACACAGAGTTATGATAAAAAAACAAATACAACTCATTATCAAATAACATTTACTGGAGCTGTACTCAACAGTTCTTCAAATAAAAAAATTGATATGAAAAAGTTTGCAGCAACAGTTCAATCACAAACTAAAGCTATCTTTAATAACATAGATAAAAACCCAAATTATACTGTCACAACAAGTGTCAATATTAGATCTATAAACGATAAGAAGGATCTGAAAAATACAGATACCCTACTTGAAATCAAAGATTCTAATTCTAAAGAATTTGATGTTTATAAAGATGGCAAATCCAATGTTGTGGGGATTGCAATGAATGGCAAGGAAGTTTCTATCAATGAAAATTATGTGGATGATATAATAGATGGTACAAATAGTAAAACATTGCCGCATGAAATTGGTCATACAGGTGGATTACAACATCCTGCTATGTCAACCAATGATTCAATATTTGGGCTTTCTGAAACTTTTGAAACATCCAAAAGTAATTTTATGATACAAGGAGCTATTGCCAAACCTACAGGTTTTACTGTTAAACAGATTAATAGGATGTATAGATTGTACAAAGCAGGCAAACTAAATAATAAAAATATAAATCCAGTAAATACAAAATGAAAAGTATAATTTTAGTTGTATTCTTAGCTTTTCTTTCATGCAAGAAAAAAGAAATTTTAGCTGAAAAGAAAGTAGTTTTTTCTGATTTAATCGAACCACAAAAAAACATTTACGTCGAATTATTATCTTATTACCCCGCAGAGGAAAAAAGCCAGTCGAATTTCTATTTGGTAAGAAATATTCATACCAGTGATACTTTATATGTCATTGATAAAGATGATCTTCCTGTATCTGATTTTATCAGAAATTATAACGGTTTGCAAAATACAGCTATATCGTTGCAAAAAAGTGATTTAAAAAACAAAAAAGAATATATCATAAATATTCCACAAAATTATAATCTGAATAATAAAAAATTATATTTGGGAGAACTGATTAGATTAATTGATTAATCGTTGGTAAAGTATCTGAAGTTTTAGGCGAAATTCATTCTTGATTTAAATTTTATTTCTATAGTGAAGAATTATCTATCTGTTAACCATATGTAAGAAATTCAAAAATCCTATGAGAAGCCAGATGACGGAGGATTTGTTATTGATGACCCGGATGAAATCCCTGTGATAAAATTGAGGATTATTCCGACGTCAGAAGGGTATTATAATGATTTGCTGAGCCAGTATGTTTATAATTATACAGATCATTTAGGAAACATACGATTGAGCTATACTGATACCAATAGAGATGGATCAATACAGCCAAGAAGCTATCAGGGGAGAACCTGTACGATTTCTCCGGCCGGAAATGTTTGTTATACAGTATGGAAATCAGGAGAGATTACGGAAGTGAATACTTATTATCCTTTTGGGTTACTTCATAATTATCCAGGCCCGACACAGAATGCTTACCAGTATAAGTATAATGGAAAGGAGCTGCAAACAGAGACGGGAATGTATGATTATGGAGCGAGGTTCTATATGCCGGATATTGGAAGATGGGGTGTAGTGGATCCGCTGGCGGAACAATATCGTAGATACTCTACTTATAATTATGCAATGAAAATCCTATTCGTTTTATAGATCCGGATGGACGAGGAGTAAATGATTTTGTTAAAAGAGAAGATGGAAGTATTTATTGGGATAAAAATGCAAACTCTCAAGCTACGACAAAAAATGGAGAAACTTATTTAGGAAAAGAACTATTCTTTACTTTCAATAGTTACATAGCCAATAACTATGATGGTCCAATGGGAAGTTTGCCAGAAGGTGATAAACTAAATACTACCATAAATATTTCCGCTCAGGAAAATAATGAAGGTGAATTAGTAGGTTTATCAGGAGAATTAGAAAAAGGTAGTCCAAAAATAGGCAGAACCTTTGGATTATTTGAAGGTAGAGATTTTTATCATGGAAAAGGAGGTGATAATAATCATTTCATAACTAAAGGTGCAGGATTTGAATATGAACAGCACGCAAGTATTCCTAAATTTGAAGAATCTGAATTAAACGCAATGGGCTTCAAAATTGTAGATGTAGCTCAAAAGCTAAACATCAGTTTTGATAGAGAAAGCGGTAATTTATCTCTAAATGCATATACCAATATATTTCCTTCTGCAACTTTAAAGCTAACAATACAGGAACAACATTAATGAACTATAAACAGCCTTCTTTTGTCGGAACTCATACAGCACCATTAAAAGGATATTTATCCACATTTACAGGCTCCGGAACCATAGCTACAAAACAGGCCGTATATGATTACTCTTATTATCCATCAAAATTTTATAAAAGAAAGTAATATGTTTAAACCTACTTTTTTAAATATATGTATATGTACATTTATAAAATATATAATATTTTACATCTTTCTGATGATTGCAAACAGTAGTTATGGAGTATTGAATTTTAGCAATATTAGAAGTGGAGAAGACTTATTTTACTTCCTATGGATTATGCTATTTTTTCCTGTTTTGGATGTCATAATATTCTCTGCTCCTTTGTATTATTCTTTCAAAATAGAAAATAAATATCTTTTTTTTATTATTATATTTGGTATTCTATCTATTGAGTATTTCCTTTATGCTTATTTTACATCTCAAAAAACATTAAGTTTAGATGGATTAGTAAAAGCAATAATTAGTTTTGCAGTATTAACCATTTTCTTTTATAAAAAATACTTAAAAAATTAGAGGTTCGATTGTGCAAATACCAGAAAATTACTTAAGATTATTCAAACGTAATTTTTAATTATATAATAATTTACAGGCTGCCTTAAATAAGCAGCCTATTTCATTTTTATAGATATCACTAAAATTTTTATCATAGTTTATGAAATAATTAAAATTTTTAAATAATATATTTTCGAACACATTTGAAATGTATTTCCAAAACCATCAATTAAAAACATTCTTTCAACATAAAACAATTTTATAATGAACAGAAGTAAAGTAAGTGATAAGCAAAGAGGAAATTCCAGTACCAAACCAAATAAACGAACTTTTCAAATTCAGACTGAAATAGAAAGGATTCATACAGCTTCTTTCAGATTTAAATTTTGTGATCATTCACCAGATAGCAAATATTTTCCAAGAATAATATGCACTGTTTCTTATTAAATATTAACCCAAGCATTTCAGAATAATTCTCAGTTATTCTCTATAAAGCTAAATATTATCAAAATTTTATTATATTTACAGAAATTAATCACAAAATATTTGTCTTATGAAAAATTTAAAGAAACTTTCAAGAACTGAACTGAAGGATGTTACAGGAGCAGGAACTGTAGGACCTATTTACACCAACTGTTCAAACAAATGCTGTCCTGATGATGGGAGACCAAGATGCCCGAGACTGATCTGTCCGGCTGTAGTCTGCCCGCAGGCTTTATAAGCTTTGTAAAAAATAAAAAAAGAATGCCGATGGCATTCTTTTTTTTTATTATGATCTGAGATAAGTTTCATACAGGTCCTTTCTCCGGTCTTTCATCACCTGTACGGAGCCATGGTGGTGGAGGTCTTTCAGAAGGTTCAGGTCTACATCTACAATCAGCGTCATTTCTGTATTAGGAGTCGCTTCTCCTTTAACGGCATTGGATGGAAAAGCGAAATCGGATGGCGTAAACACGGCAGCCTGACCGAACTGGATGTCCATATTATTGACCCCAGGAAGGTTTCCGACACAGCCTGCAATGGCTACGTAACATTCGTTTTCAATGGCCCTCGCTGCGGCGCAGTGGCGGACCCTCATGTAGGCATTCTGGGTATCGGTGAGGTACGGCACAAATAATATCTTCATGCCCTGATCCGCTAAAATCCTCGGCAGCTCCGGAAATTCTACGTCGTAGCAGATTACCAGGCCTATTTTTCCGCAATCCGTATCGAATACTTTGATTTCATTTCCGCCTTTCATCCCATAGTATTTTCTTTCGTTCGGTGTGATATGCACTTTGCGGTATTCATCAATTCTTCCGTCGCGGTGAAGAAGGTAGCTCACATTGTACAAATCATTATTTTCAAATACGGGCATGCTGCCGGAAATGATATTGACATTATAGCTGATCGCGAATTCAGAGATCTTCCGTTTGATTTCATTCGTCATTTTCGCAAGCTCAATCATGCTGTCGCGTTCTGAAAGGTTGTTGAACGGAGCCAGCAGCGGTGTATTGAAGAGCTCCGGAAACAGCACGAAATCAGATTTGTAATCCCCCATCACATTCACAAAGAACTCCACCTGTTCATAAAAAGCATGGATGTCTTTGAAATGCCTCATCTGCCACTGGACCAATCCGAGGCGGATGATGCTGTCCTGCATCGTATTCGGTTTTTTGCTGTAATAGATATTGTTCCATTGAAGCAATACGGCATTTTCTCTTGAAGATTCGTCTTCGGGAAGGTATTTTTTCAGGACACGGATCGGTAAAAAGTTATTGGATAGCTGGAAAGATAGCACAGAATCATAAATTTCCTTATCCCGAACCTTACGGATGTACTCCCTTGCCGACAGCTCATGGCTGTATTTATGGTAATCCGGGATTCTTCCGCCCAGGATAATGGATTTCAGGTTCAGTTGCTCACACAGTTCTTTTCGGGTATCGTAAAGCCTTCTGGCCAGCCTGAGCTCACGGTATTGAGGATCTACAAACACTTCGATCCCGTACAGGACGTTCCCGCTGAACGTATGGGTATTAAACGTATAATTCCCCGTGATATCGGCATATGTGTGATCGTCTCCAAACTCATCATAGTTGACGATGATGGAAAGGGCTACTGCGGCCAGTTTTCCGTCCACGGTAATACAGATCTGCCCTTCAGGAAACATTTTAGTCAGCTTCTCAATACTTTTTTTAGACCAGACGTACTCTGACATATTAGGATAAGCACGCCTCATGGTCTCTACCAGTTCTTCATAATCCCCGACATTGAGGGTTCTTGTTTCTATTTGCATCTGATATCATATAAATTTACATTAAATATAAGTAAAAAAATTCAGCCGAAGTTTTTTACCGGGTTCACGATCTACCCTATTTTGCTTCCATAAAATATAAACCATGAGGCATTTCCGATTGCTATGGTAGATCGGCTTCCTTTAAGAACAGAATGCAACCAATATATTACTGATTATTCCTGAACTTAAACCAGCCGGCAGGGCACTTCAAGGTCTTCCGTCAGGTAATAGCTGCAACAAAGCCTGTGATATCCGTCTGCTATAATCAGCCTTTCCTTGCCTCTGACAAGCAGAATGGGGGAAAGCTTTTTCTTGTTCTTTACTTTTTTAAGGTTTTCTTTCACATGGATGTTATCCCTGGGAAGCAGCGGGAGCCTGCTGGCCCTGAAGAGGTCCTTCGCTTTTTTCTGTATGGTTTTAGCCTGCCTCAGCTGTGTGACCAGACCGGCAGCAGCTTCGGGTTCAAAAAGAAGTTCCAGATAATCCAAAGCAGCGGGAAAGTCATGCTCTTCAGGCTCTTTAAGCCACAAATCAGCATATCGGATGCTTTTTTCTTTACGATCCATAAAATGTATTTTTGAAATTAAAACTGATAGGAACGAATGTGGCTGTCCTTCATCATCTGATTCACCAATCCCTCATGATCTTGCAGATTGCCTGTGATTTTCCATGTCGTGGAAAGACTGTCCGAACTGTACTGCTGCCTGAGTACAAAAAACTTCAGGTGGTGCCGGATGAACATATTTTCACAATATTCCAGGCCATCCTGGACATCAATGGTAATATGGTATTCCCGGATCTTATGACGGCTGTCGATGTAATCCTGCAGGTATGTCAGTAAAGTAAGCACCAGTAGCACCAATACCATCCCGAGTAAAGAAAGATAGATATGCCCCGAACCGAGGCACATGCCTAAAGAAGCGGTAGCCCAGATGGTAGTCGCTGTGGTGATCCCTCCTATTTTGTTGTCGTCTTTGAAGATCACTCCCGCTCCAAGGAATCCGATTCCCGTAATGATATTGGCCGCGAGTCGGTCCGGGTTGGCTATCCCGATCTTCAGCGAGAGAATGGTGAACAGACAGGAGCCGAAACTCACCAGGATGAACGTCCTGAGTCCGGCTGATTTATTGCGGTATTCCCTTTCTGCCCCAATCAGAAGGCCGATCAGCACAGAAATAAAGATCAGTGAAAAATCATTGCCCAATGTGAATGTTCCCAATAATTTCATAGCAGAATAAATATTAAAATTAGGAAATAAATGATTACGATTATACACTGATAATGTCAAAAAAATTATAAAATTTCCGGAACAGAATACTCGTACTACCAAGCCTTTATCTTAATGATGATTAACACATAAGAAATTCAGATACAACTTTGAAAACATGCAGGACACATCAGATCAATTTCCTACGAGATTTGCGGAATTCTTGATGTATAAAATGGAATGGTAAGATTGAAGATTTTTAGAACAGAAATTAAAAAAACTGCTGGCTCAGGCTTAAGCTGGAAACTATATTAAAGAAGTCAGTACATAGGATCAAAAGACCTGCAAATAAAAAGATTTATAAAATTTAAAAGATACCTTAATTTTCATGCATAAAAAAACCTCCCTTGCGGGAGGCAAAAACACAAATGATGAAAAAAAAATTATTTCGGATTGAATTTCTGTTACAAAGATAACAGCTATAACAACGAAATTTTATGAGCGTGGTCATAAAACACCACCTTTTTTATATTATTCCCATTCTATGGTCGCTGGTGGCTTGCTGGAGATGTCATAGGCTACTCTGTTGATCCCTCTTACTTCATTGATAATCCTGTTGGAAACCGTTTCCAGGAATTCGTATGGAAGCTTGCTCCAGGTGGCCGTCATAAAGTCGATGGTGTTGGCTGAACGTACCACAGCAGTGTATTCATACGTTCTTTCGTCACCCATAACGCCTACCGATTTTACCGGAAGAAGGACCACAAATGCCTGTGAAACTTTTTCATACAGGTCATTTTTATACAGCTCTTCAATAAAGATATCATCAGCTTCCTGAAGGATCCTTACTTTTTCGTGATCTACAGCACCCAAGATACGGATTCCTAATCCCGGACCCGGGAAAGGATGCCTGTGCACCAGGTGATGAGGGATTCCCAATTCCTCGCCTACTTTCCTTACCTCGTCTTTAAACAGTTCTCTTAAAGGTTCCAGCAGCTCGAATTCCATTTCCTCAGGCAACCCGCCTACGTTGTGGTGGGATTTGATTACCGCAGAAGGGCCGTTCACCGACTGGCTTTCAATCACGTCCGGATAGATGGTTCCCTGTGCCAGGAACTTCGCCCCTTCAATTGTATGGGATTCTTCATCGAAAACATGAATGAATTCATTTCCGATGATCTTTCTTTTCTGTTCAGGATCATCAATGCCTTCCAGTTTGGTAAGGAACCTTTCGGAAGCATCTACGAGCTTGATATTCATATGGAAATGCTCGCCATAATTGTCCATTACTTTTTTCCCTTCATCTTTTCTCAGCAATCCGGTATCCACAAAGATACAGGTTAGCTGATCACCGATGGCTTTATGGATCAGTACTGCCGCTACGGAAGAATCCACACCGCCGGAAAGCCCCAGAATTACCTGGTTATCCCCTACTTTCTCACGGATTTCCGCTACGGTTTTTTCAATATAATTGGTCAGCTTCCAGTTTTTCTCTGCATCACAGATGGCAAAGACAAAGTTTTCCAGCATTTTCCCTCCCTCTTCAGTATGGGAAACTTCCGGGTGGAACTGTACACAGTAAATCTTTTTCTCTTCATTGGAAATGGAAGCAATAACACCGGATCTGGCATTCAGCTCAAATCCGGGAGGCAGCATGCCTACTTCATCGAAATGGCTCATCCATACGACAGAGTCCTGTGCCACTCCTTTCAGCAGAGAGCTTTCTTTTACAATATCCAGACGGGCTTTCCCGTATTCTCCTTTTACGCCCTTATGCACTGTACCTCCCATAAGGTGTGCGGTAAGCTGCATTCCGTAACAGATGCCCAGGACGGGAATTCCCTGCTCGTATAATTCCTTTTCAACCAGGTGGGCATTTTCCGCATTAACGGAACTTGGCCCGCCGGAAAGGATGATCCCTCTCGGCTGTTTTTCCAGGATGGCCTGTAAAGGCGTGTTGAATGGTAAGATTTCAGAGTAAACCCCCATCTCACGGATTCTCCTTCCGATAAGCTGGTTGTACTGTGATCCGAAATCCAATATGATAATACCGTTGTTCATTTTTTAAATGATGATTTTTTTGAATGATGAATTATGAATAATAAATACCATTGCTGTTCAGCTGCAAATGTGTACTTATATATGGTATATGGTACAAAAAAAGACCTGGAAGTGTTCCAAATCTTTTTTTGTATTTTCTATCAGAACTTTCCGATGTCTTCTCTGTAGAAACAGTAGTCGAAATGTACATGGCCGGCATCTTCGTATACCTTTTTACGGGCATCCTCAAAGGTAGCTCCGGTAGCCACGATGTTTAACACCCTTCCGCCATTGGAAACCACTTTATCCCCTCTTCTTACAGCTCCGGCATACAACAGCTTACTGTGTTTAACTTTATCTTCACCTACAATCTCAAACCCTGTTTCAATGTTTCTGGGATATCCGCCCGAACACATCACCAGGCAAACTGCCTTTTCGTCCTTGAAGGTAAGGTTCAGGTCTTTTCCGCTCATACAGTCGTTGATAACGTCCAGAAGGTCGTTTTCCATCAATGCCATCAATACCTGGGTTTCAGGATCCCCGAATCTCATATTGTATTCCAGCAGGTATGTTCCGTTCTTGGTGACCATCAGCCCGAAGAAAATAATTCCTTTGAAGCTGAATCCTTCGCCTTTCAGTCCGTTGATTGTCGGCTCTAAAATATTTTTTTCAAAATCGGCATAATGTTCCTGGGTAAACTCCGGGCTTGGCGCCACGCAGCCCATTCCGCCCGTATTCGGTCCTGTATCTCCGTTTCCTGCTTTTTTATAATCTTTGGCAGCGATGCATGGGAACAGCTTTTCTCCATTGGAAAATGCAATGATTGAAGCTTCAAACCCCTGTAAGTATTCCTCGATAACCAGACGGATCCCGGCATCACCGTAAATTCTTCTGATCATAAAGTCGTGGATGGTGGCTTCCGCTTCTTCCACATTATCACAGATCACCACTCCTTTTCCGCCTGCCAGTCCGCTTGCCTTGATTACCAATGGGTATTCATGGTCCTGAACATAGTCTTTAGCATCGTTATAGGAATCAAATACCACAGCTTTTGCTGTTTTGATATCATAGGTCTGCATGAATTTTTTAGAAAACGCCTTACTGCCTTCCAGGCTTGCCACTTTCTGATTCGGTCCGAAAACTTTCAGGTCATGCTTTTTAAATTCATCTTTAAGGCCTGCTACCAGTGGTGCTTCCGGACCCACGATCGTCAGGTCCACTTTTTCTTTGATGGCAAAATCCCTAAGTTCCTTAATTTCTGACAAATGAACATTTTTTCCAATGACATCCGTACTAGCATTTCCGTTGGCAAAAAACATTTTGGTCACTCTGGAATCGTTCTGAAGCTTTGCAGCCAGCGCAGATTCCCTACCACCTTCACCTATGATTAATATTCTCATACTTTATTTATTATCTAGTCTATAATTTACAAATATATAATTTTGAATTAAAATATGAAGCGATTCAGAAGCCGGAAAACCGGAAAATTCCAAATTTCTGCCTTCTGAATCCCTCAGTGTTCTGATTGATTTATCAATGTAAAAAATGCCTGATACCGGTAAACATCATCGGGATGCCGTGCTCATTGGCTGCATCAATGCTGTCTTGGTCTTTCACGCTTCCGCCCGGCTGTATGATGGCTTTGATACCTTCCTGATGGCAGAAATCCACCACATCACGGAACGGAAAGAAAGCATCTGAAGCCAGAACCAGATCTCCTGAGAATTTCTCTTTCGCTCTTTCCACCGCCTGCTGTGTTGCCCAGATCCTGTTCACCTGTCCGCCTCCGATCCCGAAAGCCTGGATCCCGTTGGAAACCACAATAGCATTGGACTTTACATATTTTACCACCCTCTGGGAAAACAGCAATGCTTTTCTCTGCTCCTCATTAGGCTGAATATCTGTTACTACTTTAATATCATCCGAGAATACGGAATCATTATCCTGAACCAGGATTCCTCCGTCGATCTTCACCCAGGTCTGCTGATCTGAAACCGGGTTAATGATTTTGATGATCCTCAGATTTTTTTTCTTCCTTAAAACTTCCAGAGCATCCTCGTCAAATTCAGGAGCCATTACGATTTCAAGGAATGTTTTGTTGAGTTCTTCTGCTGTTGCTGCATCAATCTTATAGTTCATGGCAACAATTCCGCCAAAGATGGAAACCGGATCACATTCGAACGTTTTCTGGTAGGTTTCCAGCGCGGATGTTCCGATCGCTACTCCGCACGGTGTGGAGTGCTTTACAGCGCAGCATGCCATTTCTTCTTTAAATTCAGTGACTACCTTCCAGCACAGATCCATATCCCTCAGGTTATTGAAAGACAGTTCTTTTCCGCCCAGCTGCTCAAAATCCTTCATCGCTCCGTTTTCAAAAGTGGAAACATAATAGGCTGCTGTCTGATGCGGATTTTCACCGTAACGTAAGTCGGAAACTTTTTTGTAAGAGGCATTAAGATAAGCAGGATACGCTTCGTCCAGAAGCATTCTTGAGATCGCTGCATCATAGGCAGAGGTCAGGTTAAATACTTTCCCGGCCAGCTTTTTACGGGTCTCAATGTAGGTATCGCCATTCTGCTCCATTTCAATTTTCACTGTTGCGTAATCGGCCACATCGGTGATTACGGTTACAGAATCAAAATTCTTGGCTGCGGAGCGCAGCATGGAAGGTCCGCCGATGTCAATAAACTCCACTTTTTCATGCAGGGAAATGTCTTTGTTCACATTTTCAAAGAACGGATACAGGTTAACGATCACCATGTCGATCAAACCGATGCCATGTTCTTTAACCGTATTCATGTGCTCCTCGTTGGAACGTACGGCCAGAAGCCCTCCGTGAACTTTGGGATGTAAAGTTTTAACTCTTCCGTCCAGCATTTCCGGAAAATCCGTTACCTCATCAATCTGGATCGGATTCAATCCTGCTTCTTTCAGGTGTTTGAATGTCCCTCCGGTAGAAATCAGCTCATAGCCCTGGGCTTCGAGAAACTGTGCGAATTCCGTGAGTCCGCTTTTGTCCGATACGCTGATTAAAACTCTCTTTTTGCTCATCTTTTCTTTCAATTTTTTACTTTTTACAGCTATTTCAAACTGTAGACCGGTTCTTTCACCTCCGGTCTTTATTTTTACTTAGATTTCTTATTGATCACTTCCGGATTGGCAATATTTTCCGGATGGCCGTTCAGGAATGCCATAACATTTTCAAATGCTTTCCCGAAATACAGCTCATATCCATTCCTTTCCACATATCCCAGGTGCGGCGTACAGACTACGTTCGGCATGTTCAGCAGATCAAAGTCCGGATTGTACACGGGCTCTTCCTCGTAAACATCAATCCCGGCAAATCCGGGTGTTCCGTTTTTCAGCGCATTGACCAGGGCATTCTTTTCGATCAGTTCGGCCCTTGCGGTATTGATCAGTGCGGCACCAGGCTTCATCATCATAAGATCCGTTTCCTTTACAATCCCTGACGTGGTGCCATTCAGCCTCAGGTGAAGGGTAACCACATCAGCATTTTTAAAAAAGTACTCCTTGCTTTCTGCGCGCTCAAAGCCGTCATGTACTGCTGCTTCCCGGGAGTTTTCGCTTCCCCAGACCAAGACATTGGCGCCGAAAGCTTTCGCATATTGCGCAATTTTCTTTCCTATTTT
The DNA here is from genome assembly GCF_002770595.1 of Chryseobacterium camelliae. Taxonomy (NCBI): domain Bacteria; kingdom Pseudomonadati; phylum Bacteroidota; class Flavobacteriia; order Flavobacteriales; family Weeksellaceae; genus Chryseobacterium; species Chryseobacterium camelliae. Next base: position 4,251,185 of record NZ_CP022986.1, on the reverse strand, counting down.
ACCGTAACCCCAAATCCCAATGGTTTTACCGTAAATGGTTTCCCCTATTTCACCCTGCCATTTTCCTTCCTTCATGGATTGTATGGACTGAGGAATCCTCCGTACCGTATTCATCATCAAAGCCCAGGTAAGTTCTGCCGGAGCAGTGGGAGAGCCTACGCCTTCCGCAACAGCTACCCCGAACTTCGTGCAGTCGGCCAGGTTCAGGTGATTGGATATTTTCCCGGTCTGGCTGATCAGTTTCAGATTAGGCAAACGTGAAAGGAGATTTTCATTAATCTCAGTCCGTTCCCTGGTCAGTACCAAAACTTCCGCATCCTTCAGTTTCTCTGCTAAAACCTCAGGATCTTTATAGGTTTCAGTAAGCACCAGCACGTTCTGATCTTTGATGATGTCAAAACAGCGTAAAGTTTTTACGGAGTTCTGATAGTCATCCAAAATAGCAATCAATGAAGGGCTGTCTGTTTTCATATCTCTTACTGATGTTTGCCTCTATCTTTTATGGGTTAAGCACCCTGTCAATGGCTTCCGGAAAGATTTCATATTCAACTTCATGAATTTTTTCGGCCAGGGTTTCCGGTGTTTCACCTTCATTCAGCGGAAATGATTTCTGCATGATGATTTCCCCTTCGTCAATACCGGGCGTTACAAAATGAACGCTTACGCCGCTTTCTTTTTCCCCGGCTTCAATCACGGCATGATGAACATGGTGTCCCCACATGCCTTTACCTCCGTATTTCGGAAGCAGTGCCGGGTGGACATTGATTATTTTACCGCTCCATTTTTCACAGAATTCAGGCTTCAGAATAGATAAAAATCCTGCCAGGACGATTAAATCCGTATGCTCAGGAATAACTTTATCCAATTCATTGCTGAAATCTTTCCCTCTCGGGATCAGCACATGGCGAATAGTATGTTTCTTTGCCCTTTCCAGTCCGTAACAATCCCTGTCTGCCACCACCAGAGATATTCTGGCATTGCGGATCGCTCCCTCATCAATGGTATCGATAATCCTTTGCAGGTTAGTCCCCGAACCGGAAACAAGTACAACAATGTTTTTCATAATTGAGATGACGGATATCAGACATCAGGTGTTAGGTACAATCTGATGCCTGATGTCTCATATCTGGTATCTTAAAATTTTAAATCTATTTTTTCGCTCCCCTCTGTGATTTCTCCGATCTCGTAGGCATCATCCAGAAGGTGAAGGATTTTTTCAGCATGTTCTGCATCTACGACCAGGGTCATTCCGATTCCCATATTGAAAGTACCAAACATTTCTTCGCGGGCGATTCCGCCTCTCTTTTCCAGTTCAAGCATGATATTCGGGATCCTGATTTTTGAAGCATCAATAGAAGCACATAATCCCTGAGGAATAATCCTCGGAACATTTTCGTATAATCCTCCTCCGGTAATATGGGCAATTCCAGCCACATTGACTTCCTCAAGGACCTTATGAATGTCTTTGAAGTACAGCCTTGTAGGAACCAGAAGGGTTTCATACAGCGGTTTACCTTCAAATTCTTCCTCAAAATCCGGGAATATTTTTCTTACCAGGGAGAATCCGTTGGAATGGAACCCGGAACTTGGCAATGCAATAATTTTATTTCCTGCTTTGATGGCCGAACCGTCAATGATCTGATCTTTTTCTACAATCCCTACACAGAATCCTGCGACATCGTAATCTCCCGGCTGGTACATGCCCGGCATTTCAGCCGTTTCACCACCAATAAGCGCGCACTGGTTGTCTTTGCAGGCTTTCACCATCCCCAGGACAATTTCAGCGGCTACTTCGGAATCCAGCTTTCCGCAAGCCAGGTAATCTAAAAAGAAGAGCGGCTTTGCACCATGGCAAAGGATGTCATTGGCACACATGGCAAAACAGTCGATCCCGATAGAGTCATACTGTTTCGTATCCAAAGCAATTTTAAGTTTTGTTCCTACCCCGTCTGTTCCGGAAACCAATACCGGGTTTTTGTACCCTCCGATTTCATAAAAGGCACCGAAGCTTCCCAATTGGTTCAGCACCCGGGAATTATGGGTTTCCCCAACTGCTTTTTTGATTTTATCAACCGTTTTATATCCTTCTTCTTTGTCTACACCTGCAGATTTGTAAGTATTGCTCATTGTATTCGGATTTTTGATATCAGATTCCAGATTCCGGGTGCATGGTCCGGGCCTGGTTTCCGATCTTGTATCTCTACTATTATTTACGTTTCAATTTTAAATTTCGGAAACAAAAAAGCCGACAATCTTGGTAGATTATCGGCCGTTGTTTTATCTCAGAATTTCAGAGCCCACAGTTTTGCCTTTTCCGGAAAAACATTGCTTGTAGTAGGTCTGAATTTTCATCTCTTTTCTTTTTGCAAAAATAGTAATTTAAAATGAATATTCAAATTCTATTTTTCAAGGATCGACTCAATTGCAGAAATCTTCTGTACCAATTCCTTTAATTCATTGTCTTTCTCCTCGTTTGATATTTTCTGATTTTCTTTATCAAAATTATCGTTAAAGAACGGAAGTGAAAAAGTACCTACAATATTGCCTCCGTGAAGCGGGAAACGTTTTTCTGCAGCTTCCAGAACGCCGAGACCGCCTCTTCCGCCGGGAGCGGTAGCCATCAAAAGCATCGGCACTTCATTCCATACTGCGCGATTTTTGATTCTTGAGGTCCAGTCGAACACATTCTTAAACGCTGCGGAATAGGTTCCGTTGTGTTCGGAAAGGGCCACCAGAAGCACATGGGCTCCATCGATTTTGGATGCTAGATCCACGGCCTGCTGCGGCACTCCGCTTTCCACTTCGCGCTGATGCTTGTACAGCGGCATTTCGAAATCGTTCATGTCTACCGTTTCGATTTCTGCATGTTCAAATAATGAAGCGGCGTATGTTACCAGCTGCTTATTGATCGAGGTGTCTGAATTGCTTCCTGCTATAGCTAAAATTTTCATTGTATATTTTGGTTTAAAATAAATTATCCTTTAAATGAGTATTATCCGGCAAATTATTGCGGGTCATTCCGGCAAAATTACGCAAAGACGGGCATTATATTCTTGATGTAGGATAATTATCTGAAAATTTTAATCAGATCAGCAGGTTCAGCACCTGTGGGCTCCTATTGAGATAGGCTTCAAAGTATCCCCGATCCTGCATCCTCTGTTTCAGCCCTTCAAAATCGGAGGAACGGGCCAGCTCGATGCCTACGGTAGCCAGAGCGGTTTCCCTTGAATTTCTTTTGGTGTATTCAAAAAAAGCAATATCATCGTCGGCTCCAAGGACATTCAGGACAAATTCTTTGAGGGATCCCGGACGTTGCGGAAATTTCACGAGGAAATAATGCTTAATGCCCTTATACAGCATCGCCCGTTCTTTGATCTCTTCCATCCTGGTAATGTCATTGTTGCTGCCACTAATGATGCAGACGGCTGTTTTCCCTTCCAGTTCCGCGGCGTACTGTTCCAGTGCTGAAAGCGACAAAGCACCGGCCGGTTCCAGGACCACCGCATCTTTATTGTACATTTCCAGGATGGTATCGCAGACTTTTCCTTCGTCTACTGTGATGCAGCCGCTGAGGTAATCTTTACAGATATGAAAAGGCAGGTTCCCGACTTTCTGAACCGCGGCACCGTCCACAAATTTATCAATGGATGGCAACTCTATATTTTCACCTGCTTCAAGAGCCGCTTTCATCGAGGCGGCACCCTTAGGCTCCACCGCGATAATTTTGGTATGGGGAGACAGCAGCGAAAATACACTGACAATTCCTGAAATCAGGCCTCCGCCGCCAACCGGCGCAAAAAGGTAGTCTATTTTCGTGTCGGACTGCTCGAGGATTTCCATGGCCAGGGTAGCCTGCCCTTCGATGATCTGAGGATCATCAAAGGGATGGATAAACATGGTGTCATTTTGCCTGCTGTACTCTATTGCTGCCTGTTTGGATTCGTCAAACGTATCCCCTGTCAGCTGTAAGCTAACGTATTCGCCCCCGAACATTTTGACCTGCTCCAGTTTTTGCTTGGGAGTGGTTACCGGCATGAAAATGACACCACTGATCTTCAGCTCATAGCAGGCTAACGCTACACCCTGCGCATGATTGCCGGCACTGGCGCACACGACTCCGCCATCCGTTTTCCCCTGGTCGAAAAGAGTTTTAATCTTGTGGTACGCACCCCTCAGCTTGTAAGAACGTACCGGCTGCAGGTCTTCTCTTTTCAAAAGGATTTTTGCTTTCAGGTTTCTGGAAAGCCGGAAGTTTTCCTGCAGCGGTGTGGTGACTACAACACCGGCAATATTTTCCTTGGCTTTGTTGATGGCATCGATCGTTAAACGATGCTGATTTTCTTTCGTCTTCATTTTTTCCATTCTTTTTTAATGGTTTAACCGGAGCACGTCTGCACAGGCAGATGCTATGCCGTTTTGATGGATTTCATGGCCGTCATGGCTTTCCTTAGCTTTCTTCCCACGACTTCCACCGGATGGTTCCTGAGTACTTCATTAACCTTCACAAGCGTTGCATTGTCTACGGAGCCGTCTTTACCTTCATTGAAGTTTTTACCGGCCAGATCCACCTCTACTGTTTTCATAAAGTCTGCCAGCAAAGGTTTACATGCCTGATCAAAAAGATAACATCCGTATTCTGCGGTATCGGAGATAACACGGTTCATCTCAAACAGTTTTTTCCTGGCAATGGTATTGGCAATCAAAGGAGTTTCGTGTAATGATTCGTAATAAGCGGATTCTGCTTTGATCCCTGCATCTACCATGGTTTCGAACGCCAGTTCCACTCCGGCTCTTATGAAAGCTGCCATCAGGGTATAATGGTCAAAATATTCCTGCTCCGGAATATCGGCATTGGCTGCCGGTGTTTTTTCAAAAGCTGTTTCTCCTGTTTCCGCCCTCCATTTCAACAGCTGGGCATCGTCATTCGCCCAGTCTTCCATCATGGTTTTGGAAAACTGTCCTGACATGATATCATCCTGGTGTTTCTGAAACAGTGGACGCATGATCTCTTTAAGTTCTTCTGAAACCTCAAAAGCTTTCAGTTTCGCAGGGTTGCTCAACCGGTCGAACATCCCGCTTACTCCGCCGTGCTTCAAAGCTTCAGTGATCACTTCAACACCATATTGTACAAGCTGCGAAGCATACCCCGGATCAATTCCTTTTTCCACCATTTTATCGAATGAAAGGATAGAGCCGGTCTGCAAAAGGCCGCAAAGAATAGTCTGCTCACCCATTAAATCAGATTTTACTTCCGCCACGAAAGAAGATTTGAGGACACCGGCTTTATGCCCGCCTGTTCCTGCACAATAGGCTTTTGCTTCTGCCCAGCCTTTTCCCTGAGGGTCATTTTCAGGATGCACGGCAATCAGCGTAGGCACTCCGAATCCCCTTACGAATTCTGCCCTCACTTCGGAACCCGGTGATTTCGGGGCGACCATGATCACCGTTACATCTTTACGGATCTGCATACCTTCTTCTACAATATTGAATCCATGGGAATATGACAATGTAGCTCCCTGCTTCATCAGAGGCTGCACGGCATTGATAACGGAAGTATGCTGTTTGTCCGGCGTAAGATTGATAACGAGATCTGCCGTCGGGATCAGCTCTTCATAAGTCCCTACCTGAAAATTATTTTCGGTGGCATTTTTCCATGATGCCCTTTGACCGTCAATAGCTTCCTTGCGTAAGGCATACGATACATCCAGGCCGCTGTCCCTCAGGTTAAGGCCCTGATTAAGGCCCTGCGCACCGCATCCTACAATTACGATTTTCTTTCCTTTAAGCGCTTCCACACCCTCTGAAAATTCTGAAGAATCTAAAAATTCTGCCTGTCCTAATTGTAATAATTGTTCACGAAGTGAAAGTGTATTGAAATAATTTGTCATTTTTTTAATTTTAAGTTGCAAGTCAGAGTGTTTTTATCACTGACTTCATGATGAATATTGATGATGATGATAATAAATGAGATGGTGAAGGTTACATCGTGAAAACGCTTCCCCTCTGGTCCAGGTATTCGTTTTCAACCAGATTTGGAGACGGCTCACGATGGTCAAATTCCATCAGCTTTTCATGGAACCCTGCACTGTCTTTAATGATGGCAATCCTGGCCCCGCGCACGAATTCTATGAGTCCGTATTTGTTCAGCTCTTCGGTAAGCCGGTCTATTTCTTCCCGGTGTCCTGCAGTTTCAAACACAATATAATCCTGGCGGATGACTACAGTACTCGCTCCGTACTGCCGGAGAAGGCGTTCCACATATAATTTTTCAGTAACCACATCTGCGGGAACCTTATAGAGTGCCTGCTCCTGCCAGACAATTTCTTCATCCGTATTGTAATAAGCTTTCAGTACATCTATCTGTTTTTCAAGCTGCCGGCAAAGTTTTTTAAGCACTTCCTCCGACTCCTGAATGACAATGGTAAAGCGGTGGATCCCCTCTGCCTCAGACGGTGAGGTGTTTAAACTTTCTATATTAATTTTCCTCCGTGAGAAAATCCCTGAGATCCGTCCTATCAGACCGATTGAATTTTCTGTGTACAGGGTGATGGTATATTCTTTTTTTTCCATGATCGTATTATTTTAAACGGATATCTGAAACGGATGAACCCTGGGTAACCATCGGGAAAACATTGTTTTCCTTACCTACCATCACTTCCAGAAGGTAGGCTCCGTCATGATCCAGGGCTGTTTTAAGAGCTTCTTTAAGGTCTTTCCTTTTGGAAACTTTCTGCCCGTCAATGTGGTAGGCTTTGGCAAGGGCAACGAAATTAGGGCTCGTTATATCTACAAAAGAATAACGCCGCTCATTAAACAGCTGTTGCCACTGGCGCACCATGCCTAAAAATTCATTGTTCAGGATGATAATCTTCACTTTGGCGCCGAACTGCATTATCGTTCCCAGTTCCTGAAGCGTCATCTGGAAGCCCCCATCCCCTACAATGGCCATCACGGTTTTTTCCGGTGCTCCGTACCAGGCCCCGATGGCGGCGGGAAGACCAAACCCCATCGTTCCGAGGCCTCCGGACGTTACACTGGATTTTGAATGGTTGAATTTCGCATACCGGCTGGCTACCATCTGATGCTGCCCGACATCGGTCGTAATAATGGCATCACCGTTGGTGAGTTCATTCAAAACTTTGATCACTTCCCCCATGGTCATGACTTCACCGGAAGGGTTCAGCTCATTGTGAATGACTTCTTTCACTTCTTCTTTCTCCAGTTCACGGAATTGCTGAAGCCAGTCACCATGGTTTCCCGGATGGATCAATTCTGTCAGCATGGGAAGTGTTTTTTTACAGTTCCCCCAGACAGGCACTGTCGTTTTCACATTTTTATCGATTTCCGCGGGATCAATATCCAGATGGATGATCTTTGCCTGTTTTGCATACTGGTCCAGCCGCCCGGTCACCCGGTCATCGAAACGCATTCCCACTGCAATGAGGACATCGCACTCATTGGTCATCACATTCGGAGCGTAATTGCCGTGCATCCCGAGCATGCCTACATGGAGTTCATGATCGGAAGGTAAAGCACTCAGGCCTAACAGGGTTGCTGCTGAGGGAATGCCTGCCTTTTCAATAAATGCCCTGAATTCAGCTTCAGCCTTACCGAGAATGACCCCCTGGCCAAACAGGACCAACGGTTTCTGAGCCAGATTGATCAGTGCTGCTGCTTTTTCAATGTACTCCTTCCTGATTTCAGGTTCAGGACGGTAACTCCTGATATGGCTGCATTTCTTATATCCCATATAATCAAACAACTGCAGCTGTGCATTTTTGGTGATATCAATCAATACAGGACCGGGGCGGCCGGTTGATGCAATATGAAATGCCCTGGCAATGGCTTCAGGAATCTCCGAAGCATCCGTCACCTGATAGTTCCATTTGGTAATGGGCGTTGTGATGTTGATCACATCCGTCTCCTGAAAAGCATCGGTTCCCAAAAGCGAGGCAAAAACCTGTCCTGTAATACATACAATGGGGTTGCTGTCTATCATGGCGTCTGCCAGTCCGGTCACCAGATTGGTCGCGCCCGGACCGCTGGTGGCAAAAACCACTCCTGTTTTCCCGGAGCTTCTTGCAAAACCCTGGGCAGCATGGATGGCTCCCTGCTCATGACGAACCAAAATATGTTTCAGCTGGCTGTTATAATCATATAAAGCATCATAAATGGGCATAATGGCCCCTCCCGGATATCCGAAAACGGTATCCACGCCTTCTTCCAGCAACGCTTCCAGTACGGCCTTGGATCCTGAAATCTCTACGGCTTTCCCATGTTCCTCCACCTGTGGCTCATAGCCTGTTTTCTGAATGGTGTTCATATATATTCTGTTTATTTGTTACTTAAAGATCGGTTACACATCCCTGTGAAGCATCGGCTACGGATTTTGCGTATTTATAAAGCACGCCGTATTTCACTTTATAGTCGGGCTGTACAAAAGCGGCTTTTCTTTCTGCAATTTCTTCCTCAGAAACCATCAGGTTGATGGTATTCTTCTCGGCATCAATTTCTATGATGTCCCCTTCTTTGACCAGACCAATGAGGCCTCCGTCAAAAGATTCGGGTGTAATGTGGCCAACGACAAAGCCATGCGTACCTCCGGAAAATCTTCCGTCCGTAATCAGGGCTACATTCTTTCCTAATCCGGATCCCATTAAGGCGGAGGTCGGCTTCAGCATTTCCGGCATGCCCGGTGCTCCTTTAGGTCCTTCATTTTTAATGACTACCACATTGCCTTCTTTCACTTTCTTTTCTTCAATGCCTTTGATAAATTGCTTTTCGCCGTCAAAAACAACCGCCGGACCTCTGAAAAAACGGCCTTCCTTACCGGTAATTTTGGCTACACAGCCTTTTTCAGCCAGGTTTCCGTACATGATCCTGATATGGCCGGTATCCTTTATCGGGTTCCTGATATCCCTGATGATGTCCTGGTCCCTCTCGATGACTGAAGTCACCAGTTCCAGGTTTTCGGCAATGGTTTTTCCGGTAACGGTCATACAGTCTCCGTGAAGCATTCCGAGATCCAGCATGTATTTCATCACTGCCGGGACGCCGCCCACCAGATGCAGGTCCGGCATCAGGTACCTGCCGCTTGGCTTCAGGTCGGCCAGGAGGGGTGTTTCATCACTGATCTTCTGGAAGTCGTCAATCGTCAGTTCCACCCCAATGCTTTTGGCAATCGCCAGAAAGTGCAGCACCGCATTGGTGCTTCCACCAAGAACCATGATGAGCCTTACTGCATTTTCAAAAGCTTTCGGGGTCATGATGTCCGAAGGTTTGATATCTTTTTCCAGCAGGTTTTTAATGTAATGCCCGGCATACGCACATTCTTCTTTTTTTTCCCTGCTGAGTGCAGGATAGGAAGAAGAATACGGAAGGCTCATCCCTAGTGCTTCGATAGCAGAAGCCATGGTATTGGCCGTATACATTCCGCCACAGGCCCCTGCACCGGGACAGGCATGCTGGATGATTCCTTTATAATCCGTATCCGAAAGCTTGCCGGCCAGCTTATTGCCCAAAGCTTCAAAAGCAGAGACTATGTTCAGGTCTTCGCCTTTATAGTGACCGGCTTCTATGCTTCCGCCGTATACCATGATGGAAGGCCGGTTAAGGCGCGCCATAGCAATCAGGGATCCCGGCATATTCTTGTCGCATCCCGGGACGGTGATCAGTGCATCGTAATACTGCCCTGCACACACCGTTTCAATACTGTCAGCAATAATATCCCTGCTGACCAGCGAATACCGCATGCCATCCGTGCCATTGGTCATTCCGTCACTGATCCCGATGGTGTGGAACATGAGGCCCATCAGATCTTCTTTTTTTACCCCCTGTTTTACCAGTTCCGCCAAACTGTTGAGATGCATATTGCACGGATTTCCGTCGTAACCCATACTCGCAATCCCTACCTGAGCTTTACCAAAATCCTGCTCGGTAAATCCTATCGCGTAATACTGTGCCTGGGTTGCAGGCTGGGTAGGATCCTGGGTAAGGGTCCTCGAATATTTATTTAATACTGAATCAGGCATACTTCAATTTTAATTGTGATTTTAAATACGAATAGTCCTCTTCCATTACCAGATGCCTGTATGCTTTCTGAACTGTTGACGAAAGGGTATCTTCCCAGGATAAAGAAAAAGGTACGCTGTCCATTGAACCCAGCGCAACAATTTCAGCTGCGGTCCCACAGAAAAAAGCGGCATCGGAGCCTCTCATTTCTTCAGGTGTGAAGTGTTTTTCTGTATAAGGAATGCCCAGTGCATCACAGATTTCAAATACGGTTGCACGGGTAATTCCAGGCAGGATACTTCCTTTCGGCGGTGTAAAGAGCACTCCGTCCTTTTCGTAAAATACATTGGCGCCGGAGCTTTCTGCAACGAATCCCTCATGATCCAGAACCACCGCTTCATCAAAGCCTTTGTCCTTGGCTTCCTGACAGGCCAGGATAGAGTTTACATAATGGCCGCTGACCTTTGCCTCTACTTTAAACGCTTTTGGATTCGGCCTCTCAAAGGAGGAAGTCATTACATTCATCTGATTAGCCAAGTAGCCGTTATCCCAATTCCATACTTCAATAGCGAGATAGCTTTCTCTACCTTTTGAGAGGGACATATTGGGTGAACAAACTACAATAGGACGGATATACGCATTGGAAAGCCCGTTTTTTTCAAGCAGTTCATACGTGATCTGCACCATTTCTTTGGCTGTATAGTCAAAAGGCATCAGCATCAGTTCTGCTGATCTTTTCAGCCTTTCATAATGTTCTTTTGCTTTAAAGATCTTTGTTCCCTGAGCCGTCCCATAAGATTTTATGCCTTCAAAAACGGCATAGCCATAGTGCAGGGACTGGCTGTACAAGTCTGTCTTTGCTTCTGCTGCCTTTACATATTCCCCGTTAAAATAGAGGACGCTGTTCTCATTGTAATACATGTATTGCTGTTTTAATTTAAATTCTGACCATAAAAAAACCACCCTCATGCGAGGATGGTTGAAAATATTTTATACATTATTATTTATACGCCACCTCGCATTATTGGGATCCAATAATGATAATGACAATAATAAGGTTGAAAAACGTGTTCATTTTATGTATAATTCAATGCAAATATAGGAAGTATATCCAAATACACAATATAGATTTGCATAAATTATCATTTATTTTAATTTCCCGAACATTCGTTAGGAATACACCATATTGCTATTTCAGGTACTCGGGTAATTCCATCGGAACTTCCATTAACAGGATTTCTGCGTCTTCCACAGCTTCAATATTGAAACTCTGGGTGTCCCAGATTCCTAATCCATCCCTTTCATTCAGGACTCTGTCGCCGATCCTGGCACTGCCTTTCAATACAAAAACATAAACACCATTCCCTTTTTTGTTCAGCATATAATTTTTGCCGTTTCCTTTCGTAAAATGAGCCAGATTGAACCAGGCATCCTGATGGATCCATACTCCGTCATCATTTTTATCCGGTGATAAGATCTGCTGGAAACCGTTGATCTTCTCACCTTCTTTAATGCTTTTCTGGTCATATCTTGGCTGAACGCCTGTTTCACGCGGAAAAACCCAAATCTGCAAAAACTTTACGGGTACATCCTTGTTTTTGTTATATTCACTGTGCATCAAACCCGTTCCGGCACTCATCACCTGTATTTCACCTTTTCTGATCACGGCCGTTGTGCCCATAGAATCTTTATGCTCCAGGTCACCTTCCAGCGGAATGGAAATGATTTCCATATCACGGTGCGGGTGTGTACCGAATCCCATTCCCTGGGTAACGGTATCATCATTCAATACTCTCAGTACACCAAAGTTCATCCTGTCCCTGTTCTGGTATCCGGCAAAACTGAAGGTGTGGTAACTGTTCAGCCATCCGTGATCGGCATGGCCTCTTGAATCTGCTTTATGATAAACTGTTTTCATATCTTTTATTATATGGTACAAAGGTACATCAGGCGCCGGGACGTGCTGTTGACGTAGGATAAGAAAGATCCAGGTCTGATACCGATATGGTTTTAATACTGTCCCGTTTTAAAATGCTTCCTTTATTTTCGAGTGGTTCTTCAGCAGGAAAAGGCACATGCAGATCAGTGCAGCCAGAATGACCAATGCTTCAAGAATAAAGGAAGTCCGGCTGGTAAAGTGACCTAAGACATTGGTTACAATACCGGTGCCCACCTGATTCGCCGCCATAAGAAACCCAGACACCATGACCGTCAGCGTAGGAAATTCCACGGTACCCCATCCTATCGTTCCGGGAAATATGCTTCCCATGAAAAATCCTGTAACGAACATCAGCGACAGGATCCATCCGGCTCCGGAAAATATCAGCAGCAACACAATGGCTGTCCCTACACCAAGTGGTGAAAGCAGATAAATCAACGACAGGTCATGTTTCCTCGCAAAAATACCGAATAGCAAACGGTTAACGGCAATCCCACCCCAGAAAAGCGACAGTCCGAGGCTGGCTTCTGAATTGCTCAGCCCGCGGCCTTTTAATATAATTGTCCCGAAACTGCCAAAAGTCCCTTCAATAAATCCATACAAGACAATAACTCCGAAAAACAGCCATAATTTAACCGGAATCCGAAGCTTTGCCGGAAGTTCAAAAAATTGCTCTTTAGGGAGACTGATAAACAGAAAAGCAATAAGAGAAAAACCTACTGCGAGAACAATAATTCCGGGGACATACATCCAGCGGTGCACATCACCGGCAACACTCATCATAAGGGGTGAGGCAGACGTTCCCAACCCCACCAGAAACTGCAGAATGAGAATGGCTGATGAAGGATTGTCTTTAAACAGGCTTGCCGCCAGGGGATTCAGGGTTGTAATGGAAAGCCCGAACCCGGAACCTGTGAAGGCCACCAGCACCATAAGAACAGGAAAGAGCAGGCTTTTATCATGCATGAAAAACTGTAAAGACCATAAAACTCCTGTGGAAATGATCATAAGAAGAATACCGGATGCCAGGATGATCTTAGGCCCGAATCTGTTGACAAGAAATGGTGCTGACAGGCATGAAATGATGATACAAACCACCTGCGGAAGAAACAGGCTACCGAACTGTGAAGACGAAAGTGCAAAAACCGAAGGATCCGTGAATGCCGTTCCCAATGCCGGAAATACGACAAAATTAACTCCGGTAAGGAAAGCGATCAAAAAGACCAGTCCGGTTTTCACCAATTCAGGTTTCATGATGCTAAAACATTATTTTTGATATGCTGCCCTACTCGCAATGCCATGGCAATAATCGTAAGCGCAGGATTCACAGCTCCGCTGGATACGAAAAATCCTCCGTCCACAATATAAAGATTATCCAGATCGTGGGCTTTACAATAGGGATCCACTACGGAATTCTCCGGATCAGTGCCCATTTTCGTTGTCCCGTTCTGGTGTGCCGGGGAACCGATGTCCATTCCTTTGCTGAAATAGATGCCTTTAAAGAAAAAGGAATCAAATTTCCCGGAAGCTTTCAGGGCTTTGATCAGCTCATCTTTAAGCAGTTTATGGCCTTCAGTATTGTTTGGGGTATAGGTAATCCTGATCTGCCCGTTCTCTTCAACGGTAACTCTGTTTTCAGGATCCGGAAGGTCTTCTGACGTGAGCCAGAAATCTACCGCATGCTTAGCCATCAGCTCGAATGTGAAACCGGGTGCCGGAACTGGGCTGTCTGCCTTGATCTGATGCTCATCCGACTTACCGAGCATCTGAATGTGTCCCAATGGGAATTCATAGCCTCTTGCCGCATGGTAAAAATCATTGATGCCGAACGTTTTTCCAAATTTGGTATAATTTGGCTCGGTATATAAGGCGACCAGCGCGGAATTCTGATGGAACATATAATTCCTTCCCACCTGGTCGGAAGAATTCGCCAGGCCGGCAGGAAATTTTTCGCTACGGCTCTGTAAAAGCAAAGCGGCAGAATTGATGGCACCCGCAGAAAGCACTACATAACCGGCTTTCAGGGTTTTGGTTTCGCCGTCCTGTTCCACGATGATTTCGGAAATCTTTTTGCCATCCTCATCAGTGACCAGTTTCAACACTTTGGTATTGATCATCAGTTCTACATTCGGATGTTCGAGGGCCTTGGAAAGCGAACAGAGATGGGCATCCCCTTTGCGTTCTGCAGCATCCGGAAATCCGTCGAAACGGTCTAACGTATAGGGGGCATTGATAACAGCATGCGGCGTGAAATTAACTCCGATTGGCAGCTCAAAAGGCTTCAGTCCGTACTGCTTTAGCTCATCAAATATTTCCTGGATCCGTGGTTCATGCGGTAGGGCTTCGTAAGGATAGGGTTCGGAGTCGTAAGGCTCGGTAGGGTCTGATCCTCTTTTACCATGGACATAAAATAATTTTTCAGCTTCCAAGTAATAGTCTTTCAGGTCTTCATACCCGATAGGCCAGGCCGGTGAAGTTCCGCCGTAATGCCGGATTTCTTTAAAGTCATCCTCTCTTAACCTGAACAGGGCCGCACCGTAAAATTTGGTATTTCCTCCTACATTGTAATGCATGCCCGGCCTGAATTCTTTTCCATGTTTATCCAGCCATAGGTCGGTAGTCGTATACCTGTTCTTCTGGAACACTTCCGTGGAATCCCAGTTTTCTTTTTCTACGGGAACATAACCTCCCCGTTCTACAATCAGGATCTTTTTTCCGCTGTCTGCAAGTGCATAGGCCATGGTGGCTCCTCCTGCCCCACTTCCTATAATGATGATGTCATACATTTCTTAAAATTTGGTATTTGTCATTAAGATTTATGTTGGAACCTGATCTTTTATTAAGAACTACATCCCTAATTGTAAAAAGCATTCCTGCCATCTGAGAATCTAAAAGCAGGCCAGAACTGATGTTTTTCTGCACAAAAAAAGAGAACTTTTTCAAGCTCTCTTTGTAATGTTTGATACAGTCTCCAAAAATCAGAAATGGATCTGCTGAATTTCTTCTTTAATTTCTTCCGGGGTTTCATGATCAGATTTAATAAAGAACATGGTCATCACCGCTCCGATGATCATGCATATGCCTCCCACAACGATATAATCTATGGCATAATTCCCAAAGAAACGGCTGACAATAGGACCTCCGAAAATCCCGTTGATGATCTGCGGAATAACGATGAAAAAGTTAAATATGCCCATATAAACACCCATCTTTTTCTGCGGGATCACTTCAATCAGCATGGCATATGGCATGGCCAGGATACTTGCCCAGGCGAATCCCAGTCCGATCATGGAAATCCAGAGCAGCCCGGTATCCCTGATAAAGAACATGGAGATAAGCCCCAGTCCACCACACAGCAATGCCAGTGCATGGGTCTGTTTTTTCCCTATCGCTTTAGCGAGCGGCGTCAGCAGGAAAGCAAAGGGAATAGCCCAAAGGTTATACATTCCGAACAGCTTTCCGGTAAGGTCACCTGCATCATTGAAGGCTTTGGAATGCGTATCCTGCGGCGACAGCCCGAAGTGATGCGTTGCCAGGGCACTGGTGGTAAATACCCACATGGTAAACAGGGCAAACCAGGAAAAGAACTGCACTGTTCCCAGTTTTTTCATCTGGGAAGGAATATTGGAGAAATCTTTGAAGATATCCGAGAACTTGGACGTATGAATGGTGTCGGGACTCTCATTGGCAAATTCAGCAAACTGCTGAGGCGAATATTCTTTGGTGGTGAAAATAGTATACAGGATGGTAAGTAACAGCAATACTGCTCCCGCATAAAATGAATAGATCACATTATCCGCGACAAATCCCGCCGGTGCCGTGTTGGAAACACCCAGTTTCGTCAGCCAGTCCGGCATATAAGATCCAATGACCGCACCAATACCGATCAGAATGGTCTGTACGGAAAAGCCAAGAGTTCCCTGATGCTTTGGGAGCATATCGCCCACCAGGGCCCGGAAGGGTTCCATAGCGACATTGATGGAAGCATCCATCATGGCCAGGAAAATAACAGCCAGTAGCAAAACATTGGCAGCCATCATCTGGGTAGCGGAAGCAGCATTCGGGAGCATGACGAGACCGATGGCACAGAGAACGGCCCCAATCAGGAAATACGGTTTACGCCTCCCCAGCGGGCTCCAGGTATTATCTCCCATATGACCGATAATGGGCTGAACGATGAGCCCGGTAACCGGTGCGACCAGCCAGAACCATGACAGTTCATGGACGTCTGCCCCGAAGTTGGCCAGTATGCGGCTGGCGTTTCCGTTCTGGAGACCGAAAGCCATCTGGATCCCCAGAAATCCCATGCTCATATTGATGATCTGCAGCATAGACAGATCAGGCTTTTTCTTTGCTGAACGCTGGCTTGGTAAAGAGGTTGGTTGCATTATTTAGTTTTCAGTTTTTGAATTAATATATCTTCAATAGGTGCTTTTTCCGGCACTACCTTATCCACGATCTCATTAGGAACCGTCATGGAAAGGACATACTGTCTAACTTTCCACTGCCCGTTGATTTTTTCCACGACTCCGGAACCGCGGCAGATTTTCATCTGGGTATCCAGCAGCTCATCGAACCAGGCCAGCCTGCCGTCTTTGCCGAAATAGATATTCCGTTTCAGGGAGGTGAAGTTCCAGGTCTGTTTTTTATCGAAATACGGCTTTGCCCAGACCATAAATGCTTTTTTGTCCCAGACTTCCGTAGCATCGGTGCCTATGAAGGTAGATTCATCGGCAAAGTAGCCGAAATAGGTATTGAAATCCGCTTTTGCTGCGGCAGTATTGAATCCGTCAAGCATCCTATTGATCGCTGTTTTTTCATTTTCATATTTTGCCTGTGCGGAAACTGTTGAGAGGTTAAGCACCATCAGGATGAAGGCAAACAGTAAGGTTGGTTTTTTCATGTTTACTATAATAAAGTATCTGTATTCAATTTTAATTTGACCTGCGTAAATTAGTGATTATTTCAATTCTATGATCGTGGAACTTTTTGCAGGAACTGAAAGGCTGCCCTGAAAGGAAATATCTTTGCCGGAAATAATATCTTTACCGCCTGAAAAACCGTCCAGTGATTCAGCAAACCGCTTCAGATCCAGTTTCTGTTCTGTCTCATTATTGTTCAGGACCACCATCACGCTTTCCCGGCCGTCATACCTGAAATACACAAATACATTGTCCTGCGGAAGGAAGTTTTTGGTTTTACCGGTATGGATTACAGCCTTATTTTTTCTCCAGTTCAGCAGTTTCCGGGTAAAATCATGGAATTCTTTCTGCTCAGGGGTCTGTCCGGAAGCATTGAAGGCGTTCTGAGGATCTGATTTCCAGCCGCCCGGGAAATCCCTACGGATATCGGCATCGCCGCCTTTATTTTTATCGCCTCTCATTCCTATTTCCGTTCCGTAATAAAGCTGCGGTATTCCGCGGACGGTTAATAAAATGGTCATGGCCATCTTGTAGGCTTTTGGATCTGCATTGAAGATTTCATTCCATCGTGCGGTATCATGGTTTTCGATAAAAACCAGGACGTTGTTGATATCAGGATACAGGAAATCGCTGGTAAACCCGTCGTACAGTTTCATCATTCCGGTGTCCCATCCCTGTTTTTCCATCAGGGCACCCGGAATATTCCCGTACAGAATAAAATCCATTACTGAAGGCAGGTTGGAATTGTAATGGGCCGCCTCACCGGTTTTGGAATCCTTCTGCCAGGCTGAAATATAAGCGGGACTGCTGAGCCAGGTTTCCCCGACGATATTGAATTTCGGGTATTCATCCGTAATGGCTTTTGCCCATTTCGCCATCGCTTCTTTATCGTTGTAAGGATAGGTATCCACGCGGAAGCCGCCTAATTCGGCATATTCAATCCACCAGATGGCATTCTGGGTAAGGTATTTCAGGACCAGCGGATTCTTCTGGTTGATATCCGGCATGGTGGTATCAAACCATCCGTCCAATGCATTTTTTTTATCTGCTTCCGCAGCATTCGTATCGAACTGTGTGGTGATCTTATAATTGGAACGCTTAAACCCGTTGTCACCATCGTTAAACCAGTGGATCCAGTCTTTTGAAGGCAGATCTTTGATCATCCAGTGGGAAATTCCCCAGTGATTGGTCACATAGTCCATCACCAGCTTCATATTTCTCTTGTTAAGTTCGCGGGAAAGATCACGGTATTCTTCATTGGTGCCGTACCGTGCGTCTATTTTATACAGATCGGTCTGCGCATATCCGTGATAGGAATATACCTTTTCGTTGTCTTCATTTACCGGAGTAAGCCATACTGCGGTAGCTCCCAAATCCTGAAGATAATCCAGATGATTGATGATTCCGCGCAGGTCCCCGCCATGCCTTCCGTTAGGCAGGCTCCTGTTGGCTTTTTCCGTCAGGCCCGGAACAGAGTCGTTTTTCTCGTCCCCGTTGGCAAAACGGTCCGGCATGATGAGGTACATAACATCTTTGGAAGAAAAAGATTCCCGGTCCGCGGAACCCTGATTTCTTGTTTTCAGCTCATAAGTATAGGAACCTACATTTTTCCTGCCGTTTTTAAGGCTGATTTTAAATTTCGGGACATTGATTTCATTGGTATTGACGGTCACAAAGACGTAGTTAGGATTATCAACTTTCTGAATGTCTTTGATCTGAATGCCGTCTGAAAGCTCAATCTGCCGGCTGGCAATATCTTTACCGTACACCAGAATCTGAAGCTCAGGATTTTTCATGCCTTTCCACCAGAATGCAGGCTCTACTTTTTCCAGGGGTTTGGTCTGGGAAAAAGCAAAGGCAGCAGCAGAAAGCGCACAGAATGCATATATCTTTTTCATAATACTTATTTATTGGTTATAGCCGATACAGAACAGGGTTTCTCCCTGATTGACCGGCGGAGTGCCTATTTTGTAAAGGATGATTCCGTCTGCAGGAGCAATGATATCCTGTTTTCTGGTACCGAATTCATCCGTGATAAAGCCAAGCGTCTGGTTCTTTTTTACCGTATCGCCGCTTTTAAAGCGACTGTAGAATATCCCGGATTGCGGAACACGGATATACTCCTGTCGGTTCAGCAGCGTAACTTTTGAAGTTTCTTTATCTGTATATTTTTTAAATGTATAAATTCCTGAGTGCTCAAGCATACGGTAAACGGCATTTTTAATCAATGCTACCTGGTCCTCCTGAACATTTCCCAGTTTTCCGGCTTCTATGCTCAGCGCAGTGATGCCCTGCTGCACAGCCTGTTTAAAAGCGTATTTTGCCGGTTCTTTTCCTGTAATAGTGTAAGGATAAGAAACAACATAAGGTATTTGCGACTGTACGGACAGCTCGTATGCTGAAGCGGTCTGCTCAGGGGCATCCGACCTGTTGTAATAACACACGAAAGGCATCAGGTCTTCACTGGCATCACCTCCGTGGATATCCAGGAATATATCGGAATTTGAAATAACTTCTTTTGTGATCAGATGGGCAATCTGTTCGGTTGGTGAGCCGTCAGGAGAACCCGGAAAGACATTATTCAGATTCTTTTGGTCCAGCGGACTGATGAACGGCGTTCTTTTCTTAAATGCTTCGATATTGGCTATAGGAATGATGATAAGGGTGCCTCTAACAGACTCGGGACTGATTTCTCTCAGGAGTTCCTGAACCGCAATAACAGGCGGATATTCATAGCCATGGATTCCCGCAACAATACTGAAAACCGGTCCTTTTTCTTTTCCTTTGATAATGGTAACGGGAATATAGGTATCACTCTGTCCGCTTTTTACTGGCAGAATGATGTCTTTCCTGAACCTTCCTTCATTATTCATCACGGATTTCACCTGCTGTGAAGAGAGGGATGAAGCCATAGCCAACAGAGACAATACAGCTGCCTTACTTACTTTCATACTGTTTAAAGATAGTTAAATAATTTTTTCAGGCTGTAATCCTTCTGTTCTTTTTGCTATCTTGCTGGCCAGCCAGCTTACATAAAAGAGCTGGAAGCTATGGTAAATCATGACCGGAAGCAGAAACAGGACTTTCTGGTCATCCGGAATCCCGAGTACCAGCAGGAAAAGGCTTCCGTGGACCAGAGATTTCTTGGATCCGCAAAAGGTTGCGGTAATGACGTCTTCCCGTTTAAATTTCATTTTCCGTGCGGCATATTGCAGGATATGGTATACGGCAAAAAACAGGAATACCACACTGCAGGCCAATATCAGGAACGTTACGGCAGGAACCGATGCAAAGATATGTTGTGAGAACGCTGTAGAAAAACTTTCATAAACGATCAGCAGGATGATCAGCCGGTCAAATTCAGCAATGGCTGAAGAATATTTGGTCACCCATTTTTTAAGGACAGGATTCAGCAGGATTCCCAGCACAATGGGCAGCAAGACCTTAATAAGCAACTGCTGAATAATTTCTCCCTGATCGCCGGAACCTTCTGCCGGCACAAGAAAGAAACTCATGAGCAAAGGGGTCATCAATATACCTATCAGCCCCGAAACGGATGCATTGAAAATAGCGGATGTCACATTTCCCCTGGCAATGGAGACCATCACTACGGATGAAGAGACTGTAGACGGAAGGCAGGCCATAAAAAATACGGACAGCCAGACCGTAGTGTATTGAGAATCTTTCACCAGCGGATAAAACAGGAGTACCAGTAACGGAAACAGGATAAAAGTACCGGACTGAATCAAAAGGTGCAGCTTCCAGTTGGCCACATCTTTCATCACTTCTTTCAGGTTCAGCTTAAGACCGTATAACAGGAATATTGCGGCAATTCCCCAGTCTATGAATCCCGGGAGGTTAAAGTAGGTACTGTACGACTCCAGAAAGGGAAAAAACCTTGCCAGTATAACCATCATAATCAGCAGGAACAGAAATGTATTCTGCTTGTTAAAAAGTTGCTTCATCATCTTCAGTATATCAAGGATAAAATCATGATCATAAAAAATCCTTAAAGGCAAAACAACCTTCAAGGATCATAAAGTTATGAAAATATTATTCTACAGCCTATTTTTATTCTTTTTCAATGTAGCTGTCATTGAATAATCTGTTGGGTTTCAGGTAAACTGCGTTATTCTGAAAATCCAGGAAAACGTTGAAACGTTTCAGGATTTCATTGCCCAGGATATTCATCCTTTTGTTGATGACCAGCCTGCTTTCAGAGAGAAGCTGAGCCGGAATATTCTTAAGTTTATATTTACCCAGGCTTAATGATTCGAGATTGGCCGTAATGACCGGAATTTCATTTCCCTGGCCTCCCCTCATGATGACTTTTTTAATCTCTTTCATTTGTGTGGTCGGGAAATGATGTTCTCTCAACAAAGGACCGTCAAGCATCGCCGTACGCTGGTATCCGGTGTCAAAAAGAAACCAATCCTTATATGATCTTGAACCCTGGTTGATTGTAGTCTCCACAAAAAAAAGCTTGTCAAGATATTTCACCTCCAGCTTTTCGTAAGCCTTGTCTTTTTTTACATATTCCGGAAGTTGGGAATGAACGACCATGATTCCATGGTCATAATTCAGCTCAACCACCATTCCGTCGAAAAGGTCCCAGCCGAACCTGCCGTCTGTTCCGTGTCCCGACAGCTCCACCTTATAAATTTTAAAGCCGTCGTATTTCTTGTTCCCAATGGAAAGTACGTTGACTCCTGCCTTCAGGGATTGTTTGATCTTATCTTTCAAAGCTTCTGCAGTAAGGGAAAGGTTGCTGGTTCCCGTATCGAAATTCAGCACTAACGAATCTGTTTTATTAAGTGCCGCCTTGACAAACATCGTATTCTGCCCGTTAATTCCTAAACGGATGCTGTCATGAAAAGCTGGCTGCACGGTACTGAAATTCTTAGGAACCTGGCTCTCAATTCTTGTCAGGCAGGAATCTTTGCCTTTCAGAAGAATTACAAAGTCTTTTTTTTCACCCTGCTTTATTTTTATCCTAATCGAATCAATATCTGTTTTTATCTTAACCGTCTTAGAACCTCTGCTTATTTTGGATACGATGTAGATATCAGGTTTTACTGACGGATCAATATTCCAGTCCGTCTTCAGTCCGTTATCTTCTTCAAGGATGACCGCTTTAGATGAATTAGCCCTGATTACGGGAAGTTTTTTCTGAGCCATATGCATAAGCGAAATACATAATAGTAAAAAAGTTAAAGCATATTTCATATAAACAGGTTATTTTTATATTAAAAATCTACCGAGATACGTCATTACAATATCAAGAGACATACTCCCAAAGGTAGATCCGTCGTGAAAACAGTTGTCTGTAGGAGCAATATAATAATGATAAGGCTTCTGTTCTATTTTCAACATAGGATAATCAGGAAACAGCTGCATGAAATAAGACGTTATATTTTTGTTATTGATATTATGTTCTTTTATATCTATTTCTTTTTTAATCATATGATAAACCTGCAGCATGGTTAAATTGATCAGCAACAAATATCTGGATTCCTTTCCAAGGTTAAATGTTATTCTATTACCAAACCGATGCGCTGTATGCAATGTCATGTTTTGGGAACTGTCCTTATGGACTCCTATAAAACGTAAATCATTGATTGTATACCCTGCAGGTAATTTTCTTTTATCTAAAGATACAATCTCACTGTTCGCATAATTTGTAGCGAGACTCATGAACTTATAGGGCCCTAATGAAACAGGCTCGATAAATTCATTTAACTTAAGATTAATGTCATTGACCAATTCATGATTGTTTTTAAATTTGTCAAAAACTTCATCCTGAGATTGAGCAGTCTCTAAATTTAATTTATCAAAAAGAATCTTCAGAGGATCGGGAAGTTCACCGATAAAAACCGAATTAAAGTCTTTTTTATTTAAATGATCTCCTTTTAATATATTGTATTCTTCTGCCTTTAATGGCCGCCAATCTCTTTTAGGCAAATATGCTTCCGGTTCATACTGCTGTATAAACTTCTGACTTTTAAAAACAAGTTCATTCGGAGCTTGCTTTGAATGATGGATGACTCCTGAATTGATCTGGAGATTCCCATTTTGCTTATCTGAGTATATTTTAATTCCAGGTTTTAGTTTTTTCATAGATTAATATTTATCAAATACACCAGTATATACCATCGTAATATCGAACCCTTTATTTCCTAGAGTTGTGCCGTCATGAATAAAATTATCTGTAGGTGCTATATAATATTGATAAGGTTTGATTTCAAGCTTTAGAACAGGATAACTGGGATAAAGTTTGAAAAATTGTTCAACAATATTTTCAGATGTGATCTTTTCAGGATATTTTTTCTTTATTTCAGCGTAAATCTGCCTTAATGTTAAATTGATAAAATAGAGGTAACGTGATTCCTCACTGATGTTGATAGAAATCCTGTTTCCCGATTTATATGCAGTATGAGGAGTAAAATGAATACTTTTATCAATATGCAGGCCCGTATATTTAAAAACATTCTGCCCGATATGATGAAACGTCGTACTCTGCATACCGGGAAGAGAACGTGCAATTCTGTGAAATTTATAATTACGACTTAGAGATTTTTCATCCAGAAACGTATTGATTGCTTTGTTAATCTCTTTTGTGAGCATTTCATTTTCCTGAAACTTCCCCGGAACATCAAAGAGCGATGTACAGGTTTCTAAACTTAGTTTTTGAAATAACGTTTTCAGATGAGCAGGAATTGTGCCTACTCCAAGAGTATTGAATATTTTTCTGTCAGCATCTGCAGTTGAAATAGTTTTATATTCAACATCTGTTAGGGACCGCCAGTTTGCATCAGGTAAATAGGCATTATCGTAATAGTCTATTTCAGGATGCATGCTTTTAACAGCAACAACTCCTGTATTAATGCTGATCTGATCTCTCATACTGTTAAGATGACGATCATCGACTTTGATACCTTTTTTTAAACTCATGTCAGACTGTAGGCTACTAATTTATCTTTAATATTTTTCTGAATGGAAACAGGACCCTTATTCTCAAGCTCTTCCAAAATCTCATCATAGGAAACTCTGTTGAGTTCCATTTCCTTACAAACCTCATCCGGCAAGCTGTCAATAAGATCATTTTGGATGTAAGTTACCAATTTTATCATATCGTGACAATAAATGGTAGGATTATCAAACCCATTTTCATTAGAATATCTGTTCAACAGAAAACCACCTCCGCATATTTCATAAATAGGACAGTTAATGCACTTTTCACTGACCATCTGATGAGAATTGATATAGATATCAAAAAGCGGATCTTCTAAAATAGAGCTGATCTCGTGAGTATGGATATTGATGCTGTTTCTGGTAATGCCTTCATAACAAGCTCTAATAGAATCTGCCACTTCCAGGTTTCCATTGGTTTCCACTACAGCGACGCCGTTTTTTTTCAACCCAACCATCTGGTCACCAGCATCCTCTCCTGCAATCAGCTGAATAAGAGTTTTGAAAAATCTCATATTCGGCCTATCAGGATCGCTTTTCCAGATCGTGAACAATTCAATCAGCCAATCTGCATATGGCGTATAATCATAGGTATTGACTCTATCTTTTATGAGGTCATCCGGTAACTTATCGAAATGACCATCCGGAAGAAGAAGATTAAAACTCGGAACATTCAGGCTTTTGAATTCCTCATATAATACATTAGGGGAGATATTAAGATTAGCTACAGACAGTACCCCATGCATCCCATTTTCCAATCCAATCTGTATTGCGTGCCTTACCTCGTCATAAGATCCTTTTCCATTATGAAATACACGGTACCTATCGTGATATTCCTTAGGTCCGTCCATACTGATGCCAACACGAATGTTCAGTTCATTAAATAGTGCATACCAGTCCCCATCCAATCCAACACCATTAGTCTGGATAACAAAATCAAAATAAGCATCGCTTAGCGTTTCAGTAAATATCCTAACACTTTCCTTGTAAAATTCTTTTGGAAGTAATAAAGGCTCACCTCCATGGAAGACAATCTGAAAAGATCTCAAACCATTTTCTTTACTATAATGGGCCAATTTTTCAGCGAAAGTATGTATAGTGCTTATTGACATAAATTTAGGTTGTTTCAGATAAGTTTTATCCCCTAAATTATACATGTAACAATATGAGCAATTGAGATTGCATCTGCTTGCAACCTTCAGAACAAAAGAAGTAACCATGTTGTATGAAATAAATAAAGTTCTTCATCATTTGACTGATGAAGAACTAATGTTTTAAAAACCAGCAAGTTCTAAGCTCTTAAAAATTGATCCACTCTATCGTAAGCAGCAGATGCACCAGAAATTGCTACCACATCACAGCTACCTCCTGGAGGCAAAATAATACTACCACCACCTCCGTTTCCCGGAGCAATACCTGAATTCAATCCTCCAAAGATAGATTTGTAAAGATCTACATTTTGATTCTCAGAATTCTGGATTGATTTTTTAAGAATTTCTTTTTGCTCAAGATTGCTTGTAATTTTGAATTTCTTTTTCATAAAAATGAATTTAATGAGTTATTAATTTAATTATCTCACCAAATATAGAAAATTAAATTCATAAGAAAAAATATTTTCTATTAAAAATTATTTACTTTATCACTTTAATCGATATAGCAAAACCACCGCTTCTTGCCATATTGATTTTAATTTTCGATTTGCTGGTAACCGTCTTTTTATAAATATGGTAGCTTTGCGGATTATTGATGTAGTCTGCGTCTTTACCGTCTTCATATACCGTTACTTCATATTTCCTGCCTTTGTCCAGGAATGAGAAATCAACCGTATAATCCCGCCTGTTCTCATCGGTGATTCCGCCTACAAACCAGTTCTCCGTGCCTTTTGCCTTCCTGGCGGTGATGATATAATCGCCCGGTTCGGCGGATAAAATCTTTGTATCATCCCAGTCTGCAGCCACATCTTTGATGAACTGGAAAGCATCCATATGCTTCTGATAGTTTTCCGGTAAATCTGCAGCCATCTGGAGCGGCATGTACATCACCACATACAGAGCCAGCTGTTTGGCAAGAGTAGTCTTCACAAAACGTTTGTCTCCAGGGAAATAATAATCCAGCTTCGTCTGGAAAATTCCAGGTGTATAATCCATCGGTCCGCCCATCCATCTGGTGAATGGAAGAATGGTCTGATGATCCGGATTGTTTCCGGCAAAGGCTTCAAATTCGGTTCCTCTGGCAGCTTCGGCTGAGATCCAGTTCGGATATGTCCTGCTCTCCCCGCCCGGACGAACGGATTCATGGGAATTCACCATGATTTTATATTCATTGGCCTTTTGGGCAATCCTGTAGAAATGATTGATGGTCCACTGGGAATAGTGGTGCTCTCCTCTCGGGATAATATCACCTACATAGCCGGTTTTTACAGCATCATAGCCATAATCGTTCATCAGTTTGAATGCTTTATCCGCCCACCGCTCATAATTGGTTGCAGAACCGGAAGTTTCGTGGTGCATGATCAGCTTAATGCCTTTGGAATGGGCATAGTCATTAAGCATTGTAAGATCGAAATCGGGATATGGGGTGATGAAATCGAAAACAAATTCTTTAGAGTGGCCGAACCAGTCTTCCCAGCCTACATTCCATCCTTCGATCAGAAGGCCGCCGAAACCATTAGCCGCCGCGAAGTCAATGTATTCTTTCACTTTCGTATTGTTGGCCGCATGTTTTCCGTTCGGCGTCAGCTTGCTGAAATCGGTTTCCCCGATATGGACATTCTCTGCGGTAGAATATGCCCATTGGGATTTCCCGATGATCATTTCCCACCATACACCCATGTATTTCGTAGGATGGATGTAGGAAGTATCCTTGTATTTCGTCGGTTCGTTCAGGTTGAACATCATTTTGGAGGCCAGCACTTCTTCTGCTTTTGGGGAAACGATAATCGTTCTCCACGGCGATACGGTTGACGTCTGCATGTACCCCTTAGCTCCCTGTCTGTCTGGCGTCAAATGGGTTTTGAATTTGAAATTCACGGCATCCACTTCAAGGTTGGAAGCCGGATAATCTAAAACTGCAGCCTCTCCAAGATTCACATATAATGGATCTTTACCTTCTTTTTTCAACATCAAAGGCGATTGTACCGCATTCTGTACCATTTGCTGTGATGCATTACTGTCGAAAGAATTCGGCCATCTTGCCGGGATTTCAGAAATTTTAGTGGTCTGCGGCTGGTATTCCTGGGAATCATAATCGGCGGCAATCCACCAGGCTTTCATATCGGTTGGGAAATCGATTTCAGAATCTTCTTCACGGATTACAAAATAATTCAGGTTCTTCTGCTCCGGAAATTCATACCTGAATCCCAACCCGTCATTGAACAGCCTGAATTTAACCACTATATCCCGGTCAGTCGCATCCTGGTGCAGGGTAACCGCCAGTTCATTATAATGGTTGATGTAGCTTTTCTTCTCACCCAGTACCGGCTGCCAGGTTTCATTTTTGGAATCCCGGTTCTCAGCTTTTTTGGTAAACCCATTATTCAGATCGAATTTTGCATCTTCCGGCTTCGCAATTTCAGAGGCAAACTTAATAGCGGTATCTTTAAACAACCTTAACCCCAGCTTTGAGTCTTCCACGACCACTGCTCCATTGTACTTCAGGTTATAATACGGGATTCCCTGCTTCAGCTGGAAGTTCATTTCAAACTTCCCGTCCGGCGATTGTAAGGTCTGGGCATGAACGCCTGCAAACATCATCGAGAACAATACTGCTCCCATCGTAATTTTCTTCATAATGACTATTTATACGCTTTAAAAATAAAAAAAGTGCTGCCGAAAAGCAACACTTTTCCCTAAGTATTCTATGTTATTTATTATTCATATTTACTGTTAATTCACCGGAATCAGAGAATAATCCCCTGTAGCATCATTAAAGTAAACATCATAATGGAATGTTGTGGTTAAAGGGATATTGGCTCCGCCTAATGCAGCAGTCCCGAAAAATTCCTGTGCTACGCCCCAGCTGGTTCCCCAGTCATGGTTAGCCCTGAATTTAAATTCACCTGAGCTCAGCATCACGTTTTTCTTGGTCCATACATGCGGATCAAAAGTTGATTTCTGAAGGTCAAGATCAGTGCTCCATCCTCCTGCTGCAGGCCCGATCATGGAAATCGAAGTATAAGTAGCCGTTGGTGCTGCCACCGGCACAAAAGTATAGGTAAGAGCAGATGTATTCACAGTAAGCTTATAATACCCTGCTGCAGCCACTGAAATATTCCCTGAGCCTCCGCTGGTATCCAGCACTCCTGCCGAACTTCCAGCACCATATTGGGTAGTCCAGCTACCAGGAGTTTTAATGATCTTGAATCCTCCCTGTGCAAAATATCCGGTATAAGTATAGGTACCCGCCGTCGTAGTTTTCACAAGCGGATAGATTTTGGTATTGGTTGCCAGGTTGTCCCATGCTCCTGCGGTAGCATCACCGATGAGGTATAGGTCTGTAAATGTATACACCGGACCGTTAATGAATGGCGTTACTGTTAATGAAACCGTATTAGAATAACGGGTCCTGCCGGCCACTGAAGATTTCAATCTTACTTCTATAGCAGTAGCAGTGGCTGTAGTTACCCCCATAGAGAGGATAAGATTGTTTAGATCAGCACCCATCATACTATAGACTTTTGCACCATTAATGACGTCTATTGTTTTAGCACCGTTAAAATTAGTTCCTTTTTTAGCTACTTCCAGTTGGTTGGTCAACTGAACACTGACACCGTAGTCCGAATTTGCCCAGCTAAAAGCTACAGCTTCACTAGCTGTAGTACTGCTTGAAAGAACTATAGTTGTTTTATTTGCAGAAATCACAGGGTCTGTACCTTGCCCAAGAACTGCCTGATCTTCGTCTTTCTCACATGAAATCACTAGAAAGCCAATCAGTGCAAGAGTAAATATTTTAAGTAAATGTTTCATTTTTAGGGTATATTAAAAATTAATAGCCAGGATTTTGAACTAGGTTTGGATTTGCATTAAGATCACTTGCAGGAATAGGATATAGCTTTCTGAAATCTTCAACTCCCTTACCATCTTTAACACCACCTTTAAATGGCCATAAGTAACTTCCTGCTGTGAATTTTCCAAACCTAATAAGGTCTGTTCTTCGCACTGCTTCCCAAGATAATTCTCGAGCCCTCTCATCTAAAATAAAATCTAAATTAATCGATGTCACATTTCCTGATGCATTACCATAGGCTCTCTGTCTTAATAAATTAATGTATTGAATAGCAGTTGCATTACTTCCACCACCCCCACGTAAAACGGCTTCGGCATAAATAAGATAAGCTTCCGCAAGCCTAAACATTGGAAAATCCGTATCTACGAAATCTCCTGCAGCATCTGAGCCAGGCTGCCCGTTTCGTTTAATGTTTTTAAACTTAATAATAGGATATCCATCCGTAAAAGTACCTACATTATTAATTTCCAGATTCTGCCCACTCGTATAGAAGTTTCCTCGTTTATCGGTAGAGCCATCTGTAGTAGGAAATAAAGCAGCAATATTTTTTGTACTTCGTAATCCTCCCCAACCGCTGTTAATTCCAAACTGTGCAGGATTCATGGATCCTCCGGTACTGGCATGTATGATATACGTAGTTCCTCCGAATGTTCTCGTATTCAGCCCATCATAGTTCACGGCGAATATTGTTTCATTGTTATCCAGGTTATTATCGGCTAAAAATAATTCGCCGTAATTTGCTTTTAAAGAGTATCCTGCATTAATAACTTTTTCTGCATATATTCTTGCATCAGAATATCTTGACTGCCCAGTATAAACTTCTGCATTCAGATAAAGTTTAGCAAGCAGCATCCAGACAGCAGCTTTGTCTGCACGTCCATATTCATTTGTTCTAGGATTTTTTAGTAAGCCCTCAAGATCTTTTAGTTCAGTTTCTACATAAGTAAATAATTCTTTGCGATCAATTCTTCTTGGGGGTTTAATACCCACTTCGTCAGCTTCGGTAGAAAAAGGTCCGTTTCCAAAAAGATCTATGGCATGTGAATAACTAAGTGCTCTCATAAAGCGAGCTTCATTTCTGAATGCTCTTGCTTCTTCCGCATTGGCACCTGAAATATTTCTGGAAGCTAATTTTTCATCAGTTGTTTCTCTTATAAACTCATTAGCAAGCCCAACCTGATAATAGATTCGATAATACAGTGCGGCAATAAATTCATTGCTTGAAGACCAGGTCATATTATGCAAATCAGGAAGCGATCCATCTCCCCATGCTATTACTGCTTCGTCAGTAGGCAATTCCTGTAATTGGAAATACTGTCGTATATAATTTGATGTACCACCGTCAATACCGCTGATATCAGGATTACCATCTCCGCCGTTCTGACCACTCATGGCAAGGCCTGCATATATTTTAGCCAGAACATTTTTATAGTTATTGAAATCAGCATATACTGATGCTGAAGTAACTTCTGTCTGAGGCATTCTGTCCAGGTCATTCTCACAAGAAGTAAGAAATAAAACGGCCGTTAAACCCGCTGCAAAAATTGTCTTATTAATATATTTAAATGTCATGATAATTCTTAATTAAAATTGAAAGTTAAATCCTAATGAATACACTCTAGGTCTCTGATATAGATTATTATCTATTCCGTTGAAAACTTCAGGATCTAAACCACTATACTTTGTAATGATAAATGCATTCTGAACAGAACCGAAAATTCTTAGTTTTGAATCTTTTATAAATCTTGGGAAATTATATCCTAAATTGATATTGTCCATTCTTACGAAAGAAGCATTCTCAACATAATAGTCTGATAAAAGCTGCGTACGCTTAAAACCGGTTTCAAGGTAACTGCTGTGAATATTCTGAAGATAGTTATTCAAAGTAATAGCCTGCTCTGTACCATACTGAGATGCAACATTATTATATACATAATTTCCAATGCTTGCCCTCATAGTAAATCCTAAATCCCAGTTTTTAAAATTAAATTTAGACGAGAAACCTAATAAAACATCAGGAGCAGGAGATTTATATCTGTATAGATCATCCGTATTAATAATACCGTCACCGTTTCTGTCAACATATACGCCTTCAATGGGTTTACCATTATTATCATATACCTGTTGGTAAACATAGAATGAATTTGGTTGATATCCTTCTGTATTTACCTGTATTGTAGTACCGGTAGCTCCTCCTATGGTATTAACTAATGTCTGGCTTGAGTTCAGATTAGTAATTTCCGACCTGAAATGAGTAGCATTTACGTTAAACTCCCATTTAAAATTTTCTGTATCAACTGCCTTAACATTGATATTAGCCTCGATACCACGGTTCCGCATGTCTCCAACGTTAGTTAGCAAATAGTTAGTAAGGTTAGATAACGCAGGCACGGGAATAAAACTGATCAGATCCTTTGATTCTTTTTCATAAACGTCAATAGTACCGTTGATCCGGTCATTCAGAAATCCAAAATCAAGACCTAAATTTTTTGTCACAGTAGTTTCCCATTTAAGGTTTTTGTCATATCCCTGCGCTCTGTAAGTATTGTAGAACTGATTTCCCAATTGGTATTGTGCTCCACTATCAGATAGTATATATCTAGCCAGATACGGATAATCTCCTAAATTAAGTTCCTGTTGACCTGTCTCTCCCCATCCTGCTCTCAACTTCAAAGTAGAAATTGTCTTGGAATCTTTCAGGAAATTTTCCTGATCAATTCTCCAGGCAAGTGCCACTGAAGGAAAATAACCTATTCTGTTTTCTTCGCTGAAACGGGAAGATCCATCTCTTCTTAATGAAGCTGTCAAAAGATACTTATTATTGAAAGTATAATTTAATCTCCCGAAATAAGAAATTATAGTGTTCTGAGTGAAGAAATCGTTTCCACTTGCCGGATTTGATACTCCAGTACCATATACTGTCGGTGCAAAAGGCTCTGATCTCTGCCAGTCCTGATAAGAATACCCAACAGTAAGATCAACGGTTGACCTTATAGACTCAAAAGTTTTTAGATAATTAAAGTAGAAATCAAGTAATTTATTTTTCTTTTCCTGAGAATATCTCCTGTAGCTCCCCTGATTATAGTAAGCAATTGCAGCTGTTGGCAATACCGTTGTATTTCCGTTTGCATCACTATAATCATATCCTACATTAAGGTTAGCCCTCAATTCAGGCAGAAAATGAAATTTATAATCAAACTGAATATTCCCTAATACTCTTTTAACGTAAGACAGATCCCATCTCTGATTAAGCATTGATAAAGGATTCTTTGTGGCATTGGTGTTAGGCTTTCCTGTTGAAGGATCAAGCCACTCCCAATAACCGCCATAGTTTGAAAATGAGGGATCATAAACGGATTGAGTAGGATCGAATACAACAGCAGAACCAATGGCACCATCATCCTTAAATCTGTTTTCTACATAGGTACCTTTAACATTAAAGTTAATTTCAAGATGTTTATCAAAAAACTTTGGATTTAAGTTTAAAGATGCCGTAGATCTTTCAATAGTGTTTGTCCTTATAATACCTTCCTGGTTGAAATAGCCTAGTGACAATCTATATGGCAATGCTTTAATTCCTCCTGATAAAGAAACCGTATTATCAACACCTAATGCAGTTTGATAAATCTGATCCTGCCAATTTGTATTTGAACTTCCCAACAAACCTTGATATTGAGCTGTTGCCTTGTCTCTTACTACCTGACGAAAAGCATCCGCAGACAGCATATCTATATTTCCCATTTTGGTATATACCGAAGTAATGGTACTATAATTTGCCCGTAATTTCCCGGAGCTTCCTCTTTTCGTTGTTATAATAATAACTCCATTTGAAGCTCTGCTTCCATAAATAGCGGCTGCAGAAGCATCTTTAAGAATACTGAAGCTTTCAATATCATTGGGGTTAATTAAAGCAAGAGGATTCGCAGCTCCACTGATTCCGTTATTATCTACCGGAACACCATCAATAACAATCAAAGGATCATTGGACGCATTTAAAGAAGCACCTCCTCTGATTCGGATAGTAGATCCTGAACCTGGAGCCCCTCCATTGGTGGTTATCTGAATTCCTGAAGTCTTACCTTGAATTAATTGCTCAGGAGAGTTTATACTTCCTTCATTAAAATCTTTTGCGGAAATTGCCGTTACGGATCCCGTTAAATCCGTCTTCTTCTGCCGCCCGTACCCAATTAGCACCACCTCTTCAATTTTTTTCTCTTTTGTTGCTGAGTCCTTTGTTTGCGCATGGACCATTGTGCCGGCGAGTAGAAATGCCGGCGCAATTTTTAATACTGTTGTAAATTTTTTCACAATATCTTTTTTATATAGTTTATTCTTCTTTTATAAAAGCTAAAGCTTTTGCAATTTATAAAAAAAAGTTAACGATGGTAATTTTATTTTAAATTAAGTTAATTTTGTATATATTTAACGAGTTATGCACATTAAAACATTGATTTTCAAAATAATCAATTTAAATATGCACAACATAACAGTTAAGTTGTTTTAACAAATAGTTAAACAGTCGTTTAACTATTTGTAACATTCAGTTAACATTCGGACATCCTGACGCTCCAAAAACCGGAAATAAATTTTCCGCGGATATTCCTTATCTTTGCCCGATAAAACTATACGATAAGATGTCGAACAGAAAAATGATTACGGCTGCGTTGCCTTATGCCAACGGACCGGTTCATATAGGACACCTGGCAGGAGTATATATTCCCGCAGATGTTTACGCAAGATTTCAGAGAAGATCAGGAAAGGAAGTCGCTTTTATATGCGGTTCGGATGAGCATGGGATCCCCATCACCATCAGAGCTAAAAAAGAGGGCGTAACGCCTCAGGATATCGTGGACAAGTATCATGAAATCATTAAAAAATCATTTTCGGATTTAGGAATTTCATTTGATGAATATTCCAGGACTACATCTCAGAAACATTACGAAACCAGCCAGGAATTCTTTAAGGTATTGTATGAAAAAGGGAAATTCACAGAAGAAGTTTCCGAGCAGTATTTTGATGAGCAGGCCGGAGAATTCCTGGCCGACCGTTATATTGTAGGGACCTGCCCTAATTGCGGCAATGAGAACGCCTATGGCGATCAGTGCGAAAAATGCGGTTCTACCCTGTCGCCTTCCGAGCTCATCAACCCAAAATCCATGCTCAGCGGAAATGTACCCATCCTTAAGGAAACGAAAAACTGGTACCTGCCATTGAATGAATACGAAACCTTCTTAAATGAATGGATCATCGAAGGCCATAAAGATGACTGGAAGCCTAATGTGTACGGACAGGTAAAGTCCTGGCTGAACGACGGCCTGAAACCTAGGGCTATGACCCGTGACCTCAACTGGGGCGTTCCGGTTCCGCTACCGGGTGCAGAAGGGAAAGTGCTGTACGTATGGTTTGATGCTCCTATCGGGTATATTTCCTTTACCAAAGAGTGGGCAGAGAAAAACGGAAAAGACTGGAAAGACTACTGGCAAAGCGAGGAAAGCGACCTGGTCCATTTCATCGGAAAGGATAATATTGTTTTTCACTGCATTATTTTCCCATCGATGATGAAGGCACACGGTGATTTCATTATGCCCGACAATGTTCCGGCTTTCGAATTCCTGAACCTTGAGAACGACAAGATTTCCACCTCCAGAAACTGGGCGGTGTGGGCACATGAATATGTAGATGATTTTCCGGGACAGCAGGATGTGCTGAGATATGCGCTTCTGTCTTCTGCTCCGGAGACCAAGGACAATAATTTCACCTGGAAGGATTTCCAGACAAAGAATAATTCTGAGCTGGTTGGAATTTTCGGGAACTTCATCAACCGGGTTGCCGTTCTGATGCACAAATATTATGATGGTGTTATTCCACAGGGTGATGTCCATGCTCCTGAACTAAAGGAAATCAACAGATCAGCCAAAGAAATTTCAGAATTCCTGAACCGTTATGAGTTCCGGAATGCATTGTCTGCCCTGATGAACCTTGCGCGTTTCGGGAACCAGTATCTTCAGACGGAAGAGCCCTGGAAGACCATCAAGGATAACCCTGAAAAGGCTGCACATTCCTTATTTGTAGGAGCTCAGATTGCTGTAGCACTGGCTCAGCTTTGTGAACCATTCATGCCTTTCAGTTCAGGTAAACTTCTCAATATGTTCAATGTTGAAAAAATGGACTGGAATGATGTGGAAACAAAGCAGGTTCTAATAGAAACCGGACATCAGATCAACGAAGCTTCTCTTCTGTTTTCCAAAATTGAAGACGACGTTATCGAAGCTCAGATCCAGAAGCTGGAAAATACAAAGCAAAACAATAAAAAAACCAATCCTAACGCGAATCCTATGAAAGAAGAAATCACTTTTGATGATTTTACGAAAATCGACCTGAGAACGGCAACCATCATGGAAGCTGAAAAAGTAGAAAAAGCAGACAAACTTCTGAAGCTGAAAGTGGATACCGGAGTAGATGTAAGAACCGTGGTTTCAGGGATTGCTGAAAGCTTTACCCCCGAGGAACTGATTGGCAAGCAGGTGATGATCCTACTGAACCTGGCTCCGAGAAAAATCAGGGGTATCGAATCGCAGGGAATGTTATTATTGACGACCAAGCCGGATGGTAAACTGTCTTTCGTGACGCCGGACGACAGCACTGTTGAGAATGGTATTGAAATCGGATAATTTTTTTGATCATATTTTGAAATGGGCATTTTTGCCCATTTTTTTTGGCATGATATAGAGAAAAGTTTTAGAAAAATGTACAGACTCCGAACTTGAAGACTATCTGAAGGAAGGCAACAGGCTTACGCCCGAAGCAGTTCAGATGGCTTTTGAAATGCTGGAAAGAAGAGGAAGAATTTTCAGTGAAGAGAGATCATTGTATTTAAAAGAAGTCCGGAGTTTTTTATTTCAGCATTCGGTACAATTTTCCTGATGGTCCTGTGGGTGGTATACACTCCTAAAAAGCTTCCTTACCGGACGACATCCTATCTATTACCAATCATCATTTCATGCATCATGCTGTACCTCATTGTGGTGAATGATCATCATTTGTTTTCGTACAATATTATCAACAGCCTGATCGGTAGTTATCAAGAATTATTTACGGAATCATAACAATGCATAATTCCGGGATCCCGGCCTTATTAAATATCCAACATTTTTTAATGACTTGGTAAGAACACTTCAGCATATCTCCCTGATACGCTGTTAATTCATTTTTTGTCTGTTATTTCTTCTTCAGCTTTGCCAGATAAGAATCTTCTTCCTGCAGGACTTTTTCAATCCTGAAACCGTTGTGCTCAGCCGCATTTTTCAGGGTATTGAAATCCAGGTACAGCCATTTGATCGGGTCTTCCGACTGTCCTTTGTAATGAACGATATAGTCCAGTTCCCCGTAATAGCCCTCTGCCGGAATGTAGACCCCGCCATCTTCATCTGCATCAAACATGTAAATAATATCCGTACTGTCGATGAGGATCTGCCCGTTTTTATCCAGGAGTGAATACAGCTTTTTAAGGTAGATATCAATAACCTGCAGGCTCTGGAAAATCCCGGTACCGTTCATCAGCAGTACAATAGTATCAAATTCCTGCTCCGGAAACTGGAGCATATTTCCGCAGACTGCCTCTTGAAGGCCTCTTGCTTTACATATTTCGATGGATTTGGGTGAAATATCGAGTGCGGTTACCTCAAGACCTTTTTCATTCTGGAGGTACAAGGAATGCGAACCGGCTCCCGCTCCTATATCCAGGACTTTTCCCCGGCATAAGCTCAGGGCTTTCCGCTCAAGGGCATTCATTTCCTCAAATTTCCGGAAGAGGTACGCCACCGGCATTTCATCCAGTTCCGAAATGGAAGTTTCGGTCTGTAAATCTTCAGGATTGTTGTTGTGATAATAGTCGTGAATGGCTTGGCCCATCAGGTCTTTCATGCTGCAGTTTTAATGGAGGCAAAGATAAGGCTTTAGATACCAAAAACGAATATCCTTACTCTTCTTTCACAAGAAAGTAAGACTACAATGCATCCGTTGAAGACAAGGTTTCCGGTATTGAAAGAATCTTTATTTCACTTTTTCCAGCAGGTATAATTTAGCCCCTGAAAATGACAGTTTCGGCATCAGATTTCCCTCCAGGACCATGGTCTTGTTATTGACGTCGATCACAGAAATGTAGTTGTTGGAATTGTATTCTATATAATTCTCTTTCTCTTTGGTAACAGGATTTTTACCAAATTCAAAAGAATACCTTATCCAGTCTTCCTTTTCGGAGCTGCAGTGTACCGGCTGAAACTTAGATCTTTTGGCTTTAAAGATGATCTGGTCGTAACTGTCTACACATTCTGAAGTGAATGAACTTTCCGGGTTCTGGTCTTTGGTGAAGTCTTCAAAAGACCCCCGGTATACCCCCACTACTTTCCAGGTACCGTCAATCCGGTCTTCATCAATTTTTCCATTGGCCTTACGAACGGCCCAGCTGATTCCGTTAACGGTTCCCTTTACGGCTTTGTAACTGAGGTTGACCGCTCCTTTTACGGCTTTAGCGGCAGTGGATACCACACAGGAGTTCAATACTAAAACGGACAGGGAAAGCAATATTATTTTTTTCATAATCAAAAGGTCTCGCAGTACAAATATAGCAATTTGAATTTTGCGGCTATAGCTGTATATTTTTTATCATCCGATTGCCATCACGATCATAACCAAATTCTATCTTTCAAACTCTGAAACTTATCATAATATTCCCTAACTTGTATTGTTCAAAAGAAGATTGATTGAATGACCAATAAAGAATTTAATTTCCAGAAAGGATACATCTTCAGCAAACACGTTCCGGAGGAAATATCGAATTTCGACCGGGTTTTTGATGTATTCAAAGATCTGCTGACCCATACTTCCGGTGATATCGAGGAGGCTTTCGAGTGGCTTGATATGCTGGACCAGGAATACGACATCTTCACCGATGAATATACCCTGGAGGATTTTGAGGAAGACCTTAAGAAGCGCGGCTACATCAGGGAAGAAGTGGATGAAGAAGACGGAAATACCGGAACGGGAAAAGGAAAGAACATCCTGACTCCCAAACTGGAATCTGCACTTCGCGAATACGCATTAGACCAGATATTCGGAAAGCTGAAAAAAAGCGGGATTGGAAACCACCGCACTTCCAAAACCGGTGTTGGAGATGAAAAGGATGGTGACCACCGGTCGTTTCAGTACGGTGATGACCTTTCATTGGTGAACATGACTGAAAGCCTTAAAAATGCCCAGGTAAACAACGGCATCGGTGACCTTCAGCTGACGGAAGATGACCTCATCGTAGAAGAGACGCGCCATAAAGCACAGATGAGCACGGTACTGATGATCGACATCAGCCACTCGATGATTCTATACGGCGAAGACCGGATCACACCGGCCAAAAAAGTGGCCATGGCACTGGTAGAACTGATTCATCGTAAATACCCGAAAGATTCCATCGACATTATTGTTTTCGGGAATGAAGCCTGGCCGATCAAGATCAAAGACCTTCCCTATCTGAAAGTCGGGCCTTACCATACCAATACGGTGGCCGGACTGGAACTGGCGATGGACATCCTCCGCAGGAAACGGAATACCAATAAGCAGATCTTCATGATCACCGACGGAAAGCCGAGCTGCATCCAGCTGCCTACCGGGGAATTTTACATGAACAGTGTGGGGCTCGACCAGATGATCGTGTCACAATGCCTCAACAGAGCCGCGCAGGCCCGGAAACTGAAAATCCCAATCACCACCTTTATGATTGCCCAGGACCCTTACCTCAGGAAGTTTGTGGAAGCCTTTACCGAACAGAACCAGGGAAAAGCATTCCTGACGGGGCTTTCCGGACTGGGCCAGATGATTTTTGAGGATTATGAGAAGAACAGGAAAAGAAGGATATGATGATAAATTTCAGATACCAGATATCAGATGCCAGATGTCAGATGTCAGATGCCAGATTTTAGATTGAAATCTGAGATTAGAATAAATTTTAGGATAATGAACAATGTACTATATTATATTATTAAATGATTACTGCTCAAAATACAATGAAAAACGATACGACATTTAAAGAACTAAAAAACTCAGGATATACCCATAAAACCATTAATGAAGAAATCCAGGCGAACCTGGTTGCCAAGATCAGGGCGAAGGAACCGGTATTTGAAGGGCTTTGGGGCTACGAAGATACCGTAGTTCCGCAACTGAAGAAGGCCCTGCTTGCCGGCCATCACATTAACCTGCTCGGATTGCGCGGACAGGCCAAAACCAGGATCGCCAGGAGCATGGTAAGCCTTCTTGATGAATACATGCCAATTGTACAAGGTTCTGAAATCAACGACAGCCCGTTCCAGCCGATTTCCAAATATGCCAGGGACCTGATTGCCGAAATGGGTGACGATACCCCGATTTCCTGGGTACACCGCTCAGACCGTTTCTTTGAAAAGCTGGCCACGCCGGATGTAAACGTTGCCGACCTGATCGGAGATATCGACCCGATCAAGGCTGCTACATTAAAGCTTCCGTATTCTGATGAACGCGTACTGCATTACGGAATGATCCCACGCGCCAACCGCTGCATTTTCGTGCTGAATGAATTGCCGGATCTACAGGCCAGGATCCAGGTTTCCCTGTTCAATATCCTGCAGGAAGGCGATATCCAGATCCGCGGATTCCAGTTGAGGATGCCACTGGACATCCAGTTTGTATTTACGGCTAATCCGGAAGATTATACCAACCGGGGCAGCATTGTTACTCCGCTGAAAGACCGGATCGGTTCCCAGATTTTCACCCATTACCCGCAGACGATTGCGCTCGCGCGTCAGATTACCGAACAGGAAGCGCAGGTTCCTGCCGAGGAACAGTCTAAAATCCATATTCCGGACCTCGCAAAAGACCTGCTGGAAGAAGTATCCTTTGCCGCACGCGACAGTGAATATGTGGATGCGAAAAGCGGTGTCAGTGCCCGTCTCAGCATCAGTGCCATGGAAAACCTGATGGCCGCAGCCAGGCTAAGACTGATTGAATCCGGAGCCGAACGCACAACGGTCCGCCTGCTTGATTTTATATCGATTATCCCTTCCATCACCGGGAAAATAGAACTGGTCTACGAAGGTGAACAGGAAGGTGCCGACTATGTGGCCAAAATCCTGATTGACAAAGCCGTGATGACCCAGTTTGAAAGCCTATTCCCTCGCATTTCCAAGCTGGAGAAAGAAAGCATCAAGACGCCGTACACAGATCTGATCAAATGGTTCAATAAAAATCAGCTAGAGCTTCATTATAATGATACCGATGAAGAATTTTACCGCAAGCTGGACAGCATTGCTCCATTATCAACCGTGGTGGAAGAAAATGCATCAGACCTTAGCCCGGAAGACCAGAACTTCTGCAAGGAGCTTGTCTTATGGGCACTGACCATCAGCAAAAAGCTGGATAAATCTGAAAACAGCAATGCCTTTACTTTTGATTCTGCGGAAATCAACCCGTATTACAGGAATTAAAATTTTTGGTTTAGCTTATAAATTCCGTCCCCTGAATAGTTCAGGGGACGTTTTTTGACTGTCATTAAACCTTATAGGTTTTAAAAACCTATAAGGTTTATCACTTTATGGCAAAGAATGCAAACAAAGGACTACAGCCTAGCCCCGATAGGAGCGGTTACCCCACAGCAGGCGCCGGGAAAGCAATGGCGCGAGGAGTATGAGCGGATAGCGGGAAAAAGCTCCTGCCAATACGCAGCATCTTTAGACGCAAAGCCCCGCTCTCATGATAAGAGCAGGGCTTCACTAGTGAAAACAAGGTTTCTTCAGACGGCAGGACCTGCGGCGTCTTTTATTTCTTCGATTAATTTTTTCCTTTCACGCAGCCTTCTCCTGGCTATGACTGATTTTCCGGTCAGTACCCTGATGAAACGCACATATTCAAACCGTTCACGGCCGAAATGATGGGTGAATACATACAGCAGTACTCCGCAACCGGCGAGGATAATGTATCCGAACAGTTTTTTACCTGCAATGAGAATCGCATTGAGCTGGATCGCTTTCATATTTCCTGCGACATTCTGGGGTGTAAG
The DNA here is from genome assembly GCF_002770595.1 of Chryseobacterium camelliae. Taxonomy (NCBI): domain Bacteria; kingdom Pseudomonadati; phylum Bacteroidota; class Flavobacteriia; order Flavobacteriales; family Weeksellaceae; genus Chryseobacterium; species Chryseobacterium camelliae. Next base: position 4,210,258 of record NZ_CP022986.1, on the reverse strand, counting down.
GGTCATACCATCCAGATATACAGCCAGGTCTCCAACAGCAATGACCTGGAATCGGTACTGAAACCATGAATACAGCGCCGAGAAGATCCCGACTGCCAGAAACGTCCTCCAGACCAGGACCAGCCCGATCGCAGCCAGCATATCATCCATTTCAAGCTTATCTAAGGTATAAAACCAGACTGAAATGAACAATGAACACATTCCATAGCCTTTCAGGAACATCGGCAGGTACCAGTACTCGTAGTTGAATTCCAGCACCATGGAAAAATACATGATGATGGCATATCCCATCATGGCCGAAAAGCCTGAAAAGATGAACATTTTTAAGGGAATTTCTCTTTTGAACCAGAATATAGCCGTTACACCGGCGAGTACCAGTCCCGGAATCATCAGGAGGTTAAGTCGTGCATTGGTCAGCTGGTCATATCCCAATACGCCTACCGCAAAAGTATTCTGAATAGAAGTCGTACCCAGGAACATCCCGAGCCAGAATAGCATGAACAGGCCGTGCAGCACATTGTTTTTTGAAAATATCTTGAATGACAAATACGGCCGTTTCAGGGTCAGCTGCCGGATCACCAATAAGGAAAAACTTACGAAAGCTGCGATACCTGCATCCATAATCTTCTTTGAATGAAGCCAGTCCTGCTGTTTCCCGAAGGAGAACACGTAAGCTGAACACATAAATGTGGAAACGAAAAGCAGGATGCTGAGCCAGTCGATGTAATGCAGCGGCACTTTCAGGGCAAAATACTTGTCATGCATGAAAATCCAGTGCAGTAAAGCCAGCGCAAAACATCCTACCGCAGCGATCACATAAAACTGCTGCCAGTTGTACCGGATGGAAATGTCTACGGCATAATACGCAGACACCTGGTTCAGCACCAGCACAAATGTGTAAAATGCACCGTAAAACATCCCCCGGTTGCCGATCATAGCCATCAACGGAAGAAAAAGTTCTATGGTAACCATCATTTTCAGGAATCCGATGATTAATGAGCTGAATACAAAAATCATGGGCTCATAGGTCGTAGAATTGATGTAGCTCAGCAGTCCCAGCAGAACCAGGAGTACAGTCATTTTATCCCGTACCTTAAACCGCATTTTCATCCTGAGTACGATTGGCATACACGCCCCCATCCCGATGGTGGAAGCATAATTGGCCCACATAAAATATTCGGTCATGGAACCGGTTCCGCTGACCAGGTAACTGATGTTCCCGGTATATACACCCCCGATCGGCATCACTACGGCAAGCAGCAAGACCATCAGCAGGAGCTGTACGGGTTTCGGCACCCAGTCGTGGTAAAGTCCTTTGTTGTACATTGTTTGGTTGTTAAAAGTAAGATTTTAGATATCAGATTTCAGATACCAGACATCAGACATCAGATGTCAGACGGTAGCATTTTAAAAATTCTATTTTTTATTTACTGGTGATTTTCATTTTTTCCAATTAATTTGATATTAGATTTCAGATTTCAGACACAAGATTTCAGACGGTGTTATTTTTAATTTCGGTGTGTTTACAGACTTATTGCAGATCATCAGATTTATTTGTATGTATGACATTTATACTACTTATCCGAATTCTAAAGTCTGACATCTGATATCTGACATCTGAAATCTTGTGTCTGAAATCTAATATCTGACCTCTCAAAATCATTTCTCCCCTGTATTAATCTTCACATTCATGTTCATCCCTGCGCTCAGCCTCGCAATATCTTCTTTCGTATTGGCGGAAGTAAATTCGATCCGTACCGGGATCCGCTGCTGCACTTTGATGAAGTTTCCGGTGGAATTATCCGTCGGTACGCTGGAATACCGCGATCCGGTAGCGGCTGAAATGGCCGTAACCACCCCTTCGAATGATTTCCCTCCCAAAGCATCAGCCGTCATCATCATTTTCTCCCCGATTTTCACATCCGGCATCTGGCTTTCCAGGAAATTGGCTGTGACCCATTTCTGTCCGTTCAGTACGATGGTGGCTACCTGCTGTCCGGGCTGGATCAGCTGGCCTTCGGAGATGGTTCTTCTTCCCATGACGCCATCGTAAGGAGCGGTAATCACGGTATAGGATAAATTTATTTTTGCCATATCCAGTGCCGATTTGGTCCGTTTGATTTCCGCATCGATGATCCCGAATTTACTTTTCACTTCCGTGGTGGAGAGATTGGCAGATTGCTTCTGGTTCACCAGGGTTTCGTAAGCTGCTTTCTGCGCATCATATTCCGTTTTTACCTGATCATACTGCTGCCTGGTGACCGCCTCGGAGGCCAGCAGGTTTTTATACCGGTTTAAATTCTGTTCGGCATTCCATAACCGGGCTTTGGCTCCGGCAATATTGGATTCCATTACATTGACATTGTTGGAAACGGTATTGACAGATGAGCTGGTTGCGGTACGCTGTGCCAGTGCATTCTGGTAAGCCGCTTCCGCCTGTCCCAGTTGGGTCAGGATTTCACGGTCATCTAAAATCACCAGGGTATCGCCTTTCTTCACCTGCTGGTGCTCGATGAATTTAATATCTTTAATGTAGGCGGAAACCCGGGTATTGATCGGGTTGATGAATTCCTCTACCTGCGCCGCTTCCGTATAGGTCTTATCGCCTACGTGGAAATATTCCCGGACCAGCCAGAACAGGCCGAATCCGATGATCAGGAATACCACGATATTTGAAATGATGGCCCTGATCTTATTTTTCTTAGTTTCTTTTTTCTTCGCCACCGCACCTGATGAAGCAGGAGCCGGCTGAGCTGTAGTGGTTGTATGTTCCTTGTTTTCCATTGTTTTCAGTACTGTTATTAAAGAGTTCCGGTTGTTTTCAGAAGATTGTAGTATTGGTACAGGACATTGATTTCCGCATTGGCAAAATCCAGTTCGGACTGGAGCTTCTGGTTCTGCGCATCAATCATTTCTGCCTGCACGGCAAGCTGGTTGAGGTATTTGGCTTCCGTGATTTTGTAGTTCTCTTCCGCCAGTTTTTTAGCCTCATTCAGGATATCTGCCTGCTGGATGGATTCCTGGTATTTTACATAGGCTGCATTTACTGCCATATCGATATTCTGCTGCGTAAGCGTCATGGCATCATAAGCCTGGTTTTTCTGAAGTTCCCCCAGTTTCACCCTTTCTTTGGTTTTATAAAGATTGTCAATGTTATACGTCAGTGAAACTCCGGTCTGCCATCCTCCGGAATACATGTCCAGGACCGGATTCCTTGTGGTGATGGGTTTTTGCAGCGAATAACCTCCAAATCCTGCTATCGTCGGCATTTTATCCGTTTTAATGATGTCGATATTCTTGTCAGCCACATCAATATTGGTTTTCGCGGATTTCATCACCGGATTGCTGTCGTGGGCAAGGGTCATATAATAATCCATTCCGATTCCGGCTTCTTTATTTTCCAGGTTTTCTACGGGGACAATCTGCGTATCTTCCGGCAGGCCTAAAGCAATAGTAAGATTGTAGTTCAGGATTTTACGGTTATTCACCAGCGTGAGGATTCCCTGGTCGAGGTTTTTAATCGCCAACTCTCCACGGATCACTTCATTCCGGGTCACCATTCCCTGCTGATAAAACTTCTGAACGTTTTTCAACCGCTCCTGCGCAAGTTTTTTATTGTTCCGGAAAACTTCCTGCTGGTTGACGATCTTATACACATCCAGATAATTGGAAATGACGAGGAACTTCACATCCTGCCTGTTTTTCTCAAGATCTAACTCAGAAAGCTGTTCACGCAGTCCGGCCAGCTCAATGGATTTGTTGACCAGACCTCCTTTGAAGATCAGCTGGGTAGCCTGAACGGCATAGGAACTTCCGTAATGCGGCATCTGTATGGTGGTTGTATTCGAAAAGTCTTTATCGATAGCTACCGCATTACCCAGATAGAACTGGCTTGTGGAGGCAGTGATTGTCGGCAGTTTCTGAAGTTTTACCACTTCGGTATTCTGCCGGGCAATATTGATGTTCTGTGCTGAGACTTTCAGCTGCTGATGATTCTGCACTGCGAGCTGCGCCGCCTCTTCTGCGGTCATCTGCCTGATTTCCTGGGAAAAAAACAGCGCAGGAAAGACCGCTGCCATTATAGACAGTGCTGTTTTTATATTCTTTACCATTGTACCTTGTTTTACGAGTGCAAAGTTAGGGCACCAAGAAAGTCAAACAAATGTTTGAAATTTGGAAAAAGATGTTCAAATGTAAGATTTCAGCTTTCGAACTGATTCCTGTACTGTGACGGACTTTCGCCTAAATGCTTTTTGAAAAAATGGGAAAACGAATAAGGATCGCTGAATCCAAGAATGGAAGAAATTTCCGAAACCGGCTTTTTGGAGGAGTTTAATAAGACTTTAGCCTCATTGAGAACTACCAGTGCAATTACCTGGCTGGCAGACTTTCCCGTCACTTCTTTGACCACTGCCGAAAGATGTCTGGTTGTAATCGACTGCCGTTCCGAATAGAACTCCACACTGCGTTCCGTATGATGGTGTTTGGCCAGGTCGTTCAGGAAGATAAAAACAATTTCCTCTTGCCTGGACATCTGGTTCATCGCGTTGCTGTCTTCTTTTGAGATGATTCCGGCCATCTGATAGCAGAACACAGAAAACAAGTGCTCCACAATCTCTTTTTTGTAGGTCATTTCCGTTTCGGAGTCGAGGATATATTTCAGAAAATTGACGCTTTTCCATACCACTTCCATTTCATCAGCCTGAAACGGGACGCCGATATTCATCTGCTGCCTGAAATACCGGTAGGTAATGAGCCTGTTGAATTTGAGCGACAATGCTGAAATAAATTCACGCTTATACGATACCATCCTGGACTGGAAATCATCACTGACAGAGATCATTTCATAGACCGTCTGCGGATCCGTTACCATAAACATATTGGCGGAAAGCTCCAGGTCCCTGAAATGCTGTTTCATCTTGATGGTTCCGGTCTTGATAAAGATAAAGGCCGGATTATCGGGACGGAAGGGCTTATCAACCGCAATGCGCTCGAAAATGTTGTGTTGCGTAAAAATCTCAACGCCGAATTTTTCCAGGACAGACATACCGCAAATGTAAGGAATTCAAAGGAAGTCATGATTGAGGATATCTGTATTTTCCACATCGACCTGCATTCATTTTAATAACGATTTGTATCGATGGACCTCTGATGGATTACTTGGATTTTTTAAGTGATGCAAGTTTTCAGTACCAATCATTGAGCTCAATTACAAAATTTTATTATTTTAGTGTCTTCCAAATGACCGGTATGAGAAAAATTGACCTGCTTTTTGCAGAATATGCAGAAAGCCACAGAAATGCAACCAATAAACTGATCCACTGGATCTGTGTGCCCCTGATATTCTGGACGATCCTGGGCTTCATTTCGCTGATTCCTTCAAAATCCATCTGTTTTATTTACATCGGATGCATCAGTTATGTAAGTCTTGCAGCCATGGCTCTGGTCACCTTATTCTATATGCGGCTGTCTTTTCTGATCGGCAGCATCATGCTGGCGCTGATGGTGCTGATGGAAAGCTTTGCATTCGGAGTGAATACCCGTACGGAAAGGCCATGGCTGGTTTACCTTTCCGTCTTCATCATTACCTGGATCTTCCAGTTTGTAGGCCATAAGATCGAAGGTAAGAAACCGTCTTTCCTCAAAGACCTCCAGTTTTTGCTGGTCGGGCCAATCTGGCTGCTGAGCTTTATCCTGAAGAAAGTGGGGATCAGATACTAAGGTAATCTGCCGTCAATTGCTCTCCTGAAATCTATTTGCAGTATTCATATAATAATTTACTCGTCTTCCAGCGCATAGACCGCAAAACTGGCAAGCCAGTGATCGCCGCCATAATTGCCCTGAAACAGCAGCGGCAAGCCATTGGACAAAAATACGCTGGCTGTGGTATTGAACTGCTTTTTCAGCGGATGGCCGGCCGGAAGCGATTGGGCAATGCCTTTCATGCACCAGGCTTTTGAAAACGACAGTCCGACCAGGTGAACGGTCTGGTAATCGCTCAGGTCACTGACTACAGGAATCTTCTCAATATTTTCCAGGCTCCGCTTTTCATAGAACGTATTCAGCCACACAACAAATTCTTTTTGTGGAAGCACCCTTCTCATCAGGTCCGCAATCTCCAGGCTTGGGGAAAAGAAATCTGAGCCATCAGGTTCCAGATAAGCCGGTGTTTTTTCATCTTTCAGGTAAAAATATTTAGCCTTTTCCACCAGTTGAGCCTCGAAAGCCTTATCCTGATTGGCTCTGGCCCAGTCGATGGCGAAAGCCATGGCAAATGCGGTATTGGGATGGACACCGGTCCGGTTCGGATACGTCTGCTTAGGAAGGAATGTTTTCCACGAGTCCAGTATTTTATCCGTCAGCGGCTTCAGGTTCTGGTGCCATAGTTTAGCCTTGGGATGGTTCCAGGTAATGAGCTCTTCATCCAGTTTAAGCAGCCAGGCCCAGCCGTATGTTCTTTCAAAGGTAGTGGTAAGCTGGTATTTGGTGAAGTAATCTGCTTCTGCCTGAAGGTTTTCTTTAGTCAGGGAGCGGTCGAGAACAGCTTCAATTTCTTGGGCCGCTTTCAGATCCGGTTTTGTCTTGAGAAGCCGTACCAGCATCCAGTGGCCGTGTACGGAGCTATGCCAGTCGAAGCATCCGTAAAAACTGGGGTGCAGGTGCTTTGGGCTTAGCGGAACTTCCCCTGCATTGTTGATGATATGGGCCGTTTTATTAGGATATTCCTGATTGATGCAATGCAGGGGCTTTTCAGCCAGTTTCATCGCCATTTCATCGGTAAGTTTCGGTATTTCCTGCGCACAAACAGAAAACGGGATTCCCAGAAGGATTAAAAGACTGTTTTTCATACGATAAAAATAGAAAAATATATGGTTGATTGTATCCCGTAACAGAAGTTGTGAGTAAAAGACCTGATCAATGAACCAAGAATCAAAAGATTCTCATTCATACCCTTACTATAATCCCTGTTAAGAATATCAGCACGCAACGGAAACTAATTTATACTGAAAAAAAAAATTGACTACAGGCCATCCAAAAAGGATTTATCAATTCACCTATTGCCCGTTCAGTATGAATTCATGCCTGGAAATACAGACAACTGACGCAAAGTATGATCATCATAAAGCACATTTCAGAGAAAGTAAAAAAAGGCGGCAGAGCCGCTGATGAAGCTGATCAGCTTATATGAGGCATAGGAAAATAAGCTTTGCATTAACAAAAATTTGATATAAAAAAGAAACAAAAATAAACATCCATCAGATCTTAATCATTTTCAGGTTTTTTGGGTTAAGTTTATCGGTATAGCAACCTGATGTAAACTGAAAATGGACGAGTACTTCAACCCTATTACCTATCCTATCTTATTTTTCTTTAATATTGTAAAAAACAGTATTATGAAAAATGTGTTCTTGCCTGTATGTTTTCTAATGTTTATCCATTGCAGCCAATCCGGAAATAAAAATGCATTAAATGCTGACTTTGTCAACAGTACTCCTGAAACTGCTGTAGCACAAAATGAAATGCCTCCACCGCCTCCAATGGAAAAAACTTCACAGGATAAGGCCGTAAGCAGTGCTGTTTCCAATGCAGCAAACAATGAACAGAAATCACGTACGCCTGTTGAAACGGTTTCAAAAAAGATCATTAAAAACGGGGAAATGAGGATACAGGTGACCGATATCCGGAAGGCGCAGGATCAGGTGAATGCAATCATTCAGAAAAATAAAGCGTACATTCAGAAAGAAGAATTCCGGAATACGGATACCGATGAAATCTTGAATATTATGGTTCGGGTTCCCCATCAGGGTTTTGATGCGCTGGTGAATTCCTTCTCAGACGGTGTAGGTGCCGTGTTGTCCAAAAATATTTCATCAGATGACGTTACGGAAGAATATACTGATGTTTCCATCAAACTAGCCAACAAAAGAATATACCTGGAAAAGTACAGGGACATGCTGAAAAGTGCAAAGACAACCAAAGATATGCTTGAAATCCAGGAGAACATCCGTGAACTGGAGGATGAAATTGATGTCTCCGAAGGCAAGCTCAGGTTTATTGATGACCGTGTCAACTACAGCACCCTGGACCTCAGCCTCTACAAAGAAAAGGTCCGGACTTCTGCCACTTCCAACATTGGATTCGGAAGCCGGTTTGGCGATTCCCTGACAGAAGGATGGAACACTTTTGTTTCCTTCTTCTTAGGTTTAATTTCGTTATGGCCGTTTCTGCTGCTGGTTCCTGTATTTGTAGTCCTCTTGAAGCGTTGGAGAAGGAGAAAAACAAACAAATCGTAAAGATTGTACTCCTAGAATTTAATAAGGCAGCTTGTCCAATGACAGGCTGCCTTATTCATCATAAAAAATTAAAAAACAATAATTTTTTTTACTTATACTCCTGCCGGATCTGTGAAAGAATCGTCGGATCCTGAATTTCCCGGTCTTTTGCCAGCAACAGGACTTTGGACATGACTTCCGCAGATTTGGGGTCGTCATCCGCAAATGGCAGGAACAGCCTGCCTCTGTGCTGTGAATGGACAGGTAATATGGAAAGGTATTTCCCGGGAACCTGATGGACCACTGCACTTCCCAGGTGCACACTGTAATCGGCAAGGTTTCCTTTGATCAGCACATGCGAGCCTTCGATCCGCACATTATCAAGCTTGAACAGCCGTGCCGTTTCTTTCAACAGGACGGCCCTCATCTCAACAGATGAATGGCTGGCTTCAGGATCCACGCCTCCGGCATGCGCTACCGATACCACCAGATCGATATCCCGCATCACTTCTGAGAATATCCTTGGATTGATTTCCTCAAACGGAATGTTTTTATACGTTTTTAGTGAATGGAACTCTACCGTTTCAAGGGTTGGGCTTTCCACTTCTCCCGGTGAGAACCAGTCGGCCATGGCATACAGCTTTACCTGGAAACCTTCCTGATGGAAGACTTTCTGAAGGCCTTCTTCATAATCCACTTTCCATCCTCTGGTTTTTAAGAGTGCCAGCGCCTGTTTAGGCTGAATCTGATGCGCTGCGTAACGCCGTGATACTGATTTTTCCTGCAATTCATCCGGCGTAGGAACATACAGTTCCCTGAATATCTGTTTAAAAGGCTGAACAAGCTTTTCCTCAAAACAGTAATGCTGGTAATCGCTCCAGACGGAGTGGATATGCAGGTCTACACAATGGGCAATCCTGAGCGTACTGGTTTCGGAAAGTTCCTGGATTTCCCCATGGGCACTGATCAGGTTCCCATCCCGGAAAAAGCCTGTTATGGAATCATCCGATATAAAGACCAGCTTTTCCAGATGCCTGACAATCACCGGATGTTCAAAAAGCTTTTTGATCTCGCCCAGCATGAATACATCTCCTCTTACCATCGCTTCCTCAAGGCCTTTCCGGGAACGCGACCATTGCTCACGCATGGTTTTCCGGTTGCTGATCAGTTCAACAACACCTTTATCCTTTTTAATTTTCGGAGGAATGGACTTTAAGGGTTTGTCATCCCTGAACACGGCCAGTTCTGCTTTCCCGTCTTCTTCAATCACCAGTCCTACGGTAACCCCGTCTACCGTTACCTGGGTTTCTTTCGATAAAAGCTCCTGGATCTGCCGGGTTTCCATGGCCCAGGTGAGCCTTACCGGATCAGGATACCCTGCATTCCGCGCCAGGTTTTCCAGGGCAATACGGATGGCCAGTGCCTCACTGGATTGTTTCATGGAACCGAATTCCCGGCTCTCTTTTTTGAACTGCTGCAGGTATTCATACCGGTTCAGGACATCTTTGGCCGGATTGGTCCTGCTCAGCGGTACCAGTCCATACACACGGAGATAATCCTGGTCGCGCTTGTCTTTGACTTTTGCCGCAACTTCCTTGATCTTCAGGTTTCCCGTCAGCGTATCCGAATACAGCCTCGCCCTGCGGTGTCCGTTTCCGTCCGAAATATATTTGGCAGACTCGTAAAGCATTTCCCAACGCGCTTTACCAAGCTCCCTGTACGCTTTTGCAAACCATTCGCTGTCCACAGCCCCATCTTTGAAATCCTGCAGGTCTACCGCAGAATATTTGGCCACTTCACTTTCAACAACTGAACTGGTAGCCTGGTATGAACCTGTTTTGGTGTGGGCATGCATCCACCAGATGGCCGAATCCAATCCTTTCCATCCCAGGTAACCGCTGACCAGCTTCTGCCATTGCGGAGCATACAGTGCTGCCTGCAACAGACGCAGTTCACTGATCTCTTCTTTACTCACGATAGCATCAAAAACTTCCTGGGTATCGGTCTCCAATGGTTCACAATTAGACAGCAGGTAGGAGAACAGCTTCTGCCTGGTCATGCTTTCATTATTGTAGCTGTATATATAATTGGCATAAAGCCCGGACTTTCCTATACCTTTCAGGATCTGAGCAAACCGGTTTGTCCCGTAAATGGTCTGGAATGACTGAACGAATCCGGAGACCGGTGTTCCGGCATCCCCGCGGACCAGTTCGATATCCAGGAATTTATTTCGGATTTCTTGTATCATAGGCTCTAAAAAAGGAAACCTTTCCAGATACTGCATACTGCGATGGTGGAACCGCGTTGTAGTCAGTTCCTTTATGGCTGATTCTTCTGTGAAAATACCTTCATACAATTCATCTTCTGTGATGGCCTTCAGTTCGTAAGCCCTGCAGAAAAGATAGAATGGCGGTACCGTGAGCGGGATATTTTCTTCCAGTCCGGTAAACTGCATCCAGCGGTATAAATTCCACACTTTGATGACCTGCTCATCCGTAAGCGTATACAACGGAACCGACTGTAAAAAAATCCTGAAATATCCCGTATGCTGCCATCCGGTACCGTAGTTCTGATAGTATTCGTTCTTTTTTGCTTTGTAGCTGATGACATTGTCCGGTAAATGGGCAAACATCGTACTGCACGCGTCAATAAGGAAATCCGTCTGTTCTTCAAAAACAAATTTGTGCTGAAGGGAGACCATAATTTTTTTTACAGGATTATTCCAGTAATAGCCGTCCTTCATCGGGTTAGGAAGGAAATCCCGGTGGAAGAATACGTACTTTTCAAGAAATTCCCTGAAAACCGCACGGTCACAATGCTCTGCAAAGGTCAGCAGAAAGAGGTCGCGCGGCTGTAGTCCCGAATCTTTGTACCACTGTTCCCAAAGCTCATGCAGCGGATAGTTCTGAGCCAGTTCTTCATTGGTAAATCCCTCGGTATTGCTTTTTATCTGGCGGAAATCATTTCCCATCAGCTGCTTTTCTACCGATCCATCCCATACATGGATTTCATATTCATAATCTGTATTCTGAAGAAACAGGTCATTAAGACTCGTGAGTTCCTTCCGGATATAGTCCAAGGGCTTCGTGAAACCATACCGGTCTTTTTGGGTCGCTTGGATATATAAGGAACCCGGTGTGGGTTTTGGCAGTTCATAAGGGGTTTTTACGGACGGGTCATAGAATCCGTATCCGTTGGCAGCTGACACAGTCTCCTTGTTTCCTGACGGATGGATCTGATCCAGAAGCATCTGCTCCCTCTGGGACACTTTTAATTTTTCAGCATATCCTTCCATCCATCGGGCTATCTGCGCCTGCATCCTCTTTTCTTTCTGCAGCTGAAGCATGATATCAAGGGCAGCGGTTCGCTGTTCAATATCACCGGTTATCAGGTGGTCGATCAGCGGATCAATATGGTCATCTTCCTGTTTCAATACAAGCTCAATAAGTTTTTTCCTCAGAGCACCACCTTTTCTTTTGAACAGATCTGATAGTTTCATCACCTCTTCAGCCGCTAGAGCCTCCTGCTGCAATACATTGATTCCTGAAGCCACCATAGATTCGCCCCGGTCTTTGATAATTCTGAATGCAAACTCTTTCTGAAAAGGAGTGATTTTTTTGTCCTGCTTTCCGAAATTATAAGAATAAGAATAGCAGTAAAAATCACCTAGCAGGCTTCTGGCAAGTTCCTCCCTCAGAGACAGCTCGAATTCCTCAAAGTACGAAAGCACGAGGTCAAGCTTACTGAGATCGTCTCCTACCAGGTAGAACATAGAGGCAAAGAGATGGCTCTTTTTGAAAGCAGCATTCAGCCAGGAAAAGACCCTGCCTTCAAATTTCTTTTCTTTAACGTTGATTTTTTGGGTCAGCTCGTGGAGTTTTTCGAAGAAATCCGGGTAATCGGTATTTCCTATATAAAACCCTGATGCTGCATTGGCTTTCAGCAGAGCAGACATAGGCTGCCCGGAAAATGCAAGCACCTGAATATCTCCTTCCAGGACTGCTTTATAATATAATGGCATCTGTATATAAGGATCCTGGGTTTCCACGGCAAATTTTATAGCCAGGCATTTCTTGTCCGTGCTTCCATGATCAAGCAGCTGATGAAGATACGGAACGGTCCTGTCAACACCCCACACTCCCTGTGCCCAGAGCGCCATATAAGCTTCATTATTATTTTTGCTTTCTACAGCTTCCGGGATCTGTTCGGGATGAGTAAAATACTGATCAGCCAGTGACAGGATATTCCGTACCACCGTTTCTTTTTCCGCCTCCCATCCTAAGCCGGTCCAGGTGTCTACGGCACGGACCACAGATGAAAATCGGGACAGTTTATGTTCCACCATAACGCGTATCATATACTGCAGGGCACCTATACTTGTCTCGTCAAGGGCCTCCAGTACAGTTTGCCGCAGTCCTTCCTGCCGTTGGGCTGCCAGCAAAAGCTTCTCCACCAGTTCCCAGCAATGCTGCTGTTCACTGTTCAGCAGAGCTTTGATTATTTTCTGGGTGATTTTACCTTCCGGATGCTTGTTGAAAACAATATCCTCGATCAGCTGGTAGATCTCCGTATTTCCGCTGTCTATCGCTGCCGACCAGATGTAAAACTGATGGACATTATTGGATATGGCATGGTCGTAAATGATCTGTTCTTCCAAGGACAGTCCATAATATTCATACCCGTTGTTATATGAGTAGATGCAGGGAAACTGGAGTAATCCCCTGACTAAATTAACCTGGTTAAGAAATGTGTAGCGTTCATTTTCCGGAGCACGGAAAGACCTTCGGTAATAACCGGTCTGGTACATTTTATACGGCATCCTGTCCCAAGCATATTTCACCAGCGGTGCCTGGGAACCAAATAAGTAAACCAGCAGTTTGTAGTACTCTTTATCTTCCCAGATATCGGGCCTGATGTATTTTTTAAGATTTTCAGACTTTTTGCTGCCGAGCTCCAATTCCTGATAATACTCTTCTTTACCAGCCAGCAGAAGCCCTAATTCGGCGACTTCCTGCTTCAATTGAGGCGGTGAGAAAATCTTGGATAACAACCCTTTTTCAGTCTGCTCTTTTAAACTCTTCCGTAAATTGGCATGGTAATTTGCAATTTTTTTAGAGGCTAATTTTTCTGTAATTTCCATATATGTGATTGTTAATGTAATGTTTACCAGTAGCTTCCTGCCAGAAACGTAAGCCGGATGAAAACGAAGGTACGGCCCTGGCTCAGATCAATCTCCTGTTTCAAATCCTGCAGTTCTTCATCACCGTAAAAAATGGCATACATACCGTCTTCAAAGGCCTGAATTGCATTTTCCCGGGCTTTTTCAGGATCAGCACGCCTTTCGTTATATATGCTTCCGAATCCTGCTTTCCCTGTATCCGTAAGAATGTTTAAATAGTCTTCCCGCGGAGCTTTGGTATAATCAGCATCTTCCTGTTCGAAAGATTGGGTATTAAATGATTCTACCTGCTGCAGGACAATGAGGCGGATCAGTTCTTCTACCGAGAGCTGTGTTTCTTCAGTGGAAATGGACATTTTTTCTTCATGGAGAAGCGGGTGCTTTCTCCCTAGCTGCTTTACTGTTACGCTTATTTCCATATCTAAAATATTATAACTAATGTATCAAAATTTACTAAAACCTGTATTCGGTGTTTGGTAAATGGCGGCTTTTAGCATGTATTTGAACGGTAAATCACTCTTCTTTTTTATCATGGATATGATGAGATGACTGAAATTTTATCAGAAACGGCATCAGAATGCTGGTTGTGTACTATAAAATCGGAATTTTAGAAAATCCAGCAGCGATGTGGGTAATTCATATCAGCAAATCAGTTTATATCCTATTCCCCTAATGCTCATCAGTTCTACTTCCGGATCATCTCTGAGCATTTTCCGCAGGTGCGACATAAAGACATCCATACTTCTGGTGTTGTAATAACTATCATCACCCCAGATTTTAAGCAGTGCCGTCTGTCGGGACAGCAAATCATTCCTGTTTTCTAAAAGCATTTCAAGAATAGCAGTTTCTTTATAGGAAATTTTATAGCTTGCTTTTGGCGTATTCAGTTCCTGACTAACGGTATTCAGTTCACAGCCGCCAAATGTTTTCCGGTTGGAAGACGGAGTATGCTGCGGCGGAGCACTCCCGAACCTGGTGAGCAAAGCATCCATGCGTACCAGCAACTCACCCATCGTAAAAGGTTTTTTAAGGTAATCGTTTCCCCCGCTCCTGAATCCTTTCACCACATCATCGCCCAAAGATTTGGCACTGAGAAAAATTATAGGGACATTATTGTCCATTTTGCGGATATCTTCTGCTAAAGTGTATCCATCCTTTAATGGCATCATGATATCGAGAACGCAGATATCAGGTATTACGGACCGGAAAAGCTCCAGAGCTTTTTGTCCGTCCGTTGCGAGTGCTACCTCATAGCCGCTGCTTTTGAGGCCGTCACCGATAATCTCTGCCAGGGTAGCTTCATCCTCGGCGTACAGTACTTTATATTTCATGATAGGCGGGTAAATGGATAATGAAAGCGGCTCCTCCTTCAGGCCGGTCTAAAACTTCAATGCTGCCTCCATGCATAGCAATGATCTCTTTTACATAATGCAGACCGAGGCCGGTTCCTTTTACAGTGTGGATATCATTATGTTCGGGAATCCGGAAAAACCGTTCGAAAATACGCTCATGGTAACTCTTGGCAATCCCGGGACCGTTATCCTGAACTTTTACCACGATCTGGTCATCCACAGATGTGCACAATACCTGAATGAGTACTTCAGATCCACTGTATTTAATGGCATTATCCATCAGATTATAAAAGACATTCGTAAGATGTACGGGATCCCCATCCACAAAACACGGTTCTTCAGACGGGATGTAGTCGATATGTACCGAGCCGCTTCTGTTGCGTAATCTCATCGAAGACACCACATTTTCCAATCCCTGCTGCACATCGTAAAGTTCAGGCCGAAGGTTGATTTCGCCGTTATCCAGCTGCTCCAGGCTCAGCACTTTATCAATCATCAGGTTCAGGCGGTTAATTTCATTTTTACTGATGGCCAGGTAATTTTCCATGCGGCCCGGATCATTAGTCAACTGGTAACGCGTAATGGAATCCAATGCAGCTTCAATGACGGCAACCGGTGTTTTCAGCTCGTGTGTCATATTTCCGGTAAAGGCAAGCCGCGCCTGAGTATACAAACGCTGGCTGCGGATTACTTTAAATAGAAACCGGAAAACAAGGCCGGTGAGAAGGATCATCAGCAATGAAGAAATCAGGTAATACCGCATCCGGTAAACAACTGTTTTAGTGATAGAAGGAACTACCAGCTGATAAGTATGGATAAAAAAATTAAGGTTATACCCGAAATGCCTGCTTTGATAATCAGCATTCTTCGCTCTGTTCCAGTCTTTTTCAGATTCTGGCTGACCGGTCTTATAATTGTACAGGATGAAAAATCTATCTTCATTGATATTCTGCTTTCTGCATTCGACTTCTACCAGACTGTCCATCCGCTTCAGGTCTTTTTTATCTGCCGCCATCACAGACTGAAGGGTTTCGCCATCATCAAAAACAGAAATCACCTTTCTTTTTCTCGAACCGGATTTCTTATTGGCAATCTTTAACTCTATATTAATCAGCGTACTGTCGTTTTTTAATTCTGTCTCAAACCGGCTGCTGACTCCCACGTTCCGCATACTGGAATAGGCTTGTTTCAGCTGTAGCCATTCCGGAGAGAGGAAAAAATTCCGAAAATTCTCGTTATTTTCATGCCCCGGAGCTACACTGAGGTATTCACTCATGCGGGCGGCATCCGCCACGGCCTGGTCCAGGTCTCTTTTCACCTGCACCTGCTGGGCATTAAACAGCTGGATCAGCCAGGCAGTCTGCAGACCGATACTAGCGATCATAGCGAAAATAACAAGCGGATAAGCATATTGGTTGGAGAGCCATTTCATCCCGCTAATTTGATGATAATTACCCAGACTGAACAACCTGCCGGTAAAGATTTAACCTTAATTAACCTTGGTTAATGCTGTTTAACTCTGCTTAACAGGCCTTAACATAAGACTGACGTAGGTTTGCCTTATGAAAAATGCAATTTTATATCTCCTGATCTTTATTTCAGGACTCATGTATTCCCAAATCCTTCAAAAAGGAATTATACAGGATGGTAACGGCCGGATGCTGGATGCCGCAACGGTTACGTTATCAAAAGATCAAAAAAAGGTAGCTACAGTTTTTTCCGATCTCGGAAATTTTAGTATGGGCTATCCGGAAGCCGGAAATTATACCCTGACCGTAACATTGCCGGACTATCAGCCTGTAGAAATGTTAGTACAGCTTCCGAAAGAAAGCATGATGATTACCATGCACAGGAATGAGCATACAATACAGGAAGTAACCCTGACTAAAAGAAAGCCGCTTATTGAAAGAAAGATCGACCGTGTCAGCTTTAATGTGGAAAACAGCATTATTGCTTCGGGCGGAAGCGCGTGGGAAGCATTGACAAAAGCGCCCGGTATTCAGATCACATCCGCCAATACAGTAACCGCCAATCGTAAAAATGTCCGGATTTACCTGGACGGAAAGCCACTGCAGTTATCAGGAGATGATCTGGCCGCCTACCTTCAGGGAATGCCTTCGGACCAAGTCTCCCAGGTCGAGATTTTTTCCAATCCCCCAGCCAGGTTTGATGCTGAAGGAGCTTCAGTAGTTAATATTGTGACCAAAAAAGCAAAGAAACAAGGTTTCAACCTGAGTCTGAGTGGCGGAATCAATCAGGGCAACTATACCGGCTATACCGGAAATACGACCTTCACTTACCGTAAAAATAAATGGAATATGTATGGAAATTACGGATTTACCCATCGCAAAACCATTCAGGACCATAATATTTTCATCAATTACGGAAATTCTTTATGGAACAGTCTCAGCCGTACCGTATACGATTCAGACACCCATGATTACCGTTTGGGGGTTGACTACCAGGTTTCTGACAACCAGGTGCTGGGCTTCCTGATAACAGGAAATAACCGGAAAGGCAGTTCTGAAAGCCCCGCCATTACAGAAATCACATCGCCTGCCATGAAGCTTGATTCTACCCTGAATACCGATAATTATGCTTCTACACTCGGAAGCCAGCATGCCTTTAACCTTAATTACAACCTAAAACTTGATTCCGCTAAAAGCAGCCTGAATATTGATCTTGATTATGCTCCATTCCGAAACGTTAACCGGCCTTTTACAGATAATGTTACCTTGCTTCCCGATGGCAGCCTTACTTCCGATTTTTTCCATATTTATACTCCAAGTTCTCAGGAAATCAGCATCATGTCGGGAAAAGCAGATTATTATTTTAAAGCAGCGAAAGGACTGGAAATAACATCAGGAATCAAATACAGCAGTACAGAAAGCATCAGTATTTTTGACTATTTCAACCGTGACGGCGCTGAACTGAAAGCAGTAGAAGCCAACCGCAACCATTTTACTTACCGTGAAAAGGTAGCTTCCACGTACACTAGTGTATCGGGTAATTTCGGGTCATGGAGTTTACAGGGTGGACTGCGAGGCGAATACACCCGTACCAGAGGATACGAACAGAACCTGAACCTGCTGAACGAACAAAATTATTTCAAGCTGTTTCCCACGGTATTCATTCAGTACAAACCTTGTGAAAATCATGAGTTTCAGTTTAATTATGCCTATCGCATCGAACGTCCGGAATACAACCGGCTGAATCCCGCCAAACGCTTCTTATCTCCTTACAGTGTCTATGCAGGAAACCCTGCTCTGCAGCCAGCATTTGTCCATAGTCTGGAAGCAGGCTATACCTATAGTAAGAAATATAACCTTACGGCATACTACACCTCTACCCGCGATGTGTTCACCAATATTAATATTCAGGATAATGATACGAAAAGATATTACGGCACCCAGGCTAACCTCGGGCTTAGCACTATGGCGGGAATTCGTTTATCGGCACCGGTAAAGCCTGCATCCTGGTGGGACGTGAATATCTTAGCAGATATATACCGCCAGCGAGAAAAATCAGATTATTTATCAGGCAGTTATGACAATCACATGATTTCATTCTCCGGCTCGATGAGCCAATCGTTTTCGATAGATAAAAAAACCGGACTGAAAGCGGAAATCAATGGGACCTACAACAGTTCCGGAATACAGGGTATTTACCGGGTGCGTGCCAATTTCTTTGTGGATTTAGGGGTCAAGATGAACGTCCTGAAAAATGCCGGAACACTAAAATTTACCATCACCGATATTTTTAATACCAACAACAATTTGGTGAGCATTCATTTCCGGGATCAGCAGAGCCGCTTTTTCTATCAGCGCGAAAGCAGATTCATTACGCTTAGTCTGCTATACCGGTTTGGTAATAACATATCTGCTCCCCGAAACAGAAAAACAGCGAGTGAGGAAGAACGGAAAAGGATGCAATAGTTTTCCTTTCATATTTTAAATATATAAAAAATCCGGATGTCAAAAGACATCCGGATCCGTTATTGCATTATCATTTTTAAGCATTAAAATATTCCTTCACCTTTTCAAGAACCTGCTCATCACTCATCTGCTGCGCAGTATCAAGATGAACGGTTAAATTCTTGAATTGAGCCGTATCATGAAGGTAATTTTTGAACTCCTCCTGAATGGTACCTGGACCGGTAATGTACACTTCCTGGGAATTGATCAGCAGATGCTCAACTTCTTTAAAATATTTGGCTCTGTTTGTCTTTTCAGCATTATTACCGGCATTTTCACTGGAATTCCCATGCTGTATCTCAGCTTTCACGGGATTGCACAGGAAGAATTTAAATGCATTCTGCGCATCATGGTTTTTAACGACAATAGCCTTTTCTTTATCCATCCAGATTCCTGCTAATTTTTTTTCTGACATAATTTTTGATTTTTTGATGTTGTACCTCTGCATAAACAAGAATGATGCAAAGCATACGTTAACAAGCTGTTAAAATGACAGGAGCTAAGCTACATGCGACGATACAAATACTTTTGATTTGTATGATGTATCTTGATTAATACATAATTATATAAGAATCTTTCAGAAATTAATACCTAATCTGTCATACGATTGCATATTGAAAAACCTCTTGCTTTTCAACTCATGTGTTGTTCTGTTTCAACCTTGTTAATTTCAGGATTCTCCTATGGTTAAAGACACTTATGATTCTGGCAGAAAATAAATCTTAGAGTTAAATGTATTATCTTCCCAGTACAAATACCGTAGGGACTTTATGCAGTTCAGGTTTTTCTTTTTGCCAGTTTTTTATGGTTTTTGTCCTGATGAATTCATGTTCAGGATCGTTGATGTTCGCAGCGATGCAGAGCTTTGTATTGGGCGACAGGAACTTGATAAGGTCTTCCAGCAGCTGATTGTTGCGGTACGGTGTTTCCATGAAAATCTGGGAATATCCGGTTTTCTGAACCATGCTTTCCAGATGCTGGATCTGTTTTTTCTTCTCGCTTTTATCAATGGGAAGATATCCATTGAACGTAAACTCCTGGCCATTGAACCCACTGGAAATTAAGGCCAGGATAATAGACGAAGGCCCTGAAATAGGGATTACTCTGATATTCTTCTCATGGCACCACTTCACCATCAGATTTCCGGGATCGGCAATACAGGGAAGCCCTGCCTCAGACAGCAGCCCGAAATCCTGCCCTCTCAGCATAAGTGCCTGCGCTTCCCGGATGTCCGCATTCTCCGTGTACTTGTCCAGCAGAAAAAGCTTGAGATCAGACTGCTTCTTTTCAGGCGCAAAGAATTTTACTACTTTCCTTGCGGTTTTTTCATTTTCAACAAAGAAATAATCCGTCTGCATGATGTAATCTTTGATCACCGGTGAAAAATGAGTGATGGAAGTATTTTCAGAAAGGTAGGCAGGGAGAAGGAAAAGCATTAGAGTTATGAGTTATAAGTTGTGAGTTATGAGTAACAGGAGGTAATTGTACACCTGGCTGGATGTTAATCTGACGTGATAAAAGCTTTTAACTGGCGGGCAATCTGTTCGCACCCTCTGTCGAGCAGCTGATACACGTCTTCGAAATCTTCCATATCGCCCCAATAAGGATCGGGCACTTCCGCATTTTCATGATTGCCGGCGGCTTCGAGGAAGAGGGCTGTTTTCCGGCGCTGCTCTTCATCAGCTGCTTTGGAGATGACATCTTCGTATACATCAATATCCATGCAGTAGATCTTATCAAAATTCTGAAAATCCTGGGCAGTAATCGGCCTGGAAACCTGTCGGGAAATATCTATTCCATGATTGGCTGCTGTTTTAACAGCTCTTCTGTCCGGGTGCTCGCCTTCATGCTGCGAAATGGTTCCTGCAGAATCTACAGAAAAGCCTTCCGGAAGCTTGGTTTTCATAATCCCTTCGGCAAGCGGGCTACGGCATATGTTTCCCAGGCAGACCATCAGTATGTTCATCGGTTGAGTACTTTTAAATGTTACAATGTTTGTTGCGTTACAAAACTAAACAAAAAATGAAGAATACGGATATTCTTCATTTTTCGGTGTATGTCAATGTAAAGTTTAGTGCTTTATTTTTTCGGTAAGCTCCTTTACATATTTTTTTACTTCCTTATCAATTTTAGAGACATCCTTAATAGTATCGCAGGCATACATTACAGTAGAATGGTCCTTCCCTCCCATCTCTTCACCAATTTTGGTAAAGGTGGCATTGGTGAATTCCTTGGCAAAATACATTGCCAGCTGTCTCGGAAGTGCAATTTCTCTTTTTCGGGTCTTGGAAAGCAGCTGTTCCCTTTTAATTCCGAAATAATCGCACACCACTTCCTGGATATATGGGATGTTGATGACTTTTTTCTGATTGGCCGCGATCTTATTGATGGTATCCTTCAACAGCTCAAGGCTCAGGTCAGACTTATAAATGGTTGAATATGCAATCACGGAATTGATCACCCCGATCAGCTCTCTTACATTGGTCTTCGTCTCAGAAGCAAGGAAATCCAGCATATCATCTGTAAGCACGATACCGTCCCGGCTCAGCTTATTGATGATGATCTTCTTACGGGTATCGTAATCCGGAGATTTGATCTCAGCAGAAAGTCCCCATTTGAACCTGGATACAATCCTGTCCTGGATATCCATGATATCTGCCGGTGCCTTATCGGAAGTCAGGATAATCTGTTTCCCGTTCTGGTGCAGATAATCGAAGATATGGAAGAAACTGTCCTGAGTAGCCGATTTTCCGGAAAGGAACTGGATATCATCAATGATCAGTACGTCCACCATCTGGTAAAAGTTGGCAAACTCAGTCTGCTTATGGGCTTTGGCTGCAGAGATAAACTGCTGGATGAATTTTTCTGAGGAAAGGTATAAAACCACTTTATCCGGGAACTGGCTTTTTACTTCCAGACCTACGGCCTGCCCTAAGTGGGTTTTCCCCACCCCATATCCTCCATATAAGAATAATGGGTTGAATGCGGTTGCTCCTGGTCTTTTTGCAATAGACCGTGCTACGGTTGCCGCAAACTTGTTGCTTTCTCCTTCTACGTAATTATCAAAAGAAAAATCTGATTTCAGGTTGGAATCGATATTCACTTTCTTGATCCCCGGAACGACAAAAGGATTGACGATATTGGATGAAAATCCCGGTGGCAAAGTTTCCTGAACTTTGGGCGTAGGAACGCTTTTGCCTTTCATATTCATGGTGACAGGTTTTTCCAGCCCTGCCGGCTTGTTTTCCATTACGGAATACCACAGCTTAACCCCTTTCCCGATGTTCTTCTTCAGGGCAGCCGAAAGTAAAGACAGGTAATTGTCTTCAATATATTCCTTGTAAAAATCACTCGGTACCATTAATGTAAGATTATTGTCCACCAAAGAAATCGGCTGGACTTTATCAAACAGAAGGTCGAAGGATTTTTCGAGTTTTTTTAAATCAGAATTATCTTCAGCAGCGTTAAGATTGTCCCGCATAAACTGAAGGCATTTCTGCCATATCAACATTAAATTTTCACCCATAACTTATGCCCTGATTATTCTTAGATTAGTACGTTTTGTAGAAGGGAGACAAAGGTCCAATTTTTTATTTTCAAAAAAAAATTTTGCAGGTATTGATTATTTAAAAATATATTTGTATGTATAAATTAAGCCTGATTATGATACACACAACACACTCATTAAGAGTACGTTACGGAGAAACAGATCCTATGAAATATGTCTACTACGGCAATTATGCAGAGTACTTTGAAGTGGGCCGGGTAGAACTTTTCAGGAGCATAGGAATGCCCTATAATGAGATTGAAAACCAGGGAATTTGGCTGCCGGTTTCGGAGTATAAAATTAAGTATTTAAAACCTGCCTTATATGATCAGAAATTGGAGATCCATACCTTTGTAAAAAAAATGCCCGGCGTAAGGATTGAATTCGATTATGAAATCTTCAATGAAGAAGGTGTAAAGATTACCGAAGCCTCCACCACTCTTTTCTTTCTGGACGCAGCCACACAAAAAGTGGTTAAATGTCCGGATTTTTTACTGAAACTGATTGAAAACAACTGGAAACATTAAATACATATGATGAAGATTGCATTTCTAGGGCCACAGGCAAGTTTTACCCAGCTGGCCGCTACCCAGTTCTTCCCGCACGACGAACTGATTCCGCAGGCCAACATCCTGGACTGCTTCCATGCGGTGGAAAACGGGACCGCTGATAAAGCTGTGGTTCCACTGGAGAATTCCATTGAGGGTACCGTGTCCATGACCCTTGATTACCTTTATAAGATCCCTTCGATCAAAATAGAAGCAGAGGGTGTAATGCCGATTGCCCATCATCTGATGGTTCATCCCGATAATGAACAGCAGGAACTGGAAAAAATATATTCCCATCCGCAGGCATTAGCGCAGACTTTTCATTTCCTGGACACGCATTATAAAAATACCATCAGGCAGGATTTTTCTTCCACAGCAGCGGCAGCACTGATGGTTTCGGAAAATCCAAAGCTCAGGATTGCAGCCGTGGCCAACCAGTTTGCAGCGAACCTGTATGGACTGAAAATCATCCATCGCAACATTCAGGATTTTGAGCAGAACCATACACGGTTTATTATCATATCCAAAGGCAATGAACTATATAACAACGCACAACTTGAAGTGCTGGGTGAAAAATCAGGGCTGTTGGTTACCCTTCCTGAAGACCATGCCGGCGGTCTTCATCAGGTGCTCTCTGTGTTCGCCTGGAGAAAAATGAATTTAAGCAAGATAGAATCCAGGACCCTGAAAACCGGTCTCGGAAATTATTTCTTTTATATTAATATCGCAGGCAAATGGGAATCGGTTCTGCATGAAAATGCGCTGGAGGAGCTGAAATCCATCCATGCGGAAGTTGATTTTCTGGGAAGCTACAAAGAATTTCTTCTTGAGGCTTAACTTTATATCGTTAAATGCTGTCTCAAAAGTCAGGATACCATTCTGCCTGATCTTTCTTATCTGTTTAATCTATTATACAGAAAGCAATAAGGCGCTTTTGAGACAGATTTATTTTCAGTATAATCAAGACAGGATTATCGATAGCTCTGCATACCTGTACTTTCTTTTCTTACATCATTTTCTATAAAGTTGTCATACAGGCACTTGCCTATATCATATTTGTTATTCAAAGCATAGTTATTGTTTTAATTGTAAGGCAATATCGAAGATAGACGGCTATATATTATGGTTTTCTCCAGCTTTTATAAAAAAAAACTACAGAAATAAAATATAATCGAAATTCTTCCACATCAGGATTATTAAATAATCAGATCATCTGCATTTTTCTTGAAGTCTACCCAATGTGACATAAATTTATTTTGATTTAAAAAAAATAGTTTTAAATTAGCGATATCGTTATTTTTACTTAAATTTTTTATACAAATCCGTGCTTTAATTAAAATCATAAACTTATAACCTATGAAAAAAGAAAAAAAATTCACTTTCTTAAGCATAATTTTTGCTATATTTGAATGAAACTAATCTACACTAAATATTAACTATTTAATCTTTTTAACATGAAAACAAAGTTCTACACCTTGCTTCTGTCCATTGCTGCAATTCCTGTTTTCTCCCAAGTTGGGATCAATACTACAACACCGCAGTCTACCCTTGATGTAAACGGTAATGTAATTATCAGACAGACTCCTCAGGGATCCAGTGTTTCAGGCTATCAGGTTTTGGCGATTAATCAGACGAATTCAGAAGTATCGCGATTAGATCCCGCACTTCTTTCGGGAGGTGGGTCAACCGTCAACAGTTCAGTATACGCAGCCAGAAAAGCATCGGGTTCCGTAACGCTTTTAAGTCTTGGGATTTTCCCCAGCGGTTTCCGTGCCGTTAATTTTGTGAATGCAGAACGAACTGTGGGACAGGCATCATTATTTTCAGATAATGACAATACGTATACAGTACCTTCCACAGGAGTATATGCCATTGGGTTCTACTTCCGTTACGGTACCGGGCTACAGGCAGCACTATTACCTAATTCTCCGGGTGTCGGATTGGTCAGAACCAGAGCCGGTGTCTCTACAGTGATCGACAGCCGTTCATTTTCTGGTGCCAATCTGGTTCTTTTAAGTCTGACCATTTCCGAAAGCAATGTGAATTCGCTGTACCCTCTACAGGCCGGAGACAAAATTTCGTTTGGTCTTACAGGATCAAGCGTTCTGGATGGCAGTATTTTGGCTACCAGTACCTCAAACTTTTACATTTATAAGATATCCGACTAAAAAACATATAGCTTAATAACTCTACACGATTAATCCATCATGCGTTTGTATGGTGGATTAATTATTTATATGAATCAATTGTGTATATTTGAAAGAGTGCTCTGCAATGAACTATATATTTTTCATTTTTATCCTGGTCGTTATCCTATTTGTTCTTTACCGGATGGATCAAAAGATCCGCCGTCTGGAACAGGAAATCCGCAAGATCAGCAACAGGTCTGCCGGTACAGCGGTGAATTCCGGCTCTCTGCCGGCAATATCAGAAGAACTCGATCATCAAAAATCTACTCCTGCTCGTGCAGAACTCCCGATAATAAAGCCGGATGATCAGGAAATGCCTCATCAGAAAGGGAACAACTGGTTTTCCCAGTTGTCTGAATTCCTGAAACAAAATGCACTTACCGTCGTAGGAATCTTTACCCTTGTCCTGGGAATCGGTTACTTTATCAAATATGCCGTAGACAATAACTGGATCGGAGAAACTGCGAGAGCAGCAATAGGTTTCATAGCCGGTCTTCTGATTATAGGAATCGGATATCCGGTAAGGAAAAATTACGCTGTATTTTCCTCTGTCATCACGGGTGGCGGAATTTCTGTACTGTATTTCACGGTAACCATTGCCTTTCGGGATTACCATCTGTTTTCACAGCAGGTCGCATTTGCCGTTACCTGCCTGATTACTTTGCTGTCCATTGCTTTTTCTTATGCATACAAAAGTGAAACGCTCAGTATATTTGCTTTATTAGGCGGGTTTGCCGCTCCGTTAATGATCAGTACAGGGCAGAGCAATTATCTTTTTCTCTTCTCCTACATCATGGTCCTGAACGCAGGAATGCTGATTATTGTGTGGTTAAGGGAACGGAGAAATACAGGCTGGATCTCTTTTATCCTGACTTTCTGTTATCTCTCCTACTGGACGGCATCAAAAACGGAAGCCCCGGCCATTTACTTCTACCTCCTCTCCTATGTTCTTTTTTATGCATACGGGCTTCAGGGATTTGTGAGAAACCGGACGCTCCTGGCCGCAGACATCCTGATGCTGGTCTTACTTAATTTTTTCAGCATTACAGGATTGGTCTATATATTCAACACGCTTCATCTGGAACCTGTTATCATCTTCCCGCTGGTTTTTGCCTTGCTCAATCTCATGCTTGCAATACGCGAATACCGGGCAAAAAGATCCGGTACCAGCTACTCAGTTTTTAGCGCACTCACCATCAGCCTGATTACGGTTGCTGCGGCTTTACAACTCAACACACACCTCATTACCAGTATATGGGCCATTGAGGCTACCCTGTTGCTCTTTATCCTGAAAAAAAACGGACATATTATCTTCAGGAAGGCTTTTTACGTCATTTTTCCGTTGGTGATGATAGCACAGATGGCTACATGGGCCCGGTATTTTGAAAAAGAAAACTTAAACATTGTCTTCAATCCGGTATTCATCACAAGCTGTGTAACTGCACTAAGTGCCGTGATTAATCTTTTGCTGATCAGAAGGAAAACCGAAACGGATGAAACGCCCTACTCACGGCTGGAGGTGATATGTTCTGCTACTGTATACTGCCTTATCTATGCTACCCTTCTTTTTGAACTGCTGTACCATATCTCAGCTCAACCTTTAACTGTAATCGACAGTATTGCAGCATTATATACACTATATTATATTTTCATACTACTTTTATGCAGCAAAGTACTTAAAATCAACAGGCCTGTACAAAACATACTCAATTATTCATTGCTGATCCTGACTGCAGTTCACATTTCCATCAACGGTTCTTTCCTGGCCGATAATATTCTGCACCACACAATACCGGGTACTTTCTATTTCGTGTATGCGCTATACCTTATTCCTTTAGCCTATACTGTATGGAATTTTTTCTCAAACAAAAAAGTACACCGTCCACCATTCGACTACCGAATCA
This sequence comes from Chryseobacterium camelliae, assembly GCF_002770595.1. Taxonomy (NCBI): domain Bacteria; kingdom Pseudomonadati; phylum Bacteroidota; class Flavobacteriia; order Flavobacteriales; family Weeksellaceae; genus Chryseobacterium; species Chryseobacterium camelliae. The sequence continues at coordinate 4,183,292 of NZ_CP022986.1, read as the reverse complement.
ATTCATTTGTATGGATTGTTACCCTAAGCCTGGAAATCGGCCATCTGTACATTCTGGGCAAAGGAATCGGAGTACACGACGGATTATACGGAAAACATTATATCACCCTGTATTTACCGATCATCTGGATGCTGCTTGCCAGCGTTTTTATTTATACCGGGATCAAAAAAGATTTGATAGAACTGCGTAAGATCGGTTTTTTCCTTACCGGGATTACGATTATTAAATTATACCTGTATGACGTATGGCAGATGGACCATGTTTCAAGGATCATTGCATTCATTATCTTAGGCATCATTTTACTACTAAGTTCATTTATATTTCAGAGGCTGAAGAAAATAATACAGTCATTAATCAAAAATGCTGATAAACAAAATCCAGAAAAACCGTGAATCCGTGAAAGAATGCGCTGTCAAATGATGTATCGAAACAGCATTTTCAATCATTATTCATAAAAATTAAGTATATTTATACCGTTTTTAATCATGCTTTAAATTTTTTATTATGAAAAAATTATTTTACTCCCTTTTAATACTGTCGTCAGCTATGCTTTTTGCACAGAAAAATACAGCTACCAGGTTTGCAGTAGCCAACGGTATTGTAGGAATAGTGGATATGTTCAATAATAAAAAGGATATGATCCAGAGCATGAATGTCTATAAGACCGCCGCCAATCTCCCACAGAGCCTGAAACAATATGCGTTTATTGCAGATAACGGAATTTCTGAATTCAAGATTAAATCCGGTTACGAGAACCTGGACAGGATTTCTCTGGCTTCCCTGAATGAGCAGTTCAGTATTCCTAAAGAACATCCGGTAGTTATTGATGGATATATTTTCAGTGATACCGCTACCAGAGTCTACGGAGATATCATAGCAAAAACGGAAGTGAAGGATTACGAAGGAAAGAAAACCTTATTTATTTCCACAAAATAGATGATAAGGGATATTTATACAGTATCCTTTAATATTTATTAGTCCACTTTTTCTTCAGTTCTTCATATATTTTCTTTTCCGTGGCATTATTCCCCGGTTCATACAGTTTAATATCCTTAATTTCAGCAGGCAGGAAGTCCTGATCTACAAAACTGCCCTCATAGGAATGAGCATATTTGTACTCCTTGCCATAATCAAGGTCCTTCATCAGTTTGGTCGGTGCATTCCTCAGGTGGAGGGGAACCGGAAGGTTACCCGTCTTCTTGACCAGGGCCAATGCTTCATTGATGGCCATATAGGTAGAATTGCTTTTCGGGGACACCGCAAGGTAAACGGCTGTTTCACTCAGGATAATCCTGGCTTCAGGATTTCCGATTACATTAACGGCCTGAAAACAACTGTTAGCCATGATGAGTGCGTTCGGATTGGCAAGCCCGATATCTTCCGAAGCAAGGATCAGCATCCTTCTGGCTATAAATTTAATATCTTCCCCTCCGGCAATCATTCTAGCCAGCCAGTATACCGTACCGTTAGGATCACTGCCGCGCATGGATTTGATGAATGCTGAAATGATATCATAATGCTGCTCACCGTTTTTATCGTACAGCGCCATCGTTTCCTGCAATACTTCCATGACATCTTGATTGGTGATCTCCCTGTCTGAATGGTCTTTGTACTGATTAAGCACGAGCTCTACAGAATTGATCAGTTTTCTGGCATCCCCTCCGGAATATTGTATAAAGGCTTCCTTTTCGGATATTGTAAAACGGGTATTTTCATCATGATTGTACCGTTCAGAAGCAATATCGATAAGTTCTTCCAGCTTTTCATAACTCAGGGCTTTCAATATGTATACCTGGCTTCTGGAAAGCAATGCCGATACCACTTCAAAACTCGGATTTTCTGTGGTGGCACCGATCAGGACAATCCATCCCTTTTCAACGGCATGGAGAAGAGAATCCTGCTGCGATTTATTGAATCGGTGAATCTCATCAATGAACAGAATTGGTGACTTACCGGAAAAAAGGTTCTGCTTTTTGGCATCTTCAATCACATCACGTACATCTTTCACTCCTGAAGAAACGGCGGAAAGTTTATAAAACTTCCTTCCGGACTGCTCAGAGATGATCTCTGCCAGTGTCGTTTTCCCGGTTCCAGGAGGGCCCCAGAAGATCACAGAATTCAGGGTATTGTTGTTCAGCATTTTCCTTATTGTCCCCTTTTCTCCGGTAAGGTGTTCCTGTCCCAAAACATCATTGAGTGTTTTAGGCCTTAATTTTTCAGCTAATGGTATATTCTGGTTCAAGATGTTGAATTTTAAACAGACCTTATCAGACATCACCTGCCTGCAAGAATCTGTACTGATACTACAAAGTTAAATTTTAATTTTTTAATCCCGCTATCGATAGCAGATGTATGAAATACATGCAATAATCATGAAGAAACCATCTTAATCAGATCATTTTCTTACAGATTCAATTCAGGAAATTCAGTTATAATACTGTTTTGAAGAAAGCAAAAGTGAGTATTTCATATCTAAAAACTGATTAACAAAGCATTTTATCTTCATATTTCCGTTTAAGGATCGTAAAATACAGGAGGTATGCAGTGAGGAAAAGCTGGAACCATTCAAAATCTAATTTGAAACGGGTATTGGCACTATGCGTAAGCGCGTAAGGAGCAGTAAAATTCAAAAAAAGCAGGACTGAAAAAGCCATCAGCTTCCACGATTTCTTTCTGTACAGAAAGATGAGTGAGCAGACCGTTAAGATATTGAGGATAATTACATACAGTTTACGCGTGATCCATATCGACAGGCTGTGATCATGGTAATACCTGGAGGGTACATACCAGAGCATCAGTGTATTCGCCAAAGCTTTCTTAACGACAATTAAGGGCTCGGCCGTTTCTATTTTCTTCACTTCACGCCGGTACAGATCTTCCATCCTGAATTCATCGGTATTCCGTCTCATGCGCAGGATTTCAGCCTCATGTGATACCGAATACACCTGAAGATCCTTAAAAACCTGCACATCTGAATAATAGCCGAAATACCGGTTCTGCCAGACCGGGGTTTTGGAGATAACCAACCTGTCAAAAGTGAGGTAATTGCGTATGACCCAGGGTGAATACCCGAGAACGACCATACCAAATACCAGGGCAAGCGGTTTCAGATTGGCTCTTCTGAAGATGTACAATGACATCAAAAGCAATAAAGCTAAAGGCACCACGACGACCTGACACAAAAACAGCAAAGCCGTACTCACTGAAAGCCGGATGATCCGCGCCGGATTCAAGCCTTTCAGCCAGACGTTGCTCCACTGGTACAGGAAATTCATGAAAATGATGATGAAAACATTGGTACTTTCAAGTGTATTGGAATAAATAAAATAAGCAGGCGACAAAAGAAAGAGGTAGCCGGTAAGCAGCCCGACATTTTTTATATTGAACATTCCCGAAATCCTGATCATCAGCACCGGAATGAAAAAGTAAATGATATGCTGCGCAATCACGATGACTTCTTTGGCGTAATCCTGGAAAAGAAACATGAAGGCGGAAAGAAACAAAGGATATACAGGCAGCTTATAAGCGGTTGGCCCTATACTGATGAACTCGGAATAGCTCCCATACCGGACTAAGTTTTCGGCAATGCTCCAGTCTTCAAAGGTATTGCCGTTGAAACCGGTAAGAAAGGAATATAGGATTTTACCTGTCAGTACAATACCGTTGAATATCAGCAGGGTTTTGAAATTCATCAGGAAACTGTATAGATTTTTCATAAGCAGATCAGGTCTTTTACGGCGCATCGATGCGAACTCATATGGATGCAGAACCGGAATTTGCGGTAAATATAAAACAAAATAAACAGGTATTAAAAATTCACAATGCCGGTATATGGTACCGTACGATCACAAATGATGCACTGATAACGGTTCCGCACTTTATTGATGCATTACCCAACAATTAACAACAAAACCGCGGTAATGTAATCCCGCTTTTATTTTTTTACCCTACTTTTGCATTGTTTTGAAACCTGCATTCAATAAAATCATTACTTTTCCTTTGGTAATTCTGATCCGGTTTTACCAATGGTTCATTTCGCCGTTGCTACCCAAGAACTGCCGTTATGAGCCTACATGTTCGCATTATATGGTAAAGGCGCTACAGGTTCACGGACCATTCAAAGGACTGTGGCTCGGCCTGAAAAGAATTGCCCGTTGCCACCCCTGGGGCGGGAGCGGTTATGATCCTGTTCCCCCTAAAAAACCTTAATTTAAACTACTAAAAAATAAAATAGACATGAATAGCATTTTTTTCAGGATTTACCTGTTCATACTGGTCTTTATGACGCAATGCATTTTTGCCCAGAGCTATCCGGACGGTATGTCTGAGGGAACTTTAAAGGTGAACTCGGCAGGCACTCCGGTTAAGATTTATACCACAACGGAGATCGGGGACCTTAATGCCTTTGCAGATAGGAAAACTGAGGACAATACGCTTGTTATCCTTAATGAATCCAATTTTGAGCCTTCCTATTTCAATTACAGCGCTGCAACCATGGAAAAATTCGGACAGGGAGGGTACCAGTTTTTTGATAAGGACTTCAGAATGCTTAAACTGCCTGTCACCAAAGAAAATGCTGAACAATTCAAGTACGCCGTAAAAACATCAAAACCTATTGCTGCCACGGATCAGGTAAAGCTGGAAACGCCTTTTAAAATCTGGGATCCTACGAAAGGAATCACTTTAGGGCCTGTTACCCTGCACTTCTACAGCCTGATGTTTATTTTTGCATTCGGTTTCGGTTACCTGCTGATGTCCAGGATTTTCAAGATCGACAATGTGAACCAGAAATACCTGGAGCCGTTGTTCACCTGGACCCTGATCGGGACGATCCTGGGAGCAAGGTTAGGCCATGTCATTTTCTACCAGCCGGAATTGTTCAGGGAAGATTTCTGGAGTGTATTTTTACCGATCAGTACCAAAGGAGGGCTTAAATTTACCGGATTTTCAGGCCTGGCCAGCCATGGAGCTACTATTGCATTGATATTCACCACTTTATACTATTCCTTCAAAATCATCAAAAAGAATCCGTTCTGGGTATATGACCGCCTCGGAATCGTTGTGGCCTTGGGAGGAGCTTTTGTAAGGATGGGTAACTTCTTCAATTCTGAAATCATCGGGAAACCAGTAGATCCCAATTCCCCTTTTGCTCTACTATTTCCGCAGCAGAGCAGCGAATACGGAGTGACTGTTCCGCGGTATCCCAGCCAGCTGTTTGAAGCTTTCGGCTATGTATGCCTGTTTATTTTACTATGGATCCTGTACAGGAAAACAAACAAAAAGTACCAGCAGGGATGGTTGTTCGGACTGTTCTTCATTATTCTCTGGGCCATCCGGTTCTTTGTAGAATTTCTGAAGATGCCCCAGGGGGACGAATTCATCCAGATAGGATCATTAAACACCGGACAGGTACTGTCAATCCCTTTCATGATTGCAGGAGTCATCATCATGATCGTTTCTAAAAAGTTTACCATTACTCAGGCAGAGAACGAAAAACCTGATTGATGCACACATAAATAAAAAGAAAGGCAAATCTGCATAGGTAGATTTGCCTTTCTTATTTTATAGTTTTACCATTACCTTTTTATTCAGCTCTTCAAAAGCGCGGCTTAAGGCATCGATGACATCGGTAGGCAACATTGATTCTTTTGAATGTTTCTCAGCGGCAAAGTCGGCCGCCCTGCCGTGAAGCCAGATGCCGAGCATGGCGGCATTTTCTTCAGAGTAGCCCTGCGCCAGAAGCGAAGTAATAATGCCGGTCAGGATATCGCCGCTTCCGCCCTTGGCGAGCCCTGAATTTCCGTTGATATTATAAAATACCTTTCCATCCGGACTTATAACCTGGGTGTGGTGGTCTTTGAGTACAATGTGAATCTTATATTCAGCTGCCTTCCTGCGGGCCAGCGCTACCCTTTCAAATGAGTTGTCTGTTTTCCCGAACAGCCTTTCGAATTCCTTCGGATGGGGCGTAATGATGGAATATTCCGGGATCAGTCTGAGGTATTTTTCATTTTCTGCCAGCATATTAAGGGCATCAGCATCAAGCACCAAAGGTTTTTTATGCTTTTTCAGGAATTTCATCAGGGCAGCAGCAGTTTCAGGTTCTTTACCTAATCCGGGTCCGATTCCGTATACGGCGTCTTCATCATGTTCGAAATGAGTGGTATACCTGTCACCACCTTCAATAAACATTGCTTCGGGACAGGAGGCCTGCAAAATTCTGTATCCGCATGCAGGAGCCAGCGTAAGTGTGAGCCCTGCACCGGTTCTGAGGGCAGCTTTTGTCGCCAGGACCGCTGCGCCTATTTTCCCGTAACTTCCGGCTGCCACCAATACTTTTCCATAACTGCCTTTGTGGGTAAAATTTTCCCTGGGTATGAAGATACTTTCGATGACGCTATCGTCAATCACATAGTCATTTGTATCTGTTGCCTCAATAAAATCTTCGCTTAAGTGGATGTCGAGGATCACGACCTTTCCGGCAAATTTCCCGGTTTCCGGGTGGAGGAAACTTTTCTTCCAGAACTGGAAACTCAGGGTATAGTCTGCTTTAAGGACTACAGCGTCTTCGGCTATCGTGCCATCTGCCGGAAGGCCGGACGGGATATCAATCGCAATTCTGATGTTTGACATTGCATTCAGCTGGGTAACCACTTCTTTATAGTCTTCTTCCAGAGGCCTGGAAAGTCCGGTCCCGAAAAGTGCATCAATAATGATTGTCTTACTGTCAAAGCGGTAGTTGAGCTTATCTTTAAAGCTCTTTACCGAAAGGCCGGGAATATCCCTTAGTTTTTTCAGGTTCGCTGCAGCGTCTTCGGAAAATTTAGCTTTCAGGTTGTTGGTAAAAATCTCTACATCAAACCCTTTCGAATGCAGCAGCCTTGCTATGGCAAGTCCGTCTCCCCCGTTGTTGCCGGTACCGCAGAAAACAGCTATATTCTTATGGCTCTTGCAATGCTCGGCAATCCAATTGGTGCAGGCTAATGCAGCACGTTCCATCAATTGTACGGATGAGACCGGCTCATGGAGTATGGTGTATTGATCACATTTCCGGATGTCTTCAGAAGTCAATATTTTCATGGATATTTTAAATTTGGTCAGAAAAAGGTACGAATATTTTTCGATCCGGAAGGAATTTCATCTTTGTATCGGGATTAAATCAATACGAAATAGATAATTTTAAGGAAAAAAGACAAAAAATATCTGAAAATTTTTATATTTTTAAAATCATTTTGAAAAATATAAAAAATATAAATTATGGGATTGATTAAAGAATTCAAGTCTTTTGCATTTAAAGGCAATGTTCTCGATCTGGCTGTCGGTGTAATTATCGGAGGCGCGTTCGGGAAAATCGTTTCTTCACTGGTGGAAGATGTCATTACACCGCTGATCCTTAATCCTGCCCTGAAAGCAGCCGGCGCGGAAAATATATCAAAGCTGTCATGGAACGGCGTTACCTACGGTAATTTTCTGTCTGCTGTTATCAGCTTTCTTTGTATTGCCATTGTGCTGTTCTGGATAGTCAAGGCGGCCAACAGGATTGTCCGCAAAGAGGAAGCTGCTCCGGCAGGCCCCACCCAGGACCAGAAGCTCCTTATGGAAATCCGGGATATCCTTAAAAGCAAAAATACATTATAAATTAAAAACACCTCTGAAAAAGAGGTGTTTCTGTTTTGATGTCAAAGATTTAATGAATCTGTAAAATGCTGCAGATCTGATCTGCCAGGGACAACCCGATCCTGTCCTGAGCTTCCAGCGTGGAGGCTCCGGTATGTGGCGTCAGGGAAATCTTAGGATGATTCAGGACAGCTTTGGATGGCGTAGGCTCATTGATGAATACATCAAGCCCTGCAAACCTTACTTTTCCGGAATCCAATGCGTCAATCAGGGCAGATTCATCGATCACACCGCCTCTCGAACAGTTGATGACCGCCACACCGTCTTTCATGCTGTCGAATTCATTTTTACCGATCATGTAGCCGTCTTTCTGTGCCGGAACGTGCAGGGTTATAAAATCCGAATGCTTCAGGACCTCCTGTAAAGGTTCGGTTTCAATATCCACGTTGATGAACTGGTTGTTATAAAATTTAACCTTAATGCTTGCTCTTCCTACATTGTTATCCGCAGCTACTACCCTCATGCCTAATCCTAAAGCGATTCTCGCCACTTCCTGCCCGATTCTTCCCATTCCTACGATACCGATGGTTTTTCCGCGCAGCTCTATTCCTGCTGCATAAGCTTTCTTAAGGCCTGCAAATTCCGTATCTCCGGAAACCGGCATTTTCCTGTTGGAATCCTGAAGGAATCTCGCACCTGAAAAAAGATGTGCAAATACCAGCTCGGCTACCGATTCTGATGAAGCCGCCGGAGTATTGATGACATGGATGCCTTTCTCCCTGGCGTAATCCACATCTATATTGTCCATTCCTACACCTCCTCTCCCGATAATCTCAAGGGACGGGCAGTTGTCAATCAGGTCTTTCCTTACCTGTGTGGCACTGCGCACCAGCAGGGTACGGATTTTATGTTCATTGATATAATCCATCAGGAATTCCTGAGGCACTTTGGTGGTAATCACTTCAAAGCCCTTTTCAGTAAGTGCGTCAATGCCGGATTGGTCCAGCCCGTCGTTTGCTAAAACTTTCATAAATACTTTATCATGTTATTATAATCCAACCGGCCTTTTTCAACCTCCTACAGATTAAAAAAGGCCGGCCTTTCAATTCAATTTATTCGTCTTCTCTAAAAACTTCTATGGTTACTTGTTTTTCCACCAGGTCGGTAAACCTTCCTTTGTACCGTGTAGCCCTTACCAGGTGGTTGTCTATCCAGTGGTAGTTTCCGCCTCTTGGCTTTCCGCAAAGCACACTATGGTATTTGAATCCGTGCTTATCCAGCCAGTCGATGGTAATCTGCTTCAGGTTTTCGGTTCTGGAAGTGAAAAAGCAGATCTGGTGGCCTTCGTCATACCATCTGTTGATGGTTTCCAGTGCGTCCGGGAAAGGCTCACAGGTCACCATTCTTTCGGGTTCCTCGTTAGGGACATCTTCCGTAATGGTTCCGTCTATATCGATCAGGTAATTTTTGATTCCGTCCTTAAGAATTGGACTGATGTGGTCTTTGTGTTCTAACTCCATTATTACGATTTGAACTACGAAGTTAAGGTTTTTGTGTGTAAAAAGTATGTTAAACTTGTTTTACATTTAAAAAATCCGCAATACAGACGGGCCTGTTGTTCTGATACAGGCATGGTATAAATGAGGCTTATCTCCATTGTTTCAGCCACCTCGCTTATGATATTCATCAAAAATTTCCAAAATACATTTATTAGGCTTACATTTGTGGGGATGGAAGAATTCGTAGTTTTAGTGAATCCTGGTGATGAGGTTCTGGGGCTTATGGAAAAACAGCAGGCCCATATCAACGGACTGTTACACCGTGCTTTTTCCGTTTTCTTATTCAACAGCAAAGGCGAAATGCTGTTGCAGAAAAGGGCTACCGGCAAATACCATTCCCCGAACCAGTGGACCAATGCCGTATGTTCGCATCCAAGATCCGATGAATCGTATCTGGAAGGTGCCCGCCGCAGGGTAAAGGAAGAACTGGGCATAGACGCAGAACTCTCCGAAAAATTCAGTTTCATTTATAAAGCCGATGTAGGCAGCGGACTCTGGGAACATGAACTGGACCACGTATTCACAGGAACCTACGAAGATGAATTCTATCTCAACCGTGAAGAAGTGGAAGCAGTACGCTACATTTCCATGGAAGAACTGGACCGCGAACTGTCTGAAAATCCCGAACATTTTACGGAGTGGTTCAAAATTATTTTACAGGAATACAAAGACCACCTCAGATCATGAAAAATATATTCGGAATATTCTTTTTATTCGCCGCGGGACTGATATCAGCGCAGACTGTACCCACGAAGACCTATGACAATGAACACTATTCCATCTCCTACCCTGAAGGCTGGAAACTGACGAATGACAGCGATATCATCAACATCTTTCCCGGGAATGAAATAGGAGCCGTTACCATTTCGGAATACCATGACCTGAACCTCCCGAAAACGGAAACCAAAAAGTTCATCATAGACCTGTACAAATCCGGTGATGACGAATCAAAAGTGAAAAGCAGAGGCAGTAAAAAAGGATATACGGAATACGTATATGAATATGCGGATGAAAAGAATAAGCTTTTCTGGATCACCAAAGTATTCCAGAAAGGGAAAGACCTTTACCTGGTTTCCGTCAACTGTGAACAGAAATACTGGAACGGCAATTACAGCAAGCTGTTCAGCGAATCCCTCAATAGTTTTAGCGTAAAGAAATAAACAAACAATAGAAAATGAAGAAAACAGCCCTGTACGACAAACATGTTTCCCTGGGAGCGAAGATCGTACCTTTCGCAGGATTTGAAATGCCTGTACAATATTCAGGAGTTACGGAAGAGCATTTTGCCGTAAGAGAAAAAGCCGGAATATTCGATGTTTCCCACATGGGACAGTTTTTTGTGGAAGGTCCGGGGGCCATGGAACTTTTACAGTGGGTAACCACCAATAACGTAGACGCTCTGGAAAACGGAAAAGCACAGTATTCATGCCTTCCGAATGAAAACGGAGGGATCGTGGATGACCTTATCGTGTACAAAATGGAAGACGAAAAGTATTTCGTGGTTGTTAATGCTTCCAATATCGAAAAGGACTGGGATCATATCTCAAAACACAATACATTCGGGGCAAAAATGACCAATGCTTCAGACGAAATGTCGTTACTGGCGGTTCAGGGGCCTAAAGCAACTGAAATTCTTCAGAAACTTACGGACACTCAGCTTTCAGATATTCCTTACTATCATTTTACCGTAGGTTCCGTTGCCGGTGTAAGCGACGTGATCATTTCAAATACCGGATATACCGGAAGCGGCGGTTTCGAAATCTACTTTAAGAACGAATCGGCTGAGAAACTTTGGGATGCCATCATGGAAGCCGGAAAAGAAGAAGGCATCATCCCTTGCGGACTGGCTGCCAGAGATACCCTGAGACTGGAAAAAGGATTCTGCCTGTACGGAAACGACATTGATGACACTACGTCGCCGATTGAAGCCGGACTGGGATGGATCACCAAATTCGATAAGGATTTTGTTTCAAAAGATACCTTTGCCAAACAGAAAGAAGAAGGCGTAAGCAGAAAACTGGTTGGTTTTGAGCTGACGGACAAAGGTGTTCCGAGACACGACTATCCGGTGGTTGATGCTGAAGGTAACGTGATCGGCAAAGTAACTTCAGGAACCCAATCCCCGATGAAGAAAATCGGTTTGGGACTGGCTTACGTAGATCAGCCGCATTTCAAACTGGGATCAGAAATCTTTATCCAGGTAAGGAACAAAAATATCCCGGCTAAAGTTGTGAAGGCCCCTTTCGTATAACGACCGGAACAACAATATACTAAGCCGTCCCTTTGAAAGGACGGCTTTTTTTATCCATTTTTTCAATTGGCATTTTCCTTGCTATCAGTTTCCTAAATCATTATTATGAAAAAATTAGCCGCTGTATGCATTCTTTTATTTGGTGTACAATATGTAAGTGCACAGGCAGGGACTCAATCAAAAAACAATAAGACGATTTCAGTTGAGGGCGTTGGCCAGACAAAGACCTATATCTCAGAAGGCGGAAACGCTGAAGTTTCCGGGGCCAATAACATCATTACTATCAATGGACGTATATCAAGACTCGAAGTATCCGGATCCGGTAATACGATCATGACAGATAAAGTTTCGAGCATTGTTGTTGAAGGGACCAGTAATAAAGTATATTACAAAAGCGCTCCTACGAAGACCGGAAAACCGGCTGTATCTTCCAGCGGAGTTGGCAACAGTATTGAGAAAAAATAACAACAGCCTCGTGATCCACTGAAAAAGCTTATGGATCTGTCTGGTGTGATTGTCTGTTTACAGTAGGACTACAGATATTCCATAGGCTTTTCTGGCGATCAAAACCTAATTTCATCAATCTCCTCTCCTATTTCAAATTCTGACTAATATTCAGACGAGATCAATATAGGCCACTCGTCACATCAATACCTAAGCATATACTATAAAAACTCACTAGCTCATTTCAAATCCTTTACGCTCAGACACTCAAACCCTAAATCTCTCCAACCCTATAACACTCCAACACTCTTACCCTTTAACCATATTACACTCCAACTGTCACCGATAGACCAGAATATTCTTCACTACCTGCTTTCCGTAAAACTTCTCCTCAGATTCGGAAAAATAAAACTTATTCCGTTGGGTATTGCTGCTTACTGTTCGGTAGGACAGAGGAGACTCCCAGGTGATCAGCATTTTGGTTTCATTCATCACGGGATAGTTCAGTGTATAAAACCGGAATACAGATTTTTCAATCACATTATGGTCATATTTACCGGGAACTGTCCAGACGGTTTTAGGTTTGATCAGGGTCATTTTATTTAAAAGAACAGAGAATGGCTTGCCGATATAGTCCTTTTTATGAATTTCAAAAGCTTTGAGGTAGGATAAAGTATCCGGTATTGCCGGCTTTACCTTATCTGCAACAGTCTCCGATGGTTTCTTTTGCTGGGCTTGAACAGGAATGCAGGCTGAACAACAGATCAGCAGGATGGTCATTGTTCTACTGGCGGGATTCATCACTTATTCAACCCCGAAAAATGTCCTGAGATCTGCAACGGTTTTCTGGTCATTACCAATGAAAATCTTTTCATCAGTGATAAAAATCGGTCGTTTGAGAAAAGTGTAATGATCAAGTAGCAGCGATTTGAAGTCCTTTTCACCAAGCGTTTTTAAATCCAGCCCCCTCAATTTGATCTGGGTAGATTTCTTGCTGAACAGTGCTTCGTATGATCCGCTTTTTTGATGCATCTCTTCCAGTTCGGTTTCCTTTACCGGATCCTTTTTAATTTCCCGCAGCTCCCAGTCGGTAAGGTCAAACTGAGCCATGATTTTCCGGCAGGTATCACATGTTTTGAGGTAAAATACTTTCTTCATTGTCGGTTTCTTTTATTTTGCTGTCCTTTTCAGGAGTTTCAAAGGTCAAAAGTAGGATTTAATCTAAAATTCCGGAAATTATTAAATATCTTTATTCGAAATTTTTCAGCATGCAGAATAAACCTATCACCTTTCAGTTTATTTCCGAGCCTTCGGATGTCAACTACGGAGGCAATGTACACGGCGGAAGCGTCATGAAATGGATCGACCAAGCCGGCTATGCCTGTGCCACGACCTGGAGCGGGAATTATTCCGTTACAGTCTATGTGGGAGGAATCCGTTTTTATGATCCCATCAAGATCGGTGAAGTGGTCAAAGTAGATGCCCAGGTCATTTACACCGGGACGTCGAGCATGCATATTGCCATCAACGTCTATTCCAGAAACCTGAAGCAGCCGGATTTCGAAAAGAAAACCCACTGCATTATTGTGTTTGTTGCCGTAGACGAGAATGGTAAAAAGCTTCCGGTTCCCAAATGGACACCCGAAACCGATGAGGAAAAGCAGCTTGAACAGTATGCCAAACGCCTGATGGAACTGAGGAGCCAGATCGAAAATGAAATGAAACCGTTCCTGTAATACACATGCAAAGAAAAGATTTCATCAGACTTTCATCATTTGGGCTCTTAGGATTATACTCCTGCGGAATGACACATAAAAAGAACCACCACCAGAACAGAACATTGGGCATCCAGTTGTATACGGTACGAGAAGCACTTTCTGCCGACCCGGAAAAAGCTTTGGAAAAACTCGCTGAAATGGGTTTTACAGACCTGGAAATCTATGGTTATAACGGGACATTTTTCGGCCGGACCGCGAATGAGTTCAGATCCATCCTGAAGAATACCGGCCAGCGCGTAGTCAGTTCGCACCACACCACAGGAATCGCGCATCCTGATCCTGGGACATTGCTCCACGGCTGGGAAAAAACAGTGGAAGATATGCAGAATATGGGTGCAGAATATATGGTCTGCTCGTATATTTTCCCGGAAGAAAGGACACCTGAGAATTACCGTAAATTGCCCGACCTTCTCAATACTGCAGGAACTACTGTCCGGAAAGCCGGAATGCAGATGGCGTATCACAACCATGATTTTGAATTTGAAAAGCTTGATGAATCGGGCACTGTATATGATTTTATCTTAAATTGCTCTTCCTCGGAACTGGTAAAAATGGAGCTTGACCTGTACTGGATGGCAAAAGCAGGAATTGACCCGTTGTCTTATTTCGAAAAATATCCGAAAAGATTTCCGCTGTGGCATGTAAAAGACATGAAAGCCGGCTCAAAAGATTTTGCAGAAATCGGAAACGGAACCATCGATTTTGAGAGAATTTTTAAAGCCCGGGAAAAAGCAGGTCTTCAGTATTGGTTTTTGGAGCAGGATTCGAGTGATAAGGACATGTTTGACAGCATTAAAATAAGTAAAAAATATATTTCTGAACATCCTTATTTTAAATAAAATCCGATCAAAAAGATGAACCATGAAAAAAATTCCAATACTCTTTTTCATATTGATTATCAGCGTACTGAATTCACAAACGCATCGGTTTATCTATGAGCTTCAGTGTAAAATGGATTCTACCGACGCAGATTATCAGAAATACAACATGATTCTGGATATCAATTCGAGAGAGATGAAATTTTATGGAAGAGACCTTTTGGTTAACGATTCCCTCAATAAAAAGTTCGGAAATATTGATAACAGGCATATTGACATGACCGGGCAAGTGGTAAAAAGGAAAACAAATACCAGTGAAAACGAAAATTTTATCAATATTAAATTTGGATATTATTCCTTTAAAACTACCGACAAAATAAACTGGAAGATCTCCGGCGAAACCCGACAGGTCCAGCCATATACGCTGCAAAAGGCGACTGCAACATTTGGAGGAAGAAATTGGATAGCCTGGTTTAGCAAGGAGATTCCCTTTAATGAAGGACCTTTCAAATTTTCCGGACTTCCGGGCCTGGTTTTCGAAATTTACGATACAAAGAAAAATTTTATTTACAACCTTATTAAAAGCCGGGAATTATCGGACACATTTCATACCGAGGACTTTCTTGAATCCAATTTTGGGAATAAAGCAATTTATATTAATGAAAAACAGAGGCAAAAGCTTTTAACAGAATTTTTTGATGATCCTTTTTCATTTGAAAGAACAAACTTCACTAAGAATGACACTTTGCACATCAATATCAACGCAAAAGAGGTTTCTACTATCGATGAACTGAATGCTCAGGTTAAAAGCATGCAGGAGATCATCAAAAAATACAATAACCCTGTTGAGATTGACAAGGCGATGCATTATAAAAACTAAAAATTATTTTTATCTTTGCCTTACAAAAGGAAATGGTGTTCTTCCTTACCCAACCGCCCCGTTTCATACGGGACTGATGACGCCTGATTAATAGATTATTAACCGTAATTGAATCAGGAAACTATGTCTGTACGTCATCGAAATTATATCGGAATAGTGTTATTTAACATCAGGTTTTTCTTCAGGAAATATCCGGCATTGCCTTATGTGCTGAAATGGCTGTGCATCAGCTTAGTCATCGGAGCATTGGTAGGGACCGCTTCCGCAGGTTTTCTCATTTCCCTTCAATGGGCTACGGATTTCAGGGAAAACCATCTCTGGCTTATCGGGCTTTTACCTGTTGCAGGTATGGCTGTTGGGCTTTTATACCATTACTGGGGCAAGGAGGTGGAAGCCGGGAATAACCTTCTGCTGAATACCATTAATGATCCCGCAAAAACGATTCCGTTCAGAATGGCACCTTTCGTTTACCTGGGCACCGTGATGACACACTTTTTCGGGGGTTCGGCTGGGCGTGAAGGAACGGCGCTTCAGATGGCAGGAGCCATTTCGGATCAGCTTTCCAGACCTTTCAGCCTTAACCGTGATGACAGAAAAACACTGCTGATGGCAGCCATCGCGGCCGGTTTCGGGTCTGTATTCGGGACGCCACTGGCCGGAGCCGTTTTTGCCCTGGAAATACTGTTCATCGGGAAAATCCGGTACCATGCTATCTTTCCGGTTTTTGTTTCCGCAGTCCTGGCCAGCCTCATGACGGATCTCTGGGGAGCAAAGCATACCCATTACCACATCGGAAAAATCCCTGCTCCTGATTTTTTACCGGTAATATACAGCATTATCGCGGGAATGGTCTTCGGGATCTGCGCAGCAGCATTCAGTAAGCTGCTCCATAAAACGGGCGCGGTGTTAAGAGCAAGGATAGCATTTCCGCCGCTTCGTCCGTTCATCGGAGGAATTATAGTTGCTTTGGCTGTTTTTGCATTGGGAACAACACGTTATATAGGCCTCGGAATTCCGGTCATCACGGAATCATTTCAACACCGTCTTCCGATGTATGATTTTGCCTTAAAAATGGCTTTTACCATCATCACTCTTGCCGCAGGTTTTAAAGGCGGGGAAGTTACCCCGCTGTTCTTCATAGGCGCAGCATTGGGCAGCGCCTTATCCCTTTTCATTCCGCTCCCGTTCGGATTACTTGCCGGAATGGGTTTTGTGGCCGTATTTGCAGGAGCGACCAATACGCCTCTGGCCTGCATCCTGATGGGTATTGAACTCTTCGGCGCCGAATGCGGCATCTATGTTGCCATTGCCTGTGTGGTTTCCTATCTCTTTTCCGGGCACAACAGCATTTATTCCCAGCAGAAAATCGGTTCAGAAAAAAACAGCCGGTACCGCAACGACCGTGACAAAAGCTTTTCTGACCTGTAACCTTGTCAGGGTTTTGAACCCTGGCAAGGTTATGCAATAAGTACAAAAGCCTCCCGGAAATCCGGAAGGCTTCTGCGTATTAAATGTGGAAATGTTTTTTAATTTAAGATCCTCAGCATTATACCTGGTCGTTGCAGGTATATACCTGCGGACATCCGATATACTTCACGCAATAAGCAGGACCTGTAACGGCACCTGAACAGCTGCATTTACACTGGCTGAGATCCGGGTTTCCGCTGATTCCCCCTGTGATGTTTCTAAGATCAGACTTCCCTAATTTTTTTGCGTTTTTGAAAATGTTGTTTGACATGTGATTTTGGATTTTTATAGATTAAACAAATTGTTTGGTATGCTTCAAAGTTAAACAAATATTAATTATTCACAGCATAATTTAATAGTATTTTTATAAATTATTTATTATGACTGACTTATTAATCTTATAACGCAGAAACCTTCATAAATATTTCTTAAACACCTGTAATTATTCTGTAAAATCAAGATCCTTATTGTGGGTTTCCGATATGGTAAAGGAAGAATAAAAGGCAAGCCCGAATACAATCACCCCTACAATCGCAGCACTGATTACCACGGAGAAATCTTTCTTAAAAAAATCAAAAGCAAAAATCATGACCGGAACAAGTCCCCTGACCATATTCGGGACAGTCGTGGTTGCCGTATTCCTGATGTTGGTTCCGAACTGCTCTGCCGCAAGCGTTACAAACATAGCCCAATAGCCTGTTCCCAGGCCGAGCCAAACGCAGAACAGATAATATTTGGTCTCGGAATCCGTATGGCCGAACAGCATGCTGGCCACCCCCACAACGGTAAAAGCCAGCATATAAAAAATGGCCATTTTCCGGGACTTCAGTGCGTGGGAAATAAAACCGCTCAGCAGATCCCCTACTGAAATACCTACGTAAGCCCACATAATAGCCTTACCAGGGCTGATATCCCTGATTCCCAGCTCAGGAGCAAACTGATTCGCCAGAACGGCCAGGATGCCGATGCAGTACCACGTAGGCAATCCCACGGCGATGCATTTCAGATACCGTATGAACCGGTCTTTATGGGTAAAGAAAGAGAGGAAATTGCCTTTTGAAACAGCCTTATGCTCCATTGTTTTGTAAATCCCGGATTCTGAAACACTGATCCTCAGAAAAAGGAGTGCAATACCCAGAACACCGCCAATGATATAGGAAATATTCCATCCGCCGGCCAGTTCTACCGTCAGTTGGGCAACTACCGCTCCCATCAACCCGAAACCGGCAACCACGGAAGTCCCTATTGCCCTAAGATTCTTCGGCAGGCTTTCGGAAACCAGGGTAATGCCCGCTCCCAGTTCTCCGGCCAGCCCGATACCTGCAATAAACCTTAAAGCTGCATATTGGTACTCCAGGTGGGTTTTAGGAAAATAGGGCAGGAATCCGCAGGCAATATTAGCCAGCGAATACACGAGGATAGACCCGAAAAGAACGGAGAGCCGTCCTTTTTTATCACCGAAAATACCCCAAAATATCCCACCGATCAGCAGGCCGGCCATCTGGCAGTTCAGGATAAAGGTTCCGTCAGTATCCGGGTTCAGTCCGAGGTCTTTGAGACTTGGGATCCGTACAATGCCGAACAGCAAAAGGTCATAAATGTCTACAAAGTACCCTAAAGCAGAAATGATCACGGGAATGGAAAGTATGTGTTTGATCTTTGACGATAAAGAAAGTTCCTGCATGTTGCGTTTTAATTTGGATAAAAATAAAAAACCTTCCAGTTTCCTGAAAGGTTTTTGTCAAATATCTTTTTCTTCTGATTATCTCGCAATATTCACGGCTCTGGTCTCCCGGATTACGGTTACTTTAACCTGTCCCGGATAGGTAAGCTCATTCTGGATCTTTTCGGAAATATCATAGGAAAGCTGGGAAGCGACTTCATCATTTACTTTTCCGCTTTCTACCATTACCCTAAGTTCTCTACCCGCCTGGATCGCGTACGCACTGGATACTCCGTCGAAGCTCAATGCAGCAGATTCCAGGTCTTTCAGCCTCTGGATATAAGATTCAAGCACCTGACGTCTTGCGCCCGGCCTTGCCCCTGAAATCGCATCGGCTACCTGGATGATCGGAGATAGTAACGACTTCATTTCGATCTCATCGTGGTGGGCTCCGATGGCATTTACCACCTCAGGATTCTCCCCGTATTTTTCAGCCCACTGCATACCGAGTAATGCGTGAGGAAGTTCAGACTCCTGTTCAGGAACTTTACCGATATCGTGTAAAAGGCCTGCTCTTTTCGCCAGTTTTACATTCAGTCCTAATTCAGCAGCCATCGTAGCAGCGATATTCGCTACTTCCCTGGAGTGCTGCAACAGGTTCTGTCCATATGAGGAACGGTATTTCATTCTACCGATGATCTTGATCAGCTCAGGGTGCAATCCGTGGATACCCAGGTCGATGATAGTCCTCTTTCCTACTTCAATGATTTCCTCTTCGATCTGTTTCCTTGTCTTTTCCACGACTTCCTCAATTCTTGCCGGGTGGATTCTTCCGTCTGTTACCAGCCTGTGGAGGGATAATCTTGCGATTTCCCTTCTTACAGGGTCAAAGCATGAAAGAAGGATGGCTTCCGGAGTATCGTCAACAATGATTTCAACGCCGGTAACAGCTTCAAGGGCACGGATATTTCTACCTTCCCTACCAATGATTCTTCCTTTCACCTCATCGGATTCTATATTGAATACGGAGACGGAGTTTTCAATAGCCTGCTCGGTTCCGATCCTCTGGATGGTCTGGATAACGATCTTTCTGGCTTCGCTTTTAGCATTCAGCTGGGCTTCTTCCATGATGCTCTGAACGTGTGCCTGTGCTCTGGTTTTGGCTTCAGCCTTCATGGTCTCTACCAGTTCTGCTTTGGCTTCCTCGGCAGTATAGTTGGCGATTTTTTCCAGGATTTCCACTTTTTTAGCGGTAGCCGTATCCAGGTCGTGCTGTTTCTTTTCTAAGATCTCATTCTTCTTGGCATAGTCTGCAATCTGTTTGTCAAGGTCTTTTTCAAGCTTTCCTACCTTACTGAGGTCATCATTAAGTTTATGCTCCTTGTCTTTGATCCTTTTTTCAACTTCCTGCATTTTCTTTTCTCGGGCCTGGATATCAGCATCATGCTGTGATTTCAGCTCCAGGAATTTTTCCTTAGCCTGAAGGTTTTTCTCTTTCTTTATGGATTCCGCCTGTACATTGGCTTTTTCTATAAGATTTTCGGCATTTTTCTTGGCATCGTCAATAATGAATTTCCCTTTAGTATTAAGTGAGCTTTTAGAGAATAGGATCCCTGCAACTGCACCGATTACCAGGCAAATAGCGCCGATTATAAATTCTATCATAATGTATATTAAGTTTTAATTGTCTTTATATCCTGTTTTTGTACATAAAAAAAGCCCACAATAATCCAGAGATTGAGAGTAAACTCCTAATCAACACGATTTGAACTGATTTTCATGGTCTGTAATCCGGACGGATCCGGCACGCCATTCCATGAACATTTGTCCGGTAATTGTTTAGCGTTGAGTTTACCTTTAATGTGTTAGAATTATTGTAGGCAGTCTTTCCGGGGAAAAAAATCTATTCCCTCTTATATTATTCCTTTACTTCGTTCAACGATTGTGCAATTTTTGCTAATCTTTCGCTGGCAGAATGTACGGTCTTATCATAGTTCGCAGATACCACTTCGGCATTGGTTCCCAGCTTAAGGGCACACATGGCCAGGGCATCCTGTTTGTCTCTTACATCAAAATTCTGTTCAAAATCTTTGATCATATTTTCAATCTGCTTCCCCACTTTACGCAGCGTTTCTTCTTCTGCTGCGGGAACATTCAGCGGATATACCCTTCCGGCGATATTAATGGTAATTCTTCTTACTTCCATTACAATCCACTGTTTTGAAGCTGAGCAATACAGAAATCAATCTCCTTCACCAATCGGTTAATGTGGTTTTTCATTAGCCTGTTGTGTTCAGGGTTTCCTGATATCGCTGAATAAAGTTTTATATGTTTTTGTTCTTCTGCTAATACCTGATTTCTTTTCCGTTCCTCATCGTATCTCTTCTTCAGCTCTTCATGCTCCGTATTCAGCTCTGAAAATTTTTCGGTAAGATTTCTGTGGCTTTTCTGCAGGCCCGCAATCTTTTTTTCCAGCTCTGAAAAATTGTTTTCTAAGTCTTGAAGCATTTCAGGTTTTATTCTAACTAGTAGCAAAAATAAAAAAATATTAACACTAACAAAAATAAAACTCCCTATATTTTGGAATCGCACGAAAAAAGGATGCACAAACGTGCATCCTTCCCGTATATTTCTATTTTTGTCTTTATTCGAATTTCAACACGAACATTACTGCCCTGGTCTGCAACGTAGACATAGCAGCCGTCCAGTATGGCGGTGTCGTAGCGTTATCTGCCACAATCTCATTGTTCATGATAAAGGTTCCCCTGATGGCAGGTGTAAGCTTAAATTTATTGAAGTAGAACTGGACCCCCATTTCCGCAGACCATGCGAAATTATGGGTGGTAGACCTGAATACCTGCTGACGGTTATCATCCGTAGAGTCTGAATTGGACTGCAGGTTAACGATATAGTTGACCCCGGCTGCCACATAAGGCCTGGAATTGTACCACCGGTCACCGTGAAGCTCCAGCAATACCGGAATATCCACCAGAGTTGATTTTACATCCCTTACCCGGTCTTTCTCCGTTAACGGAATCGGGGTAAAAGGAGCATTCGTTAAGCTTCCGTTGGCATAGATGTCATTGGATTGGGTATTGAAAGTAAGCTGCCTTTGAGCAAATTGCAAGCCCGGCTCCAGTCTGAGATCCAAATAGTCGTTCAGCCTCCATTTACCGATCAATCCGGCGCCGAAGCTATAACTTTCTTTAGAGGTCACAAGATTCTGATTGCCATTCATACCGTATCTCGGGTTGAGGACGATGCGGTAATCCAGCCTGTTGCCGTTTAAGTAGAACCCCCAGCTGAATGTCTGCTGATCAAACTCTTCCAGTTTGTCCATTCTGTTTCGGGTTCTGAATTGCGCGTTGGATAACACGGCAACATTTACTGAGGCTAAAACCAGTGCTTTTAATAGAAATTTATTCATAGGTTACTTTGTTGCTTTATAAATTGTGGCTATACCTAAACTTAGTTTTTTATATTCAACTTTTTTAAATCCTGTATCTAAAAGAATCTGCTTCATTTTCTCCCCATACGGAAAAGCATTTACAGAATCCGGGAGGTATGTGTATGCCCTGTTGTCCTTAGACACCAGTCTGCCGATGGCCGGCAGGATATTTTTAAAATAAAACATATACAGTGGCCCCATAAAACCCTCAACCTTTGAAAACTCCAGTATATACACACTCTTGTTATCCTTCACAACCCTTCTTAGCTCTGCTAAACCTTTGGTAAGATTTTCAAAATTCCTTACTCCGAATGCAACGGATACTGCGTCAAAGCGGTTGTCTTCAAATGAAAGATTTTCCGCATCGCCCTTTTGCATTGAAATTTTGCCGTCTAAATTAAGTTTTTTTATTTTAATAACGCCAACATTTAACATTTGTTGCGATAAATCCAAACCAACTACTCTGGCCTGTGTTCCCTTCTGAACCGCAATGGCCAGATCACCCGTTCCTGTAGCCACATCCAGCACTTCGCGGGGTTCATCTTTTTTCATCCATTTCACCAGGATATTCCTCCATAAAACGTCAATTTTCATGGATAAAACATGATTCAGAAGATCATATTTAGGTGCAATATTGTCGAACATATCCTCTACCTGGCTCTTTTTGGTAGCCTCAGAATTGTAGGGCGTTACTTGATTGATATCTTTTGCCAAAACTTAAAACTTATAGTATTCTTTATAATAATTGAGGAAATCCTGCTTCCTGAAAATTTTCGATCTGGATTCCACTTTCTGGATGTTTTTAATGAGCTTGTCATAGTCTTCATCCACATTGTAGTAGAAATCGTCGGTATAGAGCTTAGTGAAGCGTTTAGGCGCTCCCAGGTAAGGTTTTCCGTCGATCATCGTTTTATCGAGCTCCAAAAGTAATGAATCTTTCTTAAGGTTGTACCCATAATATTGGGTATTGATATAATAATCCTGATGTGCGATATTCAAAAGGCCACGGATCTTGTTCACTTCAAAAGCAGAATCGTACAGGAGTCTTTTGTTTTGGTCAAATACTTTGATAGAATTTTTGCCTTTGTCCAGATCTACGGGAACCGTCTGCCCGCCGGAAATAATCCCTTCCGAGCCATTGTTGATCTTGAAGTAAAAAGTACCGGAAGTAGGGTTATCGATAACGTAGTAGTTTCTTTTTGCCAGAAAAAAGTAGTAGATCCCAAAAGCAACCATAAACGCCACAACTGCAACTAATAAACCTTTCAGGGATGCGTTATTTTTCATAAGGGGTAAAGTACATTTTTGCAAATTTAATAATATTTTTAATTCTTTCTTATTAAGATTAATTATTAACTTTGCATTTTTAAAAAAAACATATTAACGAATGCCGAATACGATCATCATTGGTTCCGGGTCTTACATTCCCAGCCGAATTATTGGTAGAGATTTCTTTCTAGATTCAGAGTTTTACACGGAAGACGGAATAAAGATTGACAAACCTGCTGCAGAAACTATCGGGAAATTTGTAGAAATTACGGAAATCGAAAACCGCAGATTCATAGAAGATGATCTTTCGAATTCGCAAATCGGTTACGAAGCGGCCAAAAAAGCGCTTGAAGATGCCAACATCGACGGTGAAGAGCTGGATTATATTATTTATGCCAGCAATTTCGGAGAAGTTACACCTCACGGGTATGCCGATTTCATGCCGACCATGGCTGCAAGAGTTAAAAACAAACTTGGAATCCGGAACAGAAAATGCGTTACGTATGATATGCTTTTCGGATGTCCGGGATGGGTGGAAGCCATAATCCTTGCCGACACCCTGATCAAAGCCAAAACCGCTAAAACCATCCTTGTTATCGGTGGCGAAACATTAAGTCGTGTAACCGATCCTTATGACAGGAACAGGATGATTTTTGCCGACGGCGCAGGTGCTGTTGTGGTTCAGGCTACCGAGCAGGAAAATGTGGGAATCATTGCTCATAATACGATCTGTGATAACGGGCCCGAGCTGGATTACCTGGCGAACGGACCTTCCATCAATAAAGAATCCGACCAGACCAGACTCTTCGTAAGAATGCAGGGAAGAAAAATTTATGAGTACGCGCTTAAAAATGTTCCCGTAGCCATTAAAGAAACCATTGACGATGCAGGACTTTCCATCACGGATATTAACAAGATCCTGATCCACCAGGCGAATGCCAAAATGGACTATGCGATGATCGAAAGGCTTCATAAGCTGTATGAAATCAAAGATTACGACCACAGCATCTCCCCGATGACGATCCAGGAGTTCGGAAATTCATCCGTGGCCACCATTCCTACCATGTTCGATCTTATCGTTAAAGGAAAAATGGAGGGTCAATCGTTTAAAGATAAAGGCAACATAGTGATGACTTCGGTGGGAGCCGGAATGAACATCAATGCTATTGTTTACCGATTTCCTTAAGCCATAATTTAATATTAATAAATTCAGAAGCACAGGGAAGTTATTCTTTGTGCTTTTTTAAACCACCCTATGCAAAAGAATTTTTTACTTATAGCAGCAATTTTCCTGGTCCTGGAAATCTATGTTTACCAGGCAGTAAGGACCCTTACGGACAACTTCTGGCTGAGGCTCGGGTACTGGATTATCTCTCTGGCCATCTACGGCGTGTTTGCGTACGAGATCACTCATTTCCAGCGTTCGGAAAGAAACCCTTTCAGAATCCATCTGATGATGTCGCTGTTCCTGGTGGCGATCCTGCCTAAAATATTCATTGTCTTATTCCTGCTGATCGATGATATCTTCCGTACCGGAACCTATCTCATCGGCCTTGCAAAGCCGGATGAGCATCTTTTCCCGGAAAGAAGGAAGTTTTTAAGCCTTTTAGGGCTGGGTCTCGGTGGTGTGCTTTCGGCATTGTTCATCGACGGGATCACCTTCGGGAAATACCGGCATAAAGTAAGAAGAGTAAAGGTCAAAATAAAAAACCTGCCCGAAAGTTTCAGGGGATACAAGATCGTTCAGATTTCGGATGTCCACAGCGGAAGCTTCTCCGACCCTTCAAAGCTTGAACATGCCATCCACCTGATCAATGAGCAAAAACCTGATCTGGTGCTGTTTACCGGGGATATGGTGAACAATGTGGCAGAGGAATTCAAGCCGTTCATCCCCCTGTTTTCAACGATCAACGCAAACGACGGTAAATTTGCCGTGCTGGGAAACCATGATTATGCAGACTACGTTACCTGGAATTCCCTGGATGCAAAAAGGAAAAACCTGGAAACCCTGATCGGATATGAAAAAGAAGCCGGCTTTGAAATGCTGCGTAACGAGCACAGGATCATTGAGAAGAACGGCGAACAGCTGTATATCCTTGGGGTAGACAACTGGGGCCTCAAACCGTTCCCTCAGTTCGGGGATCTTGATAAAGCCCTTAAAAACGTCCCGGAATCCGCTGCTAAAATCCTGATGAGCCATGACCCTACCCATTTTGATTATGTGGTTAAAAAACATCCGGGAAATGTCCAGCTGACGCTTTCCGGCCATACACACGGCATGCAGTTCGGGCTTGATCTTAAAAACATCAAATGGTCGCCTGTGCAGTACCGCTATCCGAAATGGGCTGACCTATACGAAAGCGAGGGCAAAATGCTGTATGTGAACCGCGGTTTCGGCGTGCTGGGTTACCCTGGAAGAGTGGGTGTTTTACCTGAAATAACGCTTTTTGAACTATCCTGATTAAATATTTAAGAAAGTAGATCTATGAAAGATACCGGCGAAAGACATATCGTGAACGGCAGCTTTAAAAACAAATCTGAACTGTACCTGCACCTGATGCATATTGCTACTTATGAATATGCTGAAAAATTTGCAGCAGGTAAAAAAGTGCTCGATTTTGGCTGTGGCTCAGGTTACGGTTCCCACATGCTTTCCCTGAAGGCAAAAAGCGTTACAGGCGTGGATATCAGCAGGGAGGCGGTTGATTTTGCCAGGAAGGAATACCTGTCCCCTAACCTGAGCTTTATGACGATTGCCGAATTGGGAAACGAAAAATTCGATGTCATTACTTCGTTTCAGGTCATAGAACATGTTCCGGATGACCAGGCGTATGCATCAACATTAAAAAAGCTTTTGAATCCTGGCGGAATGTTAATGATCTCCACTCCGGATAAGAAACACCGGCTATTCAGATACCAGCAGCCCTGGAATATTTTCCATCTGAAAGAATACAGCCCGGAAAGCCTTACAAACCTGCTTGAACGGCACTTTGACAAAGTGGAAATTTTAAAAATCGGGTCAGATTCAGACCTGGTCCTTGAAGAAATTAAACGGACCAGAAAGGAACGGCTAATGGTACTTCCTTCGACATTATCGGTATATCCTTATCCATTACGTGTTTTCCTGTTAAAACTGCAAAAGAAGGCATTTGATTACCTGAAAAAATTAAAATCAGGAAATGCACCTGCTACAGGAAATATTGCTCAGAATGACTTCAGTTCGGGGTATTCCAGTGATGTTATCCTATTTCAGAAAGATATGCAATACTCAACCGATCTTCTGGCGGTTTGCATGAATGAAGAAAAAGATCAGAAAATATAATCCTTGACACGGGAAGTAGCCAGTTCTTTTTCATTGATCCAGTTAAGGAGGGCATCCAGTTTGTCCTCCATTTTTTTGCCTGCATTCAGCCGCCTGTAGAAGGGGACAGAAAAGCGGTGTTTATTCAGGTCCGTAAACTGCCAGGACTCCAGATAGATGAGTACAAAATCGTCGTTTTTAAGGGTTTCAAAGACCATATTCTGATAGTATTTCACCGGCAGGAACTGGAAAATAAAATCATTATAAGGCAATTGGCTGTAGGGAGAAATACTTTCGGGAATGATGCTCAATCCGTCTTCTTCTGTAATCTTTGTGGTAGTCTTTAACCGCTTGAAAGGAAAAAGCACATGGGCATGATCGATCCGCGATATATAATTAAACCCGATCATCTTCAGGTCTTCTGAAGGGATCAGCACGTCTTTCTGACGGATGCCCCTGATCTGTTTCTCCAGGAAATATTCCGTTTCTTTTTTAGTTTCCTCAATATTTTCGATGGTAGAATTCTTATTATAAAAAGCAATTTCATGCCCTTGGGATGAAATTGCTTTGATAAGATTTTTAAGTTTTCCTGTGATGGAAATCTCAATAAAGAAACTGGCTTTTACATCATGAAGATCTAAAATCCTGAGTATGGCTTTGGTATTATCTATAGTTATATTCAACCTCATTTCATCAGAGATTTCATTCCCATTTTGACAGGAGGCTTCAATAGTAACAATATTAAAAGTCAATAATACCATTTAAATATAATTCTAGATAATTATTATAATATATTAAAAATCAGATGTTAAAAATACTCTTATTTAAAGTTAAAATTAAAGCATTAATTTTTACCTAATTTTATTCTTAGATTTTTAATCATGTCCTGAGTCATTTCGGAAATTCCGAAATTGTAAGAAAGTTTCCAGTCGTTTTTTGCCGTGGAATCATCAATGGATGCCGGCCAGGAATCTGCAATGGCCTGTCTAAAATCGGGCTCATAGCTGATCTCAAATCCCGGGATTTCTTTCCTGATTTCTTCAGCCAGCTGTTTGGGGGTGAAAGACATTCCGCCCAGGTTGTACGATGAACGGACCGTCAGGCTCTCCTTAGGAGCATCCATCAATTTCAGGGTAGCTTCAATAGCATCATCCATATACAGCATCGGCATGGCGGTATCTTCAGAAATAAAGCTGGTGTATTTTCCGTCCTCTATGGCTTTATAAAAAATTTCCACAGCATAATCCGTAGTCCCGCCGCCTGCCGGAGTCTTCCAGGAGATCAATCCGGGATACCTGATGCTTCTAACGTCTACGCCGTATTTATCGAAGTAATATTCGCACCACTTCTCCCCTGCCATTTTGGAGATCCCATATACGGTGGTAGGATTCAGCACTACCTCCTGCCCCACATTTTCTTTTGGAATCCCTTTCCCGAAGACCGCAATAGAGCTTGGCCAGAAAATCTTTTTGATAAGCCCTTCCTTCGCCATTTCACAAAAATCGATAAGAGGCTCCAGGTTCAGTTTCCATGCGAACAGCGGCTGTTTTTCCGAAGTTCCTGACAGCAGGGATGCCAGATGGTATACCGTAGTGATTTCATAATCTTTGATGACTTGCCTCACCAATTTTGTATTGGTCACATCCAGTCTCTCATAATGACCTGCCGAGCTGATGCCTTCCTGCCATTTGTCAAGACCCGAAGCTACTACATTGTCTGCGCCGTG
Source organism: Chryseobacterium camelliae (assembly GCF_002770595.1). NCBI lineage: Bacteria > Pseudomonadati > Bacteroidota > Flavobacteriia > Flavobacteriales > Weeksellaceae > Chryseobacterium > Chryseobacterium camelliae. Next base: position 4,155,071 of record NZ_CP022986.1, on the reverse strand, counting down.
AATTTCAACCAGGCGGTTGGTAAGCTCTGTGCCGATCTGGCCCAAAGCACCGGTAATCAGGATTTTTTCCGTATAGGATTCCATTGTTTTCTTTTTAGTTGATTGAAGCAAAAATAAAGATTTTAACCCCCTATTCAAAAACAAAATTGTAAATTCGGGTATATTTTTTATCATGAAGAAGATGATCATTATAGGGGTACTGATAACGCAATATTTCTCAGCACAGTACACAGACATTACGATTGTAAAGGAGGTAAAAGTAAAAAACAAAGGTGTGGTAGTCTCCGCCCATCCGCTGGCCAGCGAAGCCGGTGCCAGCATTTTGAAAATGGGCGGCAATGCTTATGACGCAGCAGTTGCTACGCAGTATGCATTGGCCGTCGTTTATCCTCAGGCAGGCAATATTGGCGGCGGCGGATTTCTGGTCGGCGTCAAAAACAACGGCGAAAAGTTTACCCTGGATTACCGGGAAACTGCTCCCCTGAAAGCATCGAGGGATATGTACCTTGATAAAAGCGGAAAAGCCAGTACAGACCTTTCCCAGAACGGGCGGCTTGCCGTAGGCATTCCCGGAAGTGTTGCAGGCTTTTTTGCGACGTTGAAATACTGCAGGCTTCCGATGGAAAAGATCATCCAGCCCTCAATTGACTTAGCTGAAAAAGGATTCGCCGTCACGGAACAGGAAGCGGATATGCTCAACAGGCACAGGGATGCATTCAAAAAACACAATACGACAGCCAATGCGTTTGTTAAGGATGTACCCTGGAAGGCAGGCGACATCCTCATCCAGAAAGAGCTGGCGGAAACGTTAAAGCTGATCCAGAAACTGGGTGCCAAAGGTTTTTACGAAGGTAAAACGGCTGCCCTCATCGTTGCGGAAATGAAGAAGGGCAACGGGATTATCACCCTGCAGGATCTTAAAAACTATAAGGTCGCAGAAAGAAAGGCGCTTGAATTCGATTATAAAGGCAACCGTGTGGTTTCCATGCCGCTGCCGTCAAGCGGCGGGCTCCTCCTGGCCCAGATGCTCAGGATGGCAAGCTTTGAAAACCTTGAGCAATACCAGCAGAACTCAACAAAAGCTGTACAGATCATGGCAGAAGCGGAACGAAGGGCTTTTGCAGACCGTGCCGAATATATGGGTGACCCGGATTTTATTCAGGATAAAACCAATTACCTGATCTCTGATGAGTACCTGAAGGGCCGGTGGAAAAACTTCAGCTTTGATAGGGCAACCCCAAGCTCTGAAGTTGGCAAGATCATTGCCCAGCCCAAAGAATCGACGCAGACAACCCATATCTCCGTGCTGGATAAAGACGGCAATGCAGCTTCTGTCACCACAACGCTTAACGGCTATTATGGCAGCAAGGTCGTGGTATCCGGAGCCGGATTCTTCCTTAACAATGAAATGGATGACTTTTCCATTAAACCCGGTGTACCGAATATGTTCGGTGCTGTAGGTGGTGAAGCCAATTCCATACAGCCTAACAAGAGAATGCTCTCCTCCATGACGCCTACAATCCTTCTTAAGAACGGAAAACCGTATATGGTTGTGGGTACACCCGGAGGAACTACGATTCCAACTTCAGTATACCAATCGATTGTCAATGTGGTTGATTTCAGGCAAAACGCGAATATCTCCGTTAATGCCCCGAAATTCCATCAGCAATGGCTGCCTGAAACAATAAAGGTGGAGGAAAACTTCCCTGAAAGCACCATAGCAGAATTAAAGGCTAAGAATTACACTTTTGAAAAAGTCAAACAGATCGGAAAAACCGAAATGATCACCCGGGATGACAATGGTAATATCCAGGCTGTAGCGGACGGCAGGGGTGATGATTCCGTAGCCATAGAATGATGACAGTCAATCACTGGTCGTTTTTAACACCGTTTTAGACGTTATATGTTTCGGCGGGGCTTTCAGCCCCGCCGAAACTTTTACTGACTTTTATCATACTTCAGATTAATTTTCTTAATTTCCGGCTCTGAACATTTAAAGATTGATTTTGAAGACGAAGAAATTTTACCGGCAGATCTATTTCCAGGTTGTTGTCGCCATCATTGCAGGAATTCTTTTAGGGAGGTTTTACCCGGAACTGGGTGAAAAAATGAAGCCTTTGGGCGACGGTTTCATCCGGCTGGTGAAAATGATCATTGCTCCGGTGATTTTCATTACCCTTACCCTCGGGATTGCGCATATGACCGATCTTAAGAAAGTCGGGAGAATTGCCATGAAAGCAATGATCTATTTCATTACATTCTCAACCCTGGCACTGATCATCGGACTTGTCGTGGGCAACCTGCTGCAGCCGGGACATGGACTGAATGTTAATCCGGCCACACTTTCCGGGGATGTTTCACAGTACCAGCAGAAGGCACACGAATCTACTCTCACGGGTTTCATCATGAATATTATCCCGGAAACCCTGTTTAGTCCGCTGGTTGGTGAAAACATACTGCAGGTCCTTTTGGTAGCCATCCTTATGGGTGTGGCCCTGGTCCTGACGAAAGAAAAAAGCGCTAAAGTCACTGAATTCCTTCAGGACCTGTCTGCTCCGGTCTTCAAGATCGTGCATATGCTGATGAAGCTTGCGCCTATCGGGGCTTTCGGAGCTATGGCGTTCACCATTGGGAAATATGGTCTTCATTCTGTGCTGAACCTTATTTTCCTGGTGGGCACATTCTACATTACTTCCATCCTGTTTATAGTGATCGTGCTGGGTTCGGTCGCCCTTTATAACGGCTTTAATATCTTTAAGCTGATGTATTTCCTTAAAGAGGAGCTTTTGCTGGTGCTGGGAACCAGCTCTTCAGAATCCGCTTTGCCGGGAATCATGGAGAAACTGGAAAAAGCAGGCTGTTCGAAAGCTATTGTAGGGCTGGTTGTTCCTACCGGCTATTCCTTCAACCTGGATGGCACCAATATCTATATGACGCTGGCCTCCCTGTTTATTGCCCAAGCACTGAACATCCACCTGCCATTGGAAAAACAATTGCTGCTGCTTCTGGTAGCGATGCTCAGCTCAAAAGGCGCAGCAGGCGTAACAGGAGCCGGATTCGTTACCTTAGCGGCAACGCTAGCCGTTGTGCCTGAAATTCCCCTGGCAGGAATGACCCTGATCCTGGGCATCGATAAATTTATGAGCGAATGCAGAGCGCTGACGAATGTGATCGGAAATTCCGTAGCGACGGTTGTCGTAGCTAATTGGGAAAAACAGCTTGATAAAGAGTGGCTGCAGTATTGTCTGGATCACCCGGATGAAGTTGAGAAAAAACTGGAAATCTAATAGATGACGTACATGAAAAATATAGCCCTATATAAAGACCAGTTTTGTATTTCTACAGATAAATCAAGGCTGGATATTGACGCTGTACATGAGTTTCTATCAACCAAAGCATATTGGTGCTTAAATATTCCTAAAGCAAAAGTACAGGCTGCCATACAAAACTCCATGTGCTTCGGAGTTTATCTGAATGAAAAACAAATAGGTTTTGCCCGGATTATCTCTGATTTTTCTACTATTGCCTATTTAGGTGATGTATATATCCTGGAAGAATATCGAGGAAACGGACTTTCTAAATGGTTAATGGAAACAATTATGAATCATCCTGATTTACAAGGCCTGAGAAGATGGATTTTACTTACCGGAGATGCACACGGGCTGTACCGACAATTTGGATGGACCGATATTGCAGATCCTACTAAATGGATGGAACTGCACAACAAAAATGTTTACAGTGAATAATTCATGTTAAATTAAGGGTAGTAAGGCTAGAAGGCTGTACCTTTAGATGAGTGGGAGATTTTATCTTATTAAATTCCCGGTTTAAATTTCAGTTTTTGGTATTTATTATCTTAAATTCAATCTCAAAAACGCGAATATAGGTGGGGTAATGATAATCACTGAGCTTGTTAGGTAACATCCGGAATGCAAGTAATGCGGAATATGTCAAAGGAAATTTTTTACCAAAACCATAAAATGGAACGCCCTCATGCTTGGTATTGATAAATTTACGAGCAAATGCAGAGCACTGACAAATGCGATCGGAAATTCTGCAGCTAATGTTATGGTTGCCAACTGGAAGAAGCAGCTGGATCAGGAATAACTTCGATACTGCCTGGATCACCCGGGTAAAGTTGAGAAAAAACTGGAAATCTAAAAATCAATATAAAATAGTAATAATCAAATCATATATGGAAATTACACTTCAGCCTGTAGCAACGGTAAAAAATTCCAGGACGGAACTAATCGATGACAATTGGGAAACCATCATTGCAGAAATTGAATTGGCAGACCATATTCCTACGGAAGCTTTTAACAGCATTTCAAGCTTTTCCCATCTGGAAATTATTTATTATTTTGATAAGGTAGAAAAAGAAGATATCGTTTTTTCAGGCCATCCGAGAGGTAATGTAAATTATCCGATGACAGGTATTTTCGGGCAGCGTAAAAAGGACAGACCGAACACAATAGGGCTTGCAACAGTGGAATTACTGGAACACAATAATAGAACTATCAAAGTAAAGTTTCTTGATGCTATTGACGGAACGCCTGTACTTGATATTAAACCTGTATTTAAGGAATTCCAGCCAAAAACAGAGATCAAACAGCCTATATGGGTAGCGGATCTTATGAAAAACTACTGGAAATAGTCCGGCAAAAAACTATATTAAAATATTTAAAATTAACGGCTGTACGTTCACATGAATCGGTAATTTCATTTTGTTAAATTCCCCGTCAAGATTCCAGTTTTTGGTATTCATCTTAAATTCAAATCTCAGAAACGCGAATATAGGTGATATAATCATCCCTGAGCTTATTAGGTAATATCCCGACTGCAAATAACGCGGAATATATCAAAAGAAATTTTTGACCAAGACCATAAAATGGACTGACCTGGTGCTTGGTATTGATAAATTCATGAGCAAATGCAGAGCGCTGACGAATGTGATCGGAAACTCTGTAGCGGCAGTTGTAGTTGCGAATTGGGAGAAGCAACTGGATAAAGAGCAGTGACAGTACTGCTTTAATGACCCTCATAAAATTGATGAAAAACCGGAGGCATCATTAAATTACTATTGAAATGCATCAATACATCAGGCAGCTGTTATGCGTGACCGGTATCCTGCTTATGTCCTGTACAAAAAACAACCATAAGATGATAAAAGAAAACAATCCGGTGGTCTATTTTGAAATTCCTGTCACAGACCTGGAAAGGGCCCGGAAATTTTACAGCCATGTATTTGGTTTCAGGTTTGAAAAAGAAATGATTGATGACTATGAAATGCTGCTGTTCCCGTTTGAAGAAACCGGCAGCGGGATTTCCGGGGCATTGGCAAAAGGCGATGTCTACCAGCCGACCCGAAAGGGTGTTATCCTTTATTTCAGGACCCAAGACATTGATCTTACATTAGAAAAAGTCCTGGAGAAAGGAGGGAAGATCCTTTATCCTAAAACCGTTAATAGAAAACATGGTTTTGCCGTCGCAGAATTTGAAGACAGCGAAGGAAACCGCATTGCCCTTCATCAGACCCTATAATCTCAGATCAGGATATTCAGGCTGGCCGGCTGGACCTTCACATGTACCGGAGATTTTATTTTGTTGAATTCCCCGTCCAGGTGCCAGTTTTTGGTATTCACCTTAAATTCGATCTCGGAAACGGGAATATAGGTAATATAATCATCATTCCTAAGCTTCTTGGTAAACATCCTGAACGCAAACAGCGGCGAATAGGTGAACGGAAACTTTTTTACCAGCACCATATCCACGAGCCCGTCACTTTTGCTTGCCTGCGGGGCAATATAGGCCTTATTCCCGAACTGTCGGGTATTGGCAATGTTCAGCATCAGGTACTTACCGTTGTACTGCCGGTATTTCTCATCGAAAAATTTAACCTTGATCGGCTTGTAGCTGAAAAATGTCTTCATGGAAACTTTAATATAATTTGTAAAGCCGCGCGTGGTTTTTTCAAACTCCTTCACCACCTTTCCGTCAAAGCCGGTCCCAGAAACATTGATGGAAAGCCTGTCATTTACCGTAAAAGTATCGATCTTCCTTGATTTCCCGGCCTGCAGTTTACCGATGAGCTCATCCAGGTTTTTCCCGAAATTGGTCTCATTTGAAAATCCGTTTCCGGAACCGGCAGGAAAAATTCCGAGGATCCTGGAAGTACCGATCAGGTACTGTGCTACGGTGGAAATAGTCCCGTCCCCTCCTACCGCGACAAAAATATCCACATGGCTGAAGTGTTCCTGTATAAAATCATGGGTCCCGGCAATGGAATCTGAAATATAGTATAAGGGATCTTTAACCTTAGCTTTCAGCGCATTGAGAAACGGCTGGTAATTTCCTTTGGCTGAAAAAGGATTGATGATGAAAGCGACATTTTCCATGGTCACAAAAATAAAAAATGCTTCCGTAAGGGAAGCATTAAATATCATTTAAATTTCATCCTTTCCCTGAAAGCAGGAGTAAGAGTTTTGTCCAGTTCCTGCCAGGAAACCGGAATGGTAATATCTCCGGCTGCAAAAGCTGCAATTTCATACGGGCTGTAATGGAAATACAGGTTTTTGTCATCAAAATAAAAATTATCCGTGGCAGGAATTACCTCTACGAGGAGCATCTCCGAATTGTTCACCTGCCCTTTATTGTCTGTGGTTCCGCTGTTGATTTTGTTGATGTTTTTCATCAGCAAAGCTTCAAGATTACCTGCCGGCATGGTGGTAATATCCTTAAGCTCCAGTTTTTTATTGTTTTTAAGGTCGAAAACGCGTTCTGAAAAACCATAATTGTCATGGGCACCGCCTTCATACGACCCCCACATATATTGGATATGCATGAAATCATTATTAACGGATTTCAGGTGCATGGATGTATCCGTATACCACTTCTCTCCGAACCTGATATCCGACAGGTATTCTTTACTTTCTTTCCTTAATTTATCGAAATACCCATTCTTATCCTTTTCAAGATAAGCCTGAAGGCCTTTCTGAGAAAAATCTTTGAGCACCTTTCTGTTGAAATAGATACTGTCGAGCAAGGTCTTATCCTGTAAGGAAGGAAATACCAGAAGTTTAGCAGAATACTGCACAGTCAGGGAATCCGCAAGCTTTACGGAATCATTGATGGCTACAGAATCTGTCCTGAACGTGCCCGGTTTGGAATTTTCTGTTGCAGAGGAGGTCCCTGAGGTTTCGCTTTTTTTGCACGCTGAAACCGAAAATAGAGCAGCCAATGTTATGGCTGCCAGTATATTTTTCATAACTTTTATTTTGGATATGCATGCAAAAACCATTCAAAAATGAATGGTTTTAAGATTATTTCAAAGGTTTTCGTACAATGTGAATCTACGTACCTGGTTATGATTTCCGGATCAGGCTGATAACCTGGTTTTCGCTTTTCGAAGCTGTTCCCCAGATCTGTTTGAATGCAGAATAATATTCTTTAGGATAGTCTGCGCTCTTAACCGTCATCACCGACGTTACTTCCAGCATGTTTCCTTTCTGCTCCGCTGTATAGCTGTATTCTATTTCCTTGTCCTGAGTGACGATCTTCTTATTTTTCGGCATTTCCTCGATGGCATACCCTTCCGGGATTTCCAAGGTAATTTTCTTCACTTTGGTAAACGGGGAAATAAAATCAATCTGGTATTTCCTTTCATCGGTCTGGTCAAATTCATTTGAATTTTTATTCATGAACAGCAACGGGTTAATGATGATTTTCTTGCCCACTTTATCAATCAGGTTCTCGGATGAAAAGCTCATGCTGCTTTCAAAATCACCGTTTTCCAATACCTGAGAGGTAATGCCTGTGAAATCTATCGCAAAATTTTCCTTGTACTGCTTTTTGTACTTTTCCTGATTGTCATCGTAATTTTCTTTGGCATACATGGCATAAGTCCCTGTATCCCTGTCCGTATAATTCCCTGAAATGCTTCCGTCCGTATTAATTTTTGCATTGGTGGTCAGATAGGTAAAGCTTGGCTTGGCATTGATCATCCGGATCTGCTTTACGTTATCTTTGGCCATCAGTACACCGTATTCATTCCAGTCTCTCGGCGGAAGCTGGTCTACGGATGATTGCTTCGTGGTAGCGTCGTAGACATGTATGGCTCCGTTCACCTCAATGGCTGCAATAACCAGGTTCATATTGGCGACATTGGGAGAAACCAGGTTGATCATACCGTTATTGATGGTGGAAATCAGTACAGGATCAGCTTTGATGCCGGCTTCGCGCATCAGCATCACCAGGAACAGGTTGATTTCCGCAGCGTTCCCGGTCTTTGTTTCCAGCATCTTTTTCAGTCCGTCTTCCGTATAGATGCCCCGTTTGTTGTTCCAGGTAAAGGTTTTCTGTACATAGCTGAATATGGCATTGGCCTTGTCAAGCTCATTTTTCATGCCTGCCACTCCGGCGGGCATATTATCTTTGGCAAACCTGCTTTTTTTCAGCTCGCCGCCGAAGTCCTCATCATCGTACAGCCTCTGCCGGATCTGATCCCATGAAGAAGAGTAGAGTTTAAGCTCGCTGAAATTGGTGGAATGCAGCTCTGCGCTGACTTTTGTCCTGTAATTATGGTCGTTTTTAACGAATTTTTCCACCTTGAAGGGCTTCAGGTTCTCGTAGGCGAAACGGTACGTCTTATAATCCATCCCGTATAAGTTTTTATCTGCGATTTCCCTGTATTTTGGATTGAGTGACCCGGTATAATTCACATTATAGGACATATTGATAGGATTGTCCAGTACATATTCCGTATAGAGGGTAGGTGTATCCGTCTCAATCAGGAATTCAGGTATAGCATAGGCGAACGGCGATTCCACCGTATACTGGTATTCGATGACAGAGCCGTCCTTTACATTAGGAAATGCAAATTTTGTTACCGTTACATTTTTGTTCTCCTTGCTTTTGTACTTGGAGTTGTTTTCCACCTTAGTCTCTACCTTTACTCCATTATCCAGGTTATAGGTGAATGCTTTGATCCTACTGATGGTTTCCTGGCTGCCTCCATTACCCTGATACAGAGGAATTTCAAGGTTCAGCCAGTCTTCAGCCTTATCTTTCCGGTAAATTTTCACCCGGTAAAAATAACTTTTGGAAAGATATCCGGTACGGGAATCCATCTTATAATGCGCAGAACGGTACAATACTTCCACCGGTGCATTCTCATCCAGCAGGGATTTGGGTTTGGACAGGTCCGCATCATTGAATTTCGGAGGATTAAGGAACTCATGTTTCTGAGCCTGAACGTAGGTCATCGTAAGGGAGCCTAATGCCGCCCACAGTATTCTTTTCATGGTTATGCTTTTGAAATTAGAATTTTTGAATTATCATTTTTTAATGTTTTCTTCCTGAAGTTGATGTACTCATTGTACTTTTCTTTCGGGTAAATGCCTTTATTGATCCTGATGCTCCTGTTCACCTTAAGCTCGGTACCATTCCGCACGAAATTCAGCTGGTAACTCCCAAATTCTGAATTGAAGCTGACATTTTCAGGAACTTCATCCAGCTTATACTGTGCAGGAACCGTAAATGTAATCTCATAATCATCCTGAAACGACTGCTGAAGCTCAAAAGGGAGCTCTCTGGCTTCATCATTTTTATAGATGACATTGGTAAAAATAGGAACTGCCCTGAACAGCATGCTGTTTCCGGCCGTTTTGGAATAATTGCCTGCTTTGAAATCAAGTTCGTACCGGGCAACGGCATTATCCCTGTCATTGATGACGTTCTTCATTTCAATTTTATCGAAACTAAGAACACTCAGCCTGTCCCTGATGGCTTCATTACGCTCTTTCGGCGAAAGGCCGGTGAAAGCGACATTGTAATCATACTGATTGCCGGTGTAGGAGAATTGGCCTTCCCCGGTAATGCTGTTATCCTCGTTGATCCTGATCTTCAGCACCTGCTTTTCATTGTTTTGCTCCGGTGAATACACCGGCGTGCTGATCAGCTCGATGCCATTCTTACCGATTGAAAGCACATTCCTGTCTGTTGTGGATGTGCTTAAATGATTGAATGCCATCATCTGGCTTGTATTTTCCAGCCAGATGCTTCCCTTTTCAGTAGGCACCATAAGGATGGCGTGGTTTCCGCCCATTTTCGGGAATTCCGGATCAAAGGTCAACTGGGAGTCTCCAGAGTTGATCACGCAGTAATTTGAAGGGATCCCGGCCTCATCCAGCAATACTTTCATGTAATTCGTAAGACCTTTACAATCACCATAGCCTTTTTTGGATACTTCTTCAGGCTGCATCGGCTGCCATCCTCCAATCCCTAAAGCGACCGCAATATACCGTGTTTTAGACTGCATGTACTGATACAGTTTTTTTACTTTCTCCTCTGTAGTGCCCTGTAAATGCAATGCTGCCACTTCAGCCTTAACGGCAGGCGTTATTGTGGAAACGGGCTGCAGGATGCTGTTATAATACCAAGTCCCGAAATCTTTCCAGCTGCTGATGCTTCCCTGTTTTCCCATCAGGTTGAACCTCGTCAGGGCAAAGCTTACCTTAGGTAAAATTTTGTCCGGCTGCGGCATTAAAAAAGTACCGTCAACCGCAGGGACATCTTTAAAAGAATAGACTTTATCTGTACTGCTTCCGCTTTCAGTTACCGCAGCATAATTGTATTTTGAAGGATAGGTTTTGGTTTTAAGCTCTATCCCTGAATTGTTGATGACTCTCAGCTCTTTGCTTTCCACCGAAGTATTGGTGATGGAAAACGGGACAAAATCCTGAATGAAAACCGTATTCTGGTCTTTGAGCTGATAAGAAAACTCTATGGTATAAGGATATTGTGTCGGAGTATAGGGCAGTGACATGAAACGGTCATCCGAGTAGAAAATCCCGTCGGGAGTATTGGCAAAATCGCCAAAGTCTGATTTAGAGTATGATTTTATTTTCTTGCCGGCTTCATCATAGATCGTTACTTTAACATCTGAAATCTGGTCTCCTTTCTGATAGGCAATGACAGGAGTGGCCTGGTCTTTACCATCCTTATTCATCACCGTTCTTACTTTCTGGTACTGGTACCGGATTTCATCCACGCTGTTGATCTGGAGGGTGGTCAGGTCTTTACGGATGACCAGGTTGGCATTTTTTTTTAAAGGTTCAGGAATGGCTGAAGCGGGATAATTCTGAGCGAAATGTAAAGAAGCAATAGAAAGCGCTCCGATACAAAATATTTTCATCATAGTTACTAAAATTTTCCAAAAGTAATGAAATATCTATGAACTGGAAAATTAATTTTTCATCACAAAAAAAGCCTCCGGTTAAGGAGGCTCCTATCATTTATATTCCGCTATCGATTAAGCATCGATGTTGGCATATTTTGCATTTTTCTCAATGAATTCCCTTCTTGGCGGAACTTCATCCCCCATCAGCATGGAGAAGATACTGTCCGCTTCCACGGCATTATCAATGGTTACCTGCTTCAGGATCCTGTGTTCAGGATTCAGCGTGGTTTCCCATAGCTGCTCAGGATTCATCTCTCCGAGACCTTTGTAACGCTGAACTTCTACTCCTTTTCCGTCCGGAGCCATTTCAAGAGTGAATTCCTCACGCTCTTTTTCATTATACGCGTATACTTTTTTATTTCCTCTCTTTAGCAGGTATAATGGCGGCTGAGCGATATAGATATATCCGTTCTCAATAAGTTCTTTCATATATCTGAAGAAGAAGGTAAGGATCAATGTTGAAATGTGCGAACCGTCGATATCGGCATCGGTCATGATGACAACTTTGTGATATCTTAATTTGGCCATATTCAACGCTTTACTGTCTTCTTCGGTTCCTACGGAAACACCGAGAGCGGTATAGATATTTTTGATTTCTTCGTTATCATATACTTTGTGAAGCATTGATTTTTCCACGTTCAGAATCTTACCTCTCAATGGAAGGATGGCCTGAAAGTGCCTGTCCCTACCCTGTTTGGCCGTTCCTCCTGCGGAATCTCCCTCTACCAGGAAGAGTTCGGAGATAGCAGGATCTTTGGAAGAACAATCGGAAAGCTTACCCGGAAGTCCGGAACCTCCCATCGGGGATTTTCTCTGAACCATTTCACGCGCTTTTTTAGCCGCCTGCCTTGCTTTGGCTGCCAATACCACCTTCTGTACAATCAGTTTAGCTTCAGACGGGTTTTCCTCCAGGAAGTTGGAAAGCATTTCGCCCACAATTTTATCTACCGCACCGGAAACTTCGGAGTTCCCTAATTTGGTTTTGGTCTGTCCCTCAAACTGGGGTTCCATAACTTTCACGGAGATCACAGCTGTTAATCCTTCACGGAAGTCATCACCGGTAATGTCCACTTTTTCTTTCTGCGGGATCCCAAGATCATCAGCATATTTTTTCAGCGTCCTGGTCAATGCTCTCCTGAACCCGGCCAGGTGCGTTCCTCCTTCATGGGTATTGATATTGTTAACGTATGAGTGGAGGTTCTCATTAAAAGACGTATTGTAGCGCATCGCTACCTCAACCGGAATATCATCACGCTCACCTTCCATGAAAATCACGTTTTCCATGATGGACTCACGGTTTCCATCGATATAAGCGACAAATTCTTTCAATCCGCCTTCAGAATGGAATACTTCTGAACGGAAAGATCCGTCTTCCAGTTGTTCCCTTTCATCGGTTAAGGTGATCGTAATTCCTTTATTAAGGTAGGAAAGTTCTCTTAAGCGGCTTGCCAATGTATCATAATTGTATACCAGTTCGGTAAATATGGAATCATCCGGCTGGAAGAACTGCTTCGTTCCTCTCTGGTCGCTGTGTCCTATTTCCTCTACACCGGTCTGTGCTTTTCCTCGTGAATAAATCTGCTGATAGATATTGCCGTCACGGTAAACGGTAGTCACCATTTCATTGGAAAGCGCGTTCACACACGATACCCCAACCCCGTGAAGACCTCCTGAAACCTTATAAGAATCTTTATCGAACTTACCTCCGGCCCCGATTTTTGTCATTACAACCTCAAGAGCGGATTTCTGTTCCTTTTCATGGAAGTCAACCGGAATACCTCTACCGTTATCGCTTACCTCGATCCCGTTCCCTTCCTTGATGCTGACGAAGATCGTATCGCAGTATCCTGCCAAAGCCTCATCAATAGAGTTATCCACTACTTCATAAACCAAATGGTGAAGGCCTCTTACGCCTACGTCACCAATGTACATGGAAGGACGCATACGTACGTGCTCCATTCCCTCCAATGCCTGAATACTACTAGCTGTATATTGTTTCTGACTCATATAAAATATTAAAAATCCTGCTCAATGCAGAGACCCACAAATATCGTGATTTTTTTCGAGGTATGAAAGTTAAAAAGTGTCAAAAAACAGGAGTGGAAAAAGCGGATTATTCACTAAAAGAACAGATAAATAACCCTATGATAATGCTTATATAAAAGTCATTGCTGTTAGACACAACTTTTCAAAAGCATAAGAATTCGAAGGTAAGGCAGATTTTGGGAACTTCTACTGTCTTATATCATATTCCTTCTTATAATTTATCCGTAAATTGAGTACTTAAAAGTTGAGTGTATGGATGATTTTATTGCGGCCCGTGCCCAGATGGCCATGTCCCTGGGTTTTCACATTATCTTTTCATGTGTCGGGATGGTGATGCCGTTTTTAATGGCATTTGCCCACTGGAAATACCTGAAAACCGGCAACGAACTTTATAAAGGCCTTACCAAAGCATGGAGTAAAGGGGTAGCCATCCTTTTTGCCACCGGAGCGGTATCCGGGACGATGCTCTCTTTTGAGCTTGGCCTTTTATGGCCTCAGTTCATGAAGCATGCCGGCCCTATTTTCGGGATGCCTTTTTCCCTGGAAGGAACCGCATTTTTTATTGAAGCCATTGCCATAGGGTTCTTCCTGTACGGCTGGGACCGTTTCAACAAATGGTTCCATTGGTTCTGCGGATTCCTGGTAGGTTTAAGCGGTCTTGCATCCGGTATCCTGGTCGTTGCAGCCAATGCCTGGATGAACTCTCCCTCGGGATTTGATTACATCAACGGACAATACCTGAATATAGATCCTATCAAAGCCATGTTCAATGATGCCTGGTTTTCACAGGCGCTCCACATGACCGTTGCCGCCTTTTGTGCTACCGGATTTGCGGTAGCAGGAGTACACGCTTTTTTAATCATGCGTAAAAAAAATGTGGAATTCCATACCAAAGCATTCAGGATTGCAGCCGGTTTTGCGATGATCGGGGCCTTCGGAGCACCCTTGACAGGTGATACGGCGGCAAAATCGGTTGCTGAACGGCAGCCCATCAAACTTGCCGCCATGGAAGCGCATTTCGAAACGGAAAAAGGGGCTGCATTTGTCATTGGCGGAATTCCGAACCAGCAAAAGGCAGAACTGAAATATGCAATTAAGATTCCGAAAATGCTCAGCTTCCTTGTTGCAAGTGATTTCAACGCAGAAGTAAAAGGACTGAAAGATTTCCCAAGGGACGAATGGCCTCCGGTAGCGGTGGTCCATTATGCTTTTCAGATCATGATCTTTTTCGGGGTGGTAATGATCATCATCGGAATGCTCTACCTGTATGCCAGCTTTTTTAAGAAAGAATGGCTGAATAAAACCTGGTTCCTAAAAACATTCCTGATTGCCACGCCTTTCGGCTATATGGCACTGGAAGCGGGCTGGACGGTAACCGAAGTCGGACGTCAGCCGTGGATCATCTACGGAATTATGAGAACAGTGGATGCGGTGACTCCGATGCCCGGAATACAGTATTCCTTCTATTTCTTTACTGCCGTGTTTGTTTCCCTCTCTTTCGTGATGGCATTCCTTCTGACCAGGCAGATCAGGATGGTCCCGAAATTATATGATCCTACCGATCCTCAGTTCAACACTATTAAAAACAAGAAATTATGATTTATGTTGTCATAGGTTTTCTCTGGCTGTCTATCTGCCTCTATGTGATTTTAGGGGGAGCTGATTTCGGGGCAGGAATCGTGGAAATGTTCACCAAAGAAAAAAACCGCCCCAAAACACAGGTCATTATGTATGAATCGATCGCTCCGGTATGGGAGGCCAATCATATGTGGCTGATTATAGCCATTGTGATTCTTTTTGTCGGCTTCCCGGAAGTGTACACCACCCTTTCCACTTACCTTCATATCCCTTTGGTACTGATGCTGATCGGGATTATTGCCCGAGGTACTTCGTTTACCTTCAGGCATTATGATGCCGTAAAAGATGAGTGGCAGAAAGTGTATACCCAGATCTTTTATTTCTCCAGCTTACTAACACCTTTCTTCCTCGGACTGATTGCTGCAGCAACCATTTCCAGGTCCATCCATCCGGATGCGAACAGTTTTGCAGAACTCTATATTTTCAGCTGGCTGAACTGGTTCGGTGTGGCTGTAGGCCTCTTTACGATTGCCATCTGCGCTTATGTCGCTTCGGTATTTGCGTTGAGGGAAGCGATAGACCGTATGGAATTGAAGCTGATGATCAAAAAATCAAAACAAACCATGGTATTTGTAGTCATTACAGGGCTTCTGGTCTTTCTTACAGCCTATATTTCCGATATCCCATTGGTGATGTGGGTTTTCTCCAAACCTTTGGGAATTATGGCTACAGTCTTTGCGACGATCTGCCTAGGGCTTATCCTAAGAGCAATGCATACCGGAAAACTGCTTTCTGTAAGGGCTCTCGCAGGATTCCAGATCATTATGATCCTGGTAGCTGCCACGTATCAGCATAATCCGAACATCATTCTGTTCGGGAACGGACAGCATCTTTCGCTGCTGGAGCATGTGGCGGCTCCCAAAACCATCAATGCATTGGGATGGGCTTTAATTTTAGGCTCCGTTTTTATTCTTCCATTCCTTTTCTACCTGATGGTCTCATTCAGCAAACAAAGAAGATCTTTATTGAGAAAACCGTCGCGATGACGGTTTTTTCAATATGTATATTCTGTTAGTTTTTAATTCCCTTTTTTACCGTTACTTTACCGGATGCTGAAGTTATTCTGATGAGATAGCTGCCTTTCAGCAGAGATGAGGTATTGAGTTTAGGACCTTTTCCTCTCAGAACGGTTTTCCCGCTTTCATCCAGAATTTCCACTTCTCTGATATCAGCATCGGAAAACATGGATAATTGTTCGTTAAAAGGATTTTCGAATCTTATTACATCTTGTTGACCTGCCTGTTCTTTTACGGATAGTACAGGTTTCTGGATAATGTACCTTGAAATATTATTGTCATGCATCACATACAGGTAATTATCTTTCACAAAAGTGAATCTCAACGTCGTGTATGAAGTTCCTGACAGGGGATAAAACGTACCGTTATTAACCGTAAGATTATTACCGTTCATTGAATAACAGGCAATCCCAAGATCATGGGAAGAATTTTCTGCGGGAACCAGGATTACATCATTATACACCAGTGGCTCCGTGTCCTGTGCAGAATACGCAGTCCCGTTATACAAAAATGACTTTTCAGCGATAATCACACCACCGGTTCCCAAAGTCTGGTCCAGCATCCCCTGGCCATCTGTCTTGGTGAAATAGATATTTCCGCTATCTGTAAATTTATTGATGAAAGATCCATCATTTAAAGAAGTCTGCACACTCACAGCATAAGAAGCTGTTGTAGTGAGCACTGAATTTTTTACATGGGCATAGCCACTCTGGCCGTATGAAGTATCCAGGCTGCCTGTACCCACGCTCACTTTACGGATATTGGACAAGCCAACAGACGGAGAGATAAATTCGTATACTGCCTGGTCTTTGTTAAAAAAGAACTCATAATTGAAATTCCCACTAGGATCTCCGGCAACAGAGGCGTCAATGTTCATAGAACCGTTAGTTCCGTAAGAGGTATCCGGATTACCGTTTGGAAGAAATTTGCTGAAGGCATGATCTCCCCGGAAGAAAATCTTGCCATCCGGAAGCACAATTTTATAGTTCCAGTCCGTTATTTGCATCGTGGCATTGGAAAAATTGGTATCTTCCTGGCCATTGGAAAGGTATTTCCGGTTTCCAATGGTATAGAAAAAATCATTATTGGCGTAAAAATAATAGGCCTCAAACGCCGGAATCACCACAGTTCCATTAGTCCCGAATGCAACATCGGGAGAACCGTCAGCATTCAGCCTCGTAAACTGGGTGAAAGAACTGTTGTCCACATGATAACTGACAAAAATTTTGCTTCCCTGGAAAGTCGAATGAATACGGGGAATCAGCAGCAGCCAGTCATTGGGCGAAGAAGATCCTAAACCACTTACAGTCCCGTTGTTTCCGAATGAAGTGTCTTTAGTGATGGTAATCTGGGCATTAGCTATAGAACAAGCCAATACCAATAAGGTACATGTTTTTTTCATTGTCTGTGTTTTTTACTTCAGCAAATGTACAAATTAATTTAAATTTTGAAAATAGTATGAAGTAATGTGTTATACTCTTGTAGTACTAATAGAAATTTTCTTCTAAACACCTTACGATCTTAAGCAACAGCTTTGAAAAAATAAAAGCAATAAGTTCTTCAAAATCTGCAATTTTTACACTTTTTAAAAATATAGGAGTACAGGAAGGCATAAAAAAACCTCTGCAGGAATTGCAGAGGTATAGGGTTGGAATTTAATCCGTATTATGCGAGCTTCATGAGAAGCTGTTCATCAATCTTTTCAACCTTTACCAGGTTATTTTTCGTCAGTATCTTGGAAGCTTTATCCCATTTTTTACCGGACAGCTGACTTCTTTCCTTAACTTCTGCCAGTGAAAAAGGCTCCTCACGGGAGTTCAGGATCTCAAGGATTACTTTTTCATCTTCTCCCAGCTCAATCTGAGGTACGGCTTTTTCCGGTTTCATCTGCGGGAAGAACAGCACTTCCTGGATAGAAGCATTGTTGGTAAGGAACATGATCAGGCGGTCCATTCCGATTCCTAATCCGGATGTCGGCGGCATTCCGTATTCCAGTGCCCTCAGGAAATCTTCATCAATGAACTGACCGGCTTCGTCATCTCCTTTTTCAGACAATTTCAGCTGGTCTTCAAAACGTTCCCTCTGGTCTATGGGGTCATTCAGCTCGGAATAGGCATTGGCAATTTCCTTACCACATACCATCAGCTCAAAACGCTCGGTAAGCCCTTCTTTGCTCCGGTGTTTTTTGGTGAGCGGAGACATTTCCACCGGATAATCCGTAATGAATGTCGGCTGGATAAAGTTTCCTTCACATTTCTCCCCGAAAATCTCATCAATCAGCTTCCCTTTCCCCATGGTTTGGTTCACATCAATGCCAATTGATTTCGCAAAATCAAACAGTTCCTGTTCTGTTTTTCCGGTGATATCAAAACCGGTGAACTTCAGGATCGCATCGGTCATGGAAATCCTCTGGTACGGTGCTTTGAAATCCACTTCATATTCCCCGAAAGTTGCTTTGGTAGTCCCGTTAACCTGTACGGCACAGAATTCCAGCAGTTTTTCAGTGAAATCCATCATCCAGTTGTAGTCTTTATAAGCTACGTAGATTTCCATAGCGGTAAATTCAGGGTTATGGGTCCTGTCCATCCCTTCATTCCTGAAGTTTTTGGAAAACTCATAGACACCGTCGAAGCCACCGACAATCAGCCTTTTCAGGTATAATTCGTTGGCAATCCTTAAATATAACGGGATATCCAATGCATTATGATGGGTAATGAACGGCCGGGCAGCAGCTCCTCCCGGAATAGACTGCAGGATCGGGGTTTCCACTTCAAAATAACCGGCATCATTAAAGAACGTCCTCATCGCATTGAAAAGCCTGGTCCTCTTTACAAAAACTTCTTTCACCTGAGGATTTACGGTTAAATCCACATAGCGCTGCCTGTATCTTAATTCAGGATCGTTAAATGCGTCATATACAACACCATTTTCATCGGTCCTCGGCTGTGGAAGAGGACGTAACGCCTTTGTCAGAAGCGTAAAATTCTTCACCATTACCGTCATCTCCCCTACCTGGGTTTTGAACAGCTCACCTTCCACACCAATGATATCACCAATGTCCAGAAGATGCTTGTATACTTCGTTATATAAAGTCTTGTCTTCTCCGGTACAGATTTCATCCCTGTTAAAATACACCTGAATCTTTCCTTTGGAATCCTGCAGTTCAGCAAAAGACGCTTTCCCCTGTATCCTTCTGGACATCAGTCTACCGGCAATCTTAACCTGTTTATTATCAGCGAAATCCTGTTTTATAGATTCTGTAGTATCTGTGATGGTATACTCATCGGCAGGGAAAGCATTGATCCCCATTTCAGTCAGCTTGGACAGCTTTTCTCTTCGGATTATTTCCTGTTCTGATAATTGCATTTTTCTGTATTTCAATAACGGGCAAAGATAAGGGTTTTTAAAGGTATGAGGCAAAAAAATTCCGCCCTTATACAACAAAATGCTGCTCCCTCACGGGAACAGCATGTATTCTTTTACGAATGTAAAAATTTATTTATTTTTCAGCGTAAGGATATAGCCTACCATCTTCTTTGCGTCTTCCTTTGAAATCTGCTGATGGGGCGGCATAGGGACGCTTCCCCACACTCCGCTTCCTCCCTCGATGATCTTGGAAGCCAGCAGTTCCGCATCCTTCTCGGTGTACCTGCCTGCAATGTCACGGTACGAAGGGCCGATCATCCTTTCATCCACAGCGTGGCACCCTGAGCAATCCAGCGTCTGAATCAGCTGTTCCCCGGAAAGCTGGCTGACCGCCTGTTCAGATTGGCCGGGCTGTTCCGGAGACTGTACGGCCGTATTTTCTTTTTTAGAACAGGATGCCATAAGCAGCCCTATGCATCCTGTTAAAAACAGTTTTTTCATTATTTGGCTGCTGTGGAATCTTTTTTGGCAGCGTCGGTAGCTGTGGCGGCAGGTGCAGTAGCTGTGGCAGCCGGTGTATCTGCTTTTTTAGCGGTTGAATCGGTTACTGTTGGTACTTCAGGTTCTTCCAGCATCGTGTTGCTGTCCTGCAGGGAATGATCTGTTTTCTTAGAACAGTTGATCATCAATAAGCTTGCAATAAATGCGGCGGCTAATACTTTTTTCATTCTTTTTCTATATTATTTAAGCAAAAATATAAAAAATAAATTTCAGGTTATGACAAATCAGGATTTTTTCAGGGTCTTGACCGGTTAATATCAGGAGAAAAGTTAAGCTTTGATAATTTTTCGGGATTTTTGTATTTCATATCAAAAAAATATTTACTTTTGTCTCATGAATCAGATCAGCAACAATAACTGGTGGTGGCTTTCAAACTCTTCGTCGGGTCTGGAAGTATTGTTATGTTGTTAACGCAAGACAAAAATAATATTTAGCATATAGAGACTTTGACGGATACCGTTGAAGTCTTTTTTTTATTTAAAAATGTAAACCAATACAGATGTTCCACAAAAAAATCAAAATAAAAACCGTTTCAAAAAAAACACTCGGAGACCTGCAGACTCCCATGAACATTTACCTTCAGGTAAGGGACCATTTCAGGGATACGGTACTGCTGGAAAGTTCGGATTCCAGGAATGCAGAGCACAATTTCTCGTATATCGGCATCAATGCCATTGCCGGAATAGAGATCAGGTCGCTGAAAGAATTTGAGGTAAAACTCCCGCTGGAAGAACCGGTAAAACAGCCGCTGGAAGGACATTCGGTAACCGATATTTTCAGGGATTTCTGCCAGATTTTTGAATGTGAAAAGGCAAAAGACGCAGTAGAGGAAACCGCACAGAGCGTGTTCGGGTATACCAGTTTTGATGCGGTACAGCTTTTTGAAAAAGTCACCTTTAAAGCACAGAGCCCGGAAGTGGAGATCCCGCTGCTCAGGTACCGCCTTTACCAGTATGTGATTGCGATCAATCATTACAATGATGAAATGCATTTTATTGAAAACCGCATTGAAGGCGTTCGCTCCGAGCTCTATCACCTTGAAAGCCTGATCAAGAACAGGAATCCGGTGATTTATCCTTTCGGGAAATCCGGTTCGGAAACGTCCAACCTTACCGATGAAGAATATATCGCACTGGTAAAAACGGCCCAGAAGCACTGCATGAGGGGCGATGTATTCCAGCTGGTACTCAGCAGGAGGTTTCAGCAGAAGTTTACCGGTGATGAATTCAATGTGTACCGCGCATTGCGGAACATCAACCCCTCTCCTTACCTCTTTTTCTTCGACTATGGCAATTACAAACTGTTCGGTTCCAGCCCGGAAAGCCAGCTCATCATCAAAAATAACCAGGCTGTAATCCACCCGATTGCCGGGACATTCAAAAGGACGGGCCATCTGGACACTGACCTGAAGGCTATTGAAACCTTAAAAAAAGATCCGAAAGAAAACGCAGAACATACGATGCTGGTGGACCTGGCCAGAAACGACCTGGGGAAACTGGGAAACAATGTTACGGTAACGAAACTGAAAGAGATCCAGCTCTTTTCCCACGTGATTCATATGGTAAGCGAAGTAACAGCCGATCTTCCGGCCGGCATCCAGCCTTTCGAAATGGTATCGGCTACCTTTCCCCAGGGAACTTTAAGCGGTGCACCGAAACACAAAGCCCTTCAGCTGATTGATGCGTATGAAAAAGATTCCAGGGGATACTACGGAGGCTGTATCGGGATGATCGGACTGAACGGAACCTGCAACCAGGCCATCATGATCAGGACGTTCCTGAGTAAAAACAACACCCTATATTATCAGGCAGGAGCAGGCCTTGTCGCCCACTCGGTACCTGAAAATGAACTGCAGGAAGTCAATAATAAGCTGAATGCCCTGAAAAAAGCAGTGGAAAAAGCAGAGAAAATAGCAGACTGATCCACGACTAACCATTTATAACCGACAGATTTATATCTGATACAATAACCAACCTTATCCTTAAAAATGAATACTACCCTACCCATACCTCCATCCGATACGGATTACGAAGCAAAAATCCTGGTCTTTGACAACTATGACAGCTTCACCTACAACCTGGTGCAGATCATAGAAAGGATCTTAGGCCGAAAAGTGGATGTCGTGAGGAATGATGAGATCTCCCTCGAAGATATTGCACAATATGATAAAATCATTCTTTCGCCCGGTCCCGGTATCCCGGAAGAAGCAGGCATTCTGCTGGACCTGATCCGGGAGTATGCTCCCAGCAAAAGCATCCTGGGCGTATGCCTGGGACAGCAGGCGATTGCGGAAGCGTTCGGCGGAACCCTGATCAACCTTTCCGAGATCTTCCACGGGGTTTCTACCCCAGCTAACCTGGTCAAAGAAAAAACAAAACTTTTCCGTGACCTTGCTTCCGGAATGGAAGTCGGGAGATACCACAGCTGGGCAGTCAACACCGAAGGGTTTCCTGAAGAACTGGAAATTACCGCTGTGGATAACGACGGCATGATCATGGCTCTGCAACACAAAACATATGATGTGCATGGTGTGCAGTTCCACCCCGAAAGCATTCTGACACCGGACGGAGAAACCATCATCAGGAACTTTCTTCTCCACTAAACCAGACTGATTAATTTTTACAGAATCCTGTTATGAAAGAAATACTGCAATACCTGTTCAATCATTATACGCTGTCCAAATCTGAAGCGAAAGCAATGATGCTTGAAATAGCCCATAATAAATTCAATGATGCTGAAATCACAGCGTTCATCAGTGTTTTCCTGCTTCGCAACATCACCCTTCAGGAGCTGGAAGGCTTCCGGGAAGCCCTTTTACAGATGGCAGTTCCGGTAACCCTTGAAGAAGACGGCTTGCTGGATATCGTCGGAACGGGCGGTGACGGAAAAAACACCATCAATATCTCAACCCTGGCCAGTTTTGTTGTGGCCGGGACAGGACAGAAAGTTTCCAAGCACGGAAATTACGGGGCTTCAACCACCACGGGTGCTTCCAATGTACTGGAAGAACTTGGCTATCAGTTCAAAAAAACTTCGGAAGAACTGAATGAGGACCTGGCGAAAGCCAACATCTGTTTCCTGCACGCGCCTTACTTCCACCCTGCCCTGCAATCAGTGGGAGCTTTAAGGAAAGCTCTGGGACTGCGTACATTTTTCAACCTCTTAGGACCGCTGGTGAACCCTGCGAAACCCCAATATTCCGTGATCGGCGTGTATAACCTTGAAATTGCAAGGATCTACCAATACCTTTTGCAGAAAGACAGCCGTGAATTTGTCCTGGTTCACGGCATGGACGGATATGATGAAATCAGCCTTACACGGGATACCAAAATCATTACCAAATACGGCGAAGAAATGTACTCCGCAGAAGATCTCGGATTCAATGCCGTCAGTCCGGAAAGCATCCAGGCAGGAGGAACCATCGGGGAAACGGCAGCATTATTCAGGAAAATCCTGGAAGGAAAAGGGACGGAACAGCAGAATTCGGTTGTCCTGGCCAATGCTGCCGTAGCGCTTCATCACACCCACCGATACGGAGATTATAAAGAATGCCTCCTGCTTGCTGAGGATAGTCTGAAGAGCGGTAAAGCCCTGCAAAGCCTGGAAATGCTGCTTCAATAGAACCGGGATTTCTCCGTTCAATCAGGAATGATGCTCAAGCACGAATAATCCTTAATAAAAGCTAAAAAACATATTATGACGATATTAGATCAAATCATACAGAGGAAAAAAGAAGAAGTGTTATCGGCAAAATCCAAAGTGCCGTTAGCTATGCTTAAAGATGCTGAGTTTTTCGGCAGGAAAACGCTTTCCATGAAGGCTTCCCTGAAAAATACTACCGGAATCATTGCAGAATTCAAGCGGCAGTCACCGTCTAAAGGCATCATCAACAATAGCGCTGCTCCTTTAGAAGTGGTCTCAAGCTATGAGCGTGCCGGAGCCGGAGGCGTTTCCATCCTTACCGATCATGATTTTTTCGGCGGGAGCCTGGATGATGTTATGAAGGTAAGAAACCACATCCATATTCCGGTTCTACGCAAAGATTTCATGATTGATGAATACCAGTTTTATGAGGCTAAAAGCATCGGTGCCGATGCTGTGCTGCTGATTGCGGCATGCCTTTCACCGGAACAGGTGAATGATTTCACCGCATTATCCCATGAACTGGGCCTTGAAGTACTGCTGGAAATCCATACCGAAACTGAACTTAAGCATTATCAGTCCGCGATTGACATGGTAGGTATCAACAACAGGAACCTGAAAGATTTTAAAGTGGATCTGCAGCATTCCGTACAGCTTAAAGATATGCTTCCGGAACAGGCTCTTTCTGTGGCGGAAAGCGGTATTTATACTGTTAAGGATTTCCTGTTCCTTAAAGAGCAGGGCTTTGATGCTTTCCTGATGGGCGAATATTTTATGAAAAACAGCGATCCGGGACAGTCTTTTGCAGATTTTGTCAGCCAGTCTTCCCATGTGCATGGATTATAAAGAACGGATATGAAGAACGGAATACAGGCACTGAAAGTGTGCGGCATGACCAAAAAGGAACAGATCCGGGACCTGATTGCCCTGAACGTGGACTTTATAGGATTCATATTTTATGAACGTTCTCCCCGCTTTGTCATGAACTCGCTCACATTAGCCTATATTCAGTCTATTGACCATCCGGGAAAAACCGGGGTATTTGTGAATGAATCAGTTGAAAAGGTTATTGAAGTAGCCGAAAAAGCAGGCCTGGCTATGATCCAGCTGCACGGAAATGAGGACCAGACTTACATCAGCACACTCAGAAAACAGGCAGGCCATAAAATTAAAATCATGAAGGCGGTAAGAATCGGGATTCACGATGCTGTTTCAAAAGAGCAGCATTCAGAAGAGATTTCGGAACAGATCCGGGCCGTTCAGAACGATGTGGATTATATTTTGTTTGATACGGACAGCAAAGGATACGGCGGCACCGGAAAACGCTTTGAGTGGAGTCTCCTTGACAGCCTGGATATTCCGCTTCCCTATTTTTTAAGCGGCGGAATTTCAAGAGACAATATTGGTGACCTGGATACCATCAGCCATAAGCCTTTTGCCATTGATATCAATTCAAAATTTGAACGGACGCCGGGTGATAAGGATTTGGACAGGATCAGAGAATTCGTATCCAATATCTACAAAACAGATTGATCATGAACAAACTGCACAGCCACTCCAGATTGTATAGAAGACCATTGAATTACTAAAAAACAAAAAAATGAAATATAAAAACCCAGACGAAAACGGATATTACGGTGCATTTGGCGGAGCGTTCATCCCTGAAATGCTGTATCCGAATGTAGAGGAACTGCAAAAGAAGTATATAGCCATTATAGAATCTGAAGATTTCCAGCAGGAATACCAGGAGCTCCTTAAAAATTATGTAGGGCGTGCGACACCGCTGTACTTTGCTAAAAACCTAAGTAAAAAATACAATACCCGGATCTACCTGAAACGGGAAGACCTTAACCATACCGGGGCCCATAAGATCAACAATGCGCTCGGACAGGTTTTGCTGGCCAAAAGGCTCGGCAAAAACAGGATTATCGCAGAAACAGGAGCCGGACAGCACGGGGTAGCGACTGCGACTGCCTGCGCCCTGCTTGGACTGGAATGCATTGTCTACATGGGAGAAGTGGATATCAAACGGCAGGCACCGAATGTGGCCCGGATGAATATGCTGGGTGCGAAAGTAGTGGCAGCCACATCAGGCTCCAAGACACTGAAAGATGCAGTTAATGAAGCCCTGCGCGACTGGATCAGCAATCCTGTGACGACTCATTATGTCATCGGAAGTGTGGTGGGTCCCCATCCTTTCCCGGATCTTGTGGCCAGGTTCCAGAGTATTATCTCGAAAGAAATCCGCGAACAGCTGTATGAGCAGACCGGAAACCGGAATCCCGACTATGTCATTGCCTGCGTAGGAGGCGGAAGCAATGCGGCAGGGGCTTTTTACCATTTCGTAGAGGAAGAAAATGTACAATTGATTGCCGCAGAAGCCGGTGGTTTAGGCATAGATTCGGGAAAAACGGCAGCAACGACCTTTTTAGGGACCCTGGGCGTTTTGCACGGAAGCAAAAGCCTGGTGATGCAGACCGCAGACGGACAGGTGATTGAGCCCCACTCGATTTCCGCAGGGCTGGATTATCCGGGTATCGGGCCTTTTCACGCGCATCTTTTCAATGAAAAGCGGGCGGAGTTTTTCAGCATAACGGATGAAGAGGCCTTACAGTCTGCCTTTGCACTGACCCGCTCCGAAGGCATTATTCCGGCACTGGAAAGCGCTCATGCACTGGCAGTGCTTGATCAGAAGACCTTTAAACCGGATGATGTGGTTGTCATCTGCCTGAGCGGACGCGGAGACAAGGATATGGAAACGTACTTAAAAAAAGTCCAGGATATGGATGGGCAACTACCTGATCAATTCTAACCAATTTACCACTTTATTCAAATGAAAAAACTTAATATATACTTTACGGCCGGCATTCCTGAAGCTGAAGATACGGCGGATATTATGAAGCTGATCCAGGATTCGGGAGCGGACATGATGGAAATCGGCATGCCGTATTCTGATCCTGTAGCGGATGGCCCTGTGATCCAGCAGGCCCATGAACGCGCGCTTCATAACGGAATGACACTTGAAAAGCTGTTTTCCCAGCTGAAATCCGTTAAACATGATATCAAAATCCCGGTGATCCTGATGGGATATATCAATCCTGTGCTGAGCTTCGGATTTGAAAACTTCTGTGCAGCCTGTGCGGATAGCGGAGTTTCCGGGCTGATCATTCCGGACCTTCCGCCGGTTGAATTTGAAAAAAATTACGGGCCCGTTATCCGTAAATATGGCCTGAACTTCACGTTCCTGGTCACTCCTGAAACCTCTTCGGAAAGGATCCTCTACCTGGATTCCCTGAGTTCCGGTTTTTTATATGCCGTAAGTTCTTCCTCTACAACCGGCAGCCAGAAGGCTGCGGTCAACAACGAAGATTATCTTTCCGGCCTGGCCTCATTACCGCTTACCAACCCTCTGATGATCGGCTTCGGTATCCAGTCAAGACAGGATTTCGAAACGGTAACCCGGCATGCGGACGGCGGAATTATAGGCACGGCTTTCGTCAATATCCTGCTTCAGGAGACCGACTGGAAGGACAAAGCTTCGGGCTTTATCCGCTCTGTTAAAGGTTAAAATTCACTATCTTTGTATTTCAATTGAGGGATATGAATACACATCAGAACAAAGCAGTGCTGTTTGAAGATTTAGGCATTAAAGATTACCAGTCTGCGTGGGATTATCAGGAACAGCTGATGAAAGGCATCATCGATACCAAGATCAAAAACCGTGATGTGCCGCCGGAGCAGCATCATACCACGTCCAATTACCTGCTTTTTATAGAGCATCCGCATGTATACACCCTGGGCAAAAGCGGCCACGAAGAAAACATGCTGGCCGGAATGGAACAGCTGAAAGAGATAGAGGCCACTTTCGTAAAAACCAACCGCGGCGGGGACATTACCTATCACGGTTACGGGCAGCTGGTAGGATACCCGATTTTAGACCTTGAAAATTTCTTCACAGACATTCACTTATATATGAGGAACCTTGAAGAAGTGATCATCAGGACCATCGCCGAATTCGGGCTGAAAGGGGAACGCTCCAAAGGTGAAACCGGCGTATGGCTGGATGTGGGAAAACCTTATGCCCGGAAAATCTGCGCCATGGGCGTTAAAGCATCACGCTGGGTTACCCTGCACGGCTTTGCATTGAACGTTGACACTGATATGCGGTATTTTGAATATATTATCCCATGTGGCATCAAGGATAAGCAGGTAACTTCCCTGAAAAGAGAACTGGAAAGGGACCTGACCCCTGAAGAAAAAGAACAGGTAAAGTCTGCCGTCAGAAAACATTTTACTGAAGTTTTCGAAGCTGAACTGATTATGTACAGTAAACAGGAAAATTAGCGGCAAGATCATTCACTTTCGGCTATAGCAATAGATAAAAACCCATCATGATATGTGATGGGTTTTTCTTTTTTAATGACTGACCACAGAAATTCCTGCATCTACCCTGAGTTTCGCACCATGGATATAGGACGCTTCCCCGGAGGCAAGAAAAAGGACAGCATTGGCTATTTCCGACGGGTCTCCCAGCCTTTTAAAGGGGATAGCAGGAATAATATGATCAACCGCTTCGTTAATCTGCTCAGGATTCAGGCCGGTATTGTTGAATATATTTGTTTTTATGTGTCCCGGGCTTATGCCATTGACACGGATTCCTCTGACGGTCAGTTCCGCAGCAAAACTTCTGATCAAGGACTGCACGGCTGATTTCGCTGCTGAATAGACTGAAAAATCAGGCATTGACATTTCTGTAGCGATGGAGGTATTGAAAATAACCGATCCTCCTCTTTTCATCAGGGGCAGTACCTGCTGTACAGTGAAGAAAGATCCTTTGACCAGCATGTTAAACAATTCATCAAAAAGCATTTCATCAACAGATTCCACAGGAGCAAATTTTCCGTAGCCCGCATTGGCAAAAACTACATCAATGGTTTCTGTATACCTTCTGACCTGCTGTTGCAACTTCATAAGATCATGATAGCTTCCCGCATCAGAAACGATCCCGGATGCTCTTTTTCCTAAGTTTTTTACCGCCTCATTAACGGTCCTTTCGCTTCTTCCTGTAATGATCGCACTTCCGCCATCGCTGATGAACTGTTCTGCCGTGGCAAAACCCATTCCACTGGTTCCGCCTGTAATCAGGGCAAATCTGTTTTTAAATCTCTGCATAGTTTTTAAGTTAAATTCTGATGCAAAGATGGAGACTTTCAGGCTTCGGAAAAATCCGGAACCTGCTGTATCTGAATGAAAAGATGCTGTTGTAAAATATAATACCGGGCTATCCGCTGAACAGGATTATGACCAGCCAACAAAAACGTCTCACGAGTAGTCGTGAGACGTTTTTTAGTGTAAGTAAATCCCGAAATACCATGTCCAGGCTATTAAGATAAGCTGCATCGGCAGCCTTTCCCTGTACAGGTAATTCATTCCCGGGCCGGTATAATCTGCTTTGAACAGGTTGATCCTTTTTGCTGATGAATTGATATTGGCGATAAAAACAAGCACAAAAAAGACGATCAGCAGAATGGCGGTCAGTTCACGCACTGATGGAATCAGGAGGCCGATGCCGGCTGCCATTTCCATAAGTCCGGTAGCATATACCCAGAATACTTTTGCCGGGATACAATCCGGAATCATCATGGCCATTCCCTTCTGATATCTGAAATGGGCTGCTCCGGTAAAGAAAAGGAAAACGGCCATCCCGAAATTCCCGGAAAACAGAACATTCCATTCTCCCTGAAAAATCCTTATCCCTACTAGTGATAAGGCAAATCCCGTAAACATGATCACCAATAATTTCATAGCCTTACTATATGCGTTTAAGCATTCTAAGACTTTTCAGCCAGTTGCTTTACTGTTTCAAGGCCCTTTGTAAAACCTGCATCCATCGCCTCTCTTCTGTGTTTTTCTGCCTGGACTTCAATATAAAGTTTTGTTTTTCCGCCAAACTCTGTAAGAAAATACCTTTCGAATGAGCCACTCCATTCTTTCACTTCCTTGCTCTGCGTATCTTCTACCCCGTCCTTCAATACGCCTAAATGTTTAAATACTACGTAGTGTGGCTGCTGAAGACTTCCTATCGTAGAAACCAATCCGTTCCCTTCTGCATTCAGGAAGTATGTTTTACCTCCGATCTTCCAGTCAGATTTAACCTTTGATCCCGGGTTAAAATACTGAGTCCATTGCCCATACGTTTCATCTCCCCAAAGCACATTCCATATCTTCTGCAACGAAGATTCAATCATAATCATGTAAGATAATGTTTCCATATAATTGTTATAGTGTAAAATCACAAATTCGTGAGTACAAAAAAAAGGTTTTTTTTTGAATTTTTAAATATGTTAATAAAGCTTTAACATAATATTCTAACTATCCGCCTACAAAATCCCCACCATTGATGTGGATGATCTCACCGGTAATAAAGCTTGAATCTTCGGAAGCCAGAAAAACGAATGCAGGAGCCACTTCGGAAGGCTGCCCGGCCCTTTTGAGCGGCGTGTCTTTCCCGAAATTAGATACATCGTCAAAAGTTTCTTTAACAAGAGGGGTCCAGATCGGTCCCGGTGCAATTCCGTTAACCAGAATCTTTTTTTCGGCAAGGTTGGTCGCCATAGAACGGATGAAAGTGGCGATTGCCCCTTTCGTGGAAGAATAATCAATGAGATGCTCACTGCCCCGGTATGCTGTAACGGATGTAGTACAAATAATCCTGCTGCCTTCCTGCATGAGCGAAAGGCAGTCCCGGGTGAAAGAGATCATGGAAATGATATTGGTGTTGAATGTTTCGAGGATCTGCTCGTCACTGATGTTTTCGATTTCATTTTTAGGAGACTGTATGGCAGCGTTATTGACCAGAACATCCAGTGTTCCCCACTCCTGCTTCAGCTGATCAATACACTGTTTCCTGAATTCTTTACCGGAAATGTCTCCTTTCAGCAACAGGCATTGGCGGCCTTCCTGCTCAACCAGTTTCCTGGTCTCCTCAGCATCGTCATCACTTTCTTTATAAATGATGGCCACATCGGCTCCTTCCCTGGCATAATGTACGGCTACGGCCTGGCCGATCCCGCTGTCGCCTCCGGATATTAATGCTTTTCGTCCTGCAAGTTTTTCACTGCCTTTGTAGTTTTCACGGATGATTTCAGGATACAGCCCTTCCTGTGGAACTTCTGATTTGGATTGTGATTGGTTGTGTGTTTTCATATTAATTTAAGTTTCACCTTAACACATCAAACAATACGCCGAAATACACTTACGAATAATAAGCTTTTTCCAAATCTTCTATAATAATTTTCTGCATCCGGAACATTGCCTGAACTACCTGATGGGCTTTCACA
This sequence comes from Chryseobacterium camelliae, assembly GCF_002770595.1. NCBI lineage: Bacteria > Pseudomonadati > Bacteroidota > Flavobacteriia > Flavobacteriales > Weeksellaceae > Chryseobacterium > Chryseobacterium camelliae. The sequence goes on along the minus strand of NZ_CP022986.1, from coordinate 4,124,226 downwards.
GGATCCTGATCGTTCATCAGCTCGATCAGTTTTTTGGGAACGATCTGCCAGCTGAGCCCGTACCGGTCTTTCAGCCATCCGCACATGCTTTCCCTGCCGCCGTCTGCCACCAGTGCATCCCAGTAATGATCAGTCTGCTCCTGGTTATCGGTCATCACGACCACAGATATGGCTTCATTGAAATCAAACTGGTGGTCATATGAATTCTCCGTGCATAAAAAGCTGTACCCACTGATTGTAAAATATCCCCGGCTGATATTTCCGGCAGGTTCAGTATCATTTGTCCCATCTGAATCACCATATCGCTGTATTTGTTTAATTTCCGAATCGGGGAAAGTATCAGTATACAGCTTCATTGCTTCGTATGCCTTACCGTTGTTCTGATGGATGAACATTAAAGTCGGCATTATTTTCTGCTCACTCATTTTTTCATCGAGCACCAGTTGCCAGCTTACCCCGAACCGATCCCGGACCCAGCCGAATTTTTTGCTCCACGGATAGGAATCCAATGGCATCATCACTTCCCCGTTTTCACTGAGACGGTCCCAGTACCTGATGATCTCTTCTTCACTGTCACAAAAGACCGTAAAGGATACGGAAGGATTTTTTGTGAATTGAGGACCGGCATTCAGCAGCATCAGTTTCTGTCCGAAGAGTTCGATATTCAGCACTACCGGAGTATCCGCCGTAAGCGTACCGCTGAAAACCTCACAGTAGAACCGCGCCGAGTCTCCGGCATCCTGGTCGCACCACAGGCATGGAAAAATAGTATTGTTCATTATTTTCTGATATAAAAGATTCTTTTGTTGTACTTATCTGGACTTCGGTTTCCAGCTGCATTTTGATTAATCTGCTTCCGGATGGGTGCTGAAGTATGCCTGATGATTTTTCATGTAGATCTTCAGCCTGTTCATGGAATTCCTGCCGAAACCATGCATCTGAAGAATTTCCGCTTCGGAATATCCGCACAGCTTTTCCAGGGAATCGATTTTCTCCCTTTCAAGTGCCCTCCTGGCTGTAACCGGCAGGATACCCTTCAAAAAACAGCCTTCGAAAGGTACCGGAGCCATGGTTTTAAGGCATTTCGCCATAAGCACTAAATTAATCATTCCCTGAAGGATTACGCATTTTCCTCTGCATATTTATGGAAATTATTCATAATAGCGTACCATCCGTCCCGCTGCATCTGTACAGGATTCTGCTTTTCAGGCTCGAATGTCTGGATCAGCTTTGTGGTGTGCGCATCGATCTGTTCGAAGACCACTTCCACTTTCCGGCCATCCTCCAGATGGTACCGTATCAGTTTTTCAGGGATGACTTCGTCGTATACTCCCCGAAGATCAAATCCGAAGCTACCGTCTTTTGCCTCCATGCGGTACCTGAAAGTTCCGCCTTCTTTCACATCGTTTTCTGCCTCGGGACACTGCCAGGTGTCATCCGCAACATTCCAGCGGGTGATATGTTCGGGACCATTAAAATATTGCCATACTTTGTCCGCAGAAACCAGAATAGTAATTTCAAGAGTGATAGGTTCCATAATATTGATTTTAGAAATGGTGTAAAACGGTACCTGCAAAGCAAATACCGTTTGGCTGATTTTAAAGGTAAGATTATTTCGGATAAGATTCATTATAGTTGATCATCCAGTAAATCCCGTAACGGTCCTGGAAGCTTCCGAAATAATCTCCCCAGCACTGGTCTTCAATCGGCATTTCAATGGTTCCTCCTTCCGAGAGGGCATGGAAGAGCCGGTCTGCCTCTGCTTTTGAATCAGGAAAGACCGAGACATAATTGCTGTTTCCTATGTTCAGGTGCTGCCCGAAGCCCGGAACAATATCAGACGCCATGAGAAGATCATTGCCTATCGGAAGGGCAATGTGCATCACACGGTTTTTCTCTTCTTCTGAAAGGCTTTCCGTCCCGGGAGCATTTCCCATTTTGTGGATCTCTCCGAGGAATTCCCCTCCGAAAACGGATTTGTAAAAATGAAAAGCTTCTTCTGCTTTTCCGTCAAAATTTAAGTACGGATTAAGTTTAGGCATAGGATTGAAGTTATAAGTTATGAGTTATGAGTCGTTGAAAGGATGAGGCAATGGATTATTCTGCAATCTGAGCATCTACGGAGATGATGTTCCAGCCATAGCCATTGATATCCCAGAAAGAATTCTGGTACATCCCATCGTAATCCTGAGGTTCTTCATGTTGTGTGGCGCCATTTTCAACAGCCATATTTACCAAACGGTCCACTTCTTCGCGGCTGCCCAGGCTTAAAGCAAGAAGTATCTGCACTGTACCGGCCACCGGCAAGGGTTTTTCTGAAAATGTGCGGAAAAAGTCTTCCTGGAGGAACATGACGGAAATCTGTCCTGGTTTCATGGCAATACATATACCTTTCTCATTTGAAAGCTGCTCGTCAGCGGCAAAGCCCAGCTTTGTCCAGAATTCTTTTGTTTCCTGAACATTTTTTACGGCAAGGTTTACATAGATCTGATTGATTTCCATAGTCGTTGTTTTAGCATAATCTTAAACCAAAATTACCGGCTTGACAGGACAATCAGCTTGCCATAAGACAAGAATTAAAACTGAGCCGATATAATATTTGTTCTATGGTATCATTTATTGGGCAATAGCACCTTGATCAGCTCCGGAAAAAGACATCAGATCAACGGGATCCGTTTTTGCCAGGATGCGAAACCAGTTCTTTACGGATGCGGCTCAGAGAGGTGTCTGTAACCCCCAGATAAGAAGCGACCTGCTTTAACGGCGCATACCGGATGACTTCAGGTTTCTGTTCCAGGAGGTTGAGGTAACGCTTTGTAGCGGATAGAGTAAACATTTCTACAGAACGCTGTTTATACAGGAAAAGCTGTTGTGACATCCAGGCTCTCCCCCATTCCCTGAGGTTGGGGATGCGGTGGAATAAATCCTGAAAAGTGTCAAAATTCAGTTTCCAGCAGTCGCAATCCGTAATGCAGACCATATTTTCCTGTGCCGGGATCCTCTGGAACAGAGAAGAGACTTCGATAATGATTTCGTTTTCAGTAAAAAAATTAGTGGTCACATCATTTCCGTTAAAATCGTTCACAAAAGAACGGGCAAGCCCTTTTTCAAGAATGAAATACTCATTGGCCGTCTTACCTTCCCGCAGGATGCATTCCCCTTTCTGAAAGGATACCTGTTCATGCGCCTGGAAGATCTCCGCAAGCTCTTCATCAAGAAAGAACGGAAACTCATAAGAAATCTGTAAAGCTTTACTGGTCATTACTTTAAAATTTTTAGACCCTTAAAAGTACTTTTTTTACCGGATATGATCAAGGAAATCATCTTGGCCATACTTTTAGTTCTGCTAAAAAATATTCAGATCAGAAATATCTGTCATTCTCACTTCTTCAGGCCAGGTTCCGGATATGAAATTTAGAAAAGAGAGAGTTGGATCGGTTTTGGAGGGGAAGGTTTCTGTGCATCCCCGAAAACAGTTTTCCCGCCAAAGCGCCAGGAATTCTGCCTTTCTTCTTCAATCACTGCCTGGATATCAAAATCCGGAGTAAATCCCTTTTCAGTTTCAGCAATCATCTGATGAAGCTTGTTCAGGGTTTTGAGCTTATCCGAATTTCCCAGTTTAGACTTTTCAATTCCTTTTTTAATGATGCCGAGGCTCTCATCATATACCTTGGTAGGAACCGGAAAAGGATGGCCGTCCTTGCCACCGTGGGCAAATGAAAAGCGGGCAGGATCGGTAAACCGTGACGGTGCACCGTGGATGACCTCACTTACCAGCGCAAGAGACTGCATGGTCCGCGGCCCTACCCCCTCCAGCAGAAGGAGCTCCTCAAAGTTTTGCGGCTGCTGTTCCCGGGTAACATACAAAAGCGCACCCAGCCGTTTCAGGTCTACATCTGAAGCCTGCACATCGTGATGGGCAGGAAGGATCAGCCTCGAAAAATCATTCATAACCTCTGCGGAATCAGTATGGGATATTTCCAGAATGCCTTTCCTGCTGCCTGAAGCTTCCGCATCGGTCAGGTTCAGGATCATTCCCCTTGAAACACCGTTGATTCCCGTATGCGGTTCTTCCACAAATGACCTGATGTTTTCAGAATGCCAGTGGTAGCGCCTTGCCGTACTGTCGGATTCATGCATTCCCTGCTGGACAACGCTCCAGTTGCCGTTATCGGCAAGGATAAAATTGTGCAGGTAAAGCTGATAACCGTCCTGAATAGCTGTATTGTCTACTTTGGCAGAAAGCTTACTGGCCCTAACCAGTGCATTTCCGTCAAGTCCTGTCTTATCGGCAATCTGAAGCAGTTCAGAAGGCGTTTCCCTTGAAAATTTGCCTTTTCCCCCGCAAATGTACAGGCCCAGCGATTGGGAATTCGGATTGACGGACCGTTTTAAAGCACCCATCACGGAGGTGGTAATCCCTGAAGAATGCCAGTCCATCCCCATCACCGCACCAAAACTCTGGAACCAGAACGGGTCGGCCAGCCTCCGCAACACCTCATCTTTCCCATAGTCCATCAAGATGACTTCAATAATCGACAGCCCTAAAGCAGACATACGTTCATACAGCCATGGCGGAACTTTGCCATAGTGAAGGGGTAAATCTGCGGTTCCTGAACGTTTCATTGGTATTTCAAAGCATAAAGATAGCTCTATTTATCTAAACAACTGATGACCTGCATCATCTAAACACAATTCCGGTTCAGTGAATAAGGCTGGCAAAAGAAAAGTCAGGATCATGCATCCGGATTTCATTGTCTTCTGATTCTTGCTGTGCTTCCCTTGCATACACCAGCATCCTCCGCTCATAATCCTGAATGGCAGCTTCAATGCTTTCAAAATTCCCGCCGGTAAGGTTCTCGGATAAATAAACGGCGTCCATCAATCCTGTATTGACGCCCTGCCCGGCAAAAGGCGGCATCAGGTGCGCAGCATCTCCGATCAGGGTAACCGGCAGAGGCCTGTCATTTTTCCAGGGCTGATTTAAAGGCAGTCTCTTTGTATTAAGACCAACGAAAAAAGTGGTTGCCCGGAACAGTTCTTTATAAACATCACCCCAGCCAGAAAATCGCTGTAAAAGAAACCTGGTCACCGCATCCCGATTACTAAAGTCCAGTGCATCCATGTCCTTTTTTTCCGGCATTTTAAACATAACTCCATAAGAGAGCAGGCCATTATTATATGGATTGGCTACCAACAGGTTTCCGTTATGGGCTGTCATCAGCCTTTTGCCGTCGCACAGGCGGTAGAAAACCGGGGAGCTGATCTGGGGTTGGGGAACATCTCCCTGTATGATGAGCGTGCCTGTTTCTTCGACTTCAGCTTCTGTAACATGTTTTCGGACTTTAGACATCCCGCCGTTGGCCACAATCACGATATCGGCCATTACATCATCCTTATTTTCGAACTGAATTGCCCATTGGCCATTCTGTTCTTTCAGTCCGGTCACTTTTCTGTCCCAGACTACCGTACCCGGCTGTAAACTGTTCATCAGTAAAGTCCTGAGGCTGTTCCTGTTGATCTCCGGATTGTTGAACCGGTCTTCTGCTGTTATTTCTTTGGTAAACACAAGATTGCCCTGTTTATCGGCCATATTCACTCCCATCGGGATGGCAGCCTGATAATACTTTTCCAGCAGTCCGGCCTTTTTCATGGCGACCTGTCCTGAAGTTTTATGCAGGTCAAGAGTGCCTCCCCAGATTCTTGTTTCCGCATTCAGGTCCCGCTCATATACGGTTACCTGGACATTTTTCAGCTGTAGCAGCCGCGCCATGGTAAGACCTGCCGGACCCGCTCCTAAAATAGCCACCTGTTTATTTTGCAATAGCATATTCTGTATCATTTATGATGACAAAATTCAGCAATACCGATAAGTTACGATTGTATAAATGCGACAAAATAGAGACGGGCTACTGCTCATTTCTGCATTTCCTGGCGAAGGCAGCAGGCGTCACATGGGCATAGCGCTTAAATTCCCTGGTGAGGTGGGACTGGTCGGTATAGCCCAACTCATAAGCAAGACCTGCAAGATTAGCATCAGGATTGAGCATTAATTCATTTCTTACCTGTTCAAAACGGATGAGCGCGCACAGGTCCTTTACCGTCTTTCCGGAAGACTTTTTAAACTTCCGTTCCAGGGTACGCAGGGTTGTATGGGAAGAATCGGCTACCTCATGTACGGGAATGCTCCCTTTGGCCGCTCTTATAGCCGTTCCAGCCTTACTTAAAACCTCGTCAAAAGATTTCTGTGAAAATAATTCAAGGAAATATTGCTGTATCCGGGCAACAGCAGGTTCTATTGTTCCGGAAAGAATGAGGGCATTCAAATCCGGATACAACTGACTGACCGGATGTTTTGGAAGATGGATCCCTTTACCGGAAGGAATATCCAGCAGGTCAAATAGTACCCACGGATAGCATCTGATGCCCATGATCTCCATTGTGTTTTTTATATGAAAACAAACAGGACCCTCCTGTAACCCCATAATGAAGGGTGAAGGCAGCGGAGTCAGTTTCTCATTATCAAACAGGTCTAAACCGTCTCCGAAATGAAAAATAATTTCGGTATGTCCGTCAGGGATCACCTCAAAACAGGATTGCTCTTCACCAACAGCTCTCTTATAATACCAGAAACACTGGATGATGTCCTTCAATTCTTCTGCAGGCTGAAACTCCTGATAATAGGTATGAAGCGGTGGCATGGTTGAACGAATGGATTATTGCATGGAACAGATCAATGAATAGAATTAAAATTTAGATCTTTATGCTTTGTCTCATCAAATTTCTCGTTAAAGATAATCCGGTTTCCGAAAGGATCATTCACGGTAAATGAAACAGCTTCATAAAAGGTTTTCTCAATTCCGGGCCGGTTATAAATATAGTTCTTGTCAATTAATTCCCTGTGGTATTCAACAATCCCCTGGCCCCAGATAAAGGTACTGCTCCCCGGAGTTGCATCACCATGATGTTCGCTGAGATGAAATACCATACCGTCTTTTTTTATTTCCATATAGGCTGGTGAACGGCTTTCAAAACGATGTTCCCACACCATTTCAAAACCCAGCCAGTCGATATAAAACTCAATGGCTTTCTGATAATCAAATATTCTTATAACGGGTATGATTTGCTCTGCTTTCATAGGAATGCTTTTAAAGGGGTGATCTCCTGAAAAATACAAAAGTCAAAAAAGCCCTGCGAAAACTAATCCGCAAGGCCTATTGATTTTATTTCGATTATTTTAATGCTTCTAAAGCGGCATTATAATCCGGTTCCTGGGCAATTTCCGGAACCTGTTCGGTGTAAACTATTGTATTGTCAACATCCGTTACAATCACGGCACGGCTTAAAAGCCCCTGCATAGGAGAATCCGTCATGGTAACTTCATAATCATCGCCGAAAGTCCCTCTGAAATCCGACAGTGTTTCCACATTGTCCAGTCCTTCTGCTGCACAGAACCTGCCCAGTGCAAACGGAAGGTCTTTGGAAACATTAATCACTACGGTATTATCCAGTCCGGAAGCTGCTTCATTGAATTTCCTGGCTGATTCCGCGCAGATGCCTGTATCGATGCTCGGGAAAATATTGAATACTTTTTTCTTTCCGTCAAAGTCCTGAAGGGTTTTTACATTCAGCCCGGAATCCACCAGAGCGAAATCCTTAACGGTAGTACCTACGGAAGGAAGCGTACCAATGGTATGCACTTCATTGCCTTTCAAAGTAATGGTTGTTGACATAATCTATTATTTTAGTTCCTTACAAATTTAATTAAAACAGGGACTTTTCCGATCAATGGCAGGTTAAATAAATCTTAAAGTGCATACAATAGGTATTTTTACACGCTAAAGGATCAAATACCATCATAAGAATATAATTCCCAACAGGCGGCAGCCTCTTTTTTTATGCAAAATAACCCAATACACAATCATATTTACTAAATTTGTGAGTCTTAAAAAAATCAAATAATAAATAACAGTATAATGTCAGACAAATCAAAAATCTATTACACCCTTACGGATGAAGCTCCCATGTTGGCAACACATTCATTTTTGCCGATTGTAAAAGCATTTACAAAATCAGCGGACATTGAAATTGCTGTTCCGGATATTTCTTTGGCAGGAAGGATTTTAGCCAACTTCCCGGAGTTCCTGAAAGAAGATCAGAAAATCGGGGATGCCCTGGCGGAATTAGGCCAGCTGGCTACTCAGCCGGATGCGAACATCATCAAGCTTCCGAATATTTCTGCTTCCGTTCCTCAGCTGGATGCAGCGATTGCAGAACTGAAGGCCAAAGGTTTCGCACTGCCTGATTACCCGGCAGAACCTAAGAATGATGATGAGAAAGCCATTAAAGCTAAATATGCCAAAGTATTGGGAAGCGCCGTAAACCCGGTATTGAGAGAAGGAAATTCTGACAGACGTGCTCCTAAGGCCGTTAAAAATTATGCTAAAGCCAACCCGCACAGAATGGGTGACTGGGCTTCTGACAGCAAAACGGATGTAGCCCATATGGAAAGCGGTGACTTCTACGGAACAGAAACTTCTGTCACCCTGGAGAATGCTACACAATATAAAATCGTTTTCAAAGGCAATGACGGTTCTGAAACCCAGCTCAAAGATTTCGCAAAACTTCAGGCAGGAGAAGTAATCGATTCCTCCGTAATGAACCTAAATGCTTTAAAAGCTTTCGTTCAGCAGGCTATCGATGAGGCAAAAAACAGGAACGTCCTTCTTTCCGCCCACCTGAAAGCGACGATGATGAAAATCTCTGACCCTATTATTTTCGGGGCTGTAGTGGAAACATTCTTCAAAGATGTATTCACGAAATATGCTGATACCTTCAAATCTCTGGATATCAATCCTAACAACGGTCTTGCCGATCTGTTTGAAAAAATAAAAGGAAGCGCTCAGGAAGCAGATATCAGAGCTGATATAGAATCTGCCCTGGCTAACGGACCAAGAGTGGCTATGGTGAATTCCGATAAGGGTATCACCAATTTCCACGTACCTTCTGACATTATCGTTGATGCTTCTATGGCTGCCCTGGTAAGAGGCGGAGGTAAAATGTGGAATAAGGAAGGAAAAGAGGAAGATACCGTATGCATTATCCCGGACCGTTCTTATGCAGGATTCTACCAGGCGGTGATCGATGATATGAAAGCACACGGAAAACTGGACCCAACGACGATGGGTTCTGTTCCGAACGTAGGATTAATGGCACAGAAAGCTGAAGAATACGGTTCCCACGACAAAACCTTCCAGGCTTCTGCTGAAGGAACTATTGAAGTTCAGGATGAGAACGGAGCCGTCCTTCTTTCCCAGAAAGTGGAGAAAGGCGATATTTTCAGAATGTGCCAGACTAAAGATGCACCGATCCAGGATTGGGTAAAACTGGCCGTGAACAGATCCAGACTTTCTGATACGCCTGCTATCTTCTGGCTGGACAAAGGAAGAGCCCACGACAGGGAGATCATCAAAAAAGTAGAACAATACCTTAAAGATTACGATACAACCGGCCTTGACATCAGGATCATGGATGTGAAAGATGCCATGGCAGAAACCCTGAAAAGGGCCAGGGAAGGAAAAGATACCATCTCAGTGTCCGGAAACGTACTTAGGGATTACCTTACAGACCTTTTCCCGATCCTTGAACTTGGGACTTCAGCGAAAATGCTTTCCATCGTTCCTCTGATGAACGGAGGAGGTTTATTTGAAACCGGTGCCGGAGGTTCTGCTCCTAAGCACGTTGAGCAGTTCCTGGAAGAAGGGTATTTACGTTGGGATTCCTTAGGTGAATTCCTTGCGCTTCAGGCTTCTCTGGAACATCTTGCACAGACCCAGGACAATAAAAAATCCCAGATTTTAGCGGATGCCCTTGATGAGGCGAATGCAAAATTCCTGGCTACTGACAAATCACCGGCAAGAAAAGTAGGACAGATCGATAACCGCGGATCTCACTTCTACCTGGCGATGTACTGGGCTGAAGCACTGGCTGCTCAGACTGCGGATGCAGAACTGGCTGCTAAGTTCGCCCCTATAGCACAGGCCATGAAAGAAAACGAAGAGGTAATCAATGCCGAGTTGATCGGTGCACAGGGTAAACCGCAGGAAATCGGCGGATACTACAAGGCTGATACCTATAAAACGTATTCTGCCATGAGACCGAGCACGGTTCTGAATGAAATCATTGACGGAATTTAATCTCCGTACACAATATACACTGAAAAGCTCCTTTTTAAGGGGCTTTTTTGTTGGATCCACATAATAGTTTCAAAGCCATTACGGGATCATAAAAATCCCCTCATTGCTGAGAGGATTCATGAAGAAAATTATAAAATAGAAAATATAAGTGTCTTTATCAGGCATGCATGAAGCCTTCCGGAATCCATTTAAACTCCTGCCCTGCTTTTCCGGTAAAACCTAATCCAGGCCATGGCATATGAAAGGCAAATACACGCATTTCTGTTTCCGATAACTGGCAGAGAACATTGATACGTGTTTGGATAGCAATATCAAGATCCGCATCCCCGAAATAACCCCAATCAGGATGTGAAAATAAGATCACATCTGAATGGACTGTATCAGCGATACAGATCAGCTTTTCTTTTCCGGAAGAAATGGTTGTCATAGTGAGCCCCGGGGTATGTCCCGGCGCCAGCTGAAAGCTGAAATGCCCATACAGTTCTTGCTTGAAATCAAAAAATGTCAATATGGGATGTATGGTTTTAAGGATATTCTGTACCGGAGGAATCATCTGACTGATCAGCTCCGGCTGGTCTTTCAGGGCGCTGTTGCCGAAATCTTCCAGGGTGGCATTCATCCAGAAATCATATTCGGCCTCTGCTATGAAATAATCTGCATTGGAAAATACAAGATTACCTTTTTCGTCCACTAAACCTCCGATGTGGTCAGGATGTGCATGAGAAATGAAAACATCAGTAATATCTTTCACGGAAAAACCTGCTTTGTTGAGGCTTTTGAGAAGAAAACCAGCTCTTTCATCAGCAAAAATACCCATGCCTGCATCCAGTAAGATCAGCCTGTCCTTTGTTTTTACTAAAAGTATATTCAGGGCTATATCAATGTAATTTTCCGGCCGGAAATGTTGTTTAAGAATGGTTTTCAATTCTGTCAGGTTACCTCTGGGAGCAAAAGAGGCAACATTCTCTTCGTGGAGGTATCCGTCTGTAAAAATAAACAGTTCCAGCGCTCCGAGCATGATCTTTTTAAAACCTGAAAGATCATTTTCCTGTTGTAGAGGAAACGGGTCTGAATGTATTGGTTCATTCATTGAACCTTCTTTTACAGTTTCTTTTTTATCCATCATTCTTAAATTTTATCTTAAATGTGGGCTTTCCTGATCCTGATCATGCTCAGGACAAGCAATCCAAGCAGGCCCAGAACAAAATAGCCTTCTGCAACTTCCAGCTGGACCTGTGGCCTGATGACTGCAACGATCCCATAACTGACTGCAGAAGTAATAATGTAGGCTACACCACCGGTAAGACCGCCCGCAATGCCTGCGGATTCCGGGAACCGGCCGATACAGTAGGCAAAATAGTTGTTAAAGACAAACCCGGCCGTAATGTGAATACAGAACGCAAAAGCCACCAGGCTGTAAATATTGCTTAAAAAGTAAGAAGCGATAAACATCAGCACTATACAAGCGAGCTGAATGAAATTGGCATACCGGATCTTAGGCAGGAACGCTTTATTGATCAGCGCTTTTCCGAGAAATCCACCGGTCATCCACGCAAACCCGAGGATCAGTGAAACATAGCCGGCCACCACCTCGGAATAGCCCATTTTATGTTCGATGATGAAAGAGCCGCAGAGGCTAAAGAACATGATCATCGAATAGCTGAGCCCGCACATGATCATGCCGTAGAAAAAATCCTTCGTTTTAAACATAGAGGCATACTGCTCAATCAGGAACTCCACACGGAAAGGGTTTCTCTTTTTCAGGGTCTCACCGGAAAAAACAAATTCCAGTATAAAAAGCAGCAGGCTGTATCCTGCAAGCACATAGAAATTGGACTGCCACCCGAAATTTTTCTGCAGGTAACCTCCGATGAACGGTGCAATAATAGGTCCCACAGACCACACAATGGTCATGATGCTGAGGTAATGTTTCCGCTTGTCGCCGTCATAGACATCTACAAAAAATGCCCGCTTCGACACTACCGCAAAGCCCGACAGTATTCCCTGCAAAACCCTCATGGCGTAAATGATAAAGATATTCTGGGTGGTTGCCGTAATCACAAATGAAACCACAAACAGAGCCAGCGATACCATAGAAACCTTGTACCTGCCGAACGAATCCACAATGCTCCCGGCAAAAAACTGGGTTAATCCGTAACTGATCAGGAATATGGATAAGGTGAGCTGGATCCGGCTTTCCGGCTGATTCAGTTCTACGGCCATGCTCGGCATGGAAGGCAGGTAAATATCCGTTGACAGCCCCGACATCGGGATGACGGCAAAAGCCAGCAGTGTGGCAATAAATTTATTTTTCTCTTTAAGTGTAACCATGATCGTCGTTATATTGATAAAAAACTCAGATCCCGGATATTTCCGGAACCTGAGGATTGTATATTCTTGCCTTTAGTTATTAACCAGCTTCATAGATCCTTCGCTGTACCTCTCCCCTACATGAGGATATTTCTTCAGAATCGAATCAATGGTTTTGAGGTCTTCCCCGGAAAGTTTCAGCCCTGCGGCGGCAATATTCTCTTCCAGGTATCTGATTCTTTTTGTCCCCGGAATCGGGATAATGTCTTCTCCCTGGTTCAATACCCACGCAAGCGCCAGCTGGGTTCCTTTCACCCCTTTGGAAGCCGCAAAATCATTGATTTCCTGAGCCAGCTTTCTGTTATTTTCCAGGTATTCATCCTGATATCTTGGAAGCGACTTTCTGAAGTCTTCCGCTCCGAAGTTCTGGACGTCATTGATATTGGAGAACAATCCTCTCGCCAGCGGAGAATAAGGAACCAACGTAATTCCCAGCTCCCTGATGACCGGTAAGATTTCATTTTCCACATCCCTGGTGAGCAGCGAATATTCAGACTGCAAAGCAGTGATCGGATGAACAGCATGTGCTTTTCTGATGGAAGCTGCGGAAGCTTCTGACAATCCAAGGTATTTTACTTTTCCTGCCTGTACCAGTTCAGCCATAGCGCCTACCGTTTCCTCAACCGGGATATTGGGATCAACGCGGTGCGCATAATACAGGTCTATCTCATCAACCTTCAGCCGCTGGAGGCTTGCATCTACCGCCTGCCTGATCCATTCCGGAGAGCCGTCAAAATAGGTGCCCGGCGCACCGCTGTGGCTTGCCTTTCCGTCTTTGAACCTGAAGCCGAATTTCGTGGCAATGAAAATTTTATCCCGGTTCGGAACCAGCACTTTGGAGATCAGCTTTTCATTCTTACCATTGGCATAAATATCAGCCGTATCCCAGAAGTTAACGCCGAGGTCAAGGGCTTTATAAAGTGTCTTGATATTCTCCTGTTCATCAGCCGGGCCATAAGCAGCACTCATTCCCATACATCCCAGACCAACTGCTGAAAGTTTTTCTCCTGTATTTCCTAGTTTTCTGAATTCCATAACGATTTGTGAATTTAATATATGCCATCCTGCCTGTATATAAAATTAAGGACAGCATGTTATTGTAAGATTAATTATTAACCAGCTTCATAGATCCTTCGCTGTATCTTTCCCCTACATGAGGATATTTCTTCAGAATTGAATCGATGGTGCTGAGATCTTCACCGGACAGTTTCAACCCTGCTGCTGCAATATTCTCCTCCAGGTACTTGATTCTTTTCGTCCCCGGAATCGGGATAATATCCTCTCCCTGGTTCAATACCCAGGCAAGAGCCAGCTGGGTTCCTTTCACCCCCTTGGAAGCCGCAAAATCATTGATTTCCTGAGCCAGCTTTCTATTGTTTTCAAGGTATTCATCCTGATAACGTGGAAGCGACTTTCTGAAGTCTTCCGCTCCGAAGTTCTGAACGTCATTGATGTTGGAAAACAATCCTCTCGCCAGCGGAGAATAAGGAACTAAAGTAATCCCAAGCTCCCTGATTACGGGTAAAATCTCATTTTCCACATCCCTGGTAAGCAGTGAGTATTCAGATTGTAAGGCCGTTATCGGATGAACAGCATTCGCCTTCCTGATAGAGGATGCGGAAGCTTCTGATAACCCGATATATTTCACCTTCCCGGCTTTTACCAGTTCCGCCATAGCCCCTACCGTTTCCTCGACAGGGATATTGGGATCTACACGATGGGCATAATACAGGTCGATTTCATCAACCTTTAGCCGCTGAAGACTTGCATCTACAGCCTGTCTTACCCATTCCGGGGAACCGTCAAAGTATGTTCCCGGCGCACCGCTGTGGCTTGCCTTACCGTCTTTAAACCTGAACCCGAATTTAGTGGCAATGAAAATTTTATCCCGGTTCGGAACCAGCACTTTAGAAATCAGTTTTTCATTCTCCCCATTGGCATACATGTCTGCGGTATCCCAGAAGTTTACGCCAAGATCAAGTGCTTTATGAAGTGTGTTGATGCTTTCCTGCTCATCCGTCGGTCCATAGGCAAAACTCATCCCCATGCAGCCTAATCCAATAACTGAAAGTTCTTTTCCTGTATTTCCTAATTTTCTGAATTGCATAACGGTTTATATTTTATGATTAATAAGACAAAGTTAGAATGGAAATACATCCTTTACCCTATAAAATTCAAACCAAGAATTATAAAAATCAAACCAGTGTATTTCTTACAGCATTAGGCGTTATCCCGGCCTGTTTTTTAAAATAATTGGTAAAATAAGAAGGCTCTTCAAAACCCAGTGCATAAGCAATTTCCGAAATATTCCAGTCCGTATGCTTCAGCAGCGCGTGGGCTTCCTGGATTACCCTTGAGGCAATCTGCTGCCCTGTTGTCCTGCCTGTAATCTCTTTTACGGAACGGTTCAGCGAGTTGACATGAATGGAAAGGCTGGCCGCATAGTCATTAGGCGTTTTCAGCCTCAGGTACCGTTCCGGGCTGTCAATGGGGAACTGACGCTCCAGAAGCTCCATAAACAGCGAAGCAATGCGCTGTGAAGAATTCTGGTACGGCTGAAAATTTTCCGTAGGGTGCATTTTCATGGTTTCGTGAATGAGGAGATGGAGGTAAGCCCGCAGCAAATCGTATTTATGGGAATAATCCGATTGTATTTCCGTCATCATTTTACCGAAGATCTCCGCCACTTCCTGCTGCTGTTTTTCATCTACGAAGAATACCGGGGTGCCGCCTATTTTAAACAGCCAGGAATCCGAAAGGCTGCCGAAACGGCTGCCGTTATGCAGGAAATGATCAGTAAACAGGCAGAAAAAACCTTTCTGATCATCATTTTCAGCCTCCCATGAATACGGAATAAGAGGATTTGAGAACAGGACTGCTGGCCGGTCTAAATAGATCCACTTATCCGCATAATGGATAGTGCCTTTTCCTATAATCAGTGAAATTTTATAATAATCCCTTCTGCTGTAAGGAGTGATCGACGAACAATTATCCCTTGCGAATACATTAAAGTGCCCGAGTCCGGGAGCCGTGCAGCCTTCCGGCAGCCTGTAAAAAGTGTTCCGTTCGTAAAAACCTTTTAATGTCTCAGTTGTTTCCATACCTCTAAATTATAAAATTCAAACAATATATATCCTATAAATATAATTTCATGATAAGATCATTTCTTTTTTCGGGGAAGCATGACATAGTACCATCTTAAGCGCTTTAACATATTTTATTTTATAATTTCCGTTAAACATGCATGGTGAACATCCTTTCTGTAAAATTATGGTTATATTTAGCTAACACTATTCACAGATATTTCATCATGGAAATTATCATTATCATCATCCTGATCTTGGTCAACGGGATTTTTTCAATGTCTGAAATGGCATTGGTATCTGCCAAGAATTTTAAGCTGGAAAATGAAAAGAAGAGGGGCAGCCACCGTGCGGAACGTGCCCTTAAGCTCACCGGCAATCCAAGTACATTTCTTTCAACCGTGCAGATCGGTATTACCCTGATCGGCATCCTTCTGGGTATTCATTCAGGTGACCGGCTTACGGCTGATCTTGCTGCCCTGATTTCTGATATCGGGCTGCTTACTGCCTATTCCGAGCCTATTGCATCCGTGATTATCATTATAACAGTTACATTTTTGTCCATCGTTTTCGGTGAACTGATCCCAAAAAGACTGGGGCTGAAATTTCCGGAAAAGATTTCCATGCTGATCGCCGGACCTATGTACTGGCTGGCTTTACTGACCTCTCCGTTTGTCTGGTTGTTAACGGTAACCAATGAAGGAATTTTAAAGCTTTTCGGCATCAGTCATGATGAAAAGGAAATGGTGACTGAAGAAGAAATAAAATCCATTATCAGGGAAGGTAGAGATGGCGGAATTATTGAGCATATGGAACATGATGTTTTGGAAAATGCATTCGAGTTGGGCAACAGAAAGGTCAGTTCACTCGCTACCCACCGGTCAAAGATCATTTCTGTGGATGCCGGTGATGATTACCAGACGGTGAAGCGGAAAATCAGGAACTGTTCATTTTCCACCTATCCTGTTACTGAACATAATAATCCAGACCATATTATCGGAGTCGTTAAGCTGTGTGACCTGTTTGACCTGGATCCCGGCAATTTCAACCTGAGGTCCCATCTGAGAAAGGCAATATTCATCAGTGAAAATTCTTTTGTGTATCCCCTTATGGAAAGTTTCCAGAAAAACAAGGCCCATCTTGCTATTGTCATTGATGAGTACGGCACGACCAAAGGAATTGTCACCCTCAATGACATCCTGGATGATCTGGTTGGCAATATTCCGGACGGTTCCGATAATGAACCGGACATAATCGCCAGGAGTGAAGATTCGTGGCTGATTGACGGCCAATGCTCCATCTATGATTTCAGGAAATATTTTAACCTGACGCTTGACCAGGATATTGAAAAGAATTTCGTGAGCGTTTCAGGATTATTCATCCACGGAAAAGATACAGTGCCCAAAACCGGGGACCAGATGACCTTTGGCAATCTCATCCTAGAAATTGTGGATAAGGACGGACATAAAATTGACAAAATCCTGGCTACAAGAACAACTGATCCACCACAATCAACTCCTAATTCATAACTCGTGTTTTACCGCTCATAATCAATTAATTTGTACCTTTAATCATGAGAAAAGTTCTCTGCCCTTTAACCAAATAATAAAAGTCATGGAAAATATCACATTTGAGTTAAGTCCCTATCAGGATGAGCTGCAGCTATTGATCGACGGCCATAAAGCCGGATATATGTCTATAAAAGTAGACGGTAGACAACTGATCGTATATTATACCAAGCTTGACGAAGCATATGAAGGGCATGGCTATGCTAAATTGCTGCTGGACGAACTGGTGCGGTATGCCGAGGAAAATGACCTATTGGTAGATCCCGAATGCGACTTTGTACGGCAGCAGTTTGAAAACCATCCGGACCGTTACCGGGATATCTGGCACGCCTGATCAATCCTTCCACCAGGGATTGAAATGCTGATCGGATCCATTGAGACTGACCGGCTGTCCGATCATGGGAGTCAGAATATTCAGGTGATTTTCCTTACCAAGAACACTTACCTTTTCAAGTGGTTCATTCCACGGATGGAGCGCAAGGGCGAACTTTGCAGAATGTACGGGAATGATATTTTTTGCTTTCACATCCATCCCTGCTTTTACAACATCTTCGGGTAAAGAGTGGATGTATTTCCAGGCTTCATTATACTGCCCGTTTTCCATGATGGCGTAGTCAAAAGGCCCATATTGCTCACCGATGGCTTTAAAATGGGTATCGTAACCGCTGTCTCCGCCCAGAAATATTTTCTTGTCCGGGGTCTGCAATACGTAAGAAGTCCATAATGTCCCGTTTCTTCTGACTTTCCTCCCCGAAAAGTGCCTTGCCGGCGTAAAAGTAATGCTGATATTATTTTTCAGCGGTATGGTGGTGCCCCATTCTTCTTCAATAAGGTTTTCTTCGGCATATCCCCAACGTTCCAGATGCGCTCCCACTCCTAAGGGCAGGATAACTTTTTCTACTCTGTCCTTCAGGGCTTTTACCGTAGGATAATCCAGGTGGTCATAATGGTCATGGGTAATGACCAAATAATCAAGATGCGGGATATCCTCCGGACGGAAAATATCTGATCCGGAAAACGCTTTATTGAAATATTTAAACGGAGAACCATAGGAGCTCAGAACCGGATCGATCAGAAACGAAACCCCATTGGTGCGGATAAAATAGGATGAATGACCCAGCCATACCATGACATCCTGATCCGCCGGTATCGCTTTTAAATCGGTATGGACGGACGGAATTGCTTTCAGCGGTTTCAACAAAGGATCTTTTTTAGCAAAGAAAAAATCATACATCACGCGGGGCATGCTGTACCCCTCAGCAATCGATGGTGTATAACTGAGGTTCTGAAACTGCCGGTCTTTATAATGCCCGGACTGCTTCATACGCTCAAGCCTTTTTCCGCGGGGTTCAGCTCCGAAAACTTCACGGGAAGTAATCAGATAATAAGCTCCGATAATGACCAATGCAATAACAACGATGGAATAAATCATAAATGGTGTTGAAGTTAACGTTCAAATGTATTACTTTTCAGGCAACAGGCAAATCTGTTCCGGACGTACTTAAGGAAGGAGACGAAAGAAAAGTCTTTTTTACTTTAAAAAAGCAGTTAAGATCAGGATTTAATTTTTACATTTAAATTACCTCTGTTATCAGCAACTATATTAACACATACTAAATCAACACTATAGAGATAAAAATAAAACTTACGGGAGCAGTCAACGGAATATGGTAGCAGATTCAATTTAAATTTTTAAATTCACTGCTTGAAAAATCATCAGATATTAATATTTATCATTGTATTTCTTACTTCATGCACATCGGTAAGCAAATACAATACCCAGAGAATGTCCTGCATCCCTCCTGAAAAGCTTAGGGAAGATGTGGACTATGCTTATAACAAGCTGAAAGAAATGCATCCGAACCTATATTGGTACATTTCGGAACAGGATCTTAAATATAAATTTGACAGTCTTAAGAACACACTTAACACTCCCCTAAGCCCGCTGCAATTTTACTTCAGGCTGCAACCGCTCATCGCTTCGGTCCGTGAGGGGCACCTTTCCCTGAAGGTTCCTGCACGAAGGTTTACCAAGAAAGAAGTCAAAGCATTGGAGCATACCAAAGGGCTTTTTAGCCGTTTCGGGTATTATGTGGAAGGTGACCGCCTGTTTATCGTCAGCAATGCAGATTCTATTCAAAATATACAGCCTGGTACCGAAATCCTTTCCATCAATCATGTTCCCGTTTCAGATTATATGAAAAAATACAGGAAGCTGATCAGCAGCGACGGATTCAACACAACTTTTTATCCATATTACCTGAAAGATGTATTTTTCAATTTTTATACAGCAGAACACGGATTTGACAACCAGGCAGTACTGGAAACCGTTTATCAGGGACAACACAAAACCTACACCCTGAAAAGGGAATCCAAGTCTGAGTCTGAACTTGCCAGCGAAAAAAAGCAGGCCAAGCTTACCCCTGAAAAAAAAGTACATGATTACGATGCATTCACACAAAGCTATAACCGGAGCTTCAGTTTTCTTGATCAGGACAGCACCGTGGCCTACATCAAAGTAAAAAGCTTTTCAGAAAGCCATTCGGAACAGTTTTACAAAGATGCTTTTGCCCGGATAAAAGCGGCTGGGGCCTCCTACCTTATCCTGGATATCCGGAATAATTACGGCGGTTCACTGTACGAAATCAATCATCTGTACTCTTACCTGACGTCTGAGCCCTACACCTTGATCCATCCTTCACAGCTTGCGTCAGCAAAAACGCCTTTAAAAACGAATTACTTCAGGCAGAGCAGCCCATGGCAGTACATTATCAAAGGTATTACCTACCCTGTTTACCTTACCACCCAGGCATTCAGCACCTACAGCAGGGATGGAAAAACATATTACAGGATGAAGGAAAGCAGGCCAAACAAGCCTCAGCCAAATGCTTTTACAGGCAAACTTTTCGTGCTGATCAACGGCTCCAGCTTTTCTGCCTCGTCCATCTTGGCCTCCAAACTTAAGAATGACCATCGTGCAACGTTGATAGGAGAAGAAACCGGCGGTGCCAATGATGGTACCGTGGCAGGGTTTTATTCCTATCAGCAGCTTCCGAACTCGAAGCTCAGCTTACCGGTAGGATTACTGCTGGTACAGCCCGACATTAGCTTTTCCGGGACCCGTAAAGGTGTTGTTCCTGATGTTACCATACGGGAAAATATGCAGGAAGTCATCGACCATCAGGATCCGGAGATGAACTGGGTCATGAGCACGATTATGATGGAAAAAGGAACATTGGTGAGACCAAATGCGGGCATTAAGCGATAGGATCAGCCACACCTTCTGTCGATTTCTCATGCCTCCGGATCTTCAAATCTGCGTTTCCGGAGGCGGAGCTGTACCAGATCAGTACTTTTTCAATGATCAAGCTCCTGAACAAGCTTTTCAATTTTCGTGATATGTTTCCCATACAGCCTTTCAAACCACCACTGACCAAAGAAGTACAGGGCGAAAAGGCCCGCTACCAGGGTACTGATGAGGATCACGGCAATCCTTAGATCAGACAGAGGTTCCTGTCTTGGGATACATTCTATCACAATAATGAGTTCACACACCAGAAACGGGACAAAAGCCAGGCAAAACGAAAGATAGTATTGTTTGTTCAGGTTCAGCTGTAACAAAAGATCGCGCAGGGCGTCAGCCGTCTTCATCACCGGATTGCTCATTTCGCGGTACAGTTTAAAAAACTTACTGAAGAAAAATGCGGTTACAATCAGCATAGACGCAATCAGTACGTCAAAATAAAATTTAAATTTAAACGGAGCGTTGCAAACGGCAATAACGCTGAAGGAAAAAATAAAAATAGCAACCGTGGACCAGAATTCCATGCGCATGTTCCTGCGCATCCTTTCCAGGGGAAGATTGATTTTATGGCTTTGTTCGGTGCTTATTTCAGGGGTATTTTCAAAAATGTCCTCATTCCAGGCATTTTTAAGGTCATCTATATTCATTGTTGTCTGTTTTAAAAGGTTAGGTATTGGAGTGTAAGATATCTTTCAGTTTGTTCTTGGCGCGGTTCATTTTAACACGGACATTCCCATCGGAGATCCCCATCTGCTCTGCAATCTGCTTTCCGGAAAAATCTTCCAGGTAATAGAAAATGAATGCTTTATCAATTGGGTTAAGCTGATGGATGGCGGTGTACATTCTTTCCAGCTGCTCTTCTTTTTCATGGTTGTAATCATCCTGCTCTATTTTATATCCTGTAAAATCTTCATGGCTGATAAAGCTTCTTTTCTTTTCAGATTTCAGGAAGATGATTGCAGTGTTAAGGGCTACCCTGTACAACCATGTGGAAAATTCACTTTCGCCCTTAAAATTCGGATAGGCCTTCCAGACCTGATAGGTAATCTCCTGGAACAGGTCATCGCGATCATCCTTATCGTCCATATACATTTTGGAAATCTTAAAAAGGATTCCCTTATGCTTTTCCATTTTAGCTAAAAATTCGTTTTCCTGTGCACCCATGGTTATAAACTCTATACAGTTAGTTGCCTTCTGAAAAAAATGTTACACCGGTTTCAAAAAATTCATATGATCATATACTCCAACCTGTACTCTGTTGTTGCATCTTCTGTTAATTTTTTTAACTGTATTGTTGTTTTTGTGGCTCAGTATTTGTTCAGAACGATACAACACTAAAATCAAAAATATGCCTTACATTACCAAAGAAAATGAAAAAAATGTTCAGCTTTACTATGAGGACTTAGGTTCCGGACAGCCCGTTATCTTAATTCACGGATGGCCGCTCAGCGGAAAATCATGGGAGCTTCAGGTTCCTGTCCTGCTTAACCTGGGTTACCGTGTCATCCAATATGACCGGAGAGGTTTCGGAAAATCGTTTCCGTCTTCTTCGCCCGAAGGCTATAATTATGATGAGCTTGCAGGAGACCTGCACGAACTGATTACAGCTTTAGACCTTAAAAATGTGATCCTGTTCGGATTCTCTATGGGAGGTGGAGAAGTAGTCCGCTACTTAACCAATTACGGAGCCGAAAATGTAGACCGTGTGGCTTTAATCTCTTCCATCATTCCGATCGTAAAACAAAAAGAAGACAATCCGGATGGCGTTCCGCAGGAGAAACTTGATGAAATCATGGATAACCTGAAGAAAGATAGGGTTACCTTCCTGGAGTCTTTCCACAAAGATTTTTACAACTATGGGATGCTTTCGCACTCGGTAAGCCAGAAACAGCTGGATTACGACTGGAGCATTGCAGCACATGCCTGTCCTATCGCAACCATCAAATGCGCAGAAAGCTGGGCCAATACCGATTTCCGCCCGGAACTTCAGAATGTGACCGTAAAAACACTGATTGTACACGGTGATGATGACAATATAGTCCCGATTGATACCGCTGGCCGCCAGGCTGCACAGGGTATTGCAGATAACCGTTTCGTAATCGTTGAAGGAGGGCCTCACGGACTGAATGTTACCCACGCTGATGAACTGAATGCAGTTCTGTCTGACTTCCTGATGAAATAGAAGCTGACCCTTAATATTTACTATAGAAATCCGCAATGAACTTTGTTCATTGCGGATTTTTTATTCATATTCAGCTACTGATCATCGACTAACTGCAAGAATCAAATTTCTGTCAGTTGAGTACGAAACAAAGTTCAGCGTATCGCCAACTTACTGAAAAGAATTATTCTGTTGTCTGTTATTGACCGGCTCCTGATGCTCTTTTCTCCTTTGAAACACATTCAAACAGAGCTTCATTAATGGTACAGGAACACCTTTAAAAAATGTAATCCGTACTCAGGAAACCGGAGTCATGATCGCGGACAATGGTGTTCAGCAGGTTTTTATTAGACTCGGTCAGTTTTGCAGCAACCAGTGATCGGATCGAAAAAGATCTCAGGGCGTCAAAAACGGAAAGTGTTCCTTCGGCGCTGTCTTTCCTTCCGGTAAACGGAAATACGTCCGGACCACGCTGCGCCTGGCAGTTGATGTTCACACGGCTTACCAGGTTAACGAAAGGATCAATTAACTGGGCAACTTCCATCGCATCTTCACTGAAAATGCTGACCTGCATTCCGTGGGAAGCGTGGATCTGGTATTCCAGGGGCTCCTCAACAGAATCAAAAGGAACCACCGGAATCACCGGTCCAAACTGTTCCTCGTGGTATAATTTCATTTCGCTGTTCACCGGATACACTACGGCAGGGAAGACAAAAGAGGATTCGGTAAACCCTCCGTGCTCATTCAGCACCTGCGATCCTTTGGCTACTGCATCGTCAATGCATTCTTTCAGATAGCCCGGCTTATTGGCTTCCGGAAGCGGGGTGATTTTGACACCTTTCTCCCATGGAAGTCCGGGCTTCATAGCGGAAACCGCTGCGGTAAGTTTTTCGGTAAATTCGGCAGCCACATCTTTCTGAACAAAGATCAGCTTAAGCGCAGTACAGCGCTGTCCGTTAAATGACAGAGCTCCGAGAATGCATTCGCTGACTGCAACATCCAGATCGGCATTTTTAGTTACGATCGCGGCATTTTTTGCATCAAGGCTTAAGATCGCTCTCAAGCGGTTGACTTTAGGGTGCAGCTTTTTCAGGCCATTGGCCACTTTGCTGGAACCGATAAATGCCAGTACATTCACTTTCCCGCTTTCCATAATCGGGGTGATGATTTCCGCTCCTTTACCATACAATGTATTCACTGTTCCTTTCGGGAAGGCTTCCCTGAAAGCTTTCAGCAACGGGTAATGCGCAAGAACTCCGTGTTTGGGAAGTTTGAACAGAATGGTATTCCCCATAATAAGTGCAGGGATCAGCGTTGTAAAAATCTCATTCAGAGGATAGTTGAACGGTCCCATGCTCAGTACTACGCCTAAAGGAGCCCTCCTGATCTGGGCGATTGTTCCTTCAGCCTGCTGGAATCGGGAACATTCGCGGTCAAGATCCTTCAGGGCATCGATGGTCTGATTGATATAATCTACGGTACGGTCAAATTCTTTGGTAGAATCTGACAGGGTTTTTCCGATTTCCCACATCAGCAGCTTGATCACAAGGTCACGCTGCTGAAGCATGAGATAGACGAACTTCTGCATGCACTTGATGCGGTTTTCAACGGACATGGAAGGCCATTCTCCCAAACCGTTGTTGTAGGCATTAACCGTTGCATCCAGGATTTCCATGGCTTCCTGTGGACTGATATTCGGGATGCTTCCGAGCAGCTTTCTCTGCAATCCGTTTTCTGTAGGGATGCAGACCGGTGAATAAATTTCGGTGACGTCCCCGTTCCACTCTACCAGTTCTCCGTTGACCAGATACTCCCGCTGATGGATTTCGGGTATTTTATATTCTTCAGGGATTTCATTTTCAGTTTTAAAAATGTCCTGGAAAGGATGCTTGTGTTCTGAATTCATAAATATTTTATTTTTTTAATAATCGGGTCTATTAAAGGTAGGGGTAAAAACCCGTTTTTCAAAGGCCTTGTCCATAGATTTATTCTATTTTTCAACAGCTTTATTCAGATCAATAACCATGAAAAATGCTTCCTGGATGCACCTTATTAAAAAAAACTTACTTACTCAACAATCTTCCTGTCCGCAATTCTTTTGAAAACCGTAATCCAGATGGTGGAAAGCAGCAGGCTGAGGCAGGTAATGCAAAGCCCGGCTTTGAAAAGGTCATAAGGAATAATACCGGCCTTGTAAGCCACAGACAACGCCAGGATCCCGAATTCCCCGGTCTGGGCCAACAATGCGCCGCCGTACCAGCTGCTCTTCCGGTCGAATTGTAAAAACTTGAACACTAATGCAGACATCACACTGTTGCTGATCAGCACTACAAGGGTTCCTGTAATCACCAGACTGTAATGCTCGTACAGGTAAGCCAGGTCAAGCCTCAGACCGACGGAAACGAAAAAAACCGTGATGAAAAATACCTTAAAAGGCGTAAGAGAATGTTCCAGCCAGCTGAATAATTTGATCCTTCCCACCAGGACACCTGCCAGGAAACTTCCCAAAGCCCCGCTCAGGCCAATGGCTTCAGCCAGGATCCCAAAGCCGAGGCAGATCAGCAAACCGGTAAATACCTGCAGGTCGTGGTCGTATTCTATTCCCCTGAAAATCTTCGGTATTTTAATTTCCTGGGTATTCCGTATTTTCCGGAACAGGAAAAAGATCAGGAGACAAAGGATCACCGGGAGAACCATGGTGAGCAGGCTGAAATGTTCCCCTTTCCATACTTTAAGAACCGTAAGGACGGGAGCCAGAAGCAGATCCTGAATGATCAGGATGTTCAGGATCATCATCCCGAAAGAAGTATTGAGCATCCTGTCTTTTTTAAGGAATTCACTCACCACCGCCGTACTGTTGAAAATGAACAGGAACGCCATCAGCACCATGCTCCTGACATCCAGATGCAGGAAATAGCCCGCAAGAAAAGCAAAGGCAAAACTGAGAATGATCTTACATCCCTGGGCAATCAGCGGCCGTACAATCAGGCTGTGGTGATTCGGGATGTTGATTTCCATTCCCAGGAAAAACATCAGGAGGAGGATACCGATCTCACCAATCACTTCAATCTGATGCGTTTCCGTAAATACTTGTAAAACATACGGTCCCAGAAGGATTCCTGCAATAATGTATGCAATAAGGTAAGGCTGCCTGAGCTTTTTCAGCAGGAAAATCAATCCTGTTGTGGTCAGGCACAGAATGGCTATGGATACCAGTAATGTATTCATGACAAACGTATTTTATCTGTAACAACCAAAGTAATTTCAGAAGATTGGGTCTGTAAACGGCAATTGGTTTTCCTGAGGAAAACCAATTGCTGTATAGTATACATAACTTAGTTCAATAATGGAGTTTACTGAATTTCAATCAGTCTCGGCGCCTGCTTCTTAGCTTTTTCCGTTTTCGGGATGGTGAGCTTCAGGACACCATTATCATATCTGGCTTCGATATGCTCTTCATCCACCACATCTTTGGCAAGCTCAAAGGTCCTTCTGAAAGACTGGTAGCTGAATTCTCTTCTGGTGTACTGGTCCTTGTTTTCTTCCGACTCATTTTTTCTGGACGATGAAATGGTCAGCAGGTTGCCTTCCAGGGTAATCTGGAAATCTTTTTTATCCATTCCCGGAGCGGCCACTTCCACCTCGAAGTTGTCTGTGTTTTCCCTGATGTTCACCGACGGAACGGTGGTCATGGTAGAAGAGAAATTGTTGTTGCCCCAGTTAAAAAGTTCACGTCCGAAAAAGTCATCGAACAGGGTACGCGGAGCGGCAGGGAGCATGCTGCCGTTGTTTCTTTTTACGATTGACATAACAAACCAATTTTAAAGGTTAAACAATATTTTTAATGAACACACTACAATATTTTCAAAGGCTGTGCCAGTGGTTTTGAAGTGAAATTTTGTCATTGAAAATGAAAAAATGTCATTTTTCGTGTCATATTACACCCTATCCAACAGATAGTTAACTAAATGACTCTTTATTAAAGAAAATAGAATCACCGTAAAAAGCCGGAGTGCCATGCTGAACAATAATCATTATTTTTGACGTTTAATCTCCTGCTTAAAAAACATAGATATGCTTTTCTTACTACCTGTTGAGGTTTTCCACAATTTAATTTCTGTGCTGCTTGCTATTTTTGAAAAACTAAATCATTAATCAATTTAAACCAAAAACAATGAAAAGAAAAACACTGACATTTTTAGCTGTCTTGGTCCTTACAGCGGCCGAAGCAAAAGTATGTACAAAGAGTTGTTATAACTCATCAGGCGGTTACGGAATCGGGATGGGATGGAATGTCCCGAACGGAACTGCATGCTCCGGGAATCCTCCCCGCGGAAAGACCGTTTACTTTGCTTATGCAACAACTGAGGGGGTTTTTGATTCCGGTGTTGTAGATTCATGGGAAGGTACAAGTGTAGGATGTTAACTAAGAAATAGTATATCATGAAAAATTTAATTTTAAGCGGAATTGTAGTGGCCTCAATTTTTTCAAGCTGCTCAAAAGAAGACATTACAAATAATGAAAAGATAACCGATAAGGGTCAATTTAAATCATCTATTTTAAATAAGAATGATAATTCAAAAATTGCGGGGAAAGAGTATATGGACCAATTGCCGTATCTGGATGCCCACACTGATTTTATGGTATTTAATATTGAAAATGATTTGGGCCATAAAATGAATGATCCGAAAATTGATTGGAAAACCCTGAACTCTCTTTATAGTGCTGATTTGAGCACAGCTTCAAAACAGTATCTTATTTATATTTTATTTGCTAAAAAAGATCTTTTGGGAATTCAAACTGAAACACCATCAAAAGACCAGGAAGACATTATCAAAGAATATACAAGAGAATTAGTGAACACAAAATATGTCGGCTATTGTCTTTTATATAATGCGCTAAACGTCTTGAATAATGACTCTGAAAACACTGCATTAGTTAAAGATTTAGCGAATCAGATTTCAGTGTACTCTGAATCAGAAAAATTTCATTCGGATTTCCTTAGTAAACCAACAGGTAGAGAAAAATGGATTGAAAAAGTTAAAGAGAATTACTCTTATCTGGACAGGATTAAAAGTTTACAATAATACCATAAAACGCATGCTGTAGAAGGAGTTTTTGATACTTTATTTACAAGTCCAATCAGGATCACGAGTACGAGCGTCAAGCTTATGCTTAAAGAAAATTAATCAGAATTTATTATTTTTGATTATGTGCAGACCATATAAATTTCATGGCCGGAAATGTGCTTACTGTATCAACACGTTCATCTTTTGGAATAGACATTTTAACAACATTTGAATATTTCGAAACGGCATAAACCCAATAACAACCACTATTATAATGAACCTATCTGAAAATCACCTTGAAGAATTGCGCCAGGCCATGGAAATCCTGGAAAACCCGGGCATTGTGGCCAAAATTACCAACGCGATCGGTCAGCCTCTGGAAAAAGCACTGGAATTCCTTCCTAAAAATGTACATGAAAAAATCGGGACCATTACGGAAGCGGCATTAATCAAAGCGGCAGATACAGCGATCTTTACGATGAAAGACACACTGAACGCCCGGCCTTCCAACTGGTGGCATAAATTCGGGGTTGCGGCATCCGGGGCTGTCGGCGGCTTCTTCGGGTTGCCTGCGCTTGCGATTGAGCTTCCGGTATCTACCACCATTATGCTGCGCTCCGTTATCGATATAGCACGAAGTGAAGGGGAATCCATAGCCGATCCGGATGTGAAGCTGGCCTGTCTCGAAGTGTTTGCACTGGGCGGAAAGAGCGAATCTGATGACGCGAGCGAAAGCGGATATTTCGCGGCCAGAATTGCTTTGGCGCAAACCATGGCAGAAGCAGCCCGGCAGTTTACCACCAAAACCGTAGCGGATGAAGGCGCATCGGTCATCGTTAAGTTAATTTCAAAAGTAGCCGCACGATTCAGCGTACAGGTTTCTGAAAAAGTAACAGCACAGGCTGTTCCGGCTATCGGAGCTGCGGGAGGTGCGATCGTTAATACCCTGTTTATCGATCATTTCCAGGCGATGGCAAAAGGGCACTTTACCGTCAGGAGGCTGGAAAATATCTATGGTAAAGAAACGGTCAGAATGACGTATGAAGAAATGCTGAGGAAGTAGTTTGCTGAAAATCTGCCTTTTCTAATTATCAACATATTATAATGCCATTACAATTGTGAAAATAAATTGATCAGGATCAGAATTAAATCGCGGCCTTATAAACCGGCGGCATCTGCGCTGTTATCAAAACAGAAAACACCAAAAAACATTCAGCCGCATTTACGGGAAACCTCATTGAGAATTCAAGTTAGTTTTTCTATATTTGATTCATTACAGTTTGGCCTTACTGTTTTGCACTATCAAAGTAGAAAGCCGAACTCCCATCATACAACAAAGGTAAAGTACATCATGAACGATATTAAATGTCCCCACTGTCAGAAAGTTTTCAAAGTAGATGAAGCCGGTTTCGCGGACATCCTGAAACAGGTAAGGGACCATCAGTTTGAAGAAGAGCTGCACGCCAGGCTCGCCCTTGCTGAAAAGGAAAAAGAAAATGCGGTAAAGCTTGCGGAAGCCCATCTTAAAAATACCATCCAGGCTGAACTGGCCGATAAAGATCAGGAAATCCTCCGTCTTAGAGCAGACAATGATAAAATCCTGACTGAGAAACTGGCTGAAAAAGACCAACTGCTTACCGATTTAAAATCGAAACTTGACAACGCGGAAACTGAAAAAAAGTTATCGGTTTCTGAAGCTGTTAAAAGCATAGAAAAAGAAAAAGACGAGAAAGAGAAGGAAATCATCCAGCTGAAAGCCGATATAGAACGGAATCTGACAGAGCAGTTGTCTCACAGGGACCTCATGATCTCGGAGCTGAAACTCAAGCTGGATAATGCCGAAACAGAAAAAAAACTTTCCGTTACCGAAGCGGTCCAGAAAATAGAAAAGGAAAGGGATGATTTTGCCAGTAAGGTCACGCTTACCAAAACCGAAATGGAATTGCTGGAAAAGTCCCTGAACGAAAAATACCTGGCCGAACTGAAAGCAAAAGAAGACATCATCCGCCATAAAGATGAAGAAATTGCCTTCCGCAAGGATATGAAGCTCAGGTTATCCACAAAGATGCTGGGAGAAACCCTGGAGCAGCATTGCGAAGTGGAGTTCAACAAGCTCAGATCTATTGCGTTCCAGAATGCCTATTTCGAAAAAGACAATGACGCCAGATCGGGAAGTAAAGGCGACTACATTTACA
This sequence comes from Chryseobacterium camelliae, assembly GCF_002770595.1. NCBI lineage: Bacteria > Pseudomonadati > Bacteroidota > Flavobacteriia > Flavobacteriales > Weeksellaceae > Chryseobacterium > Chryseobacterium camelliae. The sequence continues at coordinate 4,094,279 of NZ_CP022986.1, read as the reverse complement.
GGGAAACCGATGATGCCGGCAATGAAGTGATTTCAATTATGTTTGAAATGAAAAATGAAGGCGACGAAACCGCGACCAAGAAAAAGAACGAAGACTTTTTCAGGGAACTGGACAAAGACAGGAATGACAAAAGGTGTGAATATGCCGTTCTCGTAACCCTTCTGGAAGCAGATAACGAGCTGTACAATGCAGGGATAGTGGACGTATCGCATAAATACCCCAAGATGTATGTCGTACGGCCCCAGTTTTTTATCCCAATGATTACTTTACTGAGGAATGCGGCCCTCAATTCAATGAAGGTAAAAGCCGAGCTGGCCATGATTAAAAACCAGAATATTGACATTACCAATTTCGAGGAAAACATCAATGCCTTTAAAGAAGGTTTTGCCCGGAACTATGAGCTGGCCAGCAGGAAATTTAAAACGGCCATTGAAGAAATCGACAAAACCATTACGCACCTCCAGAAAACCAAGGATGCCCTGCTTTCTTCAGAAAACAATCTACGGCTGGCCAATAACAAAGCAGATGATCTAACCATCAAAAAGCTGACGAAAGGCAACCCGACCATGGCCTCAAAATTTGAAGAGCTGAAAAACGGCTCCAATACAGAAGAGATGTGATGTTGTATGGATTTTCTTCTATACCAGCGCGAGCCTTAGGCTCATGTTCCTACAAGGCTTTAAAAATGGCAGATTACCCAAACAAAAATACCGCTACCCCTCTTTTTTCCGCTAATATTTTGCATATTTGTATAAAATACGAGTCATGCAAAAAGAAAAGCTACGCAGCGTAAGAAAGAGAAAAGGCATCACCCAGCAGCAGATCGCTGACGCCATTGCCACAGACGTTTCCAACTACAGCCGGAAAGAAAGCGGAGACGTATCCATCAGAAAAGAAGAATGGGAAAAAATCGCCCGTTTCCTGGAGGTTCCCGTAGAAGACATCTATGAAGAAGAGGAAGCCCGACAGGTGAATCATTTTGAAAATAATACGCACAGCAATAATATTGGAAATGTAAGCGGCAACTACTACTGCAACGTCCCGGAATTTCTGCTGGAAAGCCAGCGTGACCTGATAGAGCTGCTGAAAAAAGAAAACCAAAGGCTGCAGGAAGAAATAGAAGCGCTTAAAAATAGGTAACCGTTTTATACATTCAATAATTACGATAATAAAACTCAGCGTTGTGCTGGGTTTTTTGTTGTAGTGAAAATAAGGTTAGGCGGTGTCTACTTTGCTGTTTAGTAACTCGGTTTCATTTTTTCAACAGGTTCTCGATACACTTCACTTCGTTTCGCACTCGAACAGACGGCGACAGAAATCTATCCCGGAAAAACACTGCGGCCCCGTCAGTTCGAGTTTTTTTCGCAGCAACGCGGAGAAAAATGTATCGAGAACCGGTGAGTAACAGGCAAAAGCGTAATCCTTTTCAACAAGTTCTCGATACACTTCACTTCGTTTCGCACTCGAACAGACGGCGACGGAAATCAACTGGTGACAAACACTGCGGCACCGTCAGTTCGAGTTTTTTTCGCAGCAACGCGGAGAAAAATGTATCGAGAACCGGTGAGTAACATGCAAAAGCGTAATCCTTTTCAACAAGTTCTCGATACACTCCACTTCGTTTCGTACTCGAACATACGGCGACGGAAATCAACTGGTGACAAACACTGCGGCACCGTCCGTTCGAGTTTTTTTCGCAGCAAAGCGGAGAAAAATGTATCGAGAACCGGTGAGTAACAAAAGATGATTACTATCCGAAACCAGTTCTTGATACACTTCACTCCGTTGCGTACTCGAACGGAAGGAAAATTAATTTTCTAATTATGATTGTTTAAAGCATATATAAATGTATTTAAACACATGATAATAGTGTAATCCCATCAATAAATTCACTATTTTTATGTGATGCAAACTTCCTTTGTTTATATACTGCTCTGTTCAGATAATACCTATTATACAGGCGTTACAGAAAATGTTTATAAACGGTTTGATGAGCACCAGGACGGAAAATACTTCGGCTCTTATACCTCTACAAGAAGGCCTGTACAACTGGTCTACTATTGTGCTTTTACCGATATCAGTCAGGCCATTGTATTTGAAAAGAAAATTAAGAAATGGTCACAGGCTAAAAAGACTGCGCTTATAGAAGGGCGGTTTGAAGATTTACCGAATCTGGCGAAAAAAAGTTTTAAAAGATAATTGATGCTCTCCTCGCTAGCGAGCTTCCAAGCTCGTACTTACTACGAAATAAATCTAATATCAAATAACACATAAATGGTAAGGACAAGATGCCCACACCAGTGACAGTGTAAATATGTATTGAAAGCCAATGATTATCAAATAAAAGAAGGTTTATACTTGCAACAAGTTTTCGATACGCTCCACCGAGTTTCGCAATCTACGAGACGAAAAAAGCAATTATCTGACAAACATTGCGGCACCGTCCGTTCGAGTTTTTTTCGCAGCAAAGCGGAGAAAAATGTATCGAGAACCGGTGAATAACAGACAAAAGTGTCATTATTTTCAACAAGTTCTCGATACGCTCCACTGCGTTTCGCACTCGAACTGACGAATGCAGAAATTAATCCTTGACTAACACTGCGGCACCATCCGTTCGAGTGTTTTTCGTAGCAAAGCGGAGAAAAAATGTATCGAGAACCCTTGATTATCAAACAAAAGGTGGTTACAATCCGCAAAAAGTTCTCGATACGCTCCACTTCGTTCTGCACTCGAACTGACGGAGACGGCAATCAACAGCGATAGTAAAATATCTATTTAAAGTTAAAATTTTTAACTTACATATTTCTAAAATAAAATAGCCTTTTCCAGTTCCAGCAGCTTTTGTTTCCTCCAGATTCCTCCTCCATAGCCTGTTAAATGCCCGTTACTCCCGATTACGCGGTGGCAGGGTATGATAATGGATATTTTATTCAGGCCGTTGGCATTGGCTACGGCCCGTACAGATTTGCGATTTCCCAGAATATCGGCCTGTTCCTGGTATGTCCTTGTTGTTCCGTAAGGAATTTCCTGCAGAACCCTCCACACTTCTTTCTGGAAATCGGTTCCTACCGGAGAAAGCGGAACGGAGAACCGGGTTCTTGTTCCTTCGAAATAATCTTTCAGTTCTTCTTCCAGAGTAATAAAATGAGGATTTTCTCCCTGAATAATATTCGCCTTAAAATATTCTGCGATACTCTTCAGCTCTGTGGGAAGCGCTTTCCTGTCTGAAAACTCCAGAAGGCAGATTCCGTGCTCATCGGCGCAGGCGATCATGGTTCCCAGCATGGTTTCTATTCTCTTAAGGTCAATGACCTTTTCCATGTGAGTATTTTTAGGGGATACCCCAAAAATATTTTTAAAGCCCTCGTTAAAACCGCTCAGGCTGTCATATCCCATATCAAAAGCTACTTCTGTAACGGATTCTCCCTGACGGAGCTTTTTGAAAGCCGTATTGAGTTTTGACATCCTCTGGAAAGCATGAAACGTGATTCCATGGTGTTTTAAAAACCACCTGCGGACGGTAGCCGGTTCCAGGCCTCTTTGTACAAGATCATAATCTTTAAGCTTCAGCGTTGGATCATCTGAAATTTCTTTCAGCAACTCTTTGATATACTGCGGTGTTGCATCAAGGTTTTCCAAAGGCTGGCATACTTTACAGGGACGGTAGCCCTTTAGCATTGCCTCTTTGGTATTGAAAAAAAATTCTACATTTTCAAATTTAGGTTTTCGTGCTGTACAAGTCGGTCTGCAGAATATTCCCGTGGTTTTTACCCCCATCCAGAATATCCCTTCAAATGAAACGTCTTTGGTATAAGAGGCCTCATACATTATTTTTTCGGTAAGCTTCATGATTACATAAAAAGTTTTGAAAAGTTTTTCTCATCTGTAATGGCCTGACCCGCTTTTTCCATCTCTCTATAAATATGCTTGTACATAAAAGCACCAGAAGTAATCCTTTTCACTCCTAGTTCTTTAAGCTGATCAAAATCCGGCAGATCGGCCATACTCATTACATTCACAGGAAGAGAAGTAGATGCAGTAACCGTTCGGATGTCATTTTCAGAAGTTATTCCCGGAACAAAAATGCCATCCGCTTTAAGTTCTTCAAACAATGGTATCCTTGCTAAAGTTTCTTCCAACGCGTTTTCAATATTCAGTAAAAAAGGGTCTGTACGAATATTGATAAACACCCGATGCCTGTCTTCTCCCAGTCTGATAAAAATATCGTTCAGTTTTTCGTACAAAACATTTCTGTCTGTTAGCCTTCGTGTTCCATCAATAACCTTTGTATCTTCAATATTAATTCCTGATACTCCTGCTTCTATAAGTTTCATGATATTGGAAACCACAGTATCATTTTCAGATCCGTATCCGGATTCCAGATCTACCGACAGAGGAATTGATACAGAAGCCCTGATCCTCTTAATGATATAAAAATATTCTTCAAAGGTCATTTGCTCTCCATCCTCATATCCCAAACTAAGCGCCACTGCCGAACTTGATGTTGCCAATGCCTTATATCCTAATTTTTCGTATACTTTTGCACTTTCTACATTCCATACATTACCCAAAAGTAATGGTTCTTCACCATAATGTAACTGTTTAAAGCTGATCATATTTTTTTTTTCAAAATTAGAAAGATGGTAAGCTGCTTTACAACCGAAAAATGGACATCTTTTTTTTTATCATTCTCTGAGTCTGAACTTCAGTTTTAAAGTCGAATAGATTTAAAGCTTCAGCTGATTTTGTTTTCCTTCCACTGGCGCGGCAAAAAGAAAATGTATCGGGGGCCGGTGGTTATCAAATAAAAGGTGGATACTATTCGCACTAAGTTCTCGATACGTTCCACTGCGTTTTGCACTTGAACAGAAGGAAAATCAATTATCTGACAATAATTGCGGCACCGTCCGTTCGGGTGTTTTTCGTAGTGAAACGGAGAAAAATGCATCGAGAACCGGTGATTGATAAACAAAAGATGATCGTCTTCTATGAGCCTGCTTTTCCATTGCAGTTCGTTTTGTTCCAATGATCTCCAATTCAAATCCGATTCAGTAAGTAAAAACTAATATAAGCATACACTGACTATTCAGGCTTCCGGAAACTGCTGTCTGAAACCAGAGTGGAATCATTCAGTGTGGCCAGAAAAGTCAGCAGGGCTTCTTTTTCTTCTGCGTTGAATACAATCGGCTGCTGAAGCTCCTTCGCTAACCCAGGGCTTTTTACGATTCCTTTTTCATAATGATCCAGAACCTCATGCAATGTCCCGAATCGGCCGTTATGCATATACGGATAGGTATACGCCAGGTTTCTCAGGCTGGGAATCTTGAACATCAGCCGGTCCTGCGGTTCCATGGTTTTGTTCCATTTGCCGTAATCTTTAAGGTCCGGATTTACCGGAAGTCCGTTATTGGCAAAACCATACCCTGAAAACAGCGGTTCGGTATGGCAGGAGTTGCAGTTCTTGCGGAACAGTTCATACCCCTTTATTTCTTTTCCTGTGAATGTTGCCTTTCCCTGCTTTACGCGGTCATATCTGGAATTAGCAGACACAATGGTGAGCTGGAACTGAGAAAGGGCTTTCATCGCGCGTTCCGCAGTAGCCAAGCTATCTCCGAAACTCCTGTAGAACAGTGTCCTGTACGCTTTGGAGGCATTCAGCTTGCGGACCACTGCATTGATGTCCTCCCCCATTTCTTTGGGATGGTTAATAGGCGCCAAAGCCTGCACGTCGATATTTCCTACCGAACCGTCCCACATGAATGTCTTTTGCCAGGCCAAATTAAAAATCGCCGGTGAATTACGGTCTCCTATTCCATCCTCAACACCTTTGCTCAGGCGGTTGCCGGCATCGGAGAAAGCATGTTCCTGCTGATGGCAGGAAGAGCAGGAAATGGTATTGCTCCGCGACAGCACAGGATCGTAAAACAGTTTCCTGCCCAGCTGTATGACCGCACGTTTTAACGGACGGGATTTGAAATCATATGCCGAAACAGGGAAATAGGAAGGATAAATGAGCGGAATATCCTGAAGGCTGTAAAAAGCCATCAGCACAAACAGCAGCAGCAATCCCGCAGGTTTCAGTTTTGAATTCACGGCAGTACAATCCTGTTTATGACAGGAGGTTTTCATCCACGAAATTCGGAAGCGTCACTTTTAAGTTGGGCTCAGCTTCCATAGCTCTTTTAATCGCGAATATGGCGCCTTCATTCCTGGCCCAGCTCCTTCTGGAAATTCCGTTGTTGACATCCCAGAACAGCATGGATTTCAGTCTGCGGTCCGCATCATCGCTGCCGTCCAGCAGCATCCCGAAACCTCCGTTGATCACTTCGCCCCAGCCTACACCGCCGCCATTATGGATGGACACCCAGGTGGCACCACGGAAACTGTCGCCGATTACATTATGGATCGCCATATCGGCGGTAAACCTTGACCCATCATAAATATTGGAGGTTTCCCTGTAAGGAGAATCCGTTCCGGAAACATCATGATGGTCACGCCCTAAAACTACCGGTCCGATTTCCCCGTTTCTGATCGCATTATTGAATGCTTCCGCAATTTTCATCCTTCCTTCCGCATCGGCATACAGGATTCTCGCCTGGGAACCTACAACGAGGTTGTTTTCCTGCGCCCCTTTGATCCACTGGATGTTGTCTTTCATCTGCTGCTGGATCTCTTCAGGAGAATGCTGCTGAATTTCTTCCAGCACACGGCAGGCGATTTCATCGGTTTTCTGCAAGTCTTCCGGCTTTCCGCTTGCACATACCCAACGGAACGGCCCGAAACCATAATCGAAGCACATCGGCCCCATAATGTCCTGTACATAACTCGGATACCTGAATTCCCGGCCAAGCGAAGGATGCTCTGCCATAACATCTGCCCCTGCCCTAGATGCTTCCAGCAGGAAGGCATTCCCATAATCGAAAAAGTAGGTTCCTTTTGCCGTGTGTTTATTAATAGTTTCGGCATGCCTTCTCAGGCTTTCCTGAACTTTTTCCTTAAACAGCTCTGGATTTTCAGCCATCATTGCATTGGATTCTTCAAAACTCTGGCCCGCAGGATAATATCCGCCTGCCCAAGGGTTATGAAGCGAGGTCTGGTCTGAACCGATATCGATGCGTAAATCTTCCTGGTCGAATTTTTCCCACACCTCAACAATATTCCCTAAATACGCCAGGGAAACAGTTTCTTTCTGCTGCTGTGCTTTTCTGACTCTTTGTGTCAATTCGTCCAGGTTATCATAGATTTCATTGACCCATTTCTGGTCATGACGGATTTTAGTGATTTTAGGATTGACTTCCGCACACACCGTCACACATCCGGCAATGGTTCCCGCTTTAGGCTGTGCACCGCTCATTCCGCCTAATCCTGACGTTACAAACAGTCCGCCTTTAGGTTCTTTTTTAATTTTCCTGAAGGCATTCAGCACGGTAATCGTCGTCCCGTGAACAATGCCCTGCGGGCCGATGTACATATAGCTTCCTGCGGTCATCTGCCCATACTGCGATACGCCTAAGGCATTGAATTTCTCCCAGTCGTCAGGCTTTGAATAATTCGGGATCACCATTCCGTTGGTCACCACCACTCTTGGTGCATCTTTATGGGATGGGAACAGTCCCATCGGATGGCCTGAATACATCACAAGCGTCTGTTCATCGCTCATTTCCGAAAGGTACTTCATCGTCAGGAGGTATTGGGCCCAGTTGGAAAATACGGCTCCGTTTCCTCCATAGGTAATCAGCTCATGTGGGTGCTGCGCAACGGCATAATCCAGGTTGTTCTGGATCATCAGCATGATCGCTTTCGCCTGCCCGGATTTTCCCGGATATTCTGAAACCGGCCTTGCCTTCATCTCATAGTCCGGACGGAAGCGGTACATATAAATCCTGCCGTACTGTTCCAGCTCCGCCCTGAATTCAGGCAGCAGCTCAGCATGGAATACAGGATCAAAATATCTTAAGGCATTTTTTAAAGCCAGTTTTTTCTCCTCTTCACCTAAAATTCCTTTCCGTTTCGGGGCATGGTTGATGGAGGTATCATATGGTTTCGGCTGGGGCAGTTCTGCCGGTATGCCCTGCCGGATCTGTTCCTGGAATGTGATGGTCGTATTCAAGTCTGTGATTTTAAATTCAAGGTTTTAAAGATATTCAAATTAGAAAATACCAAGCAAACAAAAGCCTGAAAATTCCTTCAAAATGGAAAAACAATCAGAAACAGAATGATTTCTGTATATGCCCGACTTACTATTTAAATCGAGAGTACGCTGATTTTAAAATCTTATTTCCCAAAACAGGATGCTTTGCCAAACCTTAAAAACGTTTATCGCGCGGCAACTTCGTTGCCGCGCGATAAACGTTTGATATGGTCTCACACCTTAATTATTATTCTTTACCAAAATCCACCCCGTAAACGTCCTTCCGTCCGGCAATGTGATCACATACCAGTAGCTGGACGTAGGAATAGCCCTGCCCTGTATGGTGCCGTCCCACACGATCTGCGTATTGGTATTCTGCTCGAAGATCAGCGCCTGGTAACGGTCGAAGACTTTAACATTCGTCATTTTGCTTCCGAAAACATGCAGGTTTTTAACGATCCACTGGTCATTTTTCCCGTCGCCATTAGGCGTGATGGCATTTTTGATATCCAGGATAACCCCATCCTGTTTGATGATGCATTTCCCTTCCGCATACTTCACATAGAATGTGGTGATTCCGGTAGGAAGGTTATAAAACACATTCCCGGTCTGCCAGGTGAGTCCGTCTATGGAATACAGGATCGGCTGTGATCCGGTAGCAAAAACGGTAAAGGCATTGCCGTCTGCGACCAGTTTTTCAATGACCGGAACATCATAATATTTCAGGGCAAAGGTATCGGTGTGTGAGCATCCGTTAGATGCCGTCACCGTAACGGTATAAGTTCCTGTTGCATTCACTCCCGACAAAGTATCGGTGGTTGAAACGATCTGACCGGAAGGATTGGTCCAGGTATAGCCGGTGATGATGTAATTTTCCACGCTCAGAGTATAAGTAAGGGAACCGTCCGGACAGATGTACTGGTCCGGAATATCAAACACAGGCGTTGATTTAAGCGACAGGTTGATCAGTACTTTTTCAGGACACAATCCCGGAACACTTACTTTAACATAAATCGTGTTAGGTCCCGTATTCTGATTAAACGGATAGGTATCCGGATTGGCAATGGCATTAGTGCCCGCATTAAGATCAGCCAGTGAAGCATAATACGTAAACGTCGCATTGGATCCTGCATACATCTGGCTTTCAAACTGTTTAAGATTCACAGTTTCAATCCCGTCATTGCCTGTATCACACACATTATTCAGCTGGAAAGGCCCTGCATTCTGAAGGGTAACTTTATTCCCGAATACAAAGCTGACACTGGCAATGTCGTTACAGCCGGGCAGATTCTGGACTTTCACCCATATCTGAGCCGGGAACGGCTGTGCGGAAAAGTTCTGCGGGTTGGCAATAGGATTGGCATTGTTCTGTGCATCCTGCTGCGTCAGGTAAAAAGCAAATGTGTTGGCTGCATTGGGCAGGTCTACCATCTGGCCGGTATAATTCAGCAGGTTGACTTCATAGCTTCCGTCCAGGTTTTCATCGCAGACCATAACGGTTGAATTAATGGCTTTCGGCGGAAAATAGGTATTCAGCTGGATCGACGCTATAGAATAACATCCTGTAGTGTTAGACTGGAACCTTGCCCAGACCGTCACTGTAGACACATTGGTCGTAACCGAACTGCCGATCTGTGCAGAAGCGCTTCCTGCATTGGCATCCGCAGCCGTATTGTAATAGGTAATGGTCATATTGGATACAGGCTGGGTATTCTGAGAAGCGATAAACAATTGCGGGGTAGCAGTATTCAGCTGGAAAGTCTCATTCAGGTCAAAATCCTCATCACAGATATTGAGGACGGCATTGTTCAGCACCACCGGTGGAAGGTAGCTCATCTGAATATTCAGCTGTGCGGCAGAAAAACATTCGCTGTTGTTGAATTTAACCTTTACATACACTGTAGCATTTCCCTGTACCGGAAACTGGGACGGATTGGTAATTTCACCTGAAAAAGTCTGGGTAGTTGCATTGTATGAAGCATAGTAGGTGAATGTAACATTGGACCCATTATAAATCTGTGGCTGGGCCAGCGTCAGATTGTAGATCTCCGTACCGTCATTATTGTTGTCGCAGATATTGCTGAGCGTAACCGTCACAGGTGAACTCACTGCCGGAGTAGATACCAGTCCAACAGTTACAGGATATACCTGTGAGCAATTATACGAAGTCACATTAACAAAAACCTGCTGGGTACCGTTCAGGGTAATGGCATTGACAGGATTAGTCCCGTTCTGAGCATCGCCCTGGGTGAGGTAAAATACCGCAGATGCATTCTGTGTCCCGATAACGGCTGCAGAAAACTGGTTCAGCTGAATATTTTCAGAATTATTGTTGCTGATATCGCATACGGTAAAGCTGGACTGTACGGCAACAGGATGGACAAGATTGATGTTGATCGGTCTCACGGTAAAGCACTGATCCGAAATTTCAAACCGCACATAATAGGTCTGGGTGACAAAATTCCCATTTGTGGTAATGGTCTGGTTGGGGCTGACAGGATTAGTTCCGGCCATCGCTTCCGTATAATCAGCATAAAATTCAGTTACAGGAACCGATGCAGGCGAAATCAGCATTCCCGCAGACAGGGTATTCAGGTTCACACTGATGTTATCGGTCCCGTTGAAACAGATGTATTCATTCTTTTCATTGGCCTGTATTTTCGTAAAAGTGACATTCATGTTTACCTGTGCTATGGCAAAGCATCCGTTTGGGGTCTGAACCCGTATAAATACAGGATACTGCCCTTCCTTGATTGTTGCCAGCACCGGTGCTAATCCTGCAATTGCGGCAGCATAGGTTTCGTATGCACTAAATGTCACACCCTGCTGACTGCTGATCAGCGGACCGATATTGACCGCAAAATCAAAGGGTTCCTTATTATCCGCATTAATATCACATATCGTATACGGATAAGTAATCGGTGTGTTAATATTGGCACCGGGCCTGAACTGGAAATGGACAGGCCCCAGAATATACGTACATGAACCATCCTGAAGCCTTACCCAAAGATTGGTATTGGCTGTAATGGTAGCGGTGGTAACACTGTTGGTGTTGTTCTGTGCATCAGCCTGGCTGAGGTAGTAGGTGTAGCCAGAAGTACCCGGAGGAAAAAGCTCGCCTCCAATAGCAGCAAGGTCATATCCGGGTTCTGTACCATCATTATTGGTATCACAGATTTCTACAGTATTCTTCAGAAGGTTCCTGGTCAGGAAATTGAGCGTAAGCACCGCTATCCTGAAACATCCCGGAACAGAAGGGTTCTGTATCCGTGCATACAGGACAGTATTGGAACTGACCGTGTAATTGTTAGGCAATGGATTCTGGCCGTTCTGAGCGTTCTGCAATGTCGTATAAAAACTGAAATTAAAATTTGCAGGGTTCTGGGAGGTCAGATTTTGCTGAAAACTGTTCAGACTGATGTTTACCGGAGCATTGCCACAGATATCCTGTGTAAAGTTTTTTGCCGCAGGGTATGTTGCATCAAAGGTCACCGGAAAATCATCCGTTAAGGTGAGTGTGCTGTTTCCGCAGCTGTTGAATACTACATTAGCCGTATATACTTCATTCTGAGCCGGGCAAACTGTAGCCTGGATTCCTGTTGCTACCGTCTGTCCGGCAGCATTGGTCCATGTCACCTGAGGCTGGATCACATTTCCGGTAGGCGTGAACCGCCATGCTTCCTGCGCAGCCTGCCAGTTGCCGGTATTCCTGGAAACCGGTGAAACGCCTTCCGTACCACTGCTGTTGATAATTCCGATCAGTGCATTTTCAAATTTCCTGGTCGGACAAGGAAGGGGCTTTTGATCAATAAATACATCGATGATATTGGTGGTTTCATTCAGGACAATCTGTGAAGAAGACCGGTCAGTGCATCCTGCGATCCTTCCTTCATAAAAGCTGATGATCAATTTCCTGTATGGTGCCGTTCCAATGACAGCATAATAGATTTCCGAAGGATCCGAAGCGGAAAACACCATGTCATGATATGCGCCGAAAACAGCATTTTTAGGAAGGTTGACGTTCGGGTTCTGTCCCTGAACATTCGGATAATTGATTTGTCCCAACTGGCTGAGATCAAAGGTAATCATCCCGTTGGATCCTACCACGAGAGACTCGTAATATTGATTGTAAAAGCAGAATTTAAAAGGCAGATCCAGCTTTTTCGCAAATACATCATCGTAATTGGCATTAAGTGCAGTCCCCTGATTGAATGCCAAGGCAGGATTGTAGGTTTCCTGGCTCACCTGGTAGCCTGTTGTTTCCTTAAGAACCGGATATTCAACATGAAGCGGCAGACATCCGTTTGAATCGAGAGTATTGGTACAGGTCACGTTAAAGCTCTCATTGCCGGAAGCATCTTTAACTTTGACATTCACCTGAGATTGTGCATACAGCAATCCCCCAATACATACTGAAATAAATTGTAAAAATTTAACCATATATAAAAACTATCTCTAAACAGAAATAAATTTATATATTTTTTCTTATTCATACCCATAAACAATTATTATTTTTATCTATTTAAAAATAAATTAATATGCATGAAATAAAATCAAAAATTTTCCCAATATAGTGAACATTAAAAAACCTTACTGAATTCAGTAAGGTTAACGGATTAAATCTGTATTTTCTTCTTCGTGGTTATCATCATTGTCACTGATGCTCCAGTAGTCATTCTCCTCATCGTCCAGGCCATTGTTATCCACAACTTCATCATCTTCAGTGCCCGGGATATCCAGTCCTTTGTCTATTTCGTCCTCATCGGTCACTTCATCCGGAATAGGATTTCCGTCACCGTCAAGGGGAATATGCTCTTCCTGATTGAAAATATCTTCTCCCGGACTGTAGTCCATCTGCTCTATTTTTCTTTCCTGTTCTTCAGGGCTGTTTTCTGATATCATAAGATTGTTATTTAGTGTTCAATGTTAAAATCAAAAATAGTTCCAAGCTTCTGCTATCTTCGGGAATAAATTTCCGGATTCACGCAATACGGCATTATTTCCCCGTGCGAATACGCAATTATGTTGAGGGCGGCAATACGTGCCATCCCATTCCGCGCTTCGCGGGTTGCTGAACCGATATGCGGAAGCACACATACCCTTGAGTGCTGCAGCAAAGGATCATCCGGCAACATAGGCTCAGGATCGGTAACATCAAGGCCAGCCCCCCAGATCTGTCCTGAGACCAGGGCTTCATACAGGTCTTCCTGCTGATGGAATCCTCCGCGCGCCGTATTGATGAATATTGCTCCGGGCTTCATCCGCTCAAACACGGAGCGGTTGAAAATCCCTCTGTGATCCGGACTAAAACTGGCATGGACACTGAGTACGTCCGAAACTTCAAGCAGCTCATCAAAAGAAACATATTGGGCATCAAGCAGCTTTTCTGATTTTTCGTTGCGGTGCCGGTTATGATAAACGATCTTCATATCAAAAGCCCGCTGTGCTTTAAGTGCCATCTCAAAGCCGATCCTGCCCAGCCCGAAAATACCCAGAGTTTTACCGTACAATTCCTGCCCTAAAGCATGCATCGGATCAAAATCTGTCCAGTTGCCGGCCCTTACTTTTTCAAAATTATAGCTTGCTCTCCTGGCCACGGACTGCATGAGTAAAAAGGCAACATCCGAAGTAGCCCTGCTCAGCACATCAGGGGTATTCCCAACAGGAATATTTCTGCGGCTCGCTTCCCAGACATCCACATGGTCAAAGCCCACTGAATACAGGGCAATAGCCTGAATATCCGGGCAACGTTCAAAAAAAGCCCTGTCATACCGGAACCTGCTTCCTACATTCAAAACAGCATCTGCATCGCGGCAATACTCCAGCCACTCATGGCGGGTAAGGTCCTGACTTTCCGGAAGAATGATGTCCATCCCCGCCTCTTCCAGCATCTTCATCCCTGTTTCAGGAATTTTCTTGGTAATAAAAACTTTCATTGCTATGATTTTTATGATCAGGTACTCACCTGAGAATTACCATAAGCAAACAATGACCCAAGATATGGCATTCGCCAAAAATTTCGGAATATTTATTCTGATATTAATCTGAGAAAGCCGTTTGGAATGGCTGTAAACAAACAGGACTTAAAAAAATTAAGTCCTGCTTTTATGATAGGTAAAAATTCTACTGATTGGTATTGCCGAGCATCGGAACAAATTTGTACGCCCCAAACTCCTCTTTTTCAAACTCCGTCTGAGATACTTTGGTAAAACGGTACAGAACCTGTTCATCGGTTGGCCCCAGCGGAATAACCATCGTTCCGCCCACCTTAAGCTGTTTCAGCAATTCGGTAGGAAGCACGGATGCGCCGCAGGTAACAATAATCTTATCAAACGGAGCAAAAGTCGGAAGCCCAGCAAAACCGTCCCCAAAGCTCTGGAATTTCGGGTACATGCCTAATTCCCTGAGTTTTTTCTTGGAAAAATCGAACAGGTCTTTCTGCCTTTCCACGGTATACACCTGTGCTTTCATAGCGAGAAGAACAGCGGTCTGATATCCGCATCCTGTCCCTATTTCCAGGATCTTTTCACCGGACTTTACCTGAAGGAGCTCCGTCTGCTCCGCTACGGTTGAGGGATGGGAAATGGTCTGATGGGCAAGAATGGGGAATGCACGGTCTTCATAAGCATAATCTTCAAAGATACTTTCAATGAACAGGTGCCGCGGAACGTCATTCATGGCTGAAAGCACGTTTTCATCGGAAATCCCGATCCTATACCGGAGATAGTCAACCAAAATCTTTCTTTTTCCTTTATGGACAAACGAATCATGCATCATGGGGTCATAGTTTGGAATCACAATACTAAGGCACAAAAGTAATAAAACAATCGGTACGGGTCAACCTTAAAAGCCCTGTACTGTTCTCCGGATTTATAAAATGATTATCTTTACCGAAATTTTAAAGGACTATGTTAAAAGCAGGTTTGGTAGGTGCCGGACACCTGGGCAAAATACATTTACGGCTTCTGAACCAGTCGGATCAATATGAACTGGTTGGGTTTCATGACAAAGATGCCGAAAACGGCAGGAAGCTGGAAGCTGAATTCGGATACCGGTATTTTGAGCATTTTGATGATCTTCTGGACCAGATCGATATGCTGGACATCGTAACCCCTACCATTTATCATTATGACTACGCTTTACAGGCCCTCCGTAAGGGACTTCATTTCTTCATCGAAAAACCGGTAACTCAGACCCTGGAAGAGGCGGAAGAAATCCTCAGGATGTGCCATGAAAACGGCATTAAGGCACAGGTAGGCCATGTAGAGCGGTACAACCCTGCATTCATGGCGACAAAAGAGTACATTAAGGATCCGATGTTTATAGAAATCCACCGCCTGGCAGAATTCAACCCGCGCGGAACGGATGTCTCTGTAGTACTCGACCTGATGATCCACGACCTGGATATCCTGCTGAGCCTGGTAAAATCAAAGGTAAAGAGCATCCATGCCAGTGGTGTATGCGTAGTAAGCAAAACCCCGGATATTGCCAATGCGAGGATTGAATTTGAAAACGGATGCGTAGCCAATCTTACCACATCCAGAATATCCATGAAAGCCATGAGGAAAAGCCGCTTCTTCCAGAAAGATGCATACATTTCCGTGGATTTTCTGGAGAAGAAAGCAGAAGTAATCCGGATGAAAGAGGCTCCGGAACAGCCTACTCCATTTGATATGATCATAGAAAACTCAGACGGCGAGAAAAACCAGATTCTATTTGAATACCCGAACATCCAGGCCAATAATGCGATTCTGGACGAACTGAATTCTTTCGCTGATGCCATCGTCAATAACAAAAATGTGGAAGTTTCGCTGGAAGACGGTACCGAAGCCCTGAAAGTCGCGCTGGAAATCATGAAACTCATTTCTCCATCCTCAAAATAGGATTACCCATTCATCAGCATTAAAAATACTAAGCATACACATAAAACCCTCCCATCCGGAGGGTTTATCGTTGATACTGACCCGGATGCTGTATCAGCATTAGAGACCGGTTGCCTCACCGAATGTTATTAAATTATGGTCAGGGTCAAGGATGGAAAATTCTTTCTGTCCCCATGGCTTACTGCTTAGATTTCCTGCCGGATGAATGGTAATTCCACGTTCTATATAAAGGTGATAGAGTTCTTCCAAACCGGAACATCGGACATAAACCTGACCGTAATTCTGTTCCGGAATAAGATCCTTAAACTCAAAGAAATGAATTTCTACAGTTCCGTTTTTCATCATCAGGTAATGCGGGAAGCCGTCCTTTGAGGCTTCAAATCCTAAGTCAGTATAGAACTTTTCGGTCATTGCCTTATGGCGCATCGGCAGTTTGGGAATTATACTTTCGATCATATTTTTTTGATCAAATATCATCATAATTTCCCATACCGGCACTTGACTGAAATCAAATACCGATGTTTGCCCTTACCCTGCTCAGCGTTTCCGGTCTTATTTTAAGGTAGGAAGCGATCATCGACAGCGGGAATGCCTGCAACAGTTGAGGCCTTGAAGAAAGTATATAAGTATATTTCCGGGCAGGATTCATATTTTCATCGTAAAGACCTATTTTAGCACTTAATGCATTAAATATTTTATTCAACAGCAGGAAATTAGGGGAATAAGCAATCAGCTGATGCAAATTTTCCAGCGTGAGTTCAGCTACCTCAGCATCAGAAAAACAGATGATGGCTGATGTTGACGGGATCTGGTTGATCAGGCTGTCCGCATTAAAAAGCCATTCGTTTTCCATGTACAGATCCGTAATCATGGTCTGTTCACAATCTTCACTGAAGTAAGACTGGAAGAAGGAACCTTTTCTAACAAAAAATATGGACCTTGAAATTTCACCAGGCCTGACCAGCGTTTCATTTTTGTGCACAGATTTGTTGACCAGCATCGTATGGAAAAGCTGTGTCTCAGCTTCTGAAAAAGACCCGAATTGTTCCAGCATATCAGAAATTATATTATTTCCATCCAGCATTCTTCCTCCAAAGGATATAATCGGGGTTTTGATTTTCCAGCTGTTCTATCTGATCTGCCGGAAGGATATCAGCGATCCTATCCTGCGGTAAAGCCGGAAGGTTATTTTCCTGCCTCAAAGTATTAAGCCGATCTTTATCCATAACCGGATAGATGCTGCCATCTGCGTTGAGCTGGGTACCGTATTGCTGAGGTTTCCCCTGAAAATACTGAATCCTGTCAAACAGAAAAGCCAGATTGGCAGGATTAATATCCTTTCGGCTTTCCAGCATTTCCCGGTATGAATCTTTCATAAAATCCGGATCTCCGATGGAGTGCTGAACGATCAGCCATGCGGCCTCAGCGGCCTCTTCCCCAACTTTTGAAATGGTAGGAAATCCGATTTCAGCAATGATTGCTTTTAGTCTGTCAGTATTTTCGCGGTGGACGCTTTCCATTTCCGGATGGTAACCCCCTCGTAGCGCATTCTCTTCCAGGAGCCTTTCCCGGACTGATTGATCAGAGGCTGCCATTCGGATCAGTTGATCAGAGAATTCATTTTTCATTATTATTCAGTTTTTGCAGTGCATTTTCAGCGCATAAATATATAAACAATTATGATCTGCATCCACAAATTTTGCAATAAATCAGCAATATAGATCAGGAAATATCAAATAATACATTTAAAAACAGCAATTAAACCAATTTGGTACAGTACCAAAGATGTAATTGTAGCATTTAAATTGATTTTCTGATTAAAATGATAAGGTGATGAATAATTTTTAAATATATTTGTCTGCAATAACTTAATTTCTTTAAACAAATCTCCTCATATTAAATAATCAAACCATTATGAAAAGAGCTATCGCATTGTCCGCTTTATTATTGTCTCAATTTGGGACATCACAGCTTTTAAAAACGAGCGGCCAGAAAATCGTGAATGACAAAGGTGAAAATATTCAGCTCAGAGGCCTCGGGCCCGGTGGATGGATGCTCCAGGAAGGCTATATGCTTAAAACCGCGGATTTTGCTGGTCCACAATACAAGATCAAAGAAAAAATTGCAGAGCTTACCGGTGAAGACGGAATGAAGAAGTTCTATCAGACCTACCTGAAAAACGGCATTACCAAAAAAGATATCGACTTTTTAAAACAGGCAGGATTCAATTCCATCAGGTTGCCCATGCACTATAACCTGTACACCCTTCCTATTGAAAAGGAGCCGGTGAAAGGCAAGGATACCTGGCTGGAGGAAGGCTTCAGGATGACGGATGACCTTCTGAAATGGTGCGCAGAGAATAATATGTACCTGATCCTGGACCTCCATGCCGCTCCGGGCGGCCAGGGCAATGACGTTAATATTTCCGATAATGACAAATCCAAACCGTCCCTGTGGGAAAGTCCTGAAAACCAGAGAAAAACTATAGCGCTATGGAAAAAGCTGGCCGAAAGGTATAAGGATGAACCATGGATCGGAGGCTATGACCTGATTAACGAGCCGAATATTAATTTCACCGGTAAAAATCCGAACGGAACCGATGAAATGTCCAATGCACCGCTCTGGAAACTGCAAAAGGAAATCACCCAGGCCATCCGTGAAGCGGATAAAAAACACATCATCATTATTGAAGGAAACGGATGGGGGAATAATTACAACGGGCTTCCGCCGCTTTGGGACAGTAATATGGTATTCAGCTTCCATAAGTACTGGAACAATAATGATGATGCAACCCTGAAATTTGCCCTTGACCTAAGAAGTAAACATAATGCCCCGATATGGCTGGGAGAAACCGGTGAAAATTCCAATGTCTGGTTTACGGAACTTATCAAGTTGCTGGATCGACACAACATCGGTTATGCCTTCTGGCCGATGAAAAAGATTGATAATATTGCCGGCATTACCAATGTAAAAATCACGCCTGAATATCAGAAACTGCTTGATTACTGGAAAAAAGGCGGTGAAAAACCATCAAGGGAATTCGCTACCAAAGCACTGATGGACATTGCAGAAGGCTACAAATTCGATCGCGTGGAAATTAAAAAAGATGTGATTGATGCAATGTTCAGGCAGACCACAGAGACCTCTACCCTGCCCTTTAAAAACCATCAGGCTCCCGGAAGGATTTTCGCTTCAGAATATGACCTTGGACGGATGGGTTCAGCCTATCTGGACAAGGATTACATCAACCTCTGGGTGAGCGATCCTGCCAAAAGATCGGAATGGAACTCGGGAAACCAGATGAGGAACGATGGTGTGGATATTTACCCCTGCCATGATCAGGTAACCAACCAGTACTACGTAGGCAAGACGGAGACCGGTGAATGGATGCAGTATACCATTCAGTCTGCATCCGATAAAAATTATATGGCTGAAATCCGTTATGCATCGCCAAATAATGCAAAAATCAGGATTGAAGATAGTACCGGAAATAAGCTGGCCTCTGTTTCCCTGCCGTCAACAGGAGGCAACGAGAAATGGAAAAGCTTTGCCGTAAAGAGTATCCATCTGAAGAAGAGAGAGAATAAAATCAGGATTGTTTTTGAGACCAGCGGACTCAACCTGAACTACATTGAACTGAAATAGAATATACAGTAATTCTGATACTGTTTAGTTTTTTGAAACAGGCAATAGTTCAGGAATATCATGATGGAGTAAAAAGATGGCTTATCCTATTGTAAGAGTTCCGCCAATTAAGTATTTTGGTAAGATAATAATCTAAAACAATTTACATGGACAATCAATCTCCTTTTGAACAATTTGACGAACTCAGAATTGATGCTTCAGGCAAACTTTTTCTTGCTGAGGCAGCGAAATGGACTACTTTTCTGGCCATCTTAGGGTATATCGGCATCGGGTTTATGATCCTGGCTGCCGTATTCATGATGTTTGTAGGTGCCTCTATGAGTTCTTACAACAGCATGATGCCTATGGGAGGCGGAATGGTATTTTCACTGGTCTATCTCGTAATAGCAGCGTTATATTTCATTCCGGTCAATTACCTGTACAGGTTCGGTTCCAATATGAAAACAGCTATCAATTCCAATAACCAGGCAAGCCTGACCAAAGCGTTTGAGTACCTTAAATCGCATTATAAGTTTATCGGCATCCTTACGATTGTCATGATGGGACTTTACATTTTAGCCATTATTGCAGGCATGTTTATGGGGATTGCCGGAATGGGTAATATCAGATAAACCCTATTATTTTATATCTAAATCCTTCTTTTCAGAAGGATTTTTTTTTAATATTACCTTATGAAAAAAATAAGCCTGCTCACCCTCCTGTTTTCCATCTGGACATTTGGCCAGCAAACCGTTCTGAACCAGAAGATACAATCCATCATCAGCAATAAAAAAGCCACCGTAGGCATTTCTGTCCTGGGTTTTGAAAATGGGTTTGCCTATCATAAAAATGCAGATCAAAAACTACCCATGCAGAGTGTCTTCAAGTTTCACATTGCAGTTGCGGTCCTGAATATTGTGGATCAGGGGAAGCTGTCACTGGATCAGAAAATTCCGCTTAATGCCTCCAATCTGCTTAAAAACACCTGGTCTCCGCTCAGAGACCGGTATCCGGATGGAAATCCGGGTGTTCCGGTGAGTGAAATCCTGGAAATGACTGTAGCCAAAAGCGACAATAATGGCTGTGATATCCTGCTTAATCTCCTGGGAGGAACAGATACTGTTCAGAAGTTCATGGACTCCAAAGGTGTAAAAGACTTTCAAATCCGTTATAGTGAAGCGCAAATGCACAAAGACTGGAATGCCCAATATTCTAATTATACTACAGCAGAATCTGCCACTGATGTTCTTAAAAAGTTCTATGACGGAAAACTGCTGTCTGAAAAGTCCACCGCTTATTTGATGAAAATAATGCTTTCCACCTCAACAGGGATGAATAAAATAGTAGAGCAGCTCCCGAAGAATACACCTGTGGCCAGAAAAACGGGAGCTTCAGGAAAAAACAATGCGGGATTAACCGGTGCTGAAAATGAAATTGCCATTGTCACTTTACCGAATGGAAACCATTACGCAATCGCCGTACTGGTAAGTGATTCAACAGAATCTGATGCGGTGAACTGCAGGATGATCTCAGATATTTCCAAAGCCGTCTGGGATGATTTGAATAAGTAAAATTTAAAGCTTAATTTTAAGCACACGAAATCACCTAAAACAAATCCTGTTATGAAAAAGCTATTGATCTTATCCTGCATATTCAGCTTCGCAACCATCTTTGCACAGAAAAGCGAAAATTACCTTCAGGTCGGCTACGCCAGCGTCTGCTGCGGAACGCCATCTGAAAAACCTGTGATAGACTACCTGAACAGTTTTAAGAAAAAGAACAGGGTAAGCACCCTGGAAATCCTCAAGCAGAGCGGACTGGGTCGGGAAGGAGAATATAACCTGTACATCGGTACCGACAGGCTGTCCGGAACGCAGAAAACGAACCTGATGAAAGGTTTGAAAGCGGCCATCGATGCCCAGAATAATTCAAGGAAAAAAGAGAGCGACGGAATGGTTAATTTTAATGTCAATGAGACCATAAAGAAAACAGATCTTTCCAAAGCAAGAAACCTAACGATCTATAAAAAATAATTTTAATTAAATAAGGAAAAATGATTCAGAACATTGTAGTTATCGGTGCAGGAACCATGGGGAACGGTATTGCACATACCTTTGCGCAAAGCGGTTTTAAAGTTAATCTGGTAGATGTATCCCAGGAAGCTTTGGACAGAGGCCTGAAAACGATCACCACCAATCTTGACAGAATAATTGCAAAGGGAAACCTTACCGAAGAACAGAAAGCAGAAACATTAGGCAATATCACCACTTTTACAGCGCTTCAGGAAGCAGCAGGAAATGCTGACCTGATTGTGGAAGCGGCTACGGAAAACCAGGACCTGAAACTGAAAATCTTCGGGCAGATGGATGAGTTCGCTCCGGAGCATTGTATTCTGGCAACCAATACATCCTCTATTTCCATTACCAAAATTGCTGCAGCTACCAAAAGAGCGGATAAAGTGATCGGGATGCACTTTATGAATCCGGTTCCTATCATGAAGCTGGTGGAAATCATCAAGGGGTATTCCACTTCAAAAGAAACGTTTGATGCTGTATATGACATGAGCAAAACCTTAGGGAAAGTGCCTGTAGAGGTAAATGACTACCCTGGATTTGTAGCCAACAGAATTTTAATGCCGATGATCAATGAGTCTATTGAAACATTGTACAATGGCGTAGCAGGCGTGGAAGAAATTGACACGGTCATGAAACTGGGAATGGCCCATCCGATGGGACCGCTTCAGCTGGCAGATTTTATCGGGCTGGATGTTTGCCTGGCCATCCTGAACGTAATGTATGACGGCTTTAAAAACCCTAAATATGCTCCGAACCCATTATTGGTCAACATGGTGATGGCAGGAAAACTGGGCGTAAAATCCGGGGAGGGATTCTATGATTATGCTGAAAGCAAAAAGGCGGAAAAAGTGTCCAAAATGTTTTTAAAATAGTATGGCATTTACTCCCGCTGTATTGCCTATCCGTAAAGTTTCCTGTAACCTGATAACGGTGAACCGTGATTAAACTTAAAGAAAAATATATTCAGACAGCATTGGTCATCATTACGGTAATGATGACCATTTTGCGTTTTCTGCTGAATGAAAAAGGCAGGATTACCCCGGACTCCATCCGTTTTATGCGCTTTGCCCGCCGCCTGCCGGAGATAGACAACACCATTGCCCCGCCCGGCTATCCCGCAGCCATCAGGCTGTTCACTTTTTTAGGTACGGATGAATTCTGGAGCAGTAAGATCATCGGGATTGTGTCGCTTTTGGGTATCTTTCTTTTTGCATGGAAAAAGAATTTTTATTTTCGGGAGGTGCTGATAACCTGTTCACTGTTCAGTTTCGTATCCATCTTTTCCTTTACTTTGAGTGAAGCGTTCATTCTTCCTTTTATTTTTATACTTCTTTATGTTTCGGATCTGGTTATACGGGAAAAGCTACCATTACGGAAAGCGGTCTTCTATCTTTCCTTTTTATTGATCCTGATGTATACGATCCGTTATAATGCGTTATTTATTATCGGGGCGTCCGGGCTTTTCGGCCTGGTTAGCTGGCGTAAAAAATATTCTGCAGCCTTTACCATATCGGCTGCTTTAGCCTGTATATATGTCGTAGCCTATAAGTTTCTTTTCATTGATTATTTTACCCAGGATTATATTAAAAACGTTCTGGAAGGTGGTTCTCAGAATATTCCCGAGCTTCTGACGGAACTGTTCCAGGGCTTATGTACTACTTTCAATCCGTTCATCCATATTGCCAGTCCGGGTGGCGGTATAGTCAATTATGGGATTTATGGTTTAGGCTTTGTCAATATTCTTGGTATGATTTGGCTTTTCATCAGATACAGGCTGAATCAGACCGAGTCCTACTTTATTTTCATTGGTGGCACAGGCATTGGCTGCATGTTCCTGGTCCAGTTCTTTTATCCGACGGACCCATTGGATTACAGGCTTCTGGCGCCGTTCAGTTTTCCTGTATGGATCATCTACTTCCGGAAGCTGTTCAATATTTTTTCTCTTAAAGTATATGCGGTAGGAGCATTAAGCCTTATGACCGGGGGCGTATTCACCTGGCTTTCCAAGGGCAATTACCTGGAGAACAGGAAAGAAGTGAGCCGCTACCTACAATCTGAAAAGCTGGAAACCGCTACCCTCAAGTTCTACGTCAATGGTCCGGATGATATGGAAGGCGGCCAGATGGCCGAACTTATCAGCACCGTAAATCCCAGAATTACAGTAGTAAAAACACCGGAAGACACGCTTAAAAGAACCACATTAACACATTATAAAGTTTTTCAAAAAATTAAAATCCACAAGAACAAATATCAATAATTTTATTATCTTTGGTTTAACGTTAAAACATTAAAAAAATGAAATTACCAAAGTTTTTATTAGCAGATAATTCGGAATTTCCAGAAGATTTATTCGTTGTTCATACGGAATATCCAAGGTTTATCCTGAATGTGGAAGAGGAAGAAGTAGAATGGCTGGATGATCTGGAAGGAGACGATGAAGAAACTATGGCAGATGAAGCGACTAAAGTGGTAGAAGCTGCATTCAAATGGTGCGATGAAGAGCTGGCTAAATACGATGACGAAGAAAACGAAGAATAAGAAAATCTTTATTCAACATACAAAAGGGACTCACTTGAGTTCCTTTTATTGTTTATATCTGTCGATATACTATGGGATTAAAAGTCTTTGTGCCTCAATTCCTGCCCTGTCAGATAACAGGCAGACAGCATCAATATTAAAAAAATCAAAGACCCGGATGTTTATACGTCCGGGTCTTCGATTTTTATTCTGATTTATTGAATTTAAGCAACAACAGATTGTCCTGGTACAGTTCAAGTGTATTTCCTGATACCACATACTTATTGGCTTTGGCCATCATATCCAGGAAGTTTTTCTCGACACTGATGTTGTCGCACATCATTTTAGTAGATCCAATCTGGGATGCCGAAAAGCTTCCGTTGGAGGCATCGAGTCTTGCTGTTCCGAAATAGCTGTTGCATCCCGCATTTCCGTTTACTCTTTCTCCTTCAACGTTGAGCGTAGGGACTTTGCCTTTTACATTGTCTGCCAGTGTCCATTTCGTGTTGGCCAGTGACGGCTGGGATTTGCCTACTTTAGAAGCAGAGGCACTTGTCATGCTTCCGCAGGATGCCAGAACGGCAGCTGCACATATACTTAAAAAAAGGTTTTTCATTCGTTTCTTTTTTAGATCTTATCAAATGTACGGAAATTTTATTTTATTTACAGGAACGGCTGACAGAAGCAGGATGCACTCTGATGCCGTTGCTACAAGCATACATAAAAAAACGGGCCAAAAGCCCGTTCTGTTTTTTAAATGCTGATTATCTGTTATGATCTCAGTTCCGCATTGAATTCTTTCTGGAAGGATTTGATCAGGCTGTCCATCACTGCGGATATTTCCTTTTCCTCCAGGGTCTTCTCTTCGTTCAGGAGTTCAAAACTCATGGCATAGGACTTTTTTCCTTCCGGAAGGTTTTTCCCTTCGTATACATCAAACAGGTTAATGTTTTTAATGAAACGGGACTTGTTGCTTTTTGCCGTACGGTAAAGATCCTGATAGCCGATATTTTTATCGATCAGCAGGGCAAGGTCTCTCCTGATGGTATTGAACTTAGGGATATCCCTGAATTTCAGTTCATTTCCGGACCTCAGTTCCTGCGCGTATTCCAGCTCGATTTCAGCATAGAAACACTCCTGGTCGATGTCATATTCCTTCAGCAATGCAGGAGATACTTTTCCTATCCTTACCAGGGTTTTACCCTTTACTTCATAGGACAGAGCGTCTGAGAACCTTTCGTCTGACAATGCTGTTTCCGTATAATCTGCCTGTAGTTTTTCCAGCAATACCTTAACATAGGCCTTCAGGTTGTAAAAGCTTACTGCAGAT
The DNA here is from genome assembly GCF_002770595.1 of Chryseobacterium camelliae. Lineage (NCBI taxonomy): Bacteria > Pseudomonadati > Bacteroidota > Flavobacteriia > Flavobacteriales > Weeksellaceae > Chryseobacterium > Chryseobacterium camelliae. Next base: position 4,068,719 of record NZ_CP022986.1, on the reverse strand, counting down.
TTAGGCTGCAGCCAGTTTTCTGCCACTTCCCTTCCGGTTACCAGTATCGCAAGCTGTTTCCGCTCCAGATATTTTTCTTTCTTATGATAAATCTTACCGAATTCAAAGAATTTGATATCCGCATTTTTACGGTTGATATTGTACACCGCATTCTGAAGAAGGCCTTCCAGTAATGATTTCCGCATGAATGCCAGGTCACCGCTCAACGGATTCAAAAGTTTAACGGCATCCGTCTCATCTTTTACCGAAGTAAGCGAGTTATTCATCACTTCGTTGAAGCCTAATGCCTGAAGGCTTCTCGCCCAGTTGTTTTCCAGCTCATCCTGGTCTTTGGCGTTCAGCTTCACCGGGGTGAACGATATTTTCTGTGGGGCATCTATTTTATTGTATCCGTAAATCCTCAGAATTTCCTCAATGACATCAATTTCACGGGTAACATCTGCCCGGTAAGCCGGTACGGAAACCTCAAATCCGTTCTGAATTTCATTCAGCACCTGGATATCCAGGGCTTTTAGTATTTCCTTTACTTTTTCACGGTGAATTTTCGTTCCTAGGATCTGTTCAATTTTAGAAAAACGCAAAATCACATAGCTGTCTTCTATTTTTTTCGGGTATTGCTCCAGCAATTCACCTGTCAGCTTTCCTTCTGCCAGTTCCTGGATCAGTTTAATGGCATGGGTAATCGCTGTTCTGGTGATATTCGGATCCACGCCTCTTTCAAACCTGAATGATGCATCGGTATTCAGTCCGTGGGCTTTTGCTGCCTTTCGTACTGCTACCGGATTGAAATAGGCACTTTCCAGGAAAATATTGACCGTTTCCGCAGAAACACCGGAATGGGCACCACCGAAAACTCCGGCAATACACATCGGCTGGTCTTTTCCGTCCTTGATCATGATCTCAGCACCATTCAATGTCCTTTCTACCCCATCCAGGGTAGTGAATTTGGTTCCTTCCTTAACAACTCCGACTTTCACTTTCTGATCTGCAATTTTATCGGCATCAAAGGCATGAAGCGGCTGGCCATAGCCATGAAGGATATAGTTGGTGATATCCACAATATTATTGATCGGACTCAAACCAATGGCTTTAAGCCTGTTTTTCAGCCAGTCAGGAGAGTCTGTCACTTTAACATCCCTGATGACGGCTCCGATATACCTCGGGCATAATTCTGCATCTTCCACTTCCAGGGTAAACTCATGCGAGTCTTCACTTTGCAGGCTTTCGGAAGACAGTTTTTCAAACTGGGATTTCTGCTGATTGGTGGAAAGATAGGCATGCAGGTCACGCGCAACCCCGTAATGTGACATCGCATCCGTCCTGTTCGGAGTCAGGCCGATTTCAAATACCTCATCATTGGAAAGCTCGAAATAATCGGCAAAGTTTTTCCCCACTTCATATTTGTCTTCATCCAGCACCATAATGCCGCCATGATCATCGCTTAATCCCAATTCATCTTCGGCACAGATCATTCCCTGGGAAACCTCTCCCCTTATTTTAGCTTCCTTGATTTCAAAAAAGCTTCCGGACTTGTCATAGATTTTTGTTCCGACTACCGCTACAGGAACGGTTTGTCCCGCTTCCACATTTGGTGCGCCGCAAACAATATGCAGTACTTTTCCGCTGCTTACGTCAACGGTTGTTTTTTTCAGCTTATCTGCATTCGGATGTTTTTCGCATGTAAGGACTTTTCCTACGACAATACCTTCAAGACTTCCTTTTACGCTTTCAAATTTGTCTATACCTTCCACTTCAAGACCGATATCGGTAAGGAACTCCCCTATTCTTTCCGTCTTCAGTTCCGTTTTGATAAAGTCTTTCAGCCAGTTGTTTGATATTTTCATTTTTATATTTTGAAAATTTTTGTTTGAATTTTGTACCGATACCAGCAGGTATTTTCCGCCTACAAATGTCGTGTTTTTTGAGAAACAGCGAAATTTATCCGGCTGTTTCAGATCATGAATATTGCTTTTTGTAATGATTTCCCTACCTGAAAATGATCTTAGACAACGGTATATTTTGATTCTTTACACCAGCATCTTAGATATACACTTAACTTTATTGTACTCATATCCATAAAAAAAGAGGCTTTGAAATCAAAACCTCTTGTATATTAAAACCTTGTCCTGTTACAATCCGATTACCGGCATAGATAACATCAGGATATTTTCATTTTCTTCAAGACCGTCCAGAGGCTCAATGATTCCCGGTCTATTAGGCTGGGACATTTTCATCGTAATATCGTCTGAACCCAGGATGGTTAACATCTCCGTTAAAAACTTGGAGCTGAAACCGATGTTGATATCTTCCCCGTTATAATCACAAGGGATCTGCATATCCGCTTTGTTAGCATATTCCGTGTCTTCTGCATGAAGGTGGAGAATATTGCCCGAAAGCTTAAATCTTACCTGGTTGGTTGATTTATTGGACATGATAGAGGCTCTTTTAATAGCGCCCAAAAGAAGGTTCCTGTTAATCGTCAGGACATTTGGGTTCTCTTTTGGAATCACCGCAGTATAGTTCGGGTATTTTCCATCGATAAGCCTGCAAATCCAGGTATGCTTCCCAAAAGTGAAACGTGCCATGTTCTCATTGAAATCGATGGTTACGTCATCGTTAGAGCTGGCAAGAATATTTTTAAAGATGTTCAGCGGCTTTTTAGGCATGATGAACTCCATAGGTTCGGCATTCATCAGGTCAATTCTCTTGTACACGACCAGTCTGTGAGAGTCTGTAGACACAAAGTTGGTCTCATTTTCTCCGAACTGGAACAATACTCCTGTCATTACCGGGCGAAGGGAATCGTTGCTGGTTGCAAAAAGCGTATTGGTCAATGCTTCGGACAAAACTCCGGCTGACATGGTCACACTCTGCGAAGCATCGAATTCCGGAAGTTCCGGATAATCGTCCGCATTGTCCAGCGCCACGGCAAAGTTGTCTTTTTCATCTAAAATTTCAAGCTGGCTCCCTGTACCTTCCGCATTGTCTTTTACAGACAGTGTGAGAGGCTGCTCGCCATAGGTCTTGATAAAATCCTGAAAGATTTTGGCCGGTACGGCAAATTTACCCGAATCATCAGACCTTACCTCAAGGGAAGTCACCAGAGTCGTTTCGCCATCAGATGCTGTAATGGTAACGTTGTTTCCGTCTAATTCAAAAAGGTAGTTTTCTAAAATCGGTCTCGACTGAGAACTTGATATTACGCCACTTACAGTTTGTAAAGCCTTCTGAAGTTCACCACTTGAAATAATAAATTTCATAGATTTAAAAATAAATTTTTACAAATATAACAAATAGAAAACAGATTAAAAAAAATAATCAAAGGAGTTTTTCACAAAGACCGTTAATCTTTTTTCAGGGCAGAGATTATATTCAGATTTCTGTAAGCATTTAATCCGGCATCAAATATTTCATTCCTGTAATACCTGGCCGTTACTTTTTGATGCAGCAGCGTTGGATATACTTTAGGCAGGTCTAAGCCCGACTGTACAGGGGTTACCCAGTACAGCTTTGTCAGATTGCCGTCTTCTCCCACGATATGGAACGCAACAAAGCCATCTTTTTCTATCCGGGTAACGGTACCGCTGACTGATCGTTCAGAGGACTTTTCCGAGGTGTCATCCTTTTTTTCATTTTCCATCATTTCCATAAAGAGGTCAGGACACTCCTTCAGGATCAACGCAGCGATCAGGTTTCCGGTTTCCGAAGAATCATCACGGAGGATATCCAGGTTATAGTCGTTTTTGAGTTGCTTGGCATAAGGTTCCGCAGCATTGATAATACAGAATCCCAGTTTGGTTTCAAGTGTTTTGGGATCAGGGTTTTCTGCCTTCACTTTCTTAAAACATTCACAGGCCGACTTTCCGATCTTAGCTTTGTATTCCTGCGAAAATGCCACTGTAGAAAGCAGGATCAGGAATAAGGCAAACAGATTTTTTTTCATGAATTTCAATTATCGTTTCTCAAAGATAGCCGATAAAACAGATAATCCCGGAATACTTGTTTTATATTTGCTAAAATAAATCACTCCATGCGAAAACCACTTTTCCATAAAAGTTTCCTGAATGCTTTCCGGGGTGTTTTCCTCATCATGAAAAGTGAGCGGAATTTCCGGATTGAACTCCTTGCTTTTGCCGTTAATGTGGTGCTGATTTTTTATTTCCACCTTTCATCATACGATACCGCGCTCATCCTTCTCATGTCTTTTGCAGTCCTCGCCGCAGAAATGCTCAACACGTCGATTGAGAAGGTCTGTGACATGGTTCATCCTGAATTCGACAAAAGAATCGGGTTTATCAAAGATGTTGCAGCAGGCGCCGTGCTTCTGATGGCTATTGCTTCTGTAGTGGTGGGAATTATGGTTTACGGAAAGTATCTCGTCAATGCTTTTTAATATTGCAATTTACATAAAATCAGATCTTTAAGCAATTCACTGGATTTGTGTTCAGAGATAGTGTTCAATGACCGGAATCATTATTTCAGCCATTATTCCATACCCTTTTTCATTAGGATGGACCCCGTCCGGAGAAAGCAGGAATTCCTTGTCATGTTCAAATGCGGCATGGAAATCAATGTAATGAAGGCCTTCAAGTTCAAGAGCGATCTTTTTTAATATCCAGTTGTATCTTATCGCTTCATCATTCGTTCTCAGCTTTCCTGAAGCCACCACTACTCCATCAACGCGTTTTGAAAACGGAAGAATGCTTAAGAGATAAATGTTTTCAGCATACTGTCTGGCTTTTTGAACAGCAGACCGTATATTCTGTTCAAACAGTTCCGGATTTATCATCTGATCCCCATTCTTTATGGCAAGATCATTCGCACCGTAACCGATAAAAACAATATTCCCGTCTGCAGCATTTCTGGCACCCATTTCGTGGGAAATCCGCTTTACGAGCCCTTCGGTTGTTTCACCACCGATTCCCAGGTTGAACAGGATCAGCTCATGGCTTCCTTCATGGTATTTCTGCAGGGCATACCGCTTCAGAATATCGACCCAGCCGCCAAATACGCCGTCATATTCCCCATAAGTGATGCTATCCCCGAAGAATAATCCATACCTCATTTTTTTCATTGTTTTAAATGTAATAGTTTCTGATATTGTTATCATCAGCCGTTTTATATTTCAGTCCAAAATTAAGGTAATATGTTTATGGGACTCTATAATCTCTACTAAAACTTCAAACAGCGTCTGCCCTTTTCCGTTGATCAGGTCATCCAGCTTCTCTTGGATCAGCTGTGTATTGAAGGGCTTTCCCTGATGGATTTTATGTTCGTAAAATGCTTTTGTAGCGTCTGGACCGAGGTCCTGTTCTGATTTGCGGGCACCTTTCCAGGTAACGGTAATATTTTCTCCATTTTCAAAGACACCGAACCCTCCGTACAGGATATCATCGAAACCGTCCAGCGTTCCGATGTTCCAGCCGGTATCTTTCATGAATACCCTTGAGGCTTCTTCATAAAAACCCTGCAGATCACTAAAATGACTGCCATGGATGACGATTATTTTGTTGTTAATGTTATTGTCATTTACATTCATCAACGGTAATTTTAAACGCTGAATGATACAATAATCAAACCTAACGGGTTTTGTAAACTCGTTAGGTTTAGGGATAGATCAGAAAAATGGCTGTCATGTATGACAGCCATTTTTTTATTTATTTTTATTTGAAATATTCAACTCCATTCCTGAATATATTATGGTAATTCGCGGTAGGAATATTTTTCATCAGTCCTTCTGCAAAACGCTCCGGATGGCCCATCCTTCCGAAGATTTTACCACAGGTGCTGGTGATCCCTTCAATACCGAACAGTGAATTGTTAGGATTGAACGGCATCCCGTGGGCAATATTCCCTTCCAGATCCAGGTATTGCGTAGCGATCTGCCCATTTTCATACAGCTTCTGGATTTCTTCTTCCGAGGCTATGAAACGGCCTTCCCCATGGGAAATCGGGATGGTAAATACCTGGTCTTTCATTCCTTTTAACCAAGGCGACTCATCATTGACAACTCTTACGTTTACCATCTGGGAAATGTGCCTTCTGATAGCATTATGAGCCAATGTAGGAGAATGCTCATCCAGATCTTTAATCCTTCCGTATGGAAGTAAGCCTGACTTCACTAACGCCTGGAATCCGTTGCAGATCCCGATGATCATTCCGTCCCTCTCCAGCAGTTCGTGAACGGCATTTTTCATCTTTTCGTTTTTCAGCACATTCACGATGAATTTTGCTGATCCATCGGGTTCATCACCGGCAGAAAACCCTCCTGAGAAAGCTAAAATCTGTGAAGTACTAATCTCTTTCACCCAGGCATCAATACTCTCCTCCAGCAGCTGGTGGTTGATATTGATCAGCGGCAGGCTGCTTATGGCTGCTCCTTCTTTTGCGAATGCATTCAGCGTATCGTACTCACAGTTGGTTCCGGGGAATACCGGAGCGAATACTTTCGGCTGCGCGATTCCATGCTTTTTAATGATGATATTCCTCGGATTGACCGAATTCAGTTTTCCGTCCAGTTCAACCGTTATTTTTTCCTTTTCAGCAGTCGGGAAAAGGTTCTCAAAAGTATGGGTATTCGCAGCCAGCAATTTTTCAATGGCAAATTCGGAACCGTTGATTTTGAGATTTTTTGAATCATTGACTGATCCGATAAGCTTAAGATCTGCAAAACCCAATTCTTCTGTAGATTCAATGATAAGGCTGCCGATGCTTTTAGTCAGCAATACGTTTTCATCAACCGTGATATCTGCACCCAAACGGTTTCCAAAGCTCATCTTCGCTAAAGCCACGGCCACTCCGCCTTCTTTTATTGTTTTTACGGAAATTATTTTTCCGGCTCTGATGTTTTCAAAGATGAATTCAAAAACAGCTTTAAGGGTATTGTAATCCGGAAGACCGTTTTCCTGTGCCTTGTGGCTGAACAGATAAATTTTGTTTCCGGCTTGTTTAAATTCAGGGGAAATGATGTTTTTCTTCTCTCCGTTTGCACAGGCAAATGAAATCAATGTTGGCGGAACATTCAGGTCCTGGTACGTACCACTCATGGAATCTTTTCCTCCGATGGCTGCCAGACCGAGATTCATCTGCGCATCATATGCCCCCAACAAGGAAGCCAGAGGTTTACCCCATTTCTCAGGGTTTTGCCCCAGTTTCTCAAAATACTCCTGGAAGCTTAGCCTGATATTCCTGTAATCGCCGCCCATCGCTACAATTTTCACTACACTTTCCAGGACGGCATAGGAAGCTCCTAATAACGAATTCTGCTTGGAAATCTCCGCATCGAAGCCCCAGCTGGCCAGGGAAACGGTCTCAATGTCTTTTGCTCCTAAAACAGGAAGCGTCTGAACACTGCCTTCCATCAGAGTCTGCTGGTATTTTCCTCCCAAAGGCATTGCTACGGTAGTAGCTCCGATGGAAGAATCAAACATTTCCAGCAAACCTTTTTGGGAAGCGACATTTTTATCGCTTAATATTTTCAGGAAGTTTTCTCCGCTGAAAGCCTGTGTATCTTCTTTAACTTCATCAAGATGGGTAATTTTCACTTCCTGTGTTTTGGAACAGCCGTTCGTATCCAGAAATTCCCTTGAAAGGTCTACGATTTTATCGCCTTTCCAGAACATCTGCATCCTTCCGGAATCGGTTACTTTAGCCACTTCAACAGCGACAATATTTTCTGCTTCACAGAACCTGATGAACGCTTCTTTATCCTGCGGATCTACCACCACGGCCATTCTTTCCTGAGATTCTGAAATAGCAAGCTCGGTTCCGTTCAGTCCTTCATATTTTAAAGGCAGTACATCCAGGTTTACTTCAAGAGAATCAGCAATTTCACCAATAGCTACGGAAACACCTCCTGCGCCAAAGTCATTTGATTTCTTGATCAGCTTCGTTACTTCAGGATTCCTAAACAAGCGCTGGATTTTACGTTCTTCAACGGCATTTCCCTTCTGCACTTCAGAACTCATGGTGTGGATAGAGGTTTCATCCTGCTCTTTTGAGCTTCCGCTGGCACCTCCAACACCGTCACGTCCTGTAGCGCCTCCTAAAATGATGATCGAATCACCATTGGCCGGCTTTTCACGCCTCACCCAGTCTACCGGAACGGCACCGGCAACGAAACCGACTTCCATTCTTTTAGCTTTATAACCCTCATCATAAATTTCAGAAACCGTAGTTGTGGCCAGTCCAATCTGGTTCCCGTAAGAAGAGTATCCGTTGGCAGCCTGTTTGGTAATCGTTTTCTGCGGCAGTTTCCCCGGCAATGTCTTATCCACCGGCTCCAATACATCGGCGGCACCGGTTAATCTCATGGCCTGGAATACAAAAGAACGTCCTGACAGAGGGTCACGGATAGCGCCTCCAAGGCATGTTGAAGCGCCTCCGAAAGGTTCGATTTCCGTCGGGTGATTGTGGGTCTCGTTCTTAAAAAGTAAATACCACGGCTCTTTCTTACCGTCGTATTCCGCTTCAATCTGAATGGTACAGGCATTGATCTCATCAGAGACCACCAGATTTTCCAGGTTGCCTGTTTTATGGAAATACCTGGCACAAACTGTAGCAAGATCCATTAAGGAAATCGGCTTCAGCTCGCGGCCTAAGAATTTTCTTTTTTCGATATAGTCATTAAAGATGGTCTCCAGCGTATGTTTAAACTGTCCTTCAAACTCAATATTTGATAATTCTGTTTCAAATGTCGTGTGGCGGCAATGGTCGCTCCAATAAGTATCCAGAACTTTCAGCTCAGTCTCGGTAGGATTTCTCTGTTCAGACTTAAAATATTCCTGAATGAATTTCAGATCGTCCAGTCCCAAGGCAAAACCATGGTTATTGTAGAAATTTTCCAGCTGCGCATCATCGAAGCTGATGAAATTGTCATGGATCATCACTTTTGACGGCGCTTCCTCTGCCGGAATATCCAGGATAGACAGGTCTTTTTCCTGTGACTCGACTTTATTGATGAGCAGGTCCTTGATCGCAGACAGTTCGTCTTCAGATACCCCATCCAGTTCAATGAGTTTTCCGCTTCTTACTTTGGATTTCTCATTTTCAGTCAGCAAAGCTATACACTGCTGGGCAGAATCTGCACGCTGGTCATACTGACCCGGTAAGAATTCCATGGCGAAATGCATTCTTTTTGCAGGATTACCGGTGTGCAGGATGTCTGTAACCGGATCTACGAAAGTACTGTTGACTACTTTTTCAAATTCACCTTCATTCAATCCGAAGATATCGTATACGTTGTATACTTTTACGCTTTTTACGGATGGAACAACCGCTTTTACTTCATCAAAAATTTTTGGACTTTCCACATCGAAAATTCCTCTTTTTTCTACGAAAATTCTTTTGTTTTGAGACATTAGATGTCAGATATTATATATTATTAGACTTATTTATTTCAAATTTACTTAGCGCCGGCTTTGTTTTTTGTCATCACAAAGATAGCATTCCTACGGAATGCTTGTCCTATTTGGACTTACATTTCTACACAGATTTCATTCCTACGGAATGAATAATGAATCTTTAAAACCTTTTCTGCACAATAAGATAATGTTTATGTTCGTTGCGAATTATGCTCCCTTAAAATTTTGCAGAATTATGTTGGACAATATCATATACTGCTGTATTATATTCAACCTCACACATTTTAATTCCTTCAAAAGATAATTCCATTTTTAATCGTTTAATTCTACATAACTGTTACTGGATCCAAGTACTATTATTTATCAAACTCTTCCAAATTCCGTAGGAATTATATCTGTGTAGCAAATTCATTAATATCCATCGGCATTCCGTAGGAATGCTATCTTATTCATTATAAAATTCAAATAAATACTCATCTTTGAATTCAATTTCAAATGCTTCCAGCATCTCCAAATATTCTTCTTTAAAATTTTTATTTACATGATGTTTTTCCTGATTTAAGATATAATTTACCACTTTATCTTTCTGGCTTTTAGCATAAGAAAAAGCACCGTATCCCTCCTGCCATGAAAATTTTCCTGAACAGAATTTCTTTTCATTAATAAAGTTTGTAGATTCTATTTTAACCGTTTTGATAAGATCCGGGATTGTGATCTGCAAGTTCTTGTAGCTGAAGAATACGTGTAAATGATCGGGATTTGCATAAATGGCAAGTATTTTTTGCTTTTTATTGACAAAAATTCCGCAAATGTATTTTTCTACTTCCTCTCGGATATCAGGCATGATTTTAATCTCGCGCCCTTCCGTTGCGAATACCGCCTGAAGATAGATCTGTGTATAGGTATTTGGCATTTTTTAGTATAACTCTACTCCCTTAACTTATTCGGATTATCCGGATGTTCCTCCTGAAATTTCTCAGCCTGCGCTCTCTGATCTTTCAGCCATTGTTCAAAAGGCACTTGTTCATCATCGTACTCCAGCGCGAAGACTTTTTTACCATCTTCCGAAACCAGAAACCTCATCCCGGATAAACCGGCTTCTATTTTCCTGTAGTCGTAAGCATTCACCTGATAAAAAGGAAAGTTTTCTTTTGGGCGTTCTACAATTTCAAAATATAGTTTTTTATCGGCATCGGATAATTTCTCATAGTAGTTGACGTAATAGAGATCCGATAATTTTTTATTTTGCTTTTCAAAAAACTGCAACATCTGTTTTTCTTTACTGCTGTATGAAAACGGATAAGGATAATGATTCCCGTTAACTTCTATGGTATTTGCGGATTTGGCTACCGGCTGTACGGTTTCTCCTTTGAAATTCATTACACCCCAGGTTCCGCCTACCATGGCTTTATGCTCTTCTTCTGTCTTTTCCCAATCGCAGCCGTCACAGTAAGCAGCATAACCATACCTGAAGGGCGACACGAAATCATGTTCAGGCTGTATGATCATTTTTCCGTTTCTGTCTGCAAAACCTACTTTCCCGTTTTTAACGAACCTTCTGACCCCTTCAGAAAAATAATCCGCACCATTATCATAAAAGAAAGGCCTGTACAGGAAGTTTCCTTTTGTGTCATAGACATATCCCCAGGCATTTTTCTCCGGCAGTTCATCTTTTTTCGGACCATCGAAATAGATGGTTTCTCCTTTCACCGGTTCACCGTCTTTCAGATCGGAAAAAATTTTGAACTGTGCCGGAACAATAATTTTACCGGCTGCATTTTTAACACCCACCAAAGAATCTCTGGTCTTAAAATAGTTCAAAACCTCTTTCTTCTGTGAAAAAGCAATCATCGGGATCAATAATGTGGCGATAAGTATTTTTTTCATTTTGCTGGGTTTATGGTGGTACAAAAAATCTATCCTGAAACGCTTACAAAAAAAATATGCAGCCCGAAAGACTGCATACTGCTTTATACTTTAAGATCAGCCTCGAGCCCGATCAGGTCTTTATTCTGATCAATGATCGGCTGTACTTCATTTTTAATAAACTCTTCCGTTTGTACCGGAGCAAAACCGATGAAGTTCTTAGGATCCAGTACTTCTTTCAGTTTGGATTTATCCAGCTTTAAAGAATCATCATTCAGGATTCTTTCAATCAGGTCGTTTTCTTTACCCTCTACTTTTACCTGCTTGGATGCTTCCATGGAATGCACTCTGATCACTTCATGGATTTCCTGACGGTCGCCTCCGGCTTTCACTTCTTCCATGATGATGTATTCCGTGGCCATGAAGGGAAGCTCGTCCATGATATGTTTGTTGATCCTGTTCGGATAAACTACGATTCCGTTCATAATGTTGTTCCAGATCAACAGGATAGCATCAACAGCCAAAAATGCCTGAGGAATGGTTAACCTTTTATTAGCGGAATCATCCAGTGTCCTTTCGAACCACTGGGTTGAAGCTACCATGGCAGAGCTAGTGGTAAGAGACATTACATATTTTGCCAACGCCCCGACCCTTTCGCTTCTCATCGGATTACGCTTATATGCCATTGCCGATGAACCGATCTGGTTTTTCTCAAATGGTTCCTCAATCTCCTTCAGGTTCTGAAGCAGGCGTAAATCGTTGGTAAATTTATGGGCAGACTGTGCGATATTCCCCAGTAAAGCTACCACTTTAGCATCTATTTTACGGTCGTAGGTCTGTCCGGAAACACCGAATACCTTTTCGAATCCGAATCTCTTGGATAATTCTTTATCCAGATGCTTTACTTTTGAATAATCCCCGTTAAACAGCTCCAGGAAGCTGGCCGCCGTTCCTGTGGTTCCTTTAACGCCTCTGAAGCGTAAAGTTTCCAGGAAGAAATCCAGCTCTTCAATGTCCAGCACCAGGCTCTGAAGCCATAATGTGGCTCTTTTTCCAACAGTTGTCAGCTGAGCAGGCTGGAAGTGCGTAAAGCCTAATGTTGGCAGGTCTTTATACTGAATAGCGAAATCCGCCAAATTCTTCATGACGTTAACGAGCTTTTTCTTCAGGATTAACAGTCCGTCACGGATCTGGATCAAATCCGTATTATCTCCTACAAATGCGGAAGTTGCTCCAAGGTGGATGATTCCTTTAGCTGAAGGAGCTACATCACCATACGTATGAACATGTGCCATCACGTCATGACGGAACTTTTTCTCATACTCTGCTGCTTTATCGTAATCGATATTCTCGGCATTGGCTTTCAGCTCTGCAATCTGCTCATCGGTAATGTCAAGGCCTAAATCTTTTTCAATTTCAGCAAGCGCAATCCAAAGTTTTCTCCAGGTGCGGAATTTGTTATTATGTGAGAAATTAAATAACATTTCTTCACTGGAGTAGCGCTCTTCCAATGGATTTTTGTAGGAATTCATTTTTTCTTATTACTTTTAGATATGCAAAAATAAGGTTTTTCGCTGAGAGTGAAAAATCAGAATTGCGGTTTACTGCAGTCAGAATATTAAGATGCACATGTACTCATTGTATCATTAATATCAGCTGAAGATCTGTTCCTGATATCAAGCGTATTTTAAAAACAGCCTTTATACATATTAAATAAGCTTATTCTTATAATAAACTATTTGGTGATCCGCATGATGCAGTGATGTGATTTGATGATGAGCCATTAATTATCAGGACTTTACACAAAAGAATAATTATTGATATTTGGAAATAATTTATTTGGAGTATCTGAAAAGTATTTTGTACATTTGCAACCTGTTATTCAACCTCTGACGATAACCGTGTAAGTTGCTTAGCTTTTAAACTTTTATTTTTATTAATAATGGATTTATTAAAGTACGTACAAGACAAGTACATTACAAAAAAAGAATTCCCTGAATTCAAAGCCGGTGATACCATCACTGTGTATTACGAGATTAAAGAAGGACAGAAAACAAGAACCCAGTTCTTCAAAGGAACGGTTATCCAATTAAGAGGTACAGGTTCTACAAAAACATTTACCATCAGAAAGATGAGTGGTGATGTAGGTGTTGAAAGAGTATTCCCGATCAACATGCCTGCACTTCAGAAAATCGAAGTTGACAGAAAAGGTAGAGTTAGAAGATCAAGAATCTATTACTTCAGAGATCTTAGAGGTAAGAAAGCAAGAATCAAAGACGCTGCTTACAAAAAGAAATAATTCAGACAACAATACATACCAAAAGAGACTGTTCCATCCGGACAGTCTCTTTTACTTTTTTGCTGTATTTTTAGAATGTAAAATTCCCAGATTATTTCTATTTTATAAAGTCATACAGAGCATTCCAGAACCGGCTGTAAGCCTCAATATGGGGAAGATGTCCTACATTATCAAGTTCTACAAGCTTCGATCCCGGTATTTCCTTCTGTGTCTTTTTACCCAATTCCTGGTACTGTCCCATTTTCTCCTGGAGCTCTTTCGGTGCCCGGTCTTTCCCAATGGCTGTCCTGTCCCTCGTCCCGATAATAAGCAGTGCAGGGACTTTAATATTTTTGAACTCGTAGCATACGGGCTGGTTATAAATCATATCTGAAGTAAGCGCAGCATCCCAGGCAACTTTAGGATAGTCGGGATGCAAAGTACAGCCTGCAATCAGATCCAGCCATGGCTGATATTCTGCCTTCCATTGATTATCATAATAAAATTTCATCTGATAAGCCTTATATGTTTCGGTAGTATTTTTAAGTTCAGACTGATAGGCTTTATCTATGTCCTGATAGGCAGCAAAGGTTTTATAATCTTCCAGTCCGATAGGGTTTTCCAGGATCAGTTTCTGAACTCTTTCCGGATATTGCAGTACGAATCTTGCCGCTACCATGCCTCCCATGGAATGTCCAAGTACAATAACCTTATCAAGATTCAGCTGATCCAGAATCAGTTTGGTATTTTCCGCCAGCTGCGAAAATGAAAACTGGTAAGTCTGCGGCTTTGAGGATTTCCCGAAACCGATCTGATCCGGTATGATCACCCGGAACCCCTTTGAAGAAAGATCTTTTGCAGTCTCTTCCCAGTACGCTCCGTTAAAATTCTTGCCATGCAGAAGCATAATAGTTTTCCCATTAGCCTTTTTCGGTTTTACATCCATGTAGGCCATTTTAAGAATATTGTTTTGGGAATTCAGATTCATATATTCTACCTGAAAAGGATACCGGTATTCGGTAAGCATGGCATCCAGCGGCTTTATCTGGGAAAAAGCCAATACAGGTGCAGAGCACAGAAAAATTCTAAGGGCAGCTAGTTTAAGGGATCGAATCATCTTTTTTAATTTACCATGGTTATAAAAAAACCGTTCCAAAAGAAACGGTTTTGATTATTTTCTCAGTATTATAACACCTGTTCATCAGCGATATGAAGATCTTTTTTTGCAGGCAGGTTCATCAGTACGATAGCCAATAGAATAAGAATAATTCCTATCCACTGTATCAGGAGAACCTTTTCACCCAACAGTATAAAAGCCATGGTTACAGATACGGGCAATTCAAGTGAAGAGACAATGCTTCCTAAACCCAGTCCCGCCTGTGGAAAACCTACATTGAACAGGATCGGAGGAATAATCGTTCCGAATAAAGCCAGAATGAAACCATATTTCCAGAATATGGAATAATCAAAAGCTCTTATATGACCGGTGTTTTCTGTAAAATTCAGATAGAATGACCTTAAAACCTCAGAGTGCAAAGGCCCGATCTGAGCAAAAAACAGGAATAGGAGGATGATAACCGATCCTCCGCAAAGCATGATAATACTCTTCCTGAACACCGGAAGATGGGTGGCAATGGTATTGGATGTAAACATTGTTAAAGTATACGATGCAGCCGCCATAAGCCCCCAGAATATTCCGTGCCAGTCCAGATCGATGTCCGCATGGATGAGATTGGTTGCCAGGACTGTCCCTGCAAGGACTATGATGGTGGCAATAACTTTCCTTGCATTCGGCAATGTTTTCGTAATCACACTTTCTACGACCACACTGAACCATACCGACTGCATAAGCAGTACAATAGCGATAGAAACATTGATATATTGCACCGCAATGTAATAGAACAGGCTGGTACACCCTAAGGAAGTACCCGCCAGCAACAACTTCCCTATTTCCCTGGAATCCGGTTTCGGTAAATCTTTTTTTGATGCAGCGGTCTGAATGACGTTGAGGATCAGAAGCCCGATGATTCCCAGTGCAAATTGTGATGTAGTAACTTCCGACGTTGTATACCCTTCATGATAAGCCATTTTAACAAACGTAGCCAACATACCGTAAATACTGGCTCCCAGTCCTACAAACAGGACTCCTTTTAGAACATTTTTCTTTTTCATCTCCATTGTTTTTTTGACCCTGCAAAGATATGACATTGAAAAGAAATGGTATTAAAAAAATACCCCGGACAAGCCGGGGTATTTTTTTTTAAATAAAGTGATGATCCGCTTATTTTTTTATGATCACTTTGGAAGTTGAATCCACATTAAGCCCTTTGACTTTTACAAGGTATGTTCCGCTAACAAGCTTATCTGTAGGAATCGATTTTTTGGCATCAGGGGAAATTTTATCTTCTGAAGAAACCAATTTTCCTGACATATCATAAATCTCCACACTTACTTTCCCTAATGTATTGGATGGGAAATTGATAAAGAATTCATTTCTTGCCGGGTTCGGATAAATTGAGATATTACTTTTCACAGCTTTTACTTCATCAGTGGCAAGTACACAGTCTGAAGGAACGGCAAAACTTGCAATCTGATCGTTGATATTCGTTTTGCTTCCTGCGCTGGCGCCTACCCCTAATCCTCTTTTGGCAAAAGTTCTCCAGATCATACATCTGTCAGCTCCACCGGTTGTATTCTGATCAGCAGTAAGAATAGCCTCTCTTCCGTCAATAAAAGTCGGATTACATACCTGCAATTTCAATGCATTAGTTACCAATTGCAATACTCTTGAACTTCCATTGGTCGTATTGGAAGTAACATTGGAAGCATAACCATATTTTGCGACATACTGCCAATGCAGATCCCAAAGCATTGAAGCCCATACGAATCCTATAGAGTGTACATCCGGAACAATTGCTCCATTTGAAGCAGTATATTCCATGCCATTAGTATCATCATAAGTAAAACCGTTAATTGAAAAATCAGGTGAGTATTTTGCAGGTCTTATTCCCCCGCCGCTAGTTGCCTGACCTATAGGATAGGTACCCATTCCTCTGGCTACTGAAGCATTATCCCCGGGTTTATTGGTCAGCATTAAAGCAAAAAAGTCAGACCAGCCTTCTCCCATCTGTTCCTTATCCGCTCCGGAATTAAGACAGTTATATCCTGTGCCTGTTAGCCTATTGGAAATTCCATGGCCATACTCATGGGTTACAATACCGTTATCAAAACTTCCGTCATATTTCGTATCAGCTCTCAGCGATAAGTTTACAGGAATAGATGCAGCAAGTTTCGATTTGATATATTCTCCTTCAGCATTGGTAATCAAAACAGAAGGAATCGTGATGGTATTGTCTGTTCCACTCATATTACCTAATGTGGAACCATTAGCCGTATTATTATAAATGATGACACCAATAGCTCCTGCATTCTGTGCATTCTTAACTTTTACAGTAAATGTACAGCTTGAAGCTCCTCCTCTTTCAATCAGACCGATTTTGCCTGACATTTCACCAGCAGGCAATGCAGCACATCCGGTAATAGCGCTTGCTAATTTCACATCTCCTGTAATTCCAATGTCATTTAAAGGTGACCCAAACTGAGCTGCACCTGCATTCACTATTCTCCCTACAGCATCAGAGGGGGCATTATAAAATACCTTACGGTTTGATCCCAGCCATAAATACATCTGCATAACGGGATTATAATTATCCGGATAAGAAGCAAAATTGGCATTGTTAAAACCTCCGCCATCCTGCGACTCTGCGAAAACCTCGTCATCATCCAACCCCCCATTGTTAAAATTGTTGCTCTGAAAATTTCTTGCAGACTCGGTAAAACCGAATTTATAGAAGATATCATGCACCATATTACTTATATAGAATAAGTTAGTGGTAGCAGCTGGTAGGTTAAGATATGATAAATCCGCTGGATTGTATGAAAAATCAAAATTTCTTGCTGTTCCACCATTCGGGGAGGTTCCAAATGTATCTTCATCATCATCCTTATCATCATATGCATAGACATTATTCCCTCTCGTAATCGTATAATGATTGGCTACATTGGAATGCCATCCTTCCGGTGACGCAGCAAGAATCCAGGGATTACTCACTATTGATCTGGATCCGAATGTAGGCGCTTCAAGAGGCAGGGCAAATACATTGTAAGTTGCATTATCCGGTGCTAAAGCGATAAAATTGGTATTGCTGTGGTCTGTATGGTAGAAATCCTCGTTTTGCGGCAGGGAAACCATGGTATTTTCGCCATGGGAATAAGCACCCTCACCAAAGTTACAGGAAAGATTCAGGTTGAGTTTTGCTATAATTTTTCCGGTAGAAGCATCCACAAGAATATTCCAGTGATTTGAGGTTTTAGGCTCATGCAAAAGATACTCATAGGCCAGCTTCAAATTACTATCTGCATCTTTGGTATACACAAGTCTCTGCTTAGCAGCAGAATTTTTATGCACCCCTTTTTCAAAAAAAGCCATCACGGACATTTGAGAAATTTCCGGCCGGCCTAATTCAGCTGCTATTTTCTGCAATGCTGTTTCCTGTGTAATCCCAGCTGAGGCAGAAGATACAGCCGTATAATCCTTTACAAAATTATCAGTATAATAAGCAACCCTGCCATCTTTGACTAAAGCTGTTCCTACTGAAGCATACACAGGAAATCCTTTGTATGTCTGCTGAATTTTGATGACATCCCCATTCATGGATGTGGATGGATCAACATTATCAATAATGAAACCGGTAAGATCCGGTTTTTTATAATCTCTGATTGTATTTTGAGAAATATATTGCTTGATCAGCTTTTCGCTATCCTGAGCATGTAAAGAAAGAGGAAATGCTGAAAAAACAGCAATCAAAACAGGTAAAATTAATTTCTTCATATCCATTAATAAGGGCGCTAAATTACAAATATTTACCATTAAAACGATAAATATTTAAACTTTTACACTTATAAAATCATAATGCAATAAAATCAATAAAAAACACCACTTTATGATATATTTACCCTATGATGATTTAGCGAAATAATTTAACCTGTATTTGGGAAAAGTAATAAAAAAAAGAGCTGTTTCATTCAGAAACAGCTCTTAATATTAATGATGGTTAAAGATTATTTACCTTCTTCCATTTTTCTTTTAAGTTCAGCTAATGCATCGATATCTCCAAGAGTAGATCTCTCTTCGTTTGAAGATGATGAAACATTGTTTGATCTGTTGTTAGAAGACTCTCTTACGTTTTTCTTCTCTTCATCTCTGAAAATTCCTGTGTGGGAAACTACAACTCTCTTGAATTCTTTGTTGAACTCAATTACTTTGAAGTCAGCTTCTTCTCCTTTCTTGATTTTAGATCCATCTTCTTTCTCTAATAATCTTGAAGGACAGAATGCCTCAACCTCAGCATCTTCAAACTGTACAGAAGCTCCTTTATCGTGAACGTCTACAGCTTTACCTGCATGAATGGTTCCTTCAGCATATTTAGTTTCGAATGCATCCCATGGATTGTCAGTCAATTGTTTGTGACCTAAAGATAATCTTCTGGCCTGGATGTCCAGTTCAAGAACTACAACATCTAGTTTATCACCAACTGCACAGAACTCAGACGGGTGCTTGATTTTCTTAGTCCAAGAAAGATCAGAGATGTAGATTAAACCGTCGATCCCTTCTTCCAATTCTACGAATACTCCGAAGTTGGTGAAGTTTCTTACCGTTCCTACATGCTTGGATCCTACCGGATACTTAGCTTCGATATTCTCCCATGGATCTTTGCTTAACTGCTTGATACCAAGAGAAATCTTTCTGTCTTCTCTGTCTAAAGTAAGTACTTCAGCTTCCACTTCATCACCTACTTTTACGAAGTCACCTGCAGATCTCAAGTGTGTAGACCAAGACATTTCAGAAACGTGAATTAATCCTTCCACACCAGGAGCAATTTCTACGAACGCACCATAGTCAGCAAGAACTACTACTTTTCCTTTTACTTTATCTCCAACTTTTAAGTCAGCAGAAAGAGCATCCCAAGGGTGAGCTTCTAATTGCTTCATACCTAACTGGATTCTTGTCTTCTCATCATCGAAGTCAAGGATAACCACTTTCACAGTCTGTCCGTCTTCAAGGATTTCAGATGGGTGGTTCACTCTAGACCAGGAAAGGTCTGTAATGTGGATCAATCCGTCTACTCCTCCTAAGTCGATGAACACACCGTAAGAAGTAATATTCTTAACAGTACCTTCAAGAACCTGACCTTTTTCAAGCTGAGCGATGATTTCTTTTTTCTGACCTTCGATATCTGCTTCGATCAGAGCTTTGTGAGATACTACTACGTTTTTGAACTCAGGGTTGATTTTCACAACTTTGAACTCCATAGTCTTACCAACAAACTGATCGTAATCTTTAATTGGCTTAACGTCGATCTGAGAACCAGGTAAGAATGCTTCGATTCCGTGTACGTCAACGATCATACCTCCTTTAGTTCTAGACTTAACAAAACCGTTTACGATTTCACCTGTTTCGTGAAGCTCGTTTACTTTATCCCAAGCCTTAAGCGTTCTTGCTTTTTTGTGAGATAACTGTAACTGTCCGGTTTTGTCTTCTCTTCTGTCTACCATTACTTCTACCTCGTCCCCTACTTTAAGGCCTTGGTTGTAACGGAATTCATTAAGAGAAATAACACCTTCAGACTTGAAGTTGATGTCTACGATAGCTTCCTTGTCAGTTAATCTAACTACTTTTCCAACCAATACGTCGTTATCGTCAAGGTTGTTCAAAGATCCGTTGTAGATTTCCTCAAGATCGCTTTTTTCTTTTCTAGCATCAGCATCAAGACCAGATTCGAAAGAATCCCAGTCAAATTGTTCAGGTGCTACGTTTTGGTTTAATAATAATTCTGCTGAATTTGTCTCTTTTGACATAATTCTAATAAAATTTGTATTCCTTCTTTCTTAACGGTTCGAATCAATGCGGATTAAAAAATACGGAAGTAATTAATTTTTAGTTATTTGCTTTTCAAACCTTTCGCCACAAAAAGCGGTGCAAAGATACACGTTTTATTTTAGATTAACAACATGTTTACTTTCTCTTAGGATTAGATCATCAAAGGTCAATCATTATTTAAGATCCATATATTCCGATTTAAATCCATACAGTCATTTAACAATATCAATTTATAACGATCAAAAGATCAATCTATAAAAACTATCTCATGAATAAAATTATTCTTTTGTTGGTAATCAGTATGATGACCTCTGGTTTCCACAGTTTAAAAGCATGTACTATTTTTTCCTGTTCCAGAGGAGGAAAAGCATATGTAGCCTCTAATGAGGATGATACAACACCTTTTACCAGAATATGGTATAACCCTGCGACCAAAGACCGTTACGCTTCCATTTGTTTTGGAGCACCGGATATGCAGATTGCTGCTGCCATGAATGAACATGGATTATTTTTTGATTACGCAGCAGCCAATTATGATTTAAGTAAACTTAATCTTACCAACCCTTATAAAAGTGATATCATGTGGGAGGTTTTGGGAAGATGTAAAAATGTAGAAGAAGCGATGGTCATTTTGAAACAATATGACTACATCTCTCAGTCGCAGGTTTTATTGGCCGATAAAGAAGGAAATTCTATCCTGATTAACCCCAAAGGTATTATCAAAAAAGAAGGCGACTTCCAGATCAACTCAAACTGCAATATGATTAATGGAAAGCTGGCATGCAGAAGACCGGAAATCGCCAATGAGATGCTGTCTGAATCTAAAGAAAACAATGTGAATTTCCTGAAAAGCATCCTCGACAAAACTCATCAGGAAGGAGAATTAAATACATTGTATTCCACAATCTGCGATTTGAAAAACGGAATGATCTATGTTTATCTTTTTCATGATTACAATACAGTATATAAAATTGATCTGAAAGCTGAGCTGAAAAAAGGCTACAGGATAGAAAATCTGGCAGATCATTTTCCTGCAACATTTGCTTATGAAAGTTTCTCAAAAAACCATGCTTTATATCTTAAAGAATCTATCTTCCGGGAAATGACAGATAAAGGTATCACAGCCACCACAGATCGCTATATATCAGAAAGTAAAACATCAAAAAATAAAAATTTAGATCCTGCCTTACTGGAGGTTGCTTTACAGCTTATTAAATATTCCTGGAATGAGCATAATCACGGCGGTATGTGGGATTATTGGTTCAGCAAGCCTTTAGGATATGAAATAAAGCAATATAAAGATTCTAAACTTGATTGTGCGGAGAAACTATTAAAATATTTATCAGCCAAAGACCACATCGATCACAAATTACAAAGCTTCATGTACGAAATCTTGGGTTTCACCAATCTCACACAGGGAAATAATATTTTAGCCAAAGAGTTATATGAAAAAGCAATATTCAACCCTGAACAGGCATACAGTGTAACTCTGGTTCGCGGAAAAGAAATGCTTGAAAGAATAAACGGAAATAAATAACATGAAATCTTCATTGAAGAAAGGCAGAGAATAAATAACCCTTAATCCCTCCCACACTTCCCCCATCCAAATTTATTACCTTTGCATCATGGAATTACAATCTATTTATCAGAAACTCCAGATTCAGGATATGAATCAGATGCAGAAATCGGCTTATAAGGCAACGGAAAACGGGCAGGACATAGTGCTGCTTTCTCCTACGGGCTCCGGTAAGACGCTGGCTTTTTTATTTCCGGTACTGAGAAATCTTACAAAGGATGCCCAGGGAATCCAGGCTATGATTCTGGTGCCGGCAAGAGAACTGGCCCTTCAGATCGAGCAGGTTTTCAAATCGATGGGAACCGATTTTAAAGTTTCCGTTTGTTACGGAGGCCATGATAAAAAGATTGAAGTCAATAATTTAACAGAAGCTCCTGCTGTCCTGATCGGTACACCGGGAAGGGTGGTTTATCATTTGAGAAACAATAATTTTGACCCTAAAAGCATCCGGACATTGGTGCTTGATGAGTTTGACAAGGCCCTGGAACTCGGATTTCATGATGATATGGAATTCATTTCCAATTCCCTGAAAGGCTTAAGCCAACGAATCCTTACGTCCGCTACTGCCATGGATGAAATCCCTGCATTTACAGGACTTAAAAATGAAAAAACAGTCAGCTTCCTGAAGCTTAATGAAGCAAAACCTGATATTCAGCTTAGAAAAGTAATGACGATATCTGAGGAGAAACTGGATACCCTTTTCAGCCTGATCTGTAAGATCGGGAATAAAAGAACGCTTATCTTTTGCAACCACAGGGATGCTGTGGACCGTATTTCCGAACTTTTAAGGGAAAAAGGCATTGACCATGAAACGTTCCACGGTGGCATGGAACAGGATGAAAGGGAACGTGCCCTGCTGAAATTCAGGAATGATTCAGCCCGGATCTTAATCACGACAGACCTGGCTGCGAGAGGCCTGGATGTGCCTGAAGTAGAGTCTATCGTGCATTACCAGCTGCCGCCGAAAGAGGATGCTTTTATCCACAGGAACGGGCGTACGGCAAGAATGAATGCCAAAGGTTTTGCCTATCTGATCATGACGGAAGATGAAAATTTCCCGTTCATTAAACAGGATACGCAGGAAGAAAGTGTAAAAGGCTTCCATAAAGTTCCCGAAAAAACACCATTCCAGACCATTTACATCAGTGCAGGAAAAAAGGATAAGGTAAATAAGGTAGACATTGTTGGATACTTAATTAAAAAAGGAGAACTTCAGAAGGAGGATATCGGCCTGATTGAAGTAAAGGATACGACCTCTTATGCAGCCGTCGCCAGAACTCAAGTCAATACAGTATTGAAAAAGCTGAGCAGCGAAAAACTGAAGGGTAAAAAGGTGAAAATGGAGATCGCCTACTAAATACAGATTGGATGAAAATTAAAACATTTATTGCAGATGCTTTTACAGACGAGTTATTCAAAGGCAACCAGGCCGGTGTCTGCATCCTGGAAACACCGGTGTCTGAGGAACACATGATTCTGATTGCCAAAGAATTCGGATTTTCTGAAACGGCATTTGTAACCAAAAAAGACCATAGCCGCTATGCTATCCGTTACTTCTCTCCGGTGATGGAAATCCCGTTGTGCGGCCATGCAACTATGGCCTCTGCAAAAGTGCTGTTTACGGAACATCCGGACATGAAGGCCATTACCTTTGAAACGCATTCCGGCACTGTCCTGGAGCTGAGAAATGCTGACCGCATTGAAATGCTCTTTCCTGTACACGATACACAGCAGTATGCACTTCCGGATGAAATAGGCGACGCTATAGGAATTAAAGACATGCTGGACTGTGCCTATAATGAATACCATAACATCGTACTGGTGGAAATCGGCAGCAGCACAGATCTTCAGGCTCTGGAGCCCGACTTTAACCGACTGAAAAGCATTGACACTACCATTAATGGTGTTCTCGTCACTGCCCGCTCGGAAAGACAAGGTTATGATTTTGAATACCGCTACTTCTGGCCATGGTCAGGATCTGATGAAGATCCGGTAACCGGAGGCGTACAGAGTTTCCTGTGTAAATACTGGACTGTGAAGCTCAGTAAAAAAGTACTTCATGCATTCCAGTGTTCTGAACGGACGGGAAGCATGGAGGTTGAGTTGGAGGATGGACAAACCGTCATAAGGAGCAATGCCGTTATATTCATGTCCGGTGAAATCCATCTGCCGGTTTAAAATTTAAAAGCCACAAAAATCTGTTTGATTTTTGTGGCTTTTGTTTTTTTAATAGACGCTATTTTATTCCTTTCACTTTCGTCGGTAAAGTATAGACTGATTTTGTAGCGGTAATGAACAGGATGTCATTATGCTTTCCTGCAAAGGTAACGTTGGATGTCCAGTCTTCCTTGATGGGGATGTGGTAGATTTTCTTTCCTTCACGATTGAATACATGAACACCATCGCCAGTCAGATAAAGATTGCCGTGCTTGTCTATCGTCATCCCATCAGAGCCCATTTCACAGAACAGCTTTTTTTCAGACAGTTTTCCTTCACCCAGAATATCATATTCATAGGTTTTGCCGGCATCAATATCGGAAACATAGAGTTTTTTAAATTTCTCGCTCCCTACAATACCGTTAGGCTGCGTAAACGTCTCAATTTTGGTTACATTGCCTGATTTATCCCTGTAATAAAGGCTTTTGTGAGGGATTTCCTGTTTAAAATCCACCCAGTAATCCCTTTCATATAAAGGATCGGTAAAATACATTCCTCCAAAGGCATCATTCCAGATATCATTGGGGCCGTTCAGCCTTTTGCCCTCAAAATGGTTCACCAGGATTTCTACCTTTTTATCTTTTGAGATTTTCCAGATTTCACCCTTATGGTCTGAACAGGTGATCAGGTTATCATCTTTGTCGAAATGCGTTCCGTTAGCCCTTCCCGCCTGATCCATGAAATGGTTCACCTTATTTGTTTTCCAGTCCCAGTAATAGATCTTATCATTGGGCTGATCCGTAAAATAAACATTTCCTTCGCTGTCGGAAGATGGGCCTTCCGTAAAGGTAAACTGGTCCGAAACTTTTTCCGGTTTGATGTCTTCATAAAACATAGCATTAGTATTTAGTGATTTGCAACTGACTAATGCTAAAACCAAACCAACCGAACCGGCACGCCAGATATTCTTCATTGCTTCATAAATTTTGATGGGTACAATTTACGATTTGTACTCTCAGATTCAAAAGTTATTTTCTCATTGAAAGATAATAGAATCAAACGGCATAATGTCCGAATAGTCCTATTTAAAGCGAAGATGATATTAGCAGCAAAAGCTGATATTTATGAGCTTTGCACTAACCGTAAGGCGTACAGTTTACCTTACTTAATTCATGCAAAAACGATGAATATGCAATCCGACAGTTTTCAGGCCCGTCCACAAGATGCTCACCATTTCAGAAATTCAGTAGGTACAATGGATGAGACCGGTAAGAGAAAATGGGTGTATCCCCGCAAACCGAAAGGTAAATTTACCGATTACCGGAATTACACCAGCTATCTGCTGCTTGCTCTATTTTTCGGATTGCCGTTTGTCAAGGTTAACGGAAATCCATTTCTGCTGTTCAATGTGATTGACCGGGCATTTTTCATTTTCGGGCAGCCGTTTTATCTGCAGGATTTTTTCATTCTTGCCTTGGGAGCGGTAACGTCCGTTATTTTTGTCATGCTTTTTACGGTCGTTTTCGGCAGGATCTTCTGTGGGTGGCTTTGTCCGCAGACGATTTTTATGGAAAGTGTTTTCAGGAAAGTGGAATTCTGGATTGAAGGTGACCGCAACAGGCAGATGAAGCTCGACAGGCAGGATTGGGACGCTGAAAAGCTGAGGAAAAGACTTTTGAAATGGTTCGTGTTTGCCGTCATTTCAGTCATCATTACCAACTTCATGTTCATGTACATCGCAGGGTACGAAAAAGTTTTCAGCATTATTGTTCAGGGGCCTGTGGAAAACCCTTTGAAATTCCTGGGAATGATTGCCTTCGCAGGTACGTTTTATTTTGTATTTGCATGGCTGCGTGAGCAGGTATGTACGCTCGTATGTCCGTACGGGAGGCTTCAGGGGGTACTCATTGACAAAAATACCATCAATGTATACTATGATTTCCGGAGAGGAGAAAACCGTTCCAAATGGAGGAATCAGGAAGACAGAAAAGCGGTGGGCAAAGGCGATTGTATCGACTGCCAGCAATGTGTAGTGGTATGCCCTACCGGAATAGACATCAGAAACGGGCAGCAGCTGGAATGCGTCAATTGTACCGCCTGTATCGATGCCTGTGATGAGGTCATGGAAAAAGTAGGCCTTCCCAAAGGCCTGATCCGCTATGCTACGGAGGCCGAAATAGAAAACCGTGAAAAATTCAGGTTTACTTCGCGGATGAAAGCTACCAGCCTGATTCTCGTTCTGCTGATCGGATTCCTGGGATTCCTAATGTATGACAGAGGTTCGCTGGAGGCAAAATTCATCAAACCTGCGGGATCAACTTATTTCGTTAAAGACGGAAGAATCAGCAATACCTTCATATATACGTTCCTGAATAAGTCTAACGAACAAAAAACGCTTACGATCAAGGTGCTTAATGCAGATCATGCACGGATAGAATTTTTCGGTTCAGAAAAAATCACCCTTAAAGGCGATCAGATCCTGAAGGGCAACATCAATATTTCATTTCCGGAAAACGAAATTAGGTTTTCCAAACAGAACCTCGCTATCGGAGTCTATGATGAAAAAGGAAAACTCCTGGACACTTTCGAGACGGTTTTTGAGGGGCCTTTTACCCTTGCCCTGTAATCCTAAGAGTTGTATTTCCGGATAAACTCTGTTGGCGTCACGCCGGAAGATTTCCGGAAAACCCTTACGAAGTAAGAATATTCATCATACCCCAGCCGGAAAGAAATTTCACCCAGGTTTTCATCCAGATGGATCAGCATTCGCTTAGCTTCAAGGACTACCCTTTCCGTAATGACCTCAGTTGCTGTTTTCTGAACAACAGTCTGGATAATGCGGTTCAGGTGCTTCGCCGAGACATTCAGTTTTGCTGCATAAAAGGCAACGGACTTCTCACGGACAAAATGCTCTTCCACAAGGTCTTCAAAATCCTGGTAATGTTTAAGATAAGAAATGCCGGCAGATTGAGACCTGTGATCCAGATCTTTTGAAAAAAGCCTGGACGAAAGGATAAAAATATGCGATAATACAGATAATATAAGGCCGGTTTTCATAAGGTCCTGAGCCTTGTACTCCTGTTCAAGTTCCACGATTTTATCGAGGTATTGTTTAAGATGATCATCGTCCAGCTGAAGTTTCCGCGGAAAATGTACGGAGCCGAAGAAAGGGAAATCCCTTAGTTTCTGGCTTACATAATGCATCTCATAAAAATCCTGCGAACAAAAGAAAATATATCCTTCAATATCTAAGGAAAGTTCCCAGCTATGGATCTGTCCGGGTGACATAAAAAAGAGGCTGCCTCTGGCAACATCATATTTCTGGAAATCAATTTCATGGACACCGGTTCCGCCGGTGAACAGAATGGTCGCATAAAAATCGTGGCGATGCGGTTTTTCAAGATGGCGATGTCCTACGATCAGATGATTCTTCAGGGTGCTGAAATAAAAGTCGGAGGTATTCTTCCCGCCCTGGAACAGATTGATGTTAAGTACTGAAATGGAATCCACCCTGCTTTTGTTTAGATTCAAAAATAGCAAAAACAAAAGCAATTTTATCAATAATATTACTGACTTTTCCCCTAAGCGCCTGCAAAGGGCTAATAATTTCACTCCATATATTCTTTACGAAAATCAAAAAATATTTATCTTTGAACATTACGATTGCTACAATGAAGATAAATCTCCCAGATAAACTGTATTATTCCATCGGTGAAGTGGCTAAGGCATTTGACGTAAACACTTCCCTCATACGCTATTGGGAGCAGGAATTTCCGATTATCAAGCCTAAAAAGAACAAAAAAGGAAACCGGTACTTTACCCCGGAAGATATTAAAAACCTTCAGATCATCTATCACCTGGTGAAAGAAAAAGGATATACGCTGGACGGAGCCAAGATAGCACTGACCACCAACAGCAGAATTTCCGAAACCATCACGCTGATCGACCGGCTTGAATTTGTGAAGGCTGAGCTTCTGAAGCTAAAGGAATCCCTGGTAGAAAAGGATACAGAATAGCATCTTCAAAATATTTACCTCTGCTGTTTTTTTGGTGTACTGCATCAACAGAAAACAGACAAATCACATCCAAACAGACTGTATACCAAAATTTTAAGATTGTTTTTTTGATATTCTGATTCTAAAGCCCTAAGTTTATCAGGATGAAAAAAAATGATTACCAAAAACTGGGTGTATTGGGGATTATCCTGGTGACCTTACTGATCTTCCAGGAATATACCGGGAGGGAAAAAGCAGATTTTTCCGACATTACCTTTATTTCGAAAAATACAATTCCGGCGAAACTCTCGGAGTTTGATCCCAACGATCTGGATGTGAAGCAGTGGCAAAAGCTTGGATTTTCGGCATCCCAGGCAGCCGTTATCCTGAATTATAAAAAAGTCGTAGGTGGCAGTTTCACATCCCGGCAGCAGCTGAAAAAATGTTTTGCCATTTCTGAAGACCAATTCTCAAGGCTTGAACAATACATCCTCCTTCCGGAAGCAGGAGCAGGTACCTATGACAGCTACAGGAAAGCTGAGAAAAGAACCCTTTCAGTCCCGGGAGCCTTTAATCCCGATCATCTGTCCCATCAGGATTGGCAGACCATGGGATTCTCTGAAAAACAGGCCGCGGCCATCCTGAAATACAAACAATACCTCGGAGGCAGCTTCCTCAGCAAAGAAAAGTTCAGGGAATGTTTCATTATCAGTGACGAAAATTACCAAAAGCTCGCGCCCTACATTATACTGCCGGAAAAGACACCGGCATCAACCAAAACTTTCAACAATCAGAAAGCAGCAATCCGGTATTTCACTTTTGACCCTAATGCCGCTTCAGCAGACGACTGGCAGCGTCTGGGATTTTCTGAAAAACAGGCACAGACCATCATCAGTTATCGGGATAAAGTTCTGAAAGGACAGTTCAGGACCGTTGAAGATCTTAAAAAATGTTTCGTGGTATCACCTGAAAAATTTGAGGAGCTGAAACCGTACATCAGGCTGAATCCTGCAACAGCTGATTCAAAAGATAAAATGACCTATAAAATTCCGCAACAGGAAAAAACGGATTTTTCAAAAACAGACCTGAATACCATTACATTCAGGCAACTCCTGGAGTTTGGACTTGATGAAAGAAGTGCCGGGTCGATCATTGGGTTCAGGAAGAAGCTTGGTGGCTTTATGAATAACCAACAGATCCTCCAGACCTACAATATTGACCAGGAACTGGTACAGAAACTGGTCAACACTGCTCCGCTGAACACATCAGATGTTCCCCGATACACTCTTGCTGAAGCTCCTGAAGAATGGCTGAAGAACCATCCCTATTTTAAATATTCAGCAGATAAAATTATTTTCTACCGTCTCAGCGAACCTAATGAAAAGAAAATCTGGAAATTCCTCAAACTCAAGCCGGAATATGAAGAAAGGATGAAGTGGTATCTTAAATAAACCGTAAAGATATTGTATCATCCATAATCTGTAGCTCTATCAAAGTTAGTCTGCTGTCTTGCTTGAATCTTCAAGAAGGGCATTCAGAGCTGAAAGTTCCTGTTCGGTCAGGTCCCTCCATTTACCTACCGGAAGGTCTAACATGATATTCATGATGCGGATGCGTTTCAGCTTCTTCACTTCGTAGCCAAGATATTCACACATCCTGCGGATCTGCCGGTTGAGCCCTTGGGTAAGGACGATCCTGAAATTCATTTCATCAATCTTCTCTACTTCGCATTTTTTGGTCACCGTATCCAGAATAGGAACTCCGTTGCGCATTTTATCCAGGAACCTCGGTGTAATAGGCTTATCTACCCGTACAATATATTCTTTTTCGTGATTGTTCCGCGCCCGTAGTATTTTGTTGACAATATCGCCGTCACTCGTCAGCAGGATCAGTCCTTCGCTCGGCTTATCCAGTCTTCCGATCGGGAAAATCCTCTGGGGATGGTTGATATAGTCTATGATATTATTCTGTTCCCGTTTGGTATCTGTGGTACAGACAATGCCTACGGGTTTGTTGAATGCAATATATACGGGTTTCTCCTGAGACTCACGTACAGGCTTTCCGTCTACTTCCACAACATCTTCATCTGAAATTTTCGTTCCCAGCTCGGGCACTTTCCCGTTCACTTTGATCCGTCCTTCCTCCAGAAGTTTATCTGCTGCCCGTCTTGAGCAATAGCCTATTTCCGATAAGTACTTATTGATCCGTGTCTTTTCCTGCATCGCTTATATATTCGGTATCGTTAAATCTAAAATCATTCTCCAGGAAACGGCTGTTTGCCTGTTCCACGGAGTACTCTCCTATTTTGGTCCTTCTCAGCTGGGTCAGATAGGCGCCTACTCCCAGCTCCTGACCGATATCATGGGCCAGGCTGCGGATGTACGTCCCTTTCGAGCATCCTACCGTAAAACGGACAAACGGAAGATCAATTTCAATTGCATTGATGTATAAAATGGTGGTTGCCCGGGATTTCATTTCCACTTCTTCACCGGCCCTGGCCAGATTATAGGCTCGTTTCCCGTCAATTTTTATGGCTGAAAAAACAGGCGGCTTCTGCTGGATCTCCCCTGTAAATTTTTCCAGTACCGTCCTGATCTGCTCTTCGGTAATATCAGAAATATCCTGATGAAGGATCTCAGGCTTCTCGGTATCATACGATTCGGTCTGAACCCCTATCTTGATCTCCGTCCAGTATTCTTTCGGTGCATCCTGTATTTCGGGGATATTCTTAGTGAATTTCCCGCAGCAGACAATCAGAAGTCCGGTGGCTCTGGGATCCAGTGTGCCGGCATGCCCGATCTTGAATTTTTTCGGAAGGTTAAATTCCCTTTTAAGTTTGTATTTCAGTTTATTGACTGCCTGGAAAGAAGTCCAGTCCAATGGCTTGTCCAATAAAAATATATGTCCTGACTGTAAATCTTCTGCGGTCATCTTATCGTCTATGATACTTTTCGGATTAAATTTAATTTCTTTGTGATTAGGCTTTATATAAAGAGGCCTATTATAATACTGACAACTTTTCCAAAACCAGCTGTACTTTTTCCTCTACCGACTGAGTGCCGATTATTTTTAAAACAGGGCATTTCAGTTGCTGCAACCATGCTTCATGTGCCTTGAGGGTTCTGTTATGCAATTCAGTCTTGTAATCGTAGCCTTCTGCCCAGGTGATAAACTCCTGATGCAGCCTTGACCTTTCTTCATCCTTGAAGATGACATCTCCGTATCTTTCCCATTCCCTCTTCTTCAGTCTTTCCATCCTGATTCCGGCTGGTAAATATAGAAAAACTACGAGGTCAAAATCTGGGAAAAGGTTATCAGCCCACGTAAAAGTAGAACCGCCCAATATCCAGTTTCCTGCTTTATGAAGATCTTCAATGATCATTCGGTTTCTCTCTTCAGGATTCCGTTTTTCGGTAAAAGGTGTTTCTGTTTTGATCCAGAAATACTCATCGCTGTCAAAATAGGGTAATCCGGTCTCTGCTGATAAAGCACGCCCCAATGTCGTGACCCCGCTTCCTGATGCTCCGAAAACATGCAGTTTCATTCTGTTGATATGTACTTATTACCGATGTTGATCATCACAATGCGATTAAGAAAAATTATTCAGCTGCATCAATATGAGCATTTATCTGATTATTTTTAACTGTGTTATTTAAACCAATAAAAATAGATCAGCAATGCAACTCCCACAAAAATCCGGTACCATCCCCACGGCTTGAAGCCATATTTATTCAGTACACCGATAAATGCTTTGATGGCAATGAGGGCTACAATAAACGCCACAACATTTCCTATGATAAAGATGATCATATGGTCCTGTGAGGCCATGATCATTTCGTACCCTTTTTGCGGGGTAGCCGTTTCTTTTCCCCACGTTTTCACAAAAACGGAATACACCGTTACCGCCAGCATGGTAGGAACTGCCAGGAAGAAAGAAAATTCTGCGGCTGCCTTCCTTGTCAGCCCCTGAGTCATTCCTCCTATAATGGAAGCGGCACTTCTGCTGGTGCCGGGCATCATGGCCAGGCATTGCCAGAATCCTATCGTAACTGCAGTTTTAATACTGATGTCTTTTTCGTTTATAATTTTCGGATTCTTGAACCACCGGTCGGCAAAGAGCAGGACAACGCCGCCTAAGACCAGCACAGACGATATGGCAATCTGGTTGCCCAGAACAGCTTCTATCTTATCATCGAACAGATATCCCAATACCAGAGCCGGAATGACAGCAAAGCCCAGCTTAAAATAAAACCGGAGATTAGTGAAATCAAAGAACTTTTTCCAGTAAGCCACTACAACGGATAAAATAGCCCCAAACTGGATGGATACCTGAAACATTTTTAAAAATTCATCTTCCGGAAGCCCCATCAGGCTGGCCGTGAAACCCATATGGGCTGTAGATGAAATCGGAAGATATTCCGTCAGTCCTTCAATAATGGCAATGATTATTGCATTAATTATATCCATAATTTATGTAAAAATTAAAAAGATTAAGAAACTCAGAAATTCAGACATGGTATTCTGAATTTCTCAATTTCTCAATCTCAAAATAAAAGTTTATTTCTATTTTCTTTTCAGAATTGCATAGCCTTCTATAACAAAGCCTATCACTACAAACAGCGGCGCAATCCGTATTCTCCGGATCGAGAAGATGCCGTCATTCCATGAATTCGGATCATATTTTCCGTCTACCGTATTGGCATCAGCACCCATCATCAGAAGGAAACCAACGACAATAAAGGCCAAGCCTATCAGCATCCATTTAAAGTTTTGGGGTCCGAAGTAAAACGGACTTTCCTGTGGGGTTTCAGTTTCTTTGCCGTAAGAGGCAGCGGAAAACTTATTTGTTTTTTTGCTCATTGTTAAGAGTAATATAAATCATCAACACTTGTTCTCAGGAATCTCCATGTTGCCACCACGGTGCTCAGGACGGTAATAAAAATTCCTATTCCCAATACAAGCAAAGCCAGCCAGAAATACTGGTTATTGTCCTGTACGAATGCAGAACCGATCTGGCTTGTAAAATAATACCATACACCGCAAAGGGCCATCAGACCGATTACAGAACCAATGGCTCCTAGAATAACCGCTTCAATGATGAACGGCTTAAGGATAAACCTCCTTTTCGCCCCTACCAGCTGCATGGTTTTAATGATAAATCTTTTAGAGAATATTTTTAAACGGATGGAGTTGTTAATCAGCACTACGGCAAGAATCAGGAACAGCATGGAAAAACCGAAAATCCATTTCAGGATCCTGCTGAGGTTATTGTATACATCCACCATCAGTGTGCTGTCATTTTTCACATCTACAATTCCGGGGACGGATTTGATCACTTTAATGGCTTCATCAATTTTAGCCGGATCCACATATTCCGGTTTAAGGGCAATTTCTACAGAAGACGGGAAGATGTTTTCTTCAAAAAGAGCATCGCTGTCTATTCCCATACTGGCTTTAGCTTCTTTGGCAGCCATTTCCCTGGAAATATAAGTCGCTTTTTTAACGGGTGCCAAGGTCTGGATTTCCTTGAATGTCTCTTCCTCCACCTTAGCAATCTTTACAGAGTCCTTAGCATCAAAATTTTCGTCAAAATAAGCATTAACCACCAGCTGTTCTTTGATATAATCGGAATATTTCTGAGCATTAATCAGAATAAGCCCCATTAATCCCAATAAAAATAATACCAGGGCAATACTGATCACTACCGTAATATTGCTGGACCTAAGCCTTTTCTTATTAAACTCTTCTACAGATTTAGCCATTAATATTAAAATTTTTGGCTAAAATAGAAAAAAACTTCCGAAATTTGGGGCCGGAGAAGGAAAAATCATTGTTAATAAAATCATAAAAGTATTGAGTGTAAAAGCAAAAAAACATCTCGGGCAGCATTTCCTGACGGATGAAAATATCGCAAGAAAAATTGTAGAAGGCCTGAGTTTTGACGGCTATCAAACCGTCATGGAAGTAGGACCGGGAATGGGGGTCCTCACCAAATACCTGCTTGAAAAAGAACAGCAGATCTATCTCGCAGAAATAGATACCGAATCTATTGAGTACCTTAAAAATAATTTTGCCCAGGTAAATGAAAGCACTTTTGTAGGGGATTTCCTGAAACAGGATTTCAGTTTTAACAATGGTGAGCAGATTGCGATCATCGGTAATTTCCCATATAACATTTCATCACAGATCCTGTTCCAGATTGTGGATCATTATACCCTGATCCCTGAAATGGTGGGTATGTTCCAGAAAGAGGTAGCGGAAAGGACCGCTGGGGTACCGAGAACAAAAGACTATGGTATCCTTACGGTTCTTATCCAGGCTTATTATGATGTGAAATATATGTTTACGGTCCATGAGAACGTATTTAATCCGCCACCAAAAGTAAAATCCGGGGTCATCCGTTTAACCAGGAATCCAAAGGAAGGCCTTGCAGGAAATGAAGTTCTTTTTAAACAGATTGTAAAAACCGGGTTTAACCAGCGGAGAAAAAAGCTCTCCAATGCCTTGAAACCACTGAATATCCCTGAAGAACTTAAAGCTCATCCATTTATGGACAAGAGGGCTGAAGAACTGAGCGTTGAGGATTTCATCATGTTCACCAGGCTCTGGAAAGAACACTGGTAAAAGATCCGATTATAAGATCATATGATAAAAAAGCCGGGACAATTTATTGTCCCGGCTTTTTATGCATTATCAAAGTATGTTATTACTCTCTGTTTTTCAGCATGATCCATCCTGACCAGTTCATCTGGGCTTTGGATTTCGGATATTCGTAGTTGAATTTATACCAGTATGTGGCAGTCGGAAGCCTTTTCCCTCCTACGGTACCATTCCATACCGGATTCTGCTTGGTAAACCTGAAAATCTCAGAACCATAACGGTCATACACTGATCCGGTAAAGTTTTTGAAGTTTCCTAAAGCACTAAGGTCAAGGACATCATTGATTCCGTCCTGATTCGGAGTTATGATATTGCTGATCTGCAATGTGAAGAAATCAAGCGCCCCGACACAATGTGTTCCAACAGTTCTTACCTGAAGATTGTAATTGGTATTGTTCTGTAAGTTGGTGAACACATTGGATGCCTGCCATGAGATACCTCCGTCGGCTGAATATTCCAATGTTGTCGGCATATTGTTGATCATCGGGCCTACAGCAGTAATGGTAAGGGTATTATTGCCGTAATCCAGGCCTGAAATAAACGGTGATGCAGCAGCCATGACATGTGAAGTAAACGTTCTGGTACAATATCCGTTGTTAACGGCTACCGTATATACTCCCAACTGATCTACATTGATCGTCTGGGTCGTTGCACCGGTACTCCACAGATAGGTATAATTAGGTCCTGCTCCGGCATCCAGAACAACACGGTCTCCCATACACATTTCCACATCCATAAGCGGTGAAGTCATTTCAGGAATAACTTCTACAGTCACAGTCGCAGGCTTCAGGGAGCGGCATCCCTTCGCACCGATAGCGTACACAGTGAATGTAGTGGTGTTGAATAAAGTAACACTTTGAGTATTTCCGGTACCCTGGAAATTGCTCCATTCATAAGTTGTTCCTCCGGTTGCCGTCAGATTCACGGTATCACCAGGACAAATTTTAAGTTTAGTGGCTACCACACTCGCTGTAGGTGTTGATTCTTTACGAAGGTTAAGCTGCACCATTTTGCTGCAGAATCCCCCGTTGGAAACTACTACATACAGGATCTGGCCATCCGTACCGTTATAATTCAGTATGTTAGTTAGGTAATTATTATTTTGAGCCATTGCATCTGCCTGATTCACGTAGATTCGGAATACGGCACCCGGTGTTGTACTGATGGCAGGCAAAATCGTACTGAGATCAAAGGTGGTGATATCCGGCGTTGTACAGAGCAGCAAAGTAGCATCATTGGCTACAGGGGTTGTTCCGCCATTAATTTTTATGGTCGCTTTACCCGGACAGGGATTTCCCGGAACACTAACCTCAATAGTATATACGCCCGGCTGTACTGCTGTAATGGTATTCGTCGTTGCTCCGGCTACAGGAGTACCGTTAAAATACCACTGATAAGCAAGGTTAGGGTCGTTTACGGAAGCAGTGATTACCTGCGGTACATTGTCACATACATTGATTTCTTCCGGCAAAGTAGCACCTGAAGGATCCAGAAGCTCTACTCCGATATTGAATGATCCTCCTTCAAGGAAAACAGCAGAGTCATAAGCCGTATCTCCGGCATCAGCCAGGACCATTTTAAAGTGATACGCCTGTCCCGGAACTACTGTAGCACTCGCGGTTAGCGGAATGGTACGTCCATTGAAGTTGGTCTCGATATTGGATGTATTATATCCCCCGAAGAAGTTGGCATTAACCTCACCGCACACGCCTGAAATAGCCGGGTGAATGTTGGTTACACTTACCGGTCCTGCACCGCCCGGAAGTACTGCCATATTAACATACGGAGCCGTACTGCCCACAGGCTTTAACAGAAGTGCAAAAGCATCCGAGTAGCTGCACGGGAAAGACCCGGTATATTCTTCAGAGGCAAAAAGATAGTTGAACTTTACCTGCGATGACGTCGGTACAAAGTCAAATTCAAGGATTACAGCGTCATTAAGCGTCTGGGTAGGATTGGTAGCAGCGACAAGATCAGGATCACTTCCGGTTCCTACATTGTCACTCAATGTACTGCTGATAAAAGAATTCCCACCTTTATTGGCATAGCCGGTAGAGAGAATAATACCATCCTTAAAAGGAAATGCTGTAGTGGCTTTATTGAAATAACCCCAGGAGCGATTGGCGCTGCTGGCAGCTAAGTTAGGACTTACCTGTACGTTGGAAACATTAGGAGTTACACACGAATTCGTACCTGATGAAATCAGGACATCTTTTACTAACTGTGCAATCGTATAACCGCTTTCATTGTAAGAAGGGGCATTAACGTCGATAAAAGCACCTGCTTTCATTGTTAAAGCAGATTTCTGCTCCTTCTGCGGCTTTCTTGGAAAGACATTTTGCGAATAAAAAAAGTTTAATGAGATTATAAAAAGGAAAAATAACAGTAGATGTCTCTTCATAATATTTTTGTTTCAACAAATTTAATTTTTTTTATAAATATCTCATGCACATTTAACATTTTTATCAATAAAAATAAAAAGTCTCCTCAATTGAGGAGACTTTAAAAATTCATTATAATCAGTTTCTATTCTTCAATAAAATCCAGCCTGTTCGTAGTTCCAGCTTTTTACTTGCCGGGTTTTCCCACTGTACCCGATACCAGTAGGTTCCTGTAGGCTGACTAATTCCACGTACGGTTCCGGTCCAGAACGTTTCTGCTTTGGTAGCTTTAAAAATCTCCTGACCATACCTGTTGAAGACAGAAGCAGCGAAATTGTTGTACTTGCTGATTCCGGCAAAGTCTACAAAATCATTTTTACCGTCATCATTAGGGGTAATGGCATTGGAAATAACAAAAGTGAAATATTCCAGTACCGTGCTGCACTCCGCGTCTTTTACTCTTACCAGAATCGTGTAATTGGTATTGTTCAGCAGATTGTAAAAGATATTGGATGACTGCCATGTCACGCCTCCGTCAACGGAATATTCCAGTACTCCGCCGGTAGGATTTGTTGCTGACAAGGTCATTGTATGATTTTCATAGGTAATGTTGGTAAACTGAGGCAGCGTGGGATTAATCAGCTGAGCCGAAAAAGTTTTTGAACACGTTCCATTGTTGATGGTCACCGTATAAGTTCCGGGTACATTGGTAGAAATAGTCTGTGTAGTGGCTCCCGTACTCCATAAATAAGTGTAACCAGGTCCTGATCCTGCATCCAGTACTCCCGTGTCTCCTTTACAAACGTAAACATTCTGTAAGGCAGAACTGATCGCCGGAACCACCTCGATTGTGATGGTAGCAGGATTAATAGAGGTACATCCGTTTCCGCCTAGGGCATATACAGAATAAGTGGTCGTCACGGTAGGGGTCACCACCTGAGTATTCCCGTTTCCTGGAAGTCCTACCCAGTTGTACGTCACTCCTCCGGAAGCTGTTAAGGTAACTGAGTCACCCGCACAGATTTTAGTTGGCGAAGCTGAAACCGTTGCCGTTGGCGGCCCTACAATTACCGTCACCGTAGCAGGATTGGCAGAAATACATCCGTTAGCACCTACTGCATATACGGAATATACTGTGGTTGTGGTTGGTGAAACTACCTGAGTGCTGCCGTTGCCCGGAAGTGTTGCCCAGTTATAGGAAACCCCTCCAGATGCTGTTAAAGTAACCGATTCACCAGCACAGATCTGTACTGCCGAAGAGGTAACCGCGGCTACTGGAAGCGTTTTGTTTTCAGTTACGGTAACCGTCTCCGTATAGGTACAGTTCAGGTTGCCGGGCTGAGATACATTGGATACGGTGAGCGTATAAGTCCCTCCTGCATTAACTACAGGAGTAAGGTTGTTGGCTCCCGAAACAATATTCCCTCCGGCAGTAGTCCATGCTATGGTAGAACCCGCAGGAATAACGGAGGCGGATGCATTAAGCGTAACCTGGGATGTTGTACAGGTAATAGTCTGCGGAGCTGCTATCGTAAGTGTTGTTGCTGCGGTTTTTAGAAGCTGTAAACTCACAACATAACTACAGCCCCCGTTTTTGACCAGGACATAGATGGTCTGGTTACCGGCGCTGGAAAATGCATTAGGATTGGTAATCGTATTTGCATTTCCGGCATTGGCATCTGCCTGATTGATATAATACGCAAAAGTAACTCCTGCAGCTGTTGTGATCTGTGGCTGGGCCGAGGTAAGGTTATAATTGATAGGACCCGGCTGGTAACATTGAAGGAGAACGGCATTCTGAACCGTTATGGGCTGGGAAACCTCAATGGTAATCGTAGCCGGATTCTGGGATGCGCATCCATTTGCGCCTAATGCTGTCACGGTATAGGTAGTCGTTGCTGTTGGCGTTACGGTCTGGGTAGCCCCATTTCCGGGTAAACCTGCCCAGGTGTACGTTGTTCCTCCTGAAGCGGTTAACGTTACCGTTTCTCCGGCACAGATTGTTGTCTTGGAAGCAGTGACGGTTGTTACGGGAGGCGCACTGTCTCCTGTCACTGTAATATTTGCCGTACCTGTACATATGGTATTGCCGGGCTGGTACGTATTGGAAATTGTTAGTGTATAGGTTCCCGCGGCGTTCACTACCGGGTTCAGCGTATTTCCGCCTGAAATGATATTTCCTCCCGTGGTCGTCCAGTTGAACACCGATCCGGAAGGATATACGGAAGCTGAAGCATTTAAAGTGACCTGCTGATTGGTACATGTAAGTACGCCCGGAGCAGCAATGGTAGCCGTAATCTGCGGCGCTTTTACCAAGGTAAGCTCTGCTACTTTTGCGCAGAACCCGTTTTTCACCGAAACATACACTGTCTGTCCTGCACTCTGAAATGCGGCAGGATTGGCAATGGTATTAGCGTTTCCGGCAATGGCATCTGCCTGGTTGATATAATAGGCGAATGTTGCACCCGGAGTAGTACTGATGGAGGATTGCGCCGTGGTCAGGTTGAAGGTGGCATTTCCCTGTACAAAGCATGAGGTCAGGGTAGCATTCTGAACTGTAGGCGAAGTTCCGCCAACAATGGTAATGCTTGCCGTTCCGGGACATGAATTCCCGGGTATGAATACCTGGACTGTATATTGTCCTGGCTGGGTTGCCGTATAGCTGGGATTGGTTGCCCCCGGTATTGGTGTGGTTCCGAGAAACCACTGGTAGGTTGCATTCGGCACCTGGGTGGAAGCAGTAAATGTCTGTGGTGTATTATCACATACATTGATGGAAGAAGGCAGCTGGACACCCGCAGCATCCAACAGCTGAACACCGATATTAAAGGAGCCGGCTTCCAGGAAAACGCCTGAATCATAGTTGGAATCCTGATAATCAGCCAGAACCATTTTAAAATGATAAGCAACACCGGGAGTAACAGTCGCTTTTGCCGTAAGAGGAATGGTACGTCCGCTGAAATTGGTTTCTATATTGGCGGTATTCTGTCCGCCGAAATACTGTGCATTCTTGGGACCGCAGGAATAACTGGCAGGAATAATATTCGTAACACTTACCGGGCCGGCACCATTGGGCAAAACGGCAAGGTTGGTATAGGCACCTCCTGAAACAGGCCTTAATAACAGCGCAAAGCCATCTGAAATCGTACACGGGAAATTGCTGTCATATTCTTCGGAAGCAAATATATACCGGAAAGAAACTTCAGTGGAGGTAGGAACGAAGTCAAATTCAATATAGGTAGCATCCCGTAAGCTGCTGTTAGGGACATTAAGGGCTGCTGCAAGATCCGGATCTCCGGTTGTCGGCAAGGCATCCCCGAGGTTTCCGGACTGGAATGTATTCCCTGCCTTTCTGGCCTGCCCTGTAATCAAGACAATCCCTTTTTCAAATGGAAAACCGGTGGTTCCTTTATTGAAAAAGCCCCAGCTCCTGGTCGGGTTATCAGCGGCTAAATTAGGGGAAACGTTAACGTTGCTCACATTGGCTGTAGAACAGGTAGAACCGCCGGTGATCAGGACATCCTTTACCAGCTGGCTAATATTAAAGGAAGACTCCGGATAGTTGGGCGTATTAACGTCTATAAAAGTTCCGGCTTTCATAGTAGAAGCTGTAGGCTGAATCGTCCGGTTCTGCCTTATCTGTGAAAAGGCTAAATGCCCCGTAAGAACTAAAAATAAAGCTAAAAGTAGACTTCCTGTTCTTCTATTTAACATTTTTATATTGTTTTAAACAAAAATACTATTTTTTTTGATTGAAATTGAATTTCAGACAATTTGTATGATCATCCGAATCAGAATAGAGGTACAAATCTGTTACTTTCACAAAATAAAAAAGACCAACCTGAAGGTCGATCTTTTTGTATTTTTTATTCCATGTTCTTCAACAGGATCCATCCGGTATGCACCCTGATCTGCTTGCTGGCAGGATCTTCAAATGCTACCTGATACCAGTAGGAAGAAGTCGGGAGGCGTTTGCCCTGGAAATAACCGTCCCAGTATGGCCGAATCTTTTCTGCTTTATATACTTCTTTTCCGTAACGGTCAAATATACTTCCTTTAAAGTTATTGTACTGGATGATTCCCCTGAAATCGATGATATCATTGATATTATCACCATTCGGCGTAATAACGTTCTGCATGACGAATGTGAAATATTCCAGGAAGCCTACACAGCTTGTTTTCTTTACGCGTACCCTGATGGAGATTACCTTATTCCTTGGAACATTGGTGAACCTGTTGGAATCCTGCCATGTCAGTCCGTTATCAACAGAGTATTCCAATGGTCCGTTGCTTGGATTGGCTGTGGTAATCGTCATATCCCCTTTCTCACTGTAATCCACTTTGATGATGGATGGTGGGATGGCCAATAGTACCTGTGTCGTATATACTTTACTGCAGACCCCGTTACTGATGGTCACTGTATATGTTCCAGGTGTTGCTACCGTAATGGTACGTGTTGTAGAACCTGTATTCCATGAATAGGTATAATTAGGTCCGGCTCCTGCATCCAGGGTAATCTGATCACCGGCACAGATCATTCCTCCTGAAACGTTTGAAGTAATGGCAGGAACGACTTCTACAGTCACAGTAGCTGGCTGTGCAGATTTACATCCCTGTACACCGATAGCATAAACCGTATAGGTTGTCGTCTGGGTAGGGCTCAACGTCTGGGTAGCTCCGGTCACGGTAGTACTGTTGCTCCATTGGTATGTAGCACCTCCGGCAGCTGTAAGGGTCACAGATTCACCGGCACAGATCTTTAATTTTGTTGAAACAAGCTGTGCAATAGGAGTTGCCTCTTTTCTTAATGTAAGGGTTACCCTTTTGCTGCAGAATCCCCCGTTGGAAACCACCACGTAAAGCACCTGGCCATCGGTACCGTTGTAACTGGCTACATTAGCAGTAGTAAGGTAATTATTATTCTGGGCTACCGCATCTGCCTGGTTTACGTAGAAACGTACCACTGCTCCCTGAGTGGTCGTGATTAAAGGGATGGCATCATTCAGGTTAAAGTTAAGGTTATTCGGAGTGGTACAGATTTTCAGTGTAGCATCCTGCGCGGCCGGAGTCGTTCCGGCAACAATGGTAATGGATGCTGAACTCGGACACTGGTTTCCGGGTACTGAAACTTTCACCTCATATACTCCTGGCTGGTTAGCCATATAAGTTATGCTGGTTGCTCCACTGATTGCTGCGCCGTCCTTATACCACTGGAAGGTCATGCCGGGAACGGTA
This sequence comes from Chryseobacterium camelliae, assembly GCF_002770595.1. Lineage (NCBI taxonomy): Bacteria > Pseudomonadati > Bacteroidota > Flavobacteriia > Flavobacteriales > Weeksellaceae > Chryseobacterium > Chryseobacterium camelliae. Next base: position 4,026,269 of record NZ_CP022986.1, on the reverse strand, counting down.
GCAACCTGAGCTGTCAGGTTCTGTGGGGTATTGTCACACATATTAACCGTGTTCGGCAGAATTGCTCCGGTAGCATCTACGATCTTTATTCCAAGGTCAAAAGATCCTCCCTGAAGGAAAACCGCAGAATCATACCCCTGATCTCCGGCATCTGCCAGAACCAGTTTGAAATGATAGGTAATTCCGGGAGTAACATTTGCAATAGCCGTTAAAGGGATTGTCCTTCCGTTATAGTTAGTCTCGATATTGGTAGAATTTAATCCTGCAAAATACTGGGCATTGATAGGTCCGCATGAAAATCCAGGTCCCGAAGGTACAATATTCGTTACACTTACCGGTCCGGCTCCTCCCGGAAGAACAGCAAGATTGGTATAGGTAGCACTACCTGCCGGCTTAAGCAATAAAGCAAAAGCATCGGAATATCCTGAACATGGGAAACCTGCCGTGTATTCTTCTGATGCAAAAATATAATTGAATTTTACCTGGGTTGAATTCGGAACGAAATCAAATTCAAGTGCTACGGCATCATTAAGAGGCTTAGATGGATTGGTCGCAGCAACAAGGTCAGGATCACTCTGATTCAAACCGATCTGTCCGCTCAGTGTACCTGTTTCCAAAGTATTTCCTGCCTGTCTTGCATATCCTGTCGTTAAAACAATTCCATCGTTAAAGGGAAAGCTGGTCGTCCCTTTGTTAAAATATCCCCAAAACCTGTTGTTATCCGTTACCGGCTGATTCGGAGAAACCGTAACATTGGTCACGTTCGCTGTAGTACAGTTGGTTCCGCCGTTAATGAGGATGTTCTTGACAAGTTGTTCCGGAGTATAGTTGGAAGCTGCATAGGGTGCAACATTGACGTCAATAAAGGCGCCTGCTTTCATACTTTCAGAAGTTGATTTTTCTTTCTGTGGTTTTCTCTGTGCTTTCTGTGCCAGCACAGATGTACAGGAAAAAAGCAATACGAAAAGGAAAAGATAGTTTTTCACTCTATAATCTATCATTTTATTACAGTTTGGTCAAAAATACTATATTTTTATTTAATATTTATTCAAAACCATAATAAATTATATGATTAACAAAGACAGCTACACTATCCTGTGTAATTTTGTTAAAATAAAAATTCTACACGAATGCTTGTGAAGCAGTAAAAATTATCTGCTCTTTACATACTATTATTTAATATTCTAAGGTTTCCAGCCCGTTACGGAGAATTGAAACTGCAACAAAAAAAATCTAAAGATGAGCAGAAGACTGCTTTTTTAAAGACCGTCCTTCGAGTCTTTCTTCAGGCCATCAATCATATCCTGGAGTTCCTGAATCTTATCTTTAAGAGCTTTGATCTCATTTTTATTGGAATTGACATTACTTCTTAGCATCACATTTTTAGCCCGTTCATTGTGGTCATCCTCTTCTTCCTCTTCGTTGATTTCTTCAATATCTTCCTGGATATCTTCAATATCTTCATTAATTTCCTCGATGTCTTCGCTGATCTCCTCAATATCTTCCTGGATGTCTTCAATATCTTCGCTGATCTCTTCGATATCTTCCTGGATATCCTCTATCTTTTCATGGCTCTTATTAACGGACATCTGGATAAAGATGGCCAGGTAAATAGCTTCCAATGAAACTACCGTAGTGAGGATCAGGAGCATTTTATCAAACTCCACCAAGCCCAGCAAAGGCAGCAGGAAAGAAATGATAAAAAATAAGGTATGGGCAATAAGGGACGGTATAGAACCGATCCACCAGGTGATTCCATTGGCTATTTTTTCAAGCACTTGCTTATTTTCTGTGTAATTTTTCATCTTTATCTTTTTATAGCAATTCCTTGGTCACTCCCAGTCCGAACAGGGCAAAATCATATTTCGCAGGATCATTTGGATCAAACTGCCGCACCATACGGTCAAGCTCTTCTACTGTTTTCCAGTCGTTCTGTGTACGGAGAATAAGGCCAAGTTTCCTGGAAACATTGCCCGTATGAACGTCCAGCGGTATGGAAAGATGTTGTGGATCGATCTGCTTCCAGATCCCGAGATCCACTCCCCTTTTGTCTTTGCGCACCATCCACCTGAGGAACATGACAATCCTTTTGGCGGATGAATTTTTATACGGTGAACTCACATGCTTGTGGCTCCGGTGTTTTTCAGGCTCCAAAAAGCCAGTCCTGAAGCGCTCGATAGAATGAAGGAAATTGGATTCGTCTTCATTAACTAAAAAGAGATTTTCCAGGCTTTCGTATTCTTTATACATCTTATTGAACTGCCGTATGAAATAGGCAAAATCCTCTCCGTTGAATGTCCTGTGGATGTTTATGCCGTGAAGATCAACCAGGTCTTTCTCCGAATGGTTCATGACAAAATCATAAGGAGAATTCCCCATGATATCCAGCATTTTGTCTGCGGAACGCAGGATAGCTTTTCGGTTGCCCCATGAAATGGTTGCGGCCAGGAATCCTGCAATCTCAACATCCTGCTTCAGGGAAAACCTGTGCGGGATCTGTACAGGATCATCATTAATGAAATCTGCATTATTGTACCGGTCTGCCTTTTCGTCAAGGAAGTTTTTCAGTTCTTCAAAGTTCATTACCATCATTAAATTTTCACACATTCAAGGGCTTTGGGCAGATAGGTATTCGGAAAGATATTCCTGGCCTCATCTGTGAAAACGGTCAGGTCTGCATACCGGTTGGAGAAATGTCCCAGGATAAGTTTTTCCACCTGTGCTTTCTGCGCTATGGTCGCCGCTTCAATCGCCGTTGAGTGTCCGGTATAATCAGCCATCTCTTTCAGGTCATGCAGGAAAGTGGATTCATGATACATCACAGTTACTCCCTCAACGATCGGAATAATACTTTCCAGATATCTCGTATCACTGCAGAAAGCATATGAAACCGGAGGTGCAGGAGCTGTAGTAAGCACCTCATTTTTCAGGACATACCCATCACTCAGTACAAAATCTTTTCCTGCCTTAAGGTGGTGGTAATCACAAACCTCAATCTCATTGTATTTGGCTATTTCCTGCATATTCAGATGCCTTTCCTTAGGCTTTTCCTTAAAAAGATAGCCGTTACAGTAAATCCTGTGGTCCAGCGGAATAGTATATACCTCTACCTTATTATCTTCATAGATCTTTTCAGAATAGTTCTTATCCAGCTCGTGGTAGACCACCTCAAAACCACGATGGGTTTCCGTAATGGTAAAAATCGTCTCCAGCATTTTCTTGATGCCTTTGGGACCGTACACATGGAGCGGAGTTTCTCTTCCCAGCAAGCGGAATGACGCAATAAGGCCCGGAAGCCCGAAGCAATGGTCACCGTGAAGATGCGAAATAAAAATATGGTTGATCCTTGAAAATTTAGCTTTGGCTTTTCTAAGCTGTACCTGTGTCCCTTCCCCACAGTCGATCAGGAAATGCCGTTCCTCCATCTCCAGCAGCTGAGCGGTTGGTGATGAATTAATCGTGGGAATGGCAGAATTAAAGCCTAATATGGTTAAATACGTACTCAAATCAATAATTTATGATCGGTAAACCCTCAGATACAAATCTTTTGAAGGCACCGAATTGTTTTACAAATTGCTGTTGTCAGATTTCAGGAAGTCAAGGAACAGGTCCAGTGCCTTTTTACGGTGGCTGATCCTGTTTTTGTCTTCAGGATTCATTTCCGCAAAAGTCATTCCGTATCCTTCCGGAACGAAAATAGGATCATATCCAAATCCTTTGAATCCTTTATTTTCCAGAAGAAGATTTCCGTACACCCTGCCTTCAAAATACCGCGCTCCCTGATCATCATAATAACATAAAACCGTGATGAAATAGGCTTTCCTGTTTTCAATGCCTTCCATTTCGCTCAGAACCCTGGCGATATTTTTGGCAAAATCATGGTCTCCGGCATAGCGGGCGGAAAAAATTCCGGGCCGTCCGTCGAGAGACTCCACAACGAGTCCGCTGTCATCTCCCAGGCTTGGAACCCCTGTTTTTTCAAAGCAGTATTTCGCCTTGATCAGGGCATTGGCATTAAAAGAATCGCCGTCTTCCACTATTTCCTCCTGGATACCATAATCCGTGAGGCTTTTAACTACAAAATCATGTTCCAGTATCTGCTGGATTTCTTCTTTTTTATGCTGGTTATGCGTAGCAACCAATAATTCCATATGTAATTTTTAATCTATTATCCGGCCATGGATCTTCCCGGATGCATTTTATCCCGGTGAACATCTGGCTCTTTTTTTTAAATTTCAGCGTAATGCACTTTGTATTTTTCCACGAAAAGGTAACAGAAGACCGAAAACAGGACAATCCCTGCGGCCAGGACAACCCATTCGGAGACATGCAGTGCCTGTGAAAAGCTTTCGCTGTCGGTATACATCATCAGGAGGCATGAGCACAGATTATTAAAACCGTGCAGCAGCATCGGCAAAAGCAATGATTTGGTTTTGAAATAAACGAGCCCCAGGACGCTCCCCAGAAGAACCGCTCCTGCAAATTGCCACGGATTTCCATGCACAAGCCCGAAAATCAGTGATGTATATAGTATTGCCTTCCAGGGTTTCACCCCTTTGTTCATGAGGCCTTTCTGGATTATTCCCCTAAAAATGATTTCCTCGAATACCGGAGCCATGATCACTGTCATCAGCAGCATCGCCGCAGGATCATCCGTCAGCTGGTCCATCAGCTGGTTGAAAAATTCGTAATATTTCCCGAAAAAAGGGCCGGTAACCGGAATCTGTGACGTCACAAATTCCCCGATAAACATCATGCCCAGCATCATCGGGAAGATCAGGAGATACGTATAAAAATTGGCAGGTGAAAAATTGAAGTTCAGTTTTTTCTTTGTGGATGGCCTAACGATAAAAAAATCGAAAAAGGCGATAGCCGTAACGAACCCGGCTGCATTGGTAAGCATCAGAAACCACTCTTTATATTGCAGGCTGGTTTTAAATGCAAACATCCAAACCACATTCAATACGGAAATGAACATCGTTCCTGTAAAGAACCCTATCAACAAAGCCAGTCCCCCGATCCAGGTAAAAGTAAATTTAGGATATCTGCTGTTTTCCATGCTTGGTGCGAAAATTTATTAAAAGCAAAGATAAGTAATTTGAGGCTTACGAATTACCGGCAGCCCTGTCATCAGCCGATGCTTTTCAATTTAATACCACATTTAATGCAGAAAACGTATGGAAATCGGCTTAAAATTACTGTGTAGATGAAATTGATTTTCAAATTCAATTAAAAATCACGATTTTTGCAAACTCAAAATATGCTATGTCAGACTTAATCAAAGAAATACAGAAAAGAAAAACGTTCGGAATCATCTCCCACCCGGATGCCGGTAAAACAACGCTTACGGAGAAACTCCTTTTATTCGGGGGGGCGATCCAGGAAGCGGGTGCCGTAAAATCCAATAAAATAAAAAAGGGGGCTACTTCCGACTTTATGGAGATTGAGCGTCAGAGAGGGATCTCTGTAGCTACGTCTGTACTTGCTTTTGAGTATAAAGGCCATAAGATCAATATCCTCGACACGCCGGGCCACAAGGATTTTGCCGAAGATACTTACAGGACGTTAACCGCTGTAGATTCTGTGATTGTGGTGATTGACGTTGCCAAAGGGGTTGAGGAACAGACTGAAAAACTGGTCCAGGTGTGCCGTATGAGGAATATCCCGATGCTGGTCTTCATCAATAAGCTTGACCGTGAAGGAAAGGATGCCTTTGACCTCCTGGATGAAGTGGAACAGAAACTAGGGCTGAATGTAGTCCCTCTTTCCCTTCCGATCGGTATGGGAAGTGATTTCCAGGGCATCTATAACATCTGGGAAAATAATATCCAGCTATTCCTGGAAGAAAGAAAACAGAAAGTGGGTGAATCCATCACCTTTGATAATATCAATGACACCTCTATTGATGATGCGATAGGCTCAAAAGCTGCACAAACCCTGCGTGACGAACTGGAACTGGTGCAGTCCGTTTACCCTGAATTCAACCGTGAAGATTATATGAAGGGGGAACTTCAGCCGGTATTTTTCGGATCAGCGCTGAATAATTTCGGGGTTCGCGAGCTTCTGGATGCATTCATTGAAATAGCTCCGATGCCACAGCCTAAAGAAAGTGACATCAGGATCGTAAAACCTGAAGAAGATATCTTTACCGGTTTTGTATTTAAGATCCACGCAAATATGGATCCTAAACACCGTGACAGGCTGGCATTCGTAAAAATCGTTTCCGGTACATTCAGGAGGAATGAAAATTACCTGCTGGTACGCGAAGGCAAAAAGATGAAATTCTCTTCGCCGAATGCATTCTTTGCGGATAAGAAAGAGGTAGTGGACGAAAGTTTCCCGGGAGATATTGTCGGGCTTCACGATACCGGAAGCTTCAGGATCGGCGATACCCTGACCAGCGGTGAAAAATTAAGCTTTAAGGGGGTTCCGAGTTTCTCTCCGGAACATTTCAGGTACATCAATAATGCAGATCCGTTAAAGGCCAAGCAGCTGGCAAAAGGAATTGACCAGCTGATGGATGAAGGGGTTGCCCAGCTGTTTACCCTTGAGATGAACAACAGGAAGATCATCGGGACTGTAGGAGCACTTCAGTACGAAGTGATCCAGTACCGTCTGGAGCATGAGTACGGCGCAAAATGTACGTACGAACCTTTATCCATGCACAAAGCATGCTGGGTGGAAGCGGATGAAAAATCTGAAGAATTCAAAGAGTTTTCAAGGCTTAAGCAGAGGTTCCTGGCCAGGGATAAGTACAACCAGCTTGTATTCCTTGCCGACTCTTCATTTACGATTCATATGACACAGGAAAAATTCCCAAATGTGAAGCTGCACTTTATCAGTGAATTTAAAAATGCATAATTAATATTGGCTGCTTATTGAAGCAGCCTTTTTTATTCAAGCGCATTATTGTATTTCTTTTTGTTTTCTTCTGCCATTTTCCGGTATGCAGGATTATTGATTTTACCATGATACGGATCATTCATATATTCTTTTCTTTTTGAACGGTATTGTTCTTTTGAGATCAGTATTCCTTTTTTATGCGCTATCGGCACTGTCTTTTTCTGAATGGAGATCAGTTCAAAATCTATGTAACCATGCATTTCAGTGATTTGTAAGATCAGGCCCGGCAATCCCCTGAATTTATAGGGCCCGTCACTGATCGGAATATCATAGGTGAACCAGGCGGAGAATTTTTTACCTCCTATAGTTATTGTTGCTTTATGGCACGTGTAACCCCCGATAACAGCAGCCGTGTTATAATCTATCTCCCACTTCATTTGATCAGGACTTGCAAAGGTATAATAATTCTGTCCTAAATAATTTGAAATATAAGTATGGTTCTGATCCTTGTACACATTATGCCTTACTTTAGACCGGGGAAGCATTCCCGGATCAACAATATTTCCTGTTTTCACTGCATCCTTTAATTTTTTTCCGAAGCCGTCTACCGCAGCTTTATAGTTTTCACTGTAGTATATGGATTGCTTTCCGTTGGTCAGCAATACCATAGGTTCTGATAGTACAGATGAGCGATCCAAGGTATCTTGCATAAAAGTAAAATTATACCTTACTTCTATATCAGAAGAATCTTTATTGACCTGGCCCTGGATAAAGCTGAAGCAGAGAAAAGCCATCAATGTTTTCAATAATAGCCTCATAATAGTTAAAATATCATCGTTACATAAGTACTCAAATCCACTGAAAATCTTTAGACATGAGGTTAGAAGAATATAAAACCAAACCCAGCATCTTTTACGTTATTGGATTTTCGTAGCTGGTATGTCCGCAATCCTGATTATTATGCATTTCCCATTCATTGTAAAGACAATCATCAGTATCAAATTCAGAATCGAAAACGGTCTGATACATAGTTCCGCAAACAGTTTTTATAGTAACGAGATAACGAGTTAAACTGAAAGTTTTCTGGTATGCCTCTTCAGATGTTGAATGATTAGAGATATTATTTTTGGCACTGATAGATCCGGCGAAGATGATCGCTGAAAGTAGAACGATTTTTTTCATTGCATTTGTTTTATTGTTTATCTCAAAAATAATTCTTTGCTTTCATAAACAGACATGGAAAAATTGTAAAAATAATGCGGATTTTTTGTACATTTTTTTCTTTAGTTGGATCCTAGAGAAAAGTTGGATCCTAAAGCAGAATAAAATCCTGTCATGAAATTGATGGTTGATTTGCCAAAATCAAGAAAAAAAGAAAAACATACATACATCCGCTGAACAATTTCAGCAGAAATTCAGATGACACCTGAAAAACGGAAGCCTTTTTACCGCATAATGCTTGTAAAACTTTTGTAAAATAAATATAATCAACTGAATCATTGAATATTACAACTTTACCCGGAGAATACATTCCTTTTACAAACTTAAACAGGACATCGCATCTAATTTTACTTCAATAAAAAAATTACGTTATGAAAAAGCTTCTATTATCAGCCGCGTTAGCCTGCACCTGTATTATGTGTAAAAAGGCTGAAGGTACCACGCAATGGGAAAGTCCAGCTTCAGCTGCGGATAGTGCAGTGTCAAACGCTGACAATACCGTAAAAAGTGTTCAAGAGGAAACGGGTGCCATAGCCGATTCGGCCGGAATCCGTATCAGGGAACTGGGTGAGACCAGCCATGAGATCAGGGAAAAGATCGAAACCCAGTCAAAAAGCATTGATTCCCTCGCCGGAAAGATCGCATCCGTAAAACTGGAGTCGGCAAACATAAAAGGAGATTCTACAGAAAAAAGGAAGGAAGAAAAAATTGTGGTGAATGTTTCTGCCCCGAAAGTAATCCGGGAGACCAAAGTTGTTTATAAAAATCAGCCTAAAAAAGAGTCTGTAGAAAAAGCTGCTGCTGACAGGCTGGTAAAAACCGGAACAGTGGAACTTACTGTGACGAATACCGAATCTGCAAAGGAAACCGTGAAGGAACAGATACAAAAATATGACGGCTTCATAAAAAGTGAACATATCTCACTCAACAATAATGACAGGAAAATCGCTTATCTCAAAGTCAGGGTTCCGATCCAGAAATTCGATTACCTGATGGATGACCTGAGCTACAATATCGGTAAAGTTGAAGCACAGGGCGTAGAAGTTTCCGGAAAAGATTTCGTACGCAATACCCTTTGCGAGGTGGATATCACGCTGTACGGCTCAGAGAACCATGTTGAAAACACTCAGCCTGACACCCTGGGAGGCCGCTCACTGGCCGCCATGTCTTCAGGATGGGATGCCATCACCTCAGTGTTCCTGTTCATCTTACCCTTATGGCCGCTATTCCTTATTGCAGGTGCCGGGTACTATTTTTATAAGAAAAGAAGCAGTGAAACCCGTAAGGATCCAAAAATTTAATTTTAATAATATTTTAAGGCAAAAATCCGGATTCAGATACCGTTTGTTTTTAATTTTGTCCTATCAATATATATTAAAGTGTTGTGGTTGTAAATGTAAAGGCTCTCCTTCCGGAGAGCCTTTACTGTTTATGGTTGACCTGATATCTCAGGACTGCCTTTTACTTTGCAATGCTTCTTGAGATCACGATTTTCTGGATTTCCGAAGTCCCTTCATAAATCTGGGTGATTTTCGCATCCCTCATCATCCTTTCTACATGGTATTCTTTTACATACCCATATCCTCCGTGGATCTGTACGGCTTCAATAGTGGTATCCATAGCCACCTGAGAAGAATACAGCTTGGCCATGGCCCCAATCTCAGAAATATCCTTACCGGCATCTTTTTCTACAGCGGCTTTATAGCACAGCATCCTTGCCGCCGTAATCTGGGTAGCCATATCTGCCAGCTTGAAAGCTATCGCCTGGTGATTGATGATTTCCGTTTTGAATGCTTTTCTGGTCTTGGCATATTTCAGAGACAGCTCATAAGCTCCGGAAGCAATTCCCAATGCCTGGGAAGCGATCCCGATCCTTCCGCCGTTCAGCACAGCCATAGCAAAATTGAACCCGAAACCGTCTTCACCGATTCTGTTTTCTTTAGGCACCTTCACGTTATTGAAGATCAGTGAATGCGTATCGCTTCCTCTGATGCCCAGCTTATCTTCTTTAGGCCCGATTTCGAAACCTTCCCATCCTCTTTCCACGATGAATGCATTGATTCCCTTATGCTTTTTTTCCGGATCCGTCTGGGCAATGACTACGTAATAGCTTGCTGTCCCGCCGTTGGTGATCCAGTTTTTGATCCCATTCAGAAGGTAATAGTCACCCTTATCTTCTGCAGTCGTCTTCTGAGAAGTGGCATCGGAACCTGCTTCAGGCTCAGATAAAGCAAAAGCCCCGATTACCTGGCCGCTTGCCAGAGGGGTAAGATATTTCACTTTCTGCTCCTCAGAGGCAAATTTTTCAATCCCTGCACATACTAATGAGTTGTTTACGGACATTACCACAGCAGCAGAAGCATCCACTTTTGCGATCTCCTCCATGGCCAGAACGTAAGAAACACTGTCCATTCCTGCTCCTCCGTACTGAGGGTCCACCATCATCCCCAAAAGGCCCATTTCTCCCATTTTCTTCACCTGTTCTGCAGGAAACTTCTGGTCCCGGTCTCTTTCGATAACGCCCGGTAATAGTTCGTTCTGTGCAAAATCCCTTGCTGCCTGCTGAATCATCAGCTGTTCTTCTGATAAATTAAAGTCCATAAAAATTGAATAATTATATGGTCGCTAATTTACACTTTTTGGGCAAATCTGAAAAATAAATGACATTTGAAAATAATACGTGAGATTGGCGGTGTTTTTATAAAAATGCTTATATTTAAAATTCTATAAAAATGCTAAAAAAGTCATGACGATTAAAAGATTATTCGATATTCCTCATTATGCTTTGGAAAAACTTCCTAAAACGGATATGTTCGTTACAAAGTATAATGGAGAATGGAAAAAGACTTCCACCCAGCAGTTTGTGAGTGAAGGCAATAAAATATCCCGGGGGCTTTTAAAACTGGGCATTAAACCCGGTGATAAGATCGCGTTGATCACAACCAATTCGCGTACCGAATGGGCTGTCATGGATCTCGGGCTTTCCCAGATCGGGGTCGTATCTGTTCCGGTATACCCCAATATTTCCCCGGAAGATTATGAGTTCATCTTTAATAACGCAGAAATTAAATACTGTTTTGTTTCTGACAAGGACCTGCTGAGTAAAGTGGTTAAGGTGAAGAATAATATCCCTTCACTACAGGGGATCTTCACTTTTGACAGTATTACCGGGGCAGCCAACTGGAGGGAAGTTCTGGATCTTGGAGAGGATGATTCCACACAAATTGAGGTGGAAGACCTGTCCAATTCCATCCATGCAGAAGACCTGGCAACCATTATCTATACCTCCGGAACTACGGGCAGGCCTAAAGGGGTCATGCTTACGCATCATAATATCGTTTCCAATGTCCTGGGTTCAATAACGCGCATTCCAAAGAAGAAAAGCCTCGATTATAAAGATACCCGTGTGCTCAGCTTCCTGCCGATCTGCCACATTTTTGAAAGGATGCTGTTTTACCTGTTCCAGTACAACGGATTCTCTATTTATTTTGCCGAAAGCATCGATAAGATGGGCGAAAACGTTAAGGAAGTAAAGCCCCATTACATGAGCGTAGTCCCGAGACTGGTAGAAAAAGTATACGATAAGATTTATCATACCGGATCTTCCGCAGGAGGCCTGAAGTCCAAAATATTTTTCTGGGCGCTGGAGCTGCTGAGTAAAAAGAAAGAAGTGTCAAAACCTTCCGGCCTGAAGCAAATCATTGCGGACAAGCTTGTGTTTTCAAAATGGAGGGAAGGCCTTGGCGGTGAAATCATAACACTCGTTTCCGGATCTGCTGCCCTTTCCACAAGGCTCAACTTACTTTTCCAGAATGCCGGAATTCCGATCCTGGAAGGTTATGGATTGACGGAAACCTCTCCGGTGATTTCTGTCAACAGCTTTGATAAGATGAAAATCGGGACGGTAGGGCTGCCGTTAGATAATTTAAGCGTAAAGATCCAGGAAGACGGTGAGATTACGGTTAAGGGACCTTCTGTATTCAAAGGATATTTTAAGAATGAAGAAATGACGAAGGAAGTGTTTACGGAAGACGGGTATTTCAGGACGGGAGATATCGGCCATGTAGACAATGACGGCTTTTTACAGATCACTGACCGTAAAAAAGAGATGTTTAAAACTTCCGGCGGAAAATACATTGCGCCGCAAACCATCGAAAACTTAGCAAAAGCTTCTAAATTCATTGAACAGATCATGGTAGTAGGTGATGGCGAAAAGATGCCATGCGCCCTGGTACAGCCTGATTTCGAGTTTGCCAAAAGCTGGGCGATGCGCAACAATCTTAGCATCGGTACCACCCCCCAGGAAATTGCAAAAAGCCAGGAACTGAAGGACAGGATTGAAAAGGAAATCCATAAAACCAATGAACACCTGGGCAACTGGGAACAGATCAAGAAAATTGAGCTTACTCCTGAAGTATGGACGGTAGAAAGCGGACTGCTGACACCGACATTAAAACTTAAAAGAAAAGCCGTCAAAGAAAAATTCATGGGCCTGTACAATAAGATGTACGGACACAACGGATAAAACGGAAGCCGCTCCTGATGGGGGCGGCTTTTTCCGGCTTCAACCGAATTAATTCCGGATGAAATTTTTCCCTCCATATTTCTGTATAAAAAAAGCTGCTTCAAATGATTGAAACAGCCTTTTTATTGGGATAGATCTTATAACTAGAATTTAATTACAGATTTCATTCTTTCATTTTCTTCCATGACCAATTCGTCGTCCACAAGGATTTTCCCGGAATGCTCATCGATAATAATTTTCTTTCTCTGGGCAATTTCCATCTGTTTCTGTGGCGGGATGGTGAAGAAGGATCCTTTCGGAGCTCCTCTTTCCAGTCCTACTACGGCAAGGCCATTGACAGAGCTGGTTCTGATCCTGTTGTAAGAAGCCAACAACCTGTCGTCAATCTTACCTGCATATTCTTTAGACTGCTCGATAAGATATTCTTCTTCTTTCTGAGTTTCAGCAATAAGCCCTTCCAGTTCTTCTTTCTTGAACTTCAGGTGGTTTCTCAGCTCCTCAATCTTACTGTTCAGTTCATCAAGCGTTTCATTTTTGTGAGCGATTTTCGCACCGAATTCCTTGATTCTCTTTTCAGCAAGCTGAATTTCAAGCTCCTGGTATTCCATTTCTTTACCTAAGGCCTCAAATTCCTTATTGTTCCTTACATTATCCTGCTGGGACTTGTATTTTTCAATAAGGGTTTTTGCATGGTTGATTACTTCATGCTTGGTTTTGATCTGGTCATCCTGATCTTTGATATCCGCATGAAATTTTTCAGCTCTTTTCTCAAGTCCTTCAATTTCAATTTCCAGATCTTCTACTTCGATTGGCAATTCTCCTCTTGTATTTCGGATTTCATCCAATCTTGAATCAATGATCTGTAAATCATATAAAGCTCTTAATTTTTCTTCAACTGAAATATCGTTGGTTTTTGCCATATCTAAAGGAAATAATTTACTGGGTTTGTTTTTTCGCTAGATTTTGAGACTGCAAATGTACTAAATTTTTGTGACAATATTTCAAATAATTGCTGCGTAACCCATTGTTCTGATTCATAATGACCTATATCACAGATCAGCATCCGGGATTCTGCTTTAAAATAGTCGTGATATTTAAGGTCGCCGGTTAGATACGCATCACATTTCGCAGCAAGCGCTGCATGGATACCGTCTGCCCCTGAACCTCCCAGTACTCCCACCCTCTTAATTTTCCTGCCGGTATATGCAGAATGCCTGATCACCTGAAGGCCGAATGTTTCTTTTACCATCATCATAAAATCATTTTCATCCATTTCCTGCTCCAGCTCTCCGAACATTCCCAGGCCGCAATACGGGTGGTCATTGTCCAGCTGATATACCTGATGCGCCACTTCTTCATAAGGATGCGCCTCTTTCATAGCAGCAATAATCCTTCCCTGCTTATAAGCTTCAAAAATAACGGAAACCATGTCCTCATCTGCATTCTCACGGATGTTTTGCTGACCTGAAAACGGATTTGATCCTTCCACAGGCCGGAAAGTCCCATGCCCGTTCACCGTAAAACTGCATTCATCGTAAAATCCTATGCTTCCAGCACCTTCAGCAAACAGAGCCTCCCTTACCTGTCCGCTGTATTCCGAGGGTACGAAAACAGTAAGCTGCTTCAGGTTATTCTTTTTCGGCTGAAGAATTCTGGTGTTTTTTAAGCCCAGCTTTTCACATATCCCTGAATTAACTCCGAACAGATCATTATCGAAAGCTGTATGAACGGCGTAAATAGCCACTTTATTTTCAATGGCTTTCAGCACTGCCCTTTCCACATAATTTTTTCCCGTTAATGTTTTAAGTCCGGAAAAAATAATGGGATGAAAGCATACGATAAGGTTGCAATTCCTCCGGATGGCTTCTTCAACCACAGATTCCAGCGCATCATGGCAAACCAGTATTCCGCTTACGTTCCGTTCCGGCAGTCCGCACAGTAACCCTACATTATCAAAATCCTCAGCCTGCTGCAGAGGAAGTCTGCTTTCTATTTTTAAAATTACATCGCGTATTGTCATTTTATTCTGTATGTTTGTTACGAAAATAGGGATAATTTAAATAAGTAAAAACCGATACATGGAAAGAGAACACAACCTTGTTCCCGAAGATGTGCTGTGGAAGAGGTTCCTGTACAGAATTATTTACCGATCGGATACCCGGCTCGGAAAATTATTCGATATCGTCCTGCTATCCCTTATTTTTGCGAGCACCGCCATCATCATGACGGAGAGCATTCCCAAACTGGGAAAACAGTACCACTATACCTTTCTTATCCTGGAGTGGATTATTTCAATCTTATTCACCATCGAATACTGGATGCGAATTGCCGTGGTAAAGAATAAGAGGAATTATATTTTCAGTTTTTTCGGAATCATAGATTTCCTGGCACTTACTCCTTTTTACCTTAGTTTTTTCTTTCCGGTCACCAAATATTTCCTGATTTTCAGGATGCTCAGGATGCTGAGAATTTTCAGGATCTTCAATCTCCTGGATTTCATGAACGACGGCTACCTGATTGTAAGGGCCCTGAAGAACAGCTCAAGAAAAATTTACATTTTCTTATTGTTCCTTATCATCTTCTCTGTTATCGTGGGCTCCATGATGTTTATGGTAGAAGGCGGAAGGCCCGGATTTGAAACCATTCCGCAATCCATCTACTGGGCCGTGGTTACCGTGACTACCGTTGGTTACGGGGATGTTTCCCCTATTACTCCACTGGGTAAATTTTTTGCGGTTATCCTGATGCTGGCCGGTTATTCCATTATTGCCGTTCCTACCGGGATCGTAACGGCTGAGATGCGCAATAAACGCCAGAACCTGGAAAAGGTCTGTGAGCGGTGCGGAAATGAAGATATTGATGACGATGCCCGGTATTGCAAGCAATGTGGCAAGAAATTAGCTTAGGTTTCAACATCAAATATCTATTAACAAAATACCACAGAATCATGGAACCAACAAAGAAAAACAAGCCCAATACTTTAGTCGTTATCCTTTTCTCTTTAATCGTATTAATGGTTGTCATTTATTTTATACTGGTTACTTTTTTCCCGGCCGTTTTTTCAACATTGAACACCGGTGATCTTCAGCCAGTTCCGGCAAATAAATAATGTAAATTTATCATATACCATGCTTTTCAATAAAGCTGAAAAAACAACAGGGAAGTTTATGCTTCCCTGCTTGCTTTATATCATACAGGTTAAATGACCCCTGTTTACACTTAATTTAAAAGGAAAGAGTCCGGTACAGTACCAGACTCTTTCCTATCAAATATTATTTAATCTTGTCTAAACTTTAGGATGCAGTCTATTCAGAGCCGCTTTCAGTATCAGTTACTTTTTAATTATTTTCAGGGTCTGTCTCGATCCGTCTTTCAGTTCCAGCGTTACCATATACATTCCTGAGCCCAGTTCCCCGGCATGAATGGCTGTCCCCGGATTGGAAATGGTTTTAACCACTCTTCCTGACATATCCGATATGTAAGCAGAGGTTACCTTATCGGCATTTGAAATATGGAATACTTCAGTGAAAGGGTTAGGATATACCTGCATGTCTTTTCTGGATTTTATTGTTTCAGAAGTCCCCAGATTATTATTGGTGATATTAATGGTAAAGGCACCTTCAAGATTATCTGTAAATCCGCTGTAATCTCCTACATTAACATAATACACTGTTCCGGCAGTAGTGTTGAAGGTGATGGTTTCTTCTTCGCCTTCAAGTCCCTGATCTTCCGTACCGTCGCACACCAGACTGCCGCACGTTCCTGTATATACACCGATCTGAGGGTCAAAACTACTTCCGGCAGGCATATTTACAGAAACAGTAAAGTCGTTTCCGTTCCCTGTAAAGGTAAACCAAGTTCCATCGTTCATTTCATTGCTGCATGCCGTAATGAAGCCTGAATTATTAGTAGCCCCTGCTCCATCAGCCTGCACATAGGTATACGGGAATGAAGAAGCCACTAGAGCGCCAGAGCAGCTGTCATTAACAGGCGGAGGCGGTAAAGTGCCTACACAGATATTAAAACTCTGATTGCTTCCTGCACCATAGTAACTGTAAACTCTTATATAATAGGTATCGCCAACGGTAAGGTTGCTCAACACTGCTGAAGCAGGATCTGAACACAGAATACTGGAAAGACTTCCACAGCTTCCGCTGAACACCTGGAAATACGTATCGTTATCGTCTGTAGTGTTTCCTATGGACACCACATTATTGAGGGAAATATGATGTTCGGTAGCCGTTGCTACAAATTTGAACCAGACATCATCATCCGGCTCCCCATAACAAGGATCAGGAATCAATCCGGAATCTGTGGCTCCCAGCGTATACCCCTGGGCCGTACTGCTACAGTTCATATCCGGGTTCACCGTAAGAGCTATAGCTCCTGAACAGTCATCATTTGCAGGAGGCGGAGGTACCGTCTTGAACATCATTTCTGTACAGCCGGCAGATTCGCCTCCGGG
Source organism: Chryseobacterium camelliae (assembly GCF_002770595.1). Lineage (NCBI taxonomy): Bacteria > Pseudomonadati > Bacteroidota > Flavobacteriia > Flavobacteriales > Weeksellaceae > Chryseobacterium > Chryseobacterium camelliae. Next base: position 4,009,215 of record NZ_CP022986.1, on the reverse strand, counting down.
ACCTACTGCAATAACCCTCATATAATGGTTGGTGTCCTGTGCAAGTGGCGTAGAAGGAGTGAATACATTTGTGGTTACAGATTGCTGGTTCACTACATTTGTTCCTCCCGGCGTTGTTCCTATGGAAACTTTATAACCGGTAGCACCAGGTGAGGCAATCCATGTTATGTTTGGTGAAAGCGGAACTAATCCTGAACTGGCCGAAGGATAAACAATAGTCGGACATGCAGGCAGGCTGCTACCTGTAAGTCCGGCAAAAGTTATTACCGATTTGTAGGATACTAAATTCCCGGCAGGAGGAGAAGCGGGATCAGGGATTATTGTATCGTCCTTGAAATAGATCGAGGATCCTGATGCTCCTTCATAGACATACAAAGTTTCATCATTATCATTCGTATCATATCCCGGGGTATTTTCTCTCGCGGCAAGGACCAGGTTGTCCGTGTTATTATAAGCGAAAGGAGTAGCAAAAGTAACTTCTACCACTCCATTATTATTGCTAATTGTCCCGGAATACACCTGTGTAAGCTGAGATACCGGCACCCAGTCCATATCCGATGAGAAGGAATTTTTAGAGGTATGTCCTAAATAAACTACCCAATCGGATGAGTTGGTTAAAGACATGGATGGGTCCAAATAGAACTTCAACCCTGTAATACTCCCTGCTGCGTTCGCATTGATTTCCTGTTTCGTATAAATCTGCTGTGTATAAGAGTATCCGTAATAGGTACTTACCGGAGCTGCACCGACATCCGTACTTCCCGTTCCCAGATTAATCTGGGCAGATAATGACAGGCTTATCATTAACAAGCATGAAAATAAAATTTTTACCATAAATTTATTAATTAACTATTCTTGTTTTAAAATTACTAATAACTTTCTGTATTGAATGCATAAAATTAAATTTTTAAACAAAAAAAATAGCGGCAATATTGCCGCTATTCATTTTTATGGTATCTGATGATTATTTCTTAATGACTTTGATTGTCTGTTTAGAACCATCTTTCATATCCAGTGTTACCAGATACATTCCTGAATTCAGTTCGCTTAAGTGAAGCGCTTCGGCAGGATTGGCAAAGGTTTTCACTAATCTTCCCGCAACATCAGTTACTGATATTGACTTCACTTTGGAAATGTCAGAAATATGCAGCACCTCTGTAAACGGATTAGGATACACTCTGATATCATTTCTGTTACCGGCAACTTCGGAAGTTCCCAATGCTGCATTGATAATACTGATATCATCTACATAAAGGTTATACTGGTTGGCAGCCGAGTAAGCATTGAACCCGAAATAATAAGTTCCTGAAGCTGTTGGCGTGAACGTGATACTTTCTGTATGAAGGGTATTATCATTGATCGTACTGTAGTCTGCCAGTACGCTGGTCATTCCGGCAACTGTTGCAGAAGTTCCGTATGCTACTTTCATTTTTTCAGTATAGAATGTACTGTTGTTTCCATATTTATATGAAATAGTATATTGTGTACCTGCGGTAAGGGTAAGCCCTTGGGTGAAGAACCATGCATTGGCTGCATTGGTACCATCGAATCCATATTTCAGGACATTGGAGTTGAATCCGGTAATATCGGTAGGTGCAGCTGCTGTTACCCACTGTTTACCTGATCCTGCATTGACTACAGATCCGCAAACCGGTAATGAAGGTACCGTTACATTGTCAAAATTCAAGGTATACGGAACAGTTGTGGCCACACATGCCGTAGTAAAGGATACTGATGATGACCAGATACTCTGTGAACTTCCGCAGTTGGATCTTACCCATACATAATAGGTAGTCCCTGGCGTCAGATTCGGCAACGTAGTCGTTGTACCCGTAACTCCTGTAATGGTAGGAGTTGTTGTAGCTGTAGGCGCTGTTGATGAAGTACTGTAATACACCTGGTATCCGGAAGGTGCCGTTGCAGGCGCTGTCCATGACAGGGTTGCTCCTGATGTAGTAACTGAAGATACACTCAGTGCTGCTGGTTCTGCACATGCAGGAGACAGCATCAGGTTGAAATCATCAAATCCTAAATAATAAGGTGCATAGGTTGTAGCCAATGTCTTAACACCAAAAGTATAGTTTCCTGTTGCAGTAGGAACAAATGTTACTTTCACCTTGGTATAGTTGGTACTTTCTGAACCTCCGGTAGCAGTCTGAGTAGGCGTTAGGAAGGTATTTAATGAAGTAGCTCCGGTAGCAGACTGTGTGCCGTTTACCACTACATCTCCCTGCCATCCGGTAAGACCGTCGCCTACCCAATAGAAGGTAAAGTCATAAGACTGTCCGGCTGTAAGGGCAAATTTAGGCGTCCAAAGATAAGCTGCATTGGTGCTAGGATAATAAATCGTTACATAATTTGGTGCCGACTTAGGATCGTTGTAGGTATTTCCGGCAGTGGTTGCAGAAGTATAGTTTTCCGTAGAGCTATATCCTCCTGCTGTAGAAGCCCAGCATGTTGGAAGTATATTGGCGCCAACAGTAGTCATGGCATCAAAGTTTTCAGACCATGGCAATGTTGAAACAGGCAGACAGTCAGTGGTGAATGTCAGCACAGAAGACCACGCACTCTGAGAACTTCCGCAATTGGATCTTACCCATACATAATATTGAGTAGATGCACTTAAAGTAGCCGGTAAGTTAGCCGTTGTTGATGTTATACTGGCGATACTTGGAGTTGTAGCGGCAGTAGGTGCAGTTGAAGATGTACTGTAATACAGCTGATATCCACTACCTGGCGCAGCAGAAGGAGCAGTCCATGATATAGTAGCGCTGTTTGACGTCACTGCTGAAGCCGCTAATAAAGACGGAGCATCACAGGAAGGAACCAGTTCATAAACCACATCATCAATAAGAACAGAATATGCAGGGCTTCCGGTATGTCTGAAAGCTAAAGTAGTCACTCCTGAAGGAGCTGTAATATTGCTTACTACAAAATTATCTACTGTAGTTGTACTTGTCGTGGTAAAAGTAGATAAATTAACAAATGTGGTAGCATCGGCAGGGTTGGTCAGATACCCTACTTCTATCTTACCTCCTGCAGTTGAGTTGCCTCTTGCCTTGAATCTAAGTCTGTAGTTACCCGACTGCAATGTACTTACAGGCGGCATTGAAACTACAGGCAGCGAAGAAGTGGAAGATGCATAGATATACATATTATTCGGGGAAGACATAGCGGTACTCGCCTGAGTATATGCACTCCCTGCACTTCCTACTTTACCCCAGCACATTGGCCAGTCCGGTGTCGTTACACTGTCGAAATTCTGAGAAAATACCGTTGCAGCTGCACATAAAGTAGAGAATGTTCTTTCTGTACAAGATGCAGATGTAGAGTTTGCATTATATGAATTCAGCGTATAATAATATTTTGTTCCGGCAGCTAAGGCTGATGAGAACGTGTAGGTAGTTACATTCCCTAAATCCTGATTATTCAAAACATTGGTTCCTCCGGCAGTAGTTCCTACAGATAATTTATATCCTGTTGCCCCTGTTACGGCGGTCCATGTGATGGTTGGGGTTGTAGAGAGGCCAAAAGCCCCCAAAGCAGGTGCTGTTACAGTTGGGCACGGAATATTCGCCGTTGTAAAATTATTCTGTGCACATCCTGCAGAAGTTCCTCCGGAGCTGTATGCATTAACAGAATAATAATATTGCTTAGAGTACAGCAAAGGAGTAGTAAATGTATATGAATTTCCAGTCGTGATATCCTGGTTGTTCAATACATCTGTACCACCGGCAGTAGTTCCCACAGACAGCTTATATCCGGTTGCACCGTTTACGGCACTCCAGGATATTGTAGGTGTCACAGAAACACCGGTAGCCGCTGCAGTTGGAGCTGTAATGACAGGACAAGACGGAGTTGCACTCGCCGTAAGACCTACAAGTGTAACAATGGATTTGTTTCCATACTGAGTCCCTGCAGGAAGCGTTCCTGCCGGATCCGGATTGGTAGAGTCATTTCTGTAGTACAACGCTGAATTCGCAGAAGAAGCGTAAACATACATGGCTTCAGAAGAATTGTTGGAGTCATATCCCTGCTTGTTCTCTTCTGCAGCAATCACCAGATTATCAACATTGTTGTAAGCAAATGGTGTCGTGAAGGTTACTTCTACCACCCCTGAATTGTTGGTTACCGTACCGTCAAACACTTTGGTAAGATTGGCTACAGGCACCCAGTCTGAGGTGGAAGTAAAAGAAGTTTTGCTGGTATGCCCGATATAAACCACCCATGCATTGGAATTGGTAAGTGTAGCCGTTGAAGATAAATAAAACTTCAGTCCGGTAATATTACCTGCCGCATTGGCATTGATTTCAGATTTTGGGAAAATCTGCTGTACGTAAGAGTAGCCATAGTAGGTACTCACAGGAGCGGGCCCACTACTTGTACCCGAGCCCAGGGTAATCTGTGCAGACATGGTGGAAACCAGCCACATCATACACATGAGTAGAATTCGTTTCATAAGGGGTAAAAAATTATAATTAGATCACAAATGTAAAAATAAATTTGAGGTATACACAATAAATCATCATTTATATTATCAATATAATTAGTAAAATTGATATAGTTTATAAAATAATAAACATATGTTTAATCCCATTAATTTTATCTCATAAAAATGAATTAAATTAACACACTGTATTTCAAATACATAAAATAATCACCCTACTTTTAATGATCATAGAAAATCCTTATTTATATTGAAAAAAAATAGCAGCTAAAATTAGCTGCTATCATAATAAAGTATGGTTTATCTTTATTTCTTGATGACTTTTAAACTCTGCCTTGTACCATCCTTCATTTCAAGCATCAGGATATACATGCCTGATTTGAGTTCTCCCAGGTGAAGAACAGAAACAGGATTGGCAATAGTTTTCACCAATCTTCCGGCAATATCCACTATTCCTACTGACTTTACATCAGAAATATCGGATAGATTAAGTGTCAGTTCAAAAGGATTAGGATATACCTGGATACCTTTTTTGCCCGCAGTCTCAATTGTTCCCATGGTAGGTATAGCTTCAATTTTGAAATTATCTACAAAGAAATCAACATCTTCGGCATCGTCTACTGTACCGTCACTTCCGTAAAAAGCAAACATAGTATTGGCAGAAGTATAGCCAACCAGGTCAAGACTGTACTCATTTGATGTATTGGAAGGCGAATTGGAAGCATTCCAAGTCTTCAAAACAGTCCATGTTAAACCTCCGTCCTGAGAGATCAGTAAATAAATTACGTCGTCTGAACCTAATGTACTGGCAATTACATCTGCATATTTGGTAAGTCCATAATTGAATTTCACCCTGTACCCTCCTGCGGAAAGGTTAAAGACAGGTGTTTTAAGCCATCCTGTCCTACCAGATGAATAAGCATTGAACTTGGCTGAACCTACCGATCCGTTATTCAGGAAACCATCTTCAACCCACAGGCCGGAAGTGGTGGTTCCTGTAGAACCCGTAGCAGGTGTACCTCCGGTTGCATTGTTCGCCCAGCATGCTCCCGGAAAAGCAGCAAAAGTCTGGGTATACGCAGGCGTTACCGGACCGCAGATGGTATTGAGCACCCTTTCAGTACAAGACTGTGATGTTACCTGTGCGTCATAAGCGTTAACGGTGTAGAAATATGAAGTACTGGTATTCAGTGGTGTGGCAAGAGTATACGTTAAAACGTTTCCTACATCTACATTATTCATGACATCGGTAGTACCCGGAGCCGTCCCCATGGATATTTTGTATCCTGTAGCGCCCGTCATAGCACTCCATGTAATCGTAGGTGTCAGAGACACATTTACAGCGGGATTGGCCGGCGCTGTCACGGAAGGACAGAAAGAAGCTGTTGTAAATACCGGTACAGATGTCCACAAGCTTGCAGAAGACACACAGTTGGATCTTACCCAAACATAATAGGTTGTTGAAGGGTTCAGTGCAGACAGTGTGTAAGGTCCCGTTACATTAGTTACTGTAGGCGTAGCACCCGCGGCCGGTGCCGTAACAGATGTACTTACATACAGGTCATAATTTCCGTTGGGAGCAGATGATGATGCAGTCCAGGAAATCGCTGCCGATTTATAGGTTACAGAGGCAACAGATGTTGCAGAAGGCTCTACACAGGCAGGTACTGCTTCAACGGAAACATCATCGATATAAATTGATCGTGTAGTTCCCCCCAGTCCGTGCCTGAATGCCAGGTTCTGATCTGTTCCTGCCGGAATATTCACAACATACTGTGCCCATGCGCTGGTAAGGGTTATAGAACTTCCGATGGCAGTAAACGAAGCCGGATTGGAAATATCAGAAACCGTTCCTACCTGCAATACATATCCGGCAGAACCTCCTTTGGCTAAAAAGCGTACTCTTCTTGTTCCGTCTGCAAGATTGGTCGTCTGCGGAGAAACAAGCATGATATTCCCTGTGGTAGCTGATGCATTATACAGATAATAACAGTTAGGAGATGAGGCAGGTAATGTGGAAGAAACATATCCGTACCCGGCAGAACCTGAGGTTTCCACATAGCTCCAGCATGTAGGAGCATTGGTATTACTCGAAGAGCCTGCTGCTGTAGTATCGAAGTTCTGTGTATACGGAGCCGCTGTCGGCTGGCATACGGTTGTAAATATTCTTTCGGTACACGAGGCAGAGTTGCTGGTTGCTGTATAAGCATTAACCGTATAATAATAGGTCGTAGAATAGTTCAACGGAGCGGAAAGTGTATAAGTAGTTACATTACCCATATCCACGTTATTGATCACATTGGAAGCTCCCGGAGTCGTACCGACTGTCAAACGGTAGCCTGTAGCATCAGTAACACTGCTCCAGGTAATCGTAGGAGTCAATGATACATTGATCGCATTGGAAGCCGGCAGGGTTACTGCAGGGCAACCAATATTTTTTGTAGTAAATGAAATTTCCGTACAGCCAGTTGCTGTTCCGTTGCTGTTCGATGGTGATACCTTTGCATAATAGGTCTTTCCGTACAGCAGAGCTGATGCAGCAGGAACGGTGTACGTGGTTACATTTCCTACATCAACACCATTCATGATATCAGAAGCTCCTGATGTTGTCCCTACACTTAACTTATAAGAAGCCGCTCCTACGGAGGTATTCCATGTTAAAGTCGGCGTCAGGGAAGTCCCGGTAGCCGCGTTAACAGGGGATGTTATGGTCACGCATGGCGGCGGTGCAGTAGAAACCGAAATATTCAGGTTATCTACAAAAATATCGTCAGAGCCGTAGTCAGAAGTTGCTGCAAGCCTTACTATAGCATTGGAAGCATTGGAACTGATGATGTAATACGGTTTCGTCCAGGAAGAATTGGTCGTCAGGGATCCAAGGCTGTTAAACGTAGCTCCGCCATCAGTAGATAATAAGACATCAAGCTTATCTGCTCCACTGTTATTCCTGTAATCAAAAGATAAAATCCTCAATCCGTTTCCTCCGGAAGCAAGATTAACATACAGATCCATATTTCCGGTCAGTCCGGCAGTTGCATAATAGGAATGGAACCTTGCAGCAGGAGCTACAGCAGGAGCGGCAATAGCCGTTGTTGTCCCTTCTGTATTGTTATACCATCCTGAAGTGCCGGTAAAGCCAACATTAGCGGTTGAAATATCACTCTGCCTCCAACTGTTATTTCCACGGGAAGGCCATGTCCTCCAGTAAGAAACATTAGGAAGATCAGCAGTAGAATTCCCGTTAGCCCAGGAAGAAAAATCTTCATTAAAAGGCAAAGATGCATAGGAAGAAGGTGCGGCCAGCCATGTTCCCGGCGTGTACACAAATGTAAGACCGGCAGCAGGAACCGTAGTTCCGTTAGTAGTTCCTAAAGTACAGCTTGAGCTATTCAAAGTACTCGCTGCTGTGGAAGTCCAGTTGGCTCCTGTCCTGTTGTTGACATCTCCAAGACCATCATTACCTCTCACCCCTACCTGACCGGTAGCTGTAGAGGTTCCGGAAACACAGTTTCCATACATAATGGCAACCGTATTTGCCGATAAATCCAGCTGGATCTGAAAGTTCAGCAGCTGTGCGGAAGATCCGCCGCTTACCTTTACATCAGTAAACTGGACAGTAAATTTGTTTCCGGAAGTTTCATAGGAAATCTCGGAAGTGGAAGTATTGGCATTGATCAGGTCCGCAGAAAATCCGGCCACTGCCCCTTCAGTAAGATTTGGAACCGGCGAATTGGTTGAAAGCCCTGAAGTCGTTGCGGCCAGCGGAACCTTACCAAAAGTTATAAATCCATTATTGCTGATGAAAAGGGATGTGTACGATTTTCCATTAAATTTAAAAGAAGGAATCGTAATTTCCCCGGAAACGGCATTAGTGCCTATAGCGGCGCCTGATTGCCAGATGGTTCTTGAGGCACTCAGAGGAGTATATGTCCCGCTGCTTTGCGTAAATCCGTACCCATTGTTAGGGTTTGGGCTTACAGACTGAGGAGGACCTACCTGCGCATACGCAGCAGTACCCAGAGCCACCAGACACGTCAGTAAAAGTTTCTTCATAAATTGTAAAATTTAAAGTATATAAAATGTATGTAGTTTAAAATTGTTCATGATAGATGCTGCCTGTAAAAGTATCCCTCCAAAAAACAGCAATATCATCGGGAATTGTTATCCAGGGTAGTAATATCGGACACATTAATTAAATGCTATAAGCAATACTTCAGGGAATTAACTTAGTGAAAAATAACAGAAGCAGTAATTTTTTATCATCAATATAATTTTTGCAAAAATAAAAAATATATCGAATTATAATTAAAAAAATTTCATTAAATTTTCAATTTAATGAATAAAATATCGAATTATCAACAATAATATAAATTTAACAATATAATACTGTTATAAATTATTGAGAGACAAATCATTAAAACACATAACACTAAAATGGCACCAGTGCCTGGTTTTAAGATAAAAAAAAGTGGCCATAGGCCACCTCTATACTGTTATGATACATATTCTTTTAGTTCAGGTAAAACTCATATTTATTCAACAATTGGATTTCTTTGATCAGATCGCCGTTCAGGCTTACCGAATGCTTCATCGACTGTACTTCCAGCGGCACCTCATCTTCTGTATTTTTAATAAAGAATTTCAGCTTCTGGTCACCTCTGTTTTTTTCCACTATATTCCGGAAAAATATAAGATCTTCCTGCCGGAAATCCATAACATCCATCACTAGAGAAATGCTTTTCGCAAACCGTTCAAATGCTTCCTGAAGCTCAATCACTTCATTCACATTCACAAATACACGGCCATCTTTTACCTGCGCAAACTTAATCTTAAGTATAACGAACCTCTGCACTTCCAGTTTCTCTTTCAGCCGCATATAATCCCGGTCTCCCAGCCTGAATGAGTAGGAGCCAGAATAATCTTCCAGCGTAACAAAGGCTACTTTCTCACCGCTCCGGAAGCCATCCTGCACGCGGTATTCGGTAATAAGTCCGGCAACAGTATACTCTTTTCCGCCACCGCCGTTTTCGCGTTCTTTCTGGATCTGTTTCCAGTCCTTCTTTTTTTCTTCAAAAAGTTCTTCCTGCTTATGGGCAAAAGCCTGTTCTTTGTAAGCATCCACCTCATCCAGGTTCAGAAAGCCGAACGTTCCTTTAGGCTCTGCTTTTTTGGTGGTCTCTTCTATAATTTCCTCTTCACCGGCAATAATTTCATCCGGGATAATTTCGGTAATATCTACAGCATCAAACTGAGCTTCCTGTTCAATAACAGGCGGTGCATCCTGGGTTATTTTCTCTTCTTCATCTTTTTCCAGTACTTTTTTCTTGGAGAGCTGCCCCTGCATAAACTGGAAATGATACCTGAATTCATCCAGCGGATGAGCTGAAAGGTAAAAGCCGATGATCTCCTTTTCCTTATTCAGTTTATGCATATTCGGCCATTCCGGACATGGTGGCAGTTTTGGCTGTTCAATCTGTACTTCTTCAGCAAAATCTGCAAAAAGGGAGTGTTCCATTTCATTTTTGCTCTCCTGGAAACTTTGCCCGTACCTGATTAGTCTTTCCAGGTTAGTCCTCCCTGCCGAATCAATATCGAAATACTGGCCCCGGTGGTACGTATCCAGTTCGTCGAATGCACCGGCCACTACTAAGCTTTCCGCCACCCTCTTGTTCATCTGCGAAGGAAGGATACGCTCGAAAAAGTCATAAATATTCCTGTACCTTCCGTTTTCACGCTCACGGGTAATAGCCTCACTCGGCCCCTCACCTATTCCCTTGATTGCTCCCAGTCCAAAGCGGATCTGTCCTTTTTCGTTGACAGAGAACTTATACTGCGATTCATTGACATCCGGCCCAAGAACATCGACTCCCATACTTTTACAGTCTTCCATGAACATGGTGATCTGGGCCGTATTATTGATGTTATTGCTCATTACACTGGCCATATATTCTGCAGGGTAGTTGGCTTTAAGGTACGCCGTATGATAAGCAACCAATGCATAGCAGGTGGAGTGGGATTTGTTAAAGGCATATTCGGCAAACGCTTTCCAGTCATTCCAGATTTTGTTCAGCTTCTCTTCGTCCAGGTTGTTTTTCTTTCCGCCTTCAATGAATTTCGGATACATTTTATTCAGAACATCAATCTGCTTCTTCCCCATGGCTTTCCTCAGCGTATCCGCTTCACCCTTGGTAAAATTAGCCAGCTTCTGGGAAAGCAGCATTACCTGCTCCTGATATACGGTAATACCATAGGTTTCCTTCAGGTATTCCTCAGTTTCAGGTAAATCATATACGATTTCTTCAATACCGTGTTTCCTGTTGATGAAATTCGGGATGTACTTGATAGGACCCGGACGATACAATGCGTTCATGGCGATAAGGTCGGCAAAAACCGTTGGTTTCAGCTCCCTCATGTATTTCTGCATTCCCGGACTTTCATACTGGAAGATCCCGATCGTCCTTCCTTCTTTAAACAGCTGATAGGTTTTGGCATCATCCAGAGGTATATCATCCGGATTGATCTCTATCCCGTGTTTTTCTTTTACTATTTTTATGGCATCTTTAATGATGGTCAGGGTCCTGAGTCCCAGGAAGTCCATTTTTAGAAGACCTGCACTTTCCGCTACTGAGTTATCAAACTGAGACACCAGGATATCAGCGTCTTTTGCGGCTATGGTTACCGGAACGAGGTTGCTGACATCTTCCGGTGTAATAATAACCCCGCACGCATGGATTCCCGTATTCCTGATACAGCCTTCCATCTTTTTTGCACTTGCCAGTACTCCGAAACGTGGATCATCAGGATTATTCAACACGAACCTCATCTCGTCGACGAGCATCTGGTCTTCCGGCCTCAGCTTATCATATTTCGACAGTGCTTTGGCAATATTCATCCCCGGTGTGGATGGAATGAGCTTGGCAATGTTATTGGTGTCCGGAATCGGGAGGTCAAGAACCCTTCCGGCATCTTTAATTGCAGATTTCCCACCGAGTACTGAATAGGTAATTATTTGTGCTACCTGATTCTGCCCGTACTTATCAATAACCCATTTGATAATCTTATCCCGTCCTTCATCATCGAAGTCAATATCGATATCCGGCATGGAAATCCTTTCCGGATTCAGGAACCGCTCAAACAGAAGATCATATGCAATCGGATCAACATTGGTAATCCCGATACAGTACGCCACGGCTGATCCTGCTGCCGATCCCCTTCCCGGTCCAACCCAAACGCCCATATTCCGGGCTTCATTACAGAAATCCTGTACGATAAGGAAATACCCGGGATATCCCGTGTTGGCAATAACGTCCAGCTCGAAATCAAGGCGTTCTTTAATTTCCTCCGTAATCTCAGCATACTTTTTCCTTGCTCCCTCATAAGTAAGATGGGTGAGGTAAGCCATTTCCCCCCTTTTTCCTCCATCCACATCATCTTCAGGATGAACAAATTCCTCAGGAATATCAAACTTAGGAAGAAGGACATCCCTTTTCAGGGTATAAGGACTGAATTTATTCAGGAATTCCTCGTAGGCGTCAAAGGCATCGGGATAAGCCAGAAAGGCCTCCTTGATTTCATCCCGGTTCTTGATATAATATTCCTGTGTTGTCAATCCTCTCCTTTTACCAAAGCCTTTTCCAACAGGCGTTGTAAGCTTTTCACCATCTTTGATGCAGCTTACGATATCCTGAATATTGGAATCATCCTTATTGGTGTAGAACGTTTCATTCTGCGCTAGAATCTTCACGTTATATTTGTCCGCGAAATAAAGCAGTACACCGTTTAGGTGCTCTTCTTCAGGAAGGTTATGGTTCTGGATCTGAACGTAGAAATCATCTTCAAAAGTATCTTTCCACCATTTAAAGAGTTCTTCACCCTTCTGCTCACCGGTATTAAGGATTGCATCCGGGATATCACCGTTAATTCCAGAAGTCAGGGCAATCAGCCCTTCCTTATACTGTGCGATCAGTTCCCTGCTGACCCTCGGTACGCCAAAGTAAAATCCTTTGAGAAAACCGATGCTCGAAAGCTTGGCTAAATTCTTATATCCGTTAAAATCTTTGGCCAGAAGAACCACCTGGGTCCTTCTGTCGGGATCATCTTTCGTGAACTGTTTCTGCTCATAGCGGTCAGATATATAAAACTCACAGCCTACAATAGGAACAAGTGGTTCTGTGGCAGGCTCGGCTTCATTAAATTCTGTCCCGCTTTCTTCTGCTTCCTGCTTTTTAGCCAGGTACTCCTTATATTTTTTGTTTCGGTCCGAATTCAATGATTCTACGGCAGAGACAAATTTAAAGGCTCCCATCATATTACCCAGGTCAACCATTCCTACAGCAGGAAAATTGTCATCAACCGCTTTTTTAATCAGATCGGAAATCCCGCTGGTAGCGGTTAACGTTGAGAATACGCTATGGTTATCAAAATTGAAATATTTACCCAGATCGATATCGTCGATACTTCCGAAATCAGTCTGTTTCTTTTTGTTATGGAAATCGGCAACCTGCCTTCTGATCACAATATCGAAAGGCTGTATAGGCCCAGGATATAGCGTCTGGAAATATCGTAACTGATCTTCGGAAATTTTCAGCAGTTCAGCAGGGATAATCCCCACACGCATCATTTCAAAAAATACCTGGGCTGTCGCATTAACGTCAGCTGCGGCGTTATGCGCTTCATCAAACTTATTTCCGTATAATTTTTCGTACAGTTCTTCCAGTTTAGGTGGCTTGAACCTGCCCCCCCTTCCGCCGCCGAGCTGGCAGAAATCTGTACCTAAAATCATGGTATCTGCCTTAGGCTTTTCCTGAAGGTTGTCCTTCATATTTTTTCTGAAAAACTCAGCTCCTACGATATTATAATCGAACTCTACATTATGTCCGGATACAATACGTACTCTGTCGAGAACTTTTGAAAACTCCTCAAGAACTTCCTGCAGGTCCCTTCCTTCATCATTGGCAATCTTGGTGGTGATACCGTGGATCCTTGCCGCGTTAAACGGAATATCGTAGCCTTCCGGCTTTATGATATAATCCTGGTTTTCAATCAGCTTCCCGTCATCATCATGCAACTGCCAGGCGACCTGAACCATCCTTGGCCAGTTCTCTGAATCGGAGAGGGGAGCATTGAAATTCTTTGGTAAACCAGTGGTTTCTGTGTCAAAAACTAAATACATGTAATTTTCTGGCTTTTCATTAAAAGAGCCTGTAAAGTTACTGCATTTTTTTCTGTTTTGAAATGGATGAAATCATAATCTGTACCTCATTTTTAATAATAAATTACTAATATGAGCTCATATTTCAGAAGTTATTTTAACAAATATTAAATTTTTATTTAAATGAATTTAATATTTTAATGAATATTCAATATATTTGCTGTGGTACTCTTTATTAAATATTTACTGCTTATTATGAAAAAACATTTACTTTTAGTTGGTATTTTGTCAATTACCTTGATAAATGCACAAAAAAACAACGATGAAATCATCCGAGAATTCGAACAGCAAAAAGTAGCAAATAATAAGCAGTTTGATGCCTATGTTATTAAAGCCTATGGCAAAGAAATTAATGTCTCTACTCAGAAGAAAATTGATTCTTTACGCTCAAGATTAGCCGGCTTTAATTTTGGTGTTCCTTATTTTTTGGAGGAAGAAGATACAAGACAGCTTCAAAACTCTAATTCTGATTTACTAAATACTTCCGGAAATATTACAGGTTTAACCGGTTCTTTTAATGGAGAAGGAATCAAATATACGATTTTTGATGGTGGAAGAATTTACGAGGCACATACAGCATTCAATAATGCAACAGGTCGAATTACCAATAAAGAAGCAAGCACTCAGGATTACTCTGCTCATTCAACAGGCGTAGGAAGCTTTATTGGTGGAAAAGATACTCCTTTATCCAGCAATAATGTCCCTGTAGGTAATGCCAAAGGTATTGCCATCAATTCAACTATGGATAGTTATATGTTTGATACCACTGTTTTACCAGGCAATACTGCTTCAAGCACTGTATTTCAAAAGATAGCATTAGCCCAGCCTAATATTTCAAATCATTCTTATGGAGTCAACGCGGGCTGGACTGAAACTTATGATGCTAATGGTACTTTGACTTCCTATGTTTACAGAGGATACAAAAGCGGCACTACATTTTATGATTATCAGGGAACTTATGATACCAATGATTATAATTACGACCTTTTGGTATACAATAATCCTTCTTACATCATTGTAAAGTCATCAGGAAATTATTTTAATATGGGGCCAGGGACCAATTCTACTGTTCCTAAATATTACAGATCTGCTAGTGGAAATGTGCTTTTTACTGCCAGTGATGCATTACCGCCAAAAAACTGCTCTCAAGGATATGATTGCATAGGAACAGGATCACTGGCAAAAAACATTATCGTTGTAGGAGCTACAGATATTATCACCACAAATAACTACCGTTATACCAGTGCTTCTGACGTTGTGCATTCCAGTTACAGCAGTGCGGGACCAAGAGATGATGGTGGAATCAAACCGGATATCTCAACCGTTGGTACCAATGTATATTATGCTGCAACGACTGCCGCAGGCAGTAATGCATGGGCAGGAGGAAGCGGAACCTCTTTTTCCGCTCCTGTAGTAACGGGTATTATCGGTCTCTGGACACAAATCAATAAGCAATTGTTCAATAATGCATTACTAAGTGCTTCTTCAGCAAAGGTTCTTACCATCCATTCAGCATCAGAAGCTGGAAATGTAGGCCCGGATCCATGGTTTGGGTGGGGATTCATCAATGCTAAAAAAGGTGCCGAACTCTTGGTAGGAAAATCTAATAATACAGTAATATTTACTGATGAAACCCTCACCAGCGGTGTCAAAAACAGCAAGACCATTACCGCATCAGGAAGTGAACCGCTAAAAGTTACGATCAGCTGGCTGGATCCTAAATATACGCCGAATTATCAGTTTGTATCCGATGTTTACAATAACAGGACATCCAAATTAGTCAATGATATAGATCTGAGAATTATTGATACGACAAACAATACGGTTTATTACCCATGGAAACTGAATGCAGACAGTCCGATGACACCTGCTACCAAAGCAGACAATACAGTTGACAACGTAGAACAGGTAGTTATCGATGCTCCTGTAGCAGGAAGGAATTACAGGATTGAAGTAACCAATAAAGGGACTCTCGTCAATGATTCCAATGCATCAGCACCTCAGAATTATTCTATCATGGTAACAGGTTATTCCCAGCAGGTTTTGGGAACAACCGATGTTTCCAAAGACAGCGGAATCGTAATAGCTCCAACGATGACCAAGGACTTTGTAAAAGTATTGAAAGCCCCTAAAAAATCTATTTTCAATGTGTATGATTTATCAGGAAAAAAATTACAGAGCGGAAGCATCAACAGCGATGAAGAAAGCATCAACTTAGCGCCTTACACCAAGGGAATTTATATTGTTGAGGTTAAAACCGGTACCAATATGATTTCCAAAAAGGTGATCAAAGAATAAAATTTTCACATAGAAAACGCAAAACACTAACAATTGTTAGTGTTTTGTTTTTTTATGTATATTTGCTTCCTATGGAAAATACACTTCACGAAAAAGTTTCTCAGGATATTTTGCTGAAGGCTTACAACCACATGATGCTTGCCAAAGCAATGGCCGATATCTATGAAGAAAACAGGAATGTCTGTAAATATGTCCACAGTACTTCAAGAGGCCACGAAGCCATCCAGTTGGCTACCGCCTATCAGCTGACCAAAGAAGACTGGGTTTCTCCCTACTACAGGGATGAAAGCATTCTTTTAGGGATCGGGTTTGAGCCGTATCAGTTGATGCTTCAGCTACTGGCAAAATCAGACGACCCTTTTTCAGGAGGAAGATCGTATTATTCCCACCCTTCCAGCAGGGATGAAGATAAACCTAAAATCATTCACCAGAGCTCCGCGACCGGAATGCAGACCATTCCTACCACCGGTGTCGCTCAAGGAATAAAATACATCCAGGAATTCGAACTGCAGAATTTTGACCATAACCCGGTAGTGGTATGCAGCCTCGGAGACAATTCAGTAACGGAAGGTGAAGTGAGCGAAGCGCTGCAGTTTGCAGCTTTACATCAGCTGCCCATCATATTCCTTGTACAGGATAATGACTGGGGAATTTCCGTAACCAAAGAAGAAGCCAGGACCTGTGATGCCTATGACTTTGTTGCAGGATTTGTAGGATTAAGCAGGATGCGCGTAGATGGCACGGATTTTATCGAGAGTTTTGAAGTCATGAAGAAAGCGGTTGACTTTGTGAGAACGGAACGCAAGCCGGTAGTGGTTTGTGCCAAAACAGTTCTAATAGGGCACCATACTTCAGGAGTCCGGAGAGAATTTTACCGTGATGAAGAAGACCTTACCAAGCACAGAGCTAAAGATCCGGGAGAAATTCTCAGAAGACAGCTTCTGGAAGCCAGGATTGATCAGGAGCAACTGAACAGCATCATCCGTAAAGCCAGACAAAAGGCAGAAGAAGATTTTGAAAGGGCTAAAAATGCAGAGGACCCGAAATCTGAAACCGTCATGCAGCATGTTTTTGCTCCTACCCCGGTAACTGAGGAAACAGGAACGCGGGAACCCGAAGGCGGAGAAAAGATTGTGATGGTTGACGCAGCCATCCACGCCATCCAGGAACTGATGTGGAAACATCCGGAAGCATTGCTGTACGGTCAGGATGTAGGAGAAAGAATCGGCGGCGTTTTCCGTGAGACGGTAACCTTAGGTAAAAAATTCGGGAAAAGCAGAGTATTTAATACCGCGATCCAGGAAGCCTATATCATTGGTTCCACAGCGGGAATGAGTGCCGTAGGTTTAAGACCTATCGTCGAAGTGCAGTTTGCCGACTATATTTATCCGGGAATCAACCAGCTGATTACAGAAATTTCAAAATCGAATTATCTTAGTAACGGAAAGTTTCCGGTAAGCAATATTATCCGCGTACCCATTGGTGCCTATGGCGGAGGCGGCCCTTACCACAGCGGAAGCGTGGAAAGCATCCTGGCTAATATCAAAGGAATAAAAATTGCCTACCCGAGCAACGCAGCAGATTTCAAAGGCCTCCTGAAAGCAGCTTATTATGATCCCAATCCGGTCATTATGCTGGAACATAAAGGACTTTACTGGAGCAAAGTTCCGGGAACAGAAGACGCAAAAACCATTGAACCTGCAGAAGATTACATCCTGCCATTCGGAAAAGGAAAAGTAGTCATCCAAGCAGATAAGCAAGAAACAGAAAAAGGGAGAACAGTATTGGTGGTTACATACGGAATGGGAGTTTACTGGGCCAAAGAAGCCGCCAAAAATTTTGCAGGCCGTGTTGAAGTGATCGATCTTAGGACGCTAATTCCCTTGGATGAAGCACTGGTATTTGAAAGAGCAAAAGAACATGGAAAATGCATCGTCCTTACAGAGGAACAGCTGAACAATTCATTTGCAGAAGCTTTCGCACACAGAATTACCAAAAACTGCTTCAGGCACCTGGATGCTCCGGTGGAAACTATGGGTGCACTGGATGTTCCGGCAGTTCCGATTAATCTCGTTCTGGAAAAAGAAATGCTTCCTAACGCTGAAAAGCTCAGCAGGAAAATTGAAGAAATGCTGCAATATTAATGATATGAGCCTCTGGAAACAGAGGCTTTTTTATGCTTTGATACCAAAAGCCCCCTTTATCTTTTGATTACTCGTTGGTCTCTATTTTGCTTCATTCCTCATTGACTTTTAGTTTACACAAATTCATGATTACAACACGATACGTCAATTACAGGCAGATCCTGAACTTATCAGGTATTCACCTGCTCATCATATCCATCTGGTGTACCCTTATTGCCCTTGTCTTTTATTTTCTTGAATGGGAATGGATGATTATTCCATGGGTACCTGTTGCACTCATCGGTACAGCAGAAGCTTTCCTCGTAGGGTTTAAAAACAACCAGGCCTATGACAGGCTTTGGGAAGCCAGAAAAATATGGGGCGGAATCGTGAATTCCAGCCGTTCTTTTGCTGCAATGGTATATGCTTTTGATACTGAGCAAGAACATATAGGGATTTTCGACCTTGAGAAAAGGAGAAAAACCATCGTACACCGCCATATCGCATGGCTGTATGCGTTACGTGAACAGCTGCTTGTGCCTACGGAATGGGAACATATCAAGGCTGAAGAAACAGATCATTTTAAAAATATAGACCATAAGCGGAACAGGCTGATCAAAGCAGGATTTCCGGATTACAGCCGGACTTCCATTTTTCTTAATAAATACCTGTCCGAAGAAGAATCCGGACTGCAATCTACCTCTAAAAACTTTGCCACCTACCTGATTTCCCAACAAGCAAAAGACATCAATGAACTGAAAAACGACGGGATCATATCTGAATTCAACCAGATGCAGCTCCAGACCTGTCTCAATGAATTCTACGGTTTCCAGGGACAGGCGGAAAGGATTAAAAAATTCCCCTCTCCCCGCCAGTTTGCCAGTACGGCATTTATCTTCAATATTTTGTTCATTACCCTGCTTCCCTTAGGTCTGGTAAGCGAGTTTGCCAAACTTGGCGACTGGGGGATCTGGGTAAGCATTCCGTTCTGCATCATTGTAGGCTGGATTTACATCATCATGGAACTGGTTGGGGACTATTCGGAAAACCCTTTTGCAGGGCTTATGTTTGATATCCCTATGCTTTCGATCTGCCGGACGATAGAAATCGACCTGCTGCAGATGACCGGAGAAACCGAACTTCCTGATCCTGTTGCATCAAAGAACGGTGTATTGGTATAAATTAAAGCACTATAGCCGTGGTATTTTTAATCTCAGAAATCATGAATGAACTGTGAGTGCTTGCAATATGGTTCAGAGTGGTCAGTTTTGAAAGCATGAAGTTGCGGTAATCATCCATATCCCTTACCCCGATCTTTAAAATATAATCATAATCACCGCTTACATGGAAACATTCTGTCACTTCCTGCAGGTCCATGATTTCTTTTTCAAACTGCAGCACATATTCCTTTTTGTGCTGTGTCAGTTTCACATGGCAAAGAACAATAAAATCCCGGTTGATCTTATGCCGGTCCAGGATGGCGACATATTTTGCAATCACTCCTGCATTTTCAAGTTTCCTGATGCGCTCATATACAGCCGTAACCGATAGTCCGAGTTTATAAGCCAGTTCTTTGGTCGTCTGTTTGGAATCCTGCTGAAGAAAAAGAAGCAGGTTTCTGTCGATATCATCAAACCTCATAGATAATTTTTAAGTTAAAGTTTATATAATTCAAATATATTAAACATTTTTTCTACACTATTCAATTCTGTCCGTTTTATTTTCCGGATTATCACATTTGCATTGTAATATCTGCCGGAATACAGCAATTTTGAAAACAAAAAAAGTATGGAAAATTTCAATGCAGCAAACGAGATACAGGATCTGCAGTACTTCGGTGAATTCGGAGGAGTGAATCCGTCCATTTCAGATAGTTCAACCTATACTTTTCTTTCTGCGAAGACGATGTTCGATACCTTTGAAGGCAATGCAGAAGGATGTTACCTCTATTCAAGGCATTCGTCTCCTATGAACCTTTACCTTTCCCAGGCACTGGCTAAGCTTGAGAATACGGAAGCAGCTAATGTAACGGCCTCCGGGATGGGCGCTATTACCTCTGTGCTTATGCAGGTATGCAAAAACGGAGACCACATCATTTCCAGCAGAACCATTTACGGAGGAACCTACGCGTTCCTTAAAAACTTCTTCCCGAACTATGGCATAAAGACGACATTTACAGATATCAGCAATTTTGAGGCGATTGAAAACGCAATACAACCCAACACCAAAGTAATATATTGTGAAAGTGTAAGCAATCCCCTGCTGGAAGTAGCAGACCTGAGGACACTTTCAAAAATCTGTAAGAAGCACGGATTAAAACTCATTGTAGACAATACGTTTTCACCCCTTTCCATATCTCCTACATTGCTGGGAGCTGATATTGTCATCCATAGCCTTACCAAGTTCATTAACGGCAGCAGCGATACCGTTGGCGGCGTCTATTGCGGCACACAGGAATTTATTGATGATACAAAAAATGTCAACAGCGGAGCCTGCATGCTTCTGGGACCGACAATGGACAGCCTGCGTTCGTCAAGCATCCTGAAAAACCTCAGAACCCTGCACATCAGAATGAAACAGCACAGCTACAATGCACTGTACCTGGCAGAAAGGTTTGAACAGGACGGACTGAAAGTTTCTTATCCCGGACTGGAATCACACCGCAATCATACGCTTATGAAAAGCATGATGCAGCAGGAATACGGTTTTGGTGGCTTACTGACCATCGATGCCGGAACGACTGAAAAAGCCAATGAACTGATGGAACTGATGCAGCAGGAAAACTTAGGCTACCTTGCCGTAAGCTTAGGATTTTACAAAACTTTATTCTCATGTTCCGGAAGCTCGACATCATCCGAGATTCCGGAAGAAGAAAGAATTGCGATGGGCATTTCCGACGGGCTCATCAGGTTCTCCATCGGTCTTGATCATGATATTGAACGCACATACAGAAAAATGAAGGACTGCATGTTTAGGACAGGCGTCCTCAGCCATGAAACCATTTCCATATCCTAATTTTATGTTTTAAAGCTGTTGTGAATGCAACAGCTTTATTTTTTTAGGATCAATACAGATGATAATTCTCCAGGATTTGTCATGACCTTAAAGAGTCAGATTGCTCTTGGAAAAGTAACAGGCAATGGGTTAAGATTTCTTATGAAAATGGGTAGGAAAGGCCTCTTCCGGCTTCATTTTTAAGACATTCAGTAAAACCCACGATTTCAGGAAACCGTATCCGTACGAAAACATCTGGATGTAGGTAGAAATTACCGCCATGCCTGCAATGCTGATATTTCCGGTCACGAAAAGAGCATGGAACAGTACCATAAATGTGTACAGGCCATACAGTGAAAGGATAATTCCTTTTCCCATTAAAAAATACTCCAGGAAGCCCATCAGATAGCCTAATAAAAACAGGCTAGGAAAGGCAAAAGATATTTTCACATAATCCGGATGCCTTTGATTAAGGATAGGCCTTGCGCAGCCGAATTGGTACACCTGCTTGGAAAACTTACCGAAATCTACCCTTCGTTTATGATATACGGCAATATCATCAAAAAAAGCAGTGGTGTATCCGTGTTCCCAAAGTGTCATGGAAAGGTCCGGATCCTCCCCTATCCGCATTTCCGAAAACCCGCCTACAGCATTAAATGCTTCTTTTCTGACACCCATGTTAAAACTCCTGGGCTGGAATTTTGAAACCGCTTTTTTATTCCCGCGGATTCCGCCGGTGGTAAATACCGAGGTCATTGAATAGGAAATGGCTTTCTGCATCAGATTGAATCCTTTGTGTGCTTTATCTGCTCCTCCAAACGCATCACAGGGTATCATCTGAATATCTTTCTTAATGTTCGCAATATAATCCTGCTCTACAATGACGTCACTGTCTACAAAAACCAGCCATTCATGCTGTGCCCTGTACGCACCGTAATTCCTGGATAATCCAGGCCCTGAATTGTCTTTCCGGAAATACCGGATATTCAGCATTTCTTTAAAACGCGAAACAGTGGGCTTCAGATCGATAAAAGACCCGTCATCCACAATGATCACTTCAAACTCATGGTCAGTCTGATGGGATAATGAATTCAAAAGCTCAAAAAGCTCATCTTTACGGTTGAAAATCGCGACAATAACGGAAAGGGTAGGTTTCAAATCTGAAAATTTTTCAAAATTACTTATTCATGAATGAATGCGCAAACATGCAGGATGATAATTAAACGGGAAGCATGAAAAATTAGTACACAAAATAATGTAATCCAGGATTATTACCATCTATGTTACTGCAGAAACCAATCCGATTTAAAGTACAGGCAAAATCCCAATGAAATAAAAGATAGCATCATTGACCCACTAAAGAGCAACCACTGAAAAACACTGGTAAAATAATATCTCCCCCTCAAGTAGAGGATAAAAAATACAGTACAGGAAACAGCGATACCTATCAGACTGATTATAAATAATGTCCGGATAGAATATATTTCCGGCAAAGGATCTTTAAGCACCAGAACAATCAATACAGCAGAAATCAATATAAACAGTACGCTCATGATTTCTTTAAAGTATCGCGGTTTTTTCTCTGGATACTCTTCATCACGAACAGGCCCGGATGATGATGAAGTATTACCCAGCAAATTCAGGAAATCGGAAAAAAAACTTAAAGCGTCGAAAAAGTCAAAAGGCATACAATCAGTTTATAGCAAAAATAAAAAAATATTCCATGAGGAATTGATATAAACTTCAGTCCATAAAAAGGCCTTCCAGAAGGAAGGCCATATGATCAGTTTTCCAGCTTATGCACTTTCTTCGTTCCCTCGTACATTTCATACTGAAGAAAACGGGTCTCCAGTTTTCCGTTGAAAAGCTTGATTTTCCTTGAAGGCCGAAGGCCTATTTTCTTTACCGCTTCAAGGTCTGAGGAAATAAGCCAGGCCAGGGTATTGGGATAGCTGGTTTTAAAGGTATCCCCTATTTTTTTGTAGAAGTCATCATCATTAATGGAGATCCGCTCATCGTAAGGCGGATTGAATACCATCAGCAAAGGGAATAGGTCTTTTTTGGAGTCGAAGAAGTTCTGTTTACGTACTTCAATCACGTCTTCCATTTCAGCAGCTTCAATATTGATCCTCGCTGCATTCAGCATTCTGGCATCAATATCATAGCCCACAATCTTACCGGTAAATTCCCGAACTCTGTTTACCCTGAATTCTTTTATTTTTGCAAACAGCTCGGCATCATAATTTTTCCAGTTCTGGAATGCAAATCCTCTTCTGAAAATCTGTGCCGGAAGGTCCATCGCAATCATCGCCGCTTCTATCAGCAGGGTTCCAGAACCGCACATAGGATCAAGGAAATTGCCTTTTCCGTCCCAGCCGGCCAGATGAAGCATTCCGCTTGCGAGCACTTCATTGATCGGAGCCTCTCCCTGCTCTTTCCTGTAGCCTCTTTTAAACAGGGCATCCCCGGAAGAATCCAGAGAAATGGTCACGAGTTCGCGGTCGATATGAAGATGAAACTTAATATCCGGATGTTTGGTTTCTACATTCGGGCGCCTTTTAAACTTTTCCTGGAAATAATCTACGATAGCATCTTTCATTTTCAGCGTTACAAACTGTGAGTGCTTGAACGTTTCTGAATTTACCGTTGAATCAATGGCAAATGACTGTTCCACATCCATAAACTCTTCCCAGTTGAATTTAAACAGCCGGTCATAAAACTGATGCTGGTTGAAAGCTTTGAATTCATGAATCGGAACTAAAATTTTTAAAGCTGTCCTCGCAGAATAATTGATTTTATAAAGAAAGCCAAGATCACCTTCACAATTGACTGCCCGGTTCTTTACCTCCACTTTCCTTCCTCCCAGCTTTTTTATTTCTTCCGCTAAAATCTGCTCAAGCCCGAAAAACGTTTTGATCTGAATCTGTAAATTCTCTGTATCCATATATAATTGATTAAAGGATTTAAAGATTTAAAAATTAAAAGATTACCTCTTTAGCCGGCGGCCGGGAAAGTTCTTCCGGCGTTCCATAATTTAAATACTTTGCCTTTAACCGCACAAATTTAGTTATTTTTGCATTATGGAATGGTTTGAATCTTGGTTTGATACCCCTTATTATCATTTATTATACAGCAACAGAGACTATACCGAGGCAGAAAGCTTCATTAAAGCGCTTACATCGGAGCTTCATCTTCCGCCCGGATCCAGGATTATTGACCTTGCCTGCGGCAAAGGCAGACATTCCGTATTCCTGAATAAACTCGGCTATGATGTCCTTGGACTGGACCTGTCCAGACAGAGTATCGAGCATGACAAACAATTTGAGAACCAGACACTGCTGTTCAATGTTCATGATATGCGAAGCCCTATTGAGGCCGATCCTATGGACGCCGTATTCAATCTTTTTACGAGTTTTGGATATTTTGAATCTGAAGCTGATGACAAAAAAGTTTTCAAATCCGTTTATGATGCCCTTAAACCCGGTGGTTTTTTCGTTTTGGATTACCTGAACGAAAGCTTTGTAAAAAATACGATGGTACCGGAATCCATTGTGAAACGAGATGATATCGAATTTAGAATTCAAAAGAAAATAGAAGGAAGGTATATCATTAAAGATATCCGTTTCGAAGCAGACGGCAATCCGTATCATTTTTTTGAGAAAGTGAAGCTCCATACTCCTGAAACCATCCTTCTTTATGCTGAGGAATGCGGTTTTGAACGGATTAAAATATGGGGGGATTATCAGTTGAGCGCATTTGACCGCAACAGTTCTCCCCGCTGCATTAATTTATTTAGAAAAAAAGGATGATAACGGTTCTTTTACTGGTTATGAGCGTGCTTGCAGGCATACTGCTGGGCAAATATTTCGGAAGGAGGCAGAAGCTGGCTAAAAATCTGCTGATTTTAAGCGCAGGCTTCCTGATTACGGTCTGCCTGAACGAAGTATTTCCTCAGGTGTACAGTTCAGGAGCCGGAAGCGGGCTTGGGATATTCGTTATTGCCGGTGTGCTGCTTCAGATGATTCTTGAGGCGCTGACCAAAGGTTTTGAACACGGACATTTCCATCATCACAACGAGCATCAGATTCTTCCGGTGGCACTGATGGTAGGGCTTTTCATCCATGCTTTTATTGAGGGGATTCCTTTGGCAAACGAAGAAGAAACCTTTTCGCCGTATCTGTTAGGAATTGTTTTTCATAACCTTCCTATATCATTTATTCTGGGGGCTTTCTTATTCAACAGGAAAGGAGAATCAAGAAGTTCCGCATCTTATCCTTCTTTACTGATTATTGCATTGTTTGTCCTTGCTTCGCCCCTGGGGATGCTACTGGGCAATTATTTCAATCCTGACCTGCAGCCTTATTTTCTGGCCATTGTAGGGGGTATATTCCTGCACATCTCATCTGTGATCATTTTTGAAAGCAATAAGAACCATAATATCGACTGGCTCAAAATCGGGCTGGTGATCCTGGGGGTTTCCCTGGCCCTGGTGATGCACCTCTTTCATCATCATGCACATTAAATAAAAGTGGTGTTATTATCATAATAAAAAAGTTCCGGATCATTGCTGATCCGGAACTTTTTTATATTTCTTAATGTAATGGCCAATCAAATTAAAACTTCCATCCGAAAGTGATAAAGAAATTGTTTCTTACATTTTTTACATCTGAAACGATGTAAGAATCACTGGCAATCAGGTTATTTGATGAATAATACCCGTCTTCATATGTCGCATCAACCAGGCCTCTCATAAACGGATTGGTATATTTTGAAGTCACATTCTGGTAGGAAGCATCAATATAAAATGATCTGAAATCATATCCAAGACCGAATGACAAAGCATTTCTGTTGTTAAGCATCAGATTATCATAAGACGCATTCGTATTTACAGAACCGTCATTTCTGAATGCATTGACAGTAAGTGCATCGAAAGGATTGGATGTGTAAGCATATCCTCCTCTCAGCCTGAACTGTTTTACCCTGTACTCAGCACCTGCCCTTACTTCAGAGACATTCTTATAATTGTCTTTGAAGAAAGCATTCAGGTCTTCCTCTGCCGCACCATAAGTCTTATACTTTGGCGTAGTAAGGCCTAAGCTGTAATCCACATTCAGGGAAAAACTTTTGCTCGCAATGAAAGCTGCACTCACGGTCGCTTTAAGCGGGGAAGTGAATTTTCTGTTTTCAACTGCCGAATCATCTCCGTATTGAGCATCATTATAGAAATTATAACCCCGGTCGATATCCCAGAATGTAGGGGTTTCGATGGCTGCTCCCAGACGGAAATTCGGGCTTACTTTCCCGATCACTCCGACAGATGCGGAGAATCCGTTTCCTCTTTCTGAGAACGGCGTATTCTGTTTGCTAAAATATTCTGAAGATCCGTTCTGCAAAGAATTAAAGATAGCCGTGTCCGACTGGTCAATATTGGCATTGAAGAAATTCAGTCCCATCCCCAGATACAGGTTATGGTTGTAATTGGCTCCTACACCGATGCTTGTTTTAGTCAAATAACCGTAACGGTCATAGGCATGTCCCCCGAATGATGAACTTCGGGTACCGGCAGCATCAAACTCATACACAATATTGCTGTTTCCGGGAGTCTGAACATAATTTTCTACGGACTGGCTTGAAAAATTAACCCCAAGGTTAACAAACTTCCATGGACTCTCGGGCCTCATCTGGAAAGTCATTACGGCACCTACATTTCCAAGATCTCCCTTGTTGATGCGGTATTCGAATGACGAACCTCCCAAAGAGGATGTATTCTTATTGTTGGTAAGTGACAAAGTTCCTGACATTTCTCCTGAGATCGCAACCCCCAAACCTGCAGGGTTAGTCAGTAGAGAGTTCGCATCACCTCCAAGGGCGCCATTGGAACCTGCCATCGCGTTAAATTTAGCAGAACCTATATTAGGAGATCCTGAATAGATTTCTGCCGTATTTCTGATTACAGAAACGTCCTGAGCCTGCGCAAAAAATGCTGCAGAAATGCTCATGATTGCTAAAGACTTTTTTAACATTATTTTTTATAATAGTTATTAATTGATTATCTGCCACCTCGGAATCCACCGCCGCCGCCGCCGGATCTGAATCCGCCGCCGCCAACAGAACCGCCGCCTCTGAAGCCACCGCCTCCTGAATTGAAGCCTCCACCGCTGTTAGAACGGAAACCACCGTCGTTTCTGTACGTTGGCTGATTATACGTAGGATTACTTCGGTAACCGCCGGACTGGTTTCTGAAACCGCTGTTCATATTGCCCTGCTGCCTGAAACCGCCCATAGTATTCGAGTTCCTGAAGCCACCATTGGAAGAATTCCTGAACCCTCCGTTAGAGTTTCTGAATCCGCTGTTGGAATTAGAGTTTCTGAAACCTCCGGTATTACTTCTGAATCCGGAAGCCCCGCCGTATTTATTAAATCCTGTCCCGCTGTTGGCACCATTGATAAATCCTCTGCCGCCTGAGCCGCTTCTTCTGTAAAGAGGTGCATTATAGTAACCGCCCCAATAGCCGTTACCCCATCCTCCGTAAGGATATCCGTATCCATAGCCATAGAATCCTCCGCCCCAATAAGGGTCATATCCCCAAAACGGAGAATACCCGAAGTTCCAGTACGGGTTGTATCCCCAGGCACCTCCCCAGCCCCAGGAAAGACCTATGCCCATTCCCCAGCCCCGGTTCATGCCCCAATACGGACTATAGCCGCCATACCATCCCCAAGGATAGCCCCAGCCACCCCATGAATTATCGTAATAATTCATTTCGGTACCGGCAAATGACCCCCAGTCGGAGTCTGTAGCAGCACCATTCCATGTGTTACCGCTCCAGGCGTTGTATTTCTGGTCCTGTGCTTTGGAATTCATCTCTGCATTCTGGATTACATTGGAATCATCCTGGTAGTAATCATAATATTCTCCTACCCTGTTGCCTTCACTGTTAATAATCACACCTTCAGGCAATGTATCTTTATTAGGATCGTAATAGACCCCGTCTGTCTCACTGTAGCCCCCCATCTGTGCTCCGCAGGAAACCAGCAACAGTGCGCCGGAAACAGCCAAAACCCCTTTGGATTTCAGCATGCCCAGCAATTTTTTATGTATATTTCCTTTCATGATAACGAAAAAATTTTCAATTTAAATTATATTTGCAAATGGTACCAAAAATATACCAAACAACGGCAATAAAATCCATCAAAAATAGATTTTTATTTTTAGATAACAATAACATAAAAAAGTTAAAAAATTAAAAAAAATAATGGCAAAATTAACCTCAAGAAGCGAAGATTACAGCAAGTGGTATAATGAGTTGGTTGTAAAAGCCGACCTGGCTGAAAATTCAGGTGTGCGGGGATGTATGGTGATTAAACCATACGGATATGCAATCTGGGAAAAGATGCGTGATGAATTGGACAGGAAGTTCAAGGAAACCGGTCACGTCAATGCTTACTTCCCACTTTTCGTACCCAAAAGCTTGTTTGAGGCAGAAGAAAAAAATGCCGAAGGATTCGCCAAGGAATGTGCAGTGGTAACCCACTACAGGCTGAAAACCGATCCGGACAATCCCCATAAACTGATCGTGGATCCGGATGCCAAGCTTGAAGAAGAGCTTATCGTGCGCCCTACTTCCGAAGCGATCATCTGGAATACGTACAAAAACTGGATCCAGTCTTACCGTGACCTGCCGATCCTGATTAACCAGTGGGCCAATGTAGTGCGCTGGGAAATGAGGACGCGTCTTTTCCTCAGGACGGCTGAATTCCTATGGCAGGAAGGACACACTGCTCACGCGACTAAAGAAGAAGCAATTGAAGAAACAGAAAAGATGATTGATGTGTATGCAGACTTTTCAGAAAACTTCATGGCCATACCGGTGGTAAAAGGTTTAAAAACCCCTTCAGAAAGGTTTGCCGGTGCAGACGAGACTTACTGTATTGAAGCGCTGATGCAGGATGGCAAAGCCCTTCAGGCCGGGACTTCCCATTTCCTTGGGCAGAATTTCGCCAAGGCTTTTGATGTGAAGTTTACAAATAAAGAAGGAAAGATCGAACATGCATGGGCTACATCATGGGGAACCTCCACCCGTCTGATGGGGGCACTGATCATGACGCATTCAGATGATTTCGGACTGGTACTTCCTCCTACGCTGGCACCAATCCAGGTGGTTATTGTTCCTATCTTCAAAGGCGAGGAACAGCTCAACCAGATCAGTGAAGTGGCACTTGATATACAGGCAAAACTTAGAGCCAAAGGTATTTCCGTGAAATTTGATCATGATACCCAGAATAAACCGGGATGGAAATTTGCAGAATATGAACTGAAAGGGGTTCCTGTTAGAATCGCGATGGGACCAAGGGACCTTGAAAACAAATCGGTGGAAATTGCCAGAAGAGATAACCTTACGAAAGAAGTCCGTTCTATTGAGGGAATCGATGTATACATAGAAGAATTACTGAAGACAATTCAGAAAGACATCTATGCCAAAGCGTTCAATTTCAGGAAAGAACATGTAACCAAAGTAGATACCTACGAAGAATTCAAAGCGGTGCTGGAAGAAAAAGGAGGCTTTATCTATGCTCATTGGGACGGTACTCCAGAAGAGGAGGAACAGATCAAGGAAGAAACCAAGGCCACTATCCGATGCATACCTTTGGATGACGATGTGGAAGAAGGAATTTCTCTTGTTTCCGGAAACCCTTCGAAAAGACGTGTACTGTTCGCAAAAGCATACTAATTTCCGCTAACTTTATATCCGTTTCTCACCGGTCCGGATATAAATAATCGGAAAAAAAATGACATTTAGAGATTTTTTTATTTAAATTTATATAACATTAATCTCAAAAATAAATTATTATGTCTCTAAATGTCATTGATCTAATCAAAGGGCAACTGGGTCCTGCATTAGTCTCCCAGGCGGCTTCCCAATACGGGGAAAGCGAATCCGGTATTTCAAAAGCCATTGGCGGTTTCCTTCCTGTTGTGGTAGGCGGACTGGCCAATCATTCGGATGATCCCAAAGTACTTGACCATTTATCCAATCCGGCTTCCGGCAATTTGCTGGGCAATCTGTCCGGAGAAGCTTCAGGCCATTCTGTACTTTCAGACCTGTTATCCTCTATTTTCGGGGATAAGGTAAACGGACTGGTAAATACCATTGCCACCTATTCCGGTGTAAGCAATAACACTTCCCACTCTATCCTGAATCTTGTAGCAGCAGCTGCTGTAGGAGCCATTGCAAAATATGCGACTGACCAGAACCTTGACCGTTCGGGCATCACCGCATTGCTGAACGACCAGAAAAGCACCGTTTCCACTCTTATGCCTGCCGGATTATCCCTGGCCTCATTAGGAATGGACAACTGGAATATCAGATATAAGTTTGACAACGACCAGGACCAGATCAAAACCCCTCACCATGAGCCTAAAATAGAAGTCACTAAAAGCATATCTTCCGAAGGAACAAATCCGGACAGGAATACGCATGACGGCGGAGGATCAATCTGGAAATGGCTCCTTCCTCTTCTGCTTTTGATCGCAGCTGCCTATTTCATATGGAAGCAGTGTGAAAAGAAGGAAACAACCACGACGACTACAGTATCGGATTCCGGTACGGTAAAGACCGATACCATGACCGCTGCTTCCGGAGCAAGCAGCATAAGTACTGCGGCATCAGCTTCCAGGACCGATGAAGATATCGACCTGAACGGAACTGCACTGAAGGGATACAAAGGTGGAATGGAAGACAGAATGATTGCTTTCCTGAAATCCGGAGGGTATAAAGATGCGAAGGACGATGCGGCATTAAAGGATACCTGGTACGATTTTGACCATGTAAATTTTAAAATGGGAAGTTCTGACCAACTGGAAGCAGGATCCGAAGGTCAGCTTCAGAACCTGGTAGCCATCCTAAAAGCGTATCCGGAAGCTAAAATAAAAATCGGAGGGTATACGGATAAAACCGGAAATGAAGCACTAAACCTGAAGCTTTCAAAAGCCAGAGCTGTTTTTATCAAAGACTGGTTATCTAAACAAGGCGTTTCCTCTCAGGTACTGGATGCAGAAGGCTACGGCAGCCAGTTTGCCAAAGTTGACGCGGGTGCTTCAGATGCTGAAAGAGCTACAGACCGAAGAATGTCTGTTAGGTTTGCCAAATAATTAACGATCAAAATATTGATACTGTCCCGGAATGATTTTCCGGGATTTTTTTGGCTTAAGTTTTGTATTTATATTTATTTAATTAAATTTGTTAGCCATTTCTAACAATCATGAGTCCGAATTTGAAAAACGCCTGGAGGAAAGACAAGACGCTCCATTCCTTGCCTGAAGTATATTCATCTGTAAAAATACCTGAAAACGCCGGTTTCTGGAAGAAATACCTTGCCTTTGCCGGTCCGGGCCTTATGGTAGCCGTAGGGTATATGGACCCGGGAAACTGGGCTACCGATATTGCAGGAGGCGCCCAGTTTGGGTACACTCTTCTCTCAGTTGTCCTGATATCAAATATTTTCGCGATGGTATTGCAGCACCTCTCCGTAAAGCTTGGTGTAGTGGCTGAACGTGACCTCGCGCAGGCCTGCAGGGACCACTTCAGCCCTGCCACGAATTTTATCCTATGGATATTCTGTGAGATTGCCATTGCAGCCTGTGACCTTGCAGAAGTCATAGGCTCTGCCATAGCCCTGAATCTGCTGTTCCATATTCCGCTGACCTGGGGTATCGTCATCACAACGGTGGATGTTTTATTCATTCTTCTGTTGCAAGCCAAAGGCTTCAGGTGGATCGAAAGCATTGTAGGCGGACTTATCTTTATCATCCTGGCTTGTTTCCTGTATGAGATTATTATTTCCAGACCCGATATCAATGAGATTCTGGGCGGACTGGTTCCTCAGAAGGAAATCATCCAGAATCCTTCGATGCTGTATATTGCGATCGGAATTCTCGGCGCAACGGTGATGCCGCATAATCTCTATCTTCACAGCAGTATTGTACAGACCAGGGATTATAAACGGACCAGAGAAGGAAAAAAGGAAGCAATAAAATTTGCTACGCTGGACAGTACCGTCTCGCTTATGCTGGCATTTTTCATTAACGGTGCTATATTGATCCTGGCAGCTGCCACCTTCCATGTTTCAGGGAACAAAGATGTGGCAGACATTCACGATGCGTACAAGATGCTTACTCCTATCTTGGGGGCATCCATGGCGAGCATCGCCTTCGCAATTGCATTACTGGCATCCGGGCAGAATTCTACACTTACAGGCACACTGGCCGGACAGATTGTTATGGAAGGTTTTCTGAACATCCGTCTTAAACCGTGGCTGAGAAGGCTGATCACCCGCCTTATCGCTGTGATACCGGCTCTTATCGTTACTATTATTTCAGGTGAAAAAGGAACCACTGACCTTTTGGTACTGAGCCAGGTCATCCTCTCCATGCAGCTGAGCTTTGCGGTTGTTCCCCTTGTTATGTTTACCAGTGACAAGGCCAAGATGGGCGAATTCGTGAACAAACCCTGGATGAAGGTTTGTGTATGGATCATTTCGTTCATCATCATTGTACTGAACCTGTACCTCCTGTACCAGACTTTTTCAGACCATTAAACGTAGTGCTGGTTTTAATTTCTATTTCGTTGCGGCATTTCCTTTCTGACTTAATGTCCATATTTTTTCCTTTGGCAGAATGTTTGTCAAAACCTATGGAAAATAAATATTGAATTATGGAAAATCAGGATATCAACGAAGAAAACATCAATAATCAGGAGGAGAACAATACCCAGAACCCATCGTCTTCAGAAGACAATGTGACAGCTAAACCGACTGCTGAGGAACTTTTGGCAGAGGAGAAAGACCGTTACATGAGGTTGTATGCAGAATTTGAAAATTATAAGAAGAGGACAACCAAAGAAAAAATGGAGTTCTTCCAGTTTGCCAATCAGGAAATGATGGTTTCTATGCTGGGTGTCCTAGATGATTTTGAAAGGGCACTGAAGGAGATTGCCAAAAACGGTAACCCTTCGGATATACAGGGTGTGGAACTGATCTATCAGAAATTCAAGAATAAACTGACTGAGAAAGGGCTTAAAGCAATGGAAGTAAAAGCAGGAGACAGCTTTAATGTGGATTTCCATGAAGCCATTACCCAGATTCCGGCTCCTTCAGAAGACCTGAAAGGTAAAATCGTAGATGTTGTGGAAACGGGATATACCCTGAATGACAAGGTAATCCGTTTTGCTAAAGTAGTTACAGGAAATTAATCATAAGCAATAAGTAATGGGTAATAAGCAATTCTGATATTACTCATTATTCATTACGAATTACTCATATATTAAAGATGTCAAAAAGAGATTATTACGAGGTTCTGGAGATCAGCAAATCTGCATCGGCCGATGAAATAAAAAAAGCCTACCGTAAAATGGCCATCAAATACCATCCGGATAAAAATCCGGGTGATAAGGAAGCCGAGGAAAAATTCAAGGAAGCTGCAGAAGCGTACGAAGTGCTGAGCGATGATCAGAAACGATCCAGATATGACCAATTCGGCCATGCCGGTGTAGGCGGGAACGGTGGTTTCGGTGGCGGTGGCTTCGGCGGCGGAATGAATATGGAAGACATATTCAGCCAGTTCGGAGATATCTTCGGCGGCGGATTCGGTGGTTTCGGCGGTGGTGGCGGAGGACGCCAGCAGGTGAAAGGTTCCAACCTGAGAATCAGAATTAAACTGAATCTCGATGAAATGGTAAACGGAACCCAGAAGACCATCAAGGTAAAGAAAATGAAGACGGCTGAAGGAGCCACTTCAAAAACCTGTCCTACCTGTGGCGGTTCAGGGGTACAGCTGAAGGTAATGAATACCATGTTCGGCCAGATGCAAACCCAGACTACCTGCGGAACCTGTCAGGGAATCGGTAAGGTAGCCGATAAAATCCCTGCCGGGGCCAATGCACAGGGGTTGATCAAAGACGAAGAAGAAGTAACCATCAATATTCCTGCAGGGGCCAGAGACGGGATCCAGCTCAATGTAAGAGGAAAAGGGAATGATGCCCCTTTCGGAGGAATTCCGGGAGACCTGCTGGTGATTATCGAAGAGGAAGTGGACCAGACCATCAAAAGAGAAGGAGACAACCTTCATCAGGAGTTGTACATTTCTTTTGCAGAGGCTGCATTAGGTACTAAAAAAGAAGTATCTACCGTAGGTGGAAAGGTGAAGATCACCATTGATCCGGGTACACAATCCGGAAAAATCCTCAGACTTGCCGGAAAGGGACTTCCAAGTATCGACAGCTACGGAAAAGGCGATATGTTTATCCACATCAATGTATGGACCCCTCAGAAGCTGACCAAAGACCAAAAGGATTTCTTCGAGAAGCAGATGAGCAGCGGAGAAATGGTGGCAGAACCGTCCGGAAAAGAGAAAACATTTTTTGACAAGGTGAAAGACCTGTTCAACTAATCATAAAAAAGGATTCTTACGGGAATCCTTTTTTTATGTACACCATCAGGGTTTAATTTAGCTTTAATTAAACCCGTATGAAAAACCTATTTATTCCCCTTGTCTTGTTGATCATCTCCTGCCAAAAGAAGGAAGTAGGAAATTCTATTAGATATGATCTGGCTCCCATCAGACCAGCCCGCTTATCTAATGATCAATTCAGGAATAAAGCTTTGAACTTTTTAAAACCTGAAGATCAAGAAAAATGTTCAGCCATACTGAATGTATTGGAGAAGCAGCATTTAAGCTTCTGTGACTTTATGAAAAGGGAATATGAAATTGATGATTCCTGTTATGCCATTGCCAGATCAGAATATCCTGAACCTGAAATGCAGATGCAGTTTGTACAATGTCATGACCAAGCATTCGACCTGTTACACGCACGGTTTCTGAAACAAATTCATCTTACCGAGCATCAGGCCAATTACTTATCGGCACTATATTATTTTAACCAAGATATCAGAAACATCTGCGGTAGTTATTGATCACTGAATGACGAATTAGTCTCACAACTCAATGATATGGTCTGAGAATCGACAGGAGGTCGAGAGAAATCATAAAAAAGTCCGTCTTCACTAGTTGAGACGGACTTTTCTCTTTCATAAAAGTTGAATAATTTGTTTTATTTCTCATTATTTGGGCCAACTGATTTCACACAGTATACTCCAGCACAACTGAAAATGATTCCTATCAGGATGGATAAAAAGCTATACCATACGGTTCCTTCTTTTACCGCCATCCATCCCCAGGTCCATGGAAAAAATGGCCAGATCCCCTGCCCCAGCCCCGTACCTCCTATGATCAGAGCCAAAAGCATAAAAACAGCTCCGGCAGCTAATGTGGTTCCTACGTTAAACCGGACCGCCAGCCACAGATGGAAAGCCAACAGCGCAAAACTCAACGCACAATATACCAGATAAAAACTGCCTAAGACCACAAATGAAACTTTTAATGGCGACAAAAACAGCAGCAGTATCACAGTTCCGGCATTAGCCAGGCCCCATGATACCATAAGTTTGGTCAGATATAGTTTCGCAATGGACACAGGCCGGGTACAGAGTATCCGCCAGGCGTTGGATTCCGGCATCCAGACGAGTGCAGAAAGAAGTGCAGCCCCGAATGGCAAAACCAGGATAGACCATAGCTGCAAGGTATTCATCGGAGCATTTCTCAATAATGCAGTCAGTCCAAATAATAATGGCATTCCCAGGCACAGCCAGTATACCATGCTTTCCTTAGTTTTCACCAATTCAGCAGCAATATAGCCGGTAATGGCAAAGCGACTTTTATAGGCAAGCTCCTTTTTACTGGTAATTGTCCATGATGGCTTTTTCCTTTTTTGAAAGGTGAAATAGGGCAAAGAAATCATCAGTAATGCCATTAACAGGGAAGGCAGAACTGGCAGCCATGGTGAAATTGCCCAGCCGGGATCATTGAGTTCCATCGGTACACCATTGGCGTGAGTTCCGGTAAAAACCAGCGAAGAGCGTACCGGCCAAGACCATGGGTTAATCCACCACAATCTTTGCTCTGCCATAATCACACCGGATATGGTTCCTGCAAGGGACAGCAATAAACTTCCGATAAGACCCACTGCATAGGCCAACTTCTGCTGAATGGCCATCATTCCAAAACCGCTCACCGTTAAGAAAAAACAAAGCTTTAAGAGCTGCCCGATTGGTACCGGACCCGGCAGTGCAGCAAAGATTCCGAACGGTATGCTGGCGAGCAGCACGAATACTGTAGTCACCGTAACAATCACAACAAGCCAGAAATACTCTGCGGCACGCAGCTGTCTGATAGAATAAGGCCTCCACCAGGTTCCTCCTCCGCGTGAGGACTTCTCTCTTTTTGCGGTAAGCCCGGCAATAAGTGCTATGGCAATAGGATAAAGAAAGGTGGTCCATAAGGTATGCCATGCATTAATGCCATCCCAGCTCTGTTTGGATTGTTTGCTGATCAGGAAAAGTGTTCCGCTGACCAGTCCCATACAAAGTCCGGTCCATGCAATCTTCACTACGCTTGATTTACGTAGTTTGACCGATTCTGACTGAATAAGTATCGCCTTCATGACACTTTTTTTGTGAGTTCCAAATACTTTTCTTCCAATCGGTTTTCATCAGGTGATAAATCTCTAAGTGTTCCCTGATAAACAAGATTTCCATCTGAGATCACTCCGATGTAGTCTGCCAGTTTTGCGACCTCACCTAACTGATGGCTTGAAATCAGAACAGTTTTTCCTTCCTTTGTATAGGCTTTCAGGAGATCCCGCAGTTCTCTGATCCCTTCCGGGTCAAGTCCGTTCTGGGGCTCGTCCAGAATAAGGAGTTCAGGATGGTCCAGGAGAGCAATCGCCAGCGCGAGACGGCTCTTCATTCCCATAGAAAAACTTTTTACCGGTTTATTGCCGGTATCAGTAAGGTTGACACGGGATAAGGCATTTTTAATATCTTCAGGCTTTAAGTTAAGCATCTTAGCATGAACCTCAAGATTCTCAAAGGCATTGAGGTGATCATATAGTGCAGGACCATTGATGCTGGCACCGACTCTTTTGAGCAGGTTCCGCTGCCAGCTTTCCCCGAACAGGGTGATTTTTCCTGAACTGGGCTTCATCAATCCCAAAATCAGAGAAAGGGTTGTGCTTTTACCTGCCCCGTTAGGGCCCAGCAGGGCATAGATATATCCTTTGGGTACAGAAAGGTTAATGCCTTTAACGGCAGTAAACGGACCATAGCTTTTAACAAGCGCATCCGTGATTACGATATTTTCCATAACATAATATTTTAATGATTCATTAGATTAGTAACCAAATCATTACACTTGTTACGCATGGCATAAAATTTCGTTGTATTTACACGATTATGAACAAATGGTAAATAGCATAAACCTTCCATATCATCAGGAAATTTATCTTTTTATATTTTCTGATGGTAATACCAAGGGTAAAAAAATTTCAGAATGCAAAAAATCCTGCACATGAATGGCAGGATCCTAAACATTTATAATAAATAAAGTCTTTATTTTTTAACAGCGAGGGAATACACCCACTTTCCTGCGGTGAAAACCGCTACAGCAATAAGTCCGCCTGCTATCCCGAAAGTCATTTCCTTAAGAAGTTTAGGCCAGCTAGGCAGCAAATGGTGAAAGTAATCTATCCTGTGGGCAAAGATTCCTCCCGCTACCATAATCAATGCAATGGTACCAATTACGCCAAGCGCTTTAATCACGATCGGCAAAGCTTTAACCAACAGATGGCCCAGCTTTCCGAAAAAGCCCTTATCGTTGCTTTTTTTGATGAGCTTAAATCCTGCATCATCCATTCTTACAATCAGGGCAACAATTCCGTATACGCCTACTGTGGCAATGAAGGCGACCAGACTGGTTACCAGGATCTGGGTGATAAAAGGATGGCTTTCTTCCAGTACGGTCCCCAGGGCAATAATGACGATTTCTATGGATAAAATAAAATCTGTGGTAATGGCCGATTTCACTTTTTCCTTTTCTATCGCCTCAGGACTCTTTTCTTCCTGCTCGATTTCTGCTTCCACTTCGTGGCCTTTCTTATCCCGGTGAAAAAGAAATTCTATAATTTTTTCCATCCCTTCAAAAGACAGGTAAAGCCCTCCCAGGATCAACACATAATTTATGGCTGGAGCATAAAGCCAGTTGAGCAAAAATACAATGGGAAGGATGATCAGCTTATTGATAAAAGATCCTTTGGTAATAGCCCATAAAACCGGTAACTCCCGTGATGAAAGGAAGCCGGTAGCTTTTTCAGCATTCACTGCGAGGTCATCTCCCAGGATCCCCGCTGTTTTCTGCGTTGCTATTTTACTTGTAACCGCTACATCGTCCATCAGGGCTGCGATATCATCCAGGACTGCAAAAAAACCAGATGCCATAGTATTTTAATATTTTTTTAATGTTCGTTAAATGAAGAGCAAAAATAATTATTTAATTCGGTTTTTATATGGCGTGCAGAATAATAATTATGCTTGTACTTCCGTAGCGGTAATAACAATATTCGTACCTTAGCATATCGGAAACAGGTGTTTCTCACCAGGAACCCTCATACAAATCTTACAAAGGGATTTCCTGATATTCAAAAATGCAAAAGTATCCATTCAGCACTATGAAAAAACTGATCCTGAAATACCATTTTTTTGTTTTGGGATGCGTCAGTTTTGTCCTGAACTCCTGCAACACCAAATTCAGGGTATGGGTAGGAACCAACCATGACCAGAAGATTTACAACTTAAAATACGGAGAGCATAAGCGTCAGAAAATGGATGTATTCCTTCCTTCTGATTATCCTGAAGATTCCCCGGTGGTGCTGATCGTTCACGGAGGAGCCTGGAAGTATGGCCGGAAAGAGCACATGATCCAGATCCAGAAAATGCTGTTCAGGAATAACGTTCCGAGTATCAATATGAACTACAGGCTGGTATCGAAGACCGTCACTTACCGCCAGCAGCTGGAGGATATTGGCCTTGCCATACAAAAGTTCAATGCACTGGCCCACAAAGCTGAACTCCGGCCGGATAATTACATTCTGCTGGGAGAAAGTGCAGGCGGCCACCTGGCTCTGCTGTACGGATACCGGCATCCTGAACAGATAAAAAAAATCATTTCCCTGAGCGGGCCTACAGATTTTTATTCTCCTGAATATTTACATTCGTTTTATTCCAAATATTCTTCACCCACCATCCAGAAGGTGGTAGGAACGAAATTCCACCGCCAGAATCTGTCTGATGAGTTCAGGCAAGCAAGTCCCATAGCCAATGTGGCTGATGTTCCTACCCTGCTGTTTCAGGGAAATCAGGATGTTCTGGTCAGCCAGAAACAGGCTAAGGCTTTGGATTCTGTCCTGAGTGCCAGGCATATCCCGCATAAGCTGATTTTTATGAAAAATACGGGACATGCGCCCAGGTTTTTCAGCAAGACCAAAAGGGACAGCATCATCTATCCCAATATCCTGGAATGGATCAAAAGCTAAGCTCATTTTAATAGCCAGATAAAATCATCTTTCTCAGGTTTTATTGCTTATGATGCGTAATCTGCAGATGTGCGAGACATCATTCAAAAAAATAAGATTTTAAAATGTTCGGAAAATTCAATGATCGTTTTTAAAGTCATCCCTACATAACAAAATAAACCCGCCTTATCAGCGGGTTCACTTATATTGTATTTCAAATCGGAATCTTTATTTCTCTTCGTCGAAATTATGGTTCTCATATTTTGAGAAGTCCTGTTTTTTTCCGAACATGAATTTAATGATGATCGGCAGTGTGGTAATCAGAACGATCACAATAATGATCAGCTCAAGCTTCTTTTTTAAATCGATTCCAAACTGATCGATGAACAGTTTATCAAGGTAATGTCCGGCGAAAATCAGCAGGAACGACCAGAGGACTGCCCCAATGACATTGTCCCTCAGAAAATCCCTTTTATCCATCTTCACGATACCGGCAACAATCGGGGCAAAAGTCCTGACAACCGGTAAGAATCTGGCCATGATGATCGCCAGTGCACCGTTTTTTTCAAAGAAATCATGGGCCTGGTACAGGTATTTTTTCTTGAAAAACATGGTGTCCTGTTTTTTATAAAGTGCAGAACCGGTTTTCCTTCCGAAATAATACCCAACTTCATTTCCGATAATAGCGGCTATGGCAACGGAAGAAGCCAGGATAAGCGTATCAAGGAACTCACTTCCCGTCGATCCGAACGTTTGTTGAATAATTTCAACAGCATAGATTCCCGAAACAAAGAGCAGTGAATCACCAGGTAAAAAAAAGCCTATGAAAAGCCCTGTTTCAGCAAAAATAATAAACAAAATAAGCCAGAACCCACCCAATTTTATATAAAATTCGGGGTTCAGCAAATCTCTCCAGCTATTGAAATCTTCCATATATATCGTTGAGTAACAAAAATAGGTTTTAAAACCCTGATAAGAAAATTAATTATCAATTTTTAACGAAAATTCTTACAGGATCAGAGCTCAAGATCATCATCAGAAACCGCTGTTCCGTCAGCCATAAGGAAAGCTTTCAGGAAAGGCGTGATATTGCCGTTCATCACGGCATCCACATCTGAAGTTTCATAGCCGGAGCGCACATCTTTCACCAGCTTGTACGGATGCATCACGTAATTACGGATCTGGCTTCCCCACTCGATCTTCATTTTATTGGCTTCGATCTCATTACGGGCTCTCATCCGCTCTTCAAGTTCCATTTCATATAACCTGGAACGGAGCAACTGCATGGCCTTTTCCTTGTTCTGCAACTGGGAACGGGATTCCGAGTTTTCAATGATGATCCCGGTAGGCGCGTGACGGAGACGTACGGCTGTTTCCACCTTGTTCACGTTCTGACCTCCGGCTCCGGAAGAACGCATGGTCTCAAAGGAAATATCTGCCGGGTTGATATTGATCTCAATGGTATCATCCACCAATGGATAAACATACACTGACACAAAGCTCGTGTGTCGCTTCGCATTGGAATCGAAAGGAGAAATCCTGACGAGCCTGTGCACTCCATTCTCCCCTCTCAGGTATCCGAAGGCAAATTCACCTTCAATTTCAAGGGTTACGGTTTTCACGCCGGCAACATCGCCCTCCTGGTAATTCAGCTCGCGGATTTTATAGCCCTGCTTTTCTGCCCACATCGTATACATCCTCATCAGCATGGATGCCCAGTCGCAGCTTTCGGTACCACCTGCTCCCGCCGTAATCTGCAAAACGGCTGAAAGCTCATCGCCTTCATTGGAAAGCATATTCTTAAATTCCAGGTCTTCTATTTTCTCCACCAGCTTCGGGAAGGTATCATCCAGCTCTTTTTCAGAATCCGGGTCCTCTTTGGCAAATTCAGCCAGTACCTGCAGGTCTTCAAACTGACTGCTGATCTCATCGTAGGCTTCAACCCATTTTTTTTTGGAACGCAGCTGCTTCAGAAAGGCTTCCGCTTCTTTGGGATTGCCCCAGAATTCAGGCGCAGCCGTCTTTTCATCATCATTGGCAATTTCTATCCTCTTCTTTTCAATCTGAAGGTATTTATATAAGTCCTCGATCCTGGACTGAACTTCTCTTATATGGTCGTTATTGATCACGAATGTCTATTTTATGCAAAAATACGGATAAATGTGGATTTTGGAAGTAAGATTTTAGATATCAGATCCGAGATGTCAGATACTAGACGATTTTAAATTATAGATTTTAAATTATAGATTTTAGATTATAAGTTTTAGATTCATAATGCAGGACTTGTTATGATTAATAGAGGCGTGATAAATACAGATGTATTATATCTTTATCTTTTATGTTTAATCTTTTTTCCCAGATTCAAAATTCAAAACCCATTATTCAAAATCTAAAATCTATAATCTAAAATTTAAAATTCCTCTTCGCATTACTTATTCCCCTCTTCCTCATTATGCTGAAAACCAATCGCCCTTCTCGGCTCTTCCACGATCCTGTAGGCATCAAGTTCAGTTTTCAGGCTGTGGATCCTGTATTGGAACTGGTCTGAACTGTTGAGGATGACATCTTTCAGAAAAGCGGCAATCTGATCCAGGTATTCACCGGTGAGCTTTCCGGCAGCATCCCTTAACGCTCCGTCAAGGACATTTTTATCAATCTTCAGATTTTCATTTTTAGTTTTATAATACAGGTATTTGATGCGTTTTTTGAGGCTTTGGGTGAAGTCGATCAGCATGGTATTGCTGAATACCTTCATTTTCGAGGCAACCTCATCCCAGAAAGGGATCTGGTCGGCGTTGTTGTTTTTGAGGATTTTATACAGCAGGGACGTTTTTTCCAGGTTCCTGGTCATGGCATACAGGATTATCTCTGCCCGTTCTGCCTTGTTAGGCGGAAATACGGGAACCAGTACATCGAATCTTCCGGGAGCCATGATTTCTTCATCAATATCTGAAATGGAATTTGCAGAACCTACCATCAGCACATCTTCCTGCTCAAACTTTGAAATATGGTGCAGGATGACTTCCTGGGTTTCCAGGTTGCAGGCCGCCACATTATTTTCTGGTTTTCTGGCCATCATGATGGTGTCAAAATCATCCAGGAAGAGCAATACCTTATCCTGTTTCATTGCTGTAACCAGGAAATCATTGAAATGCGTTTTGCTTCCGTCGACAAAAGATGTCCCCAGGTAATGTTTTTTTACTTCTTTGAATTGATAACCGATGATCTCGGCAATTTTTTTCGCCCAGAAAATCTTTCCGCTTCCCGGAGGTCCGTACAGAACAATTCCTGCCGGCTTATGGATGCCCCAGTCTTTGATCTGCTGTGGATTCAGGAACGGTTCGAGTACCGCTGAAATATAAAAGAACAGATCCCTGTATCCGATGAAATCCCTTTTCTGCAGGCTTGTGGTATTTCCGAAATAATTGTACACAAACTGGTAATTTCCACCCAGCTTATTGTCGATCCCATAGCTTGAAACCGATGATTTGAAAAAGCCGTTATCAAAAATATTCGGATTGATCTCTTTCATGGCTTCCTCCACTTTTTCCTGCGGCTGGTTGATTTTCTCAGCAATCTGTTCGGGGGTTTTGGCTTTATCAAGGTCTTTTTCGTACCGCCTCAGAAAATCAATATGTTCACGGGCAAATTTTTCAAAATCCTCTTTCACTTCAAAGTTGGTGCTGATGCAGTTGGCCAGTTCCAGATCAAAATCCTGGATAAACTGTTTGATGGCTTCTGCTGATACGTCAAGCTCCTGGGCAAGTTCAATCAATTTCATAAGTCAGTCTAATTACATTCTGTATTCAATGCATCGAAATTTAAGCCAATTGCATGATACAGCCGGCGAAGATGCTTTGCAACCTAAATATACAGATTTCCATACAATTCCGGGTACGCATTCTTTTAAGGCTTTATGAACATACAATAGAGCCAGTTTCAATGCACATTAAAAATTGATAAAATTAAATACTGTTACGGCAATTATTATTACCTTTCCGGAGGTTTGTTTACAGACTTTGTAACAATTCACGGCCTGTTGAGACTAGTATAATGTAAAACGAATTACATGGAAAAAATTTTATCGGTCAAGAACCTGACCAAAAAATTCAAGAGAGTTGTCGTAAACAACATTTCTTTTGATGTAGAAAAAGGAAATGTGTACGGACTTTTGGGCCCGAACGGCAGCGGGAAATCCACGACCTTCGGAATGCTCCTTTCCACCATCAATCCTACCAGCGGCGACTGGTACTGGTTCGGAAAAAAAGGTACAGATCCTGAAACACTGAAAAGAATCGGGGCTATTATAGAACAACCCAATTTCTATCCGTACCTGAGTGCGGAAAAGAACCTGAAAATCGTTGCAGAAATCAAAGGGACGCCCTACGGAAGGATCGATGAGGTGCTGAAAACGGTAGGACTTTTAGAAAGGAAAAAAGATGTGTTCAAAACCTATTCCCTCGGGATGAAGCAGCGTCTGGCCATCGCTTCTGCTTTACTGAACAATCCTGAAGTGCTGATCCTTGATGAGCCGACGAACGGGCTCGACCCGGAGGGCATCATCCAGATCCGGGACATCATCACCAGCATAGCCAAGCAGGGCATTACGATCATCATTGCAAGCCACCTGCTGGATGAGATCGAGAAAATATGCAGCCATGTCATCGTGCTGAAAGAAGGAAATTCAATCTATTCCGGCAGGGTG
Source organism: Chryseobacterium camelliae (assembly GCF_002770595.1). Taxonomy (NCBI): domain Bacteria; kingdom Pseudomonadati; phylum Bacteroidota; class Flavobacteriia; order Flavobacteriales; family Weeksellaceae; genus Chryseobacterium; species Chryseobacterium camelliae. The sequence goes on along the minus strand of NZ_CP022986.1, from coordinate 3,964,976 downwards.
GATGAAATCACCAGCAATACAGGATATTTTGAGCTTAAAGCAGATAACAATAGCCTTCTGCTGAGCACGCTGGAAGAACTGAAGTGGTTCTCATCCGTCAGTATGGAAGGCGAACTGATCAAGGCCCAGATCCGGGAAGACGCGTCGGTTTCGGCATCAGCGCTGAATCAGAAACTGGCGGAAAAAGGAATTTTCCTTTCTCATCTCACGAAAAAGAAACTGTCTCTTGAAACCCAATTCCTTGAACTTGTAAAAAACACGAACCATGCTTAAACTATTAAAACTCGAATACTATAAAAACCTGGCTTATAAACCTTTTAAGGTTTTCAGCATCCTGTACTTTGCGATACTGATCGTATTTCTGTTCATCGGACTGGTAGATTTCGATCTTTTCGGAGGGAAAGTGAATCTTAAGGAGCAGGGAATCTACAATTTCCCTGAGATCTGGAACTTCACCACCTGGATTGTGGCTTTGCTGAAAATCTTCCTCGGCCTCATCATCGTGTTTTCCATCTGCCAGGAATTCAGTAACAGGATGTTCAAGCAGAACACCATCGACGGATTGAGCAGGGAGGAATTTATTACGTCAAAGCTGCTGACCATTGCTGTTTTTACCATTATTTCTACACTGATCGTCTTTGGTATTACGCTGTTTTTAGGATATCAGTATTCCAATACCACAGAATCCGATAAGGTCTTTGCAGAGATGTTTTTTATCGGAAACTATTTTGTGAAGCTCTTTACTTTTTTCTGTTTCCTGATGTTCCTTTCGGTTCTGTTAAGAAAATCAGTATTTGTTTTCCTTGCTTTTTTTGTATTATGGATTGCAGAAGCTATTCTGTTAGCCATAGAAAAATTCCAGAAAATACGCGGTCTTAATGAAGTACAGAGAAACCATGTGTTACAGAATGATTTTTTCATTTCCAAACTTTTCCCTCTGGAAAGTATGTCCAGCCTGATCCCGAATCCGATGGTAAGGCTGAATGCTGCTAAACTGCTGGGTATGAAATATGAATTCCACTACCCTGTTGAGAGCCTTATTGCCTGCCTGGTATGGTGTGCCATCTTTATTTTTGCTTCGTACTGGATTCTGAAAAAAAGAGACTGGTAATTATACCAATACCTTTATCAAGATACAGGAAGTGGCCCGGATCGGGCCACTTTTTTTAATGGTCTGGTTTCAAATGATATTCAAAAGCCTGTACATCATTGGCGGATGAAATTTTTTGTTACCTTTATCAAAAATGAAGACGATGAAAAAGATCTATTATGTACCCGGGCTGATCAGTGCTTTGCTTATTCCGCTGTTGTTCTGGTATTATGGAAACCAAAGGGTTCATCCGCAATATAGTGTGATTGATCTTGGGCTTCCGGCAAAAGTTAAAAAGGGAATGGAAAATCAGCTCAATACTTTTGAGCCGTACCGCAAATGGAAGTATAAGAAAATCACAGTAAAACCGAACACCGCTTTACAAAACCAGCCGTATTATGTTTCAGAATTAAAAAAACTCCAGGCCAGGAATGAAAAAGAAACGGGGATTGAATTTGTGATTAATGACGACAATACGTATCAGGATTTCATTGCTTTAATTGATGCCATGAAGTTAGCGAAGCAGGATACCTATGGAGTGGACGTTGAAAAAACGAATCATTTTTTTGCTGTCCATGAATACAAAGATCCTCACAGGTCTGAAAGATATGGTGGCTGTGTAGTAGGCGGTGAATTCACGCCGGAAAAACCTGTTTTACATATTTTCAGGCCTGAATCATTTATCCAATATCTTCCTCAACAGGCATATTACGTCCTGTTTGGGTTTTTATTTTTTCTGAATATTTCAATGCTCAGCATTCAGGAGAACATCCAATTGAAAAGAAAGCTAATATGAGAAGAATATATTATGTACCCGGTTTAATCAGTGCTTTGCTTATTCCATTACTGTTCTGGTATTATGGAAACAAAAAAATGAATGAACCCAAAATTGTAGTCATGGATTTTGGCATTCCGCCCAAACTTAAAAAAGGATCTGATCCGGCTATGTTACTGGAACCTTTAAGAACATGCGATTTTAAACAAATTCCAGTGAGTCCTGGTGAAGGAAAAAAGAATTCAGGTTACTATGTTTCCGAACTTAAAAAACTTCAGAAAAGGAATAAGAAGAATACTGCCATAGCTTTTATTTTAGACAGTACTAACACTTACGGAGATTTTGCTTCGCTGATTAACGATATGGCAATTGCAAAACATGAAAATTATGCTCTTGATATCGAAAAAACAGGTAATTTTCTGGTTCCGGTAATTTATAAAAATACTTCAGAAGGAGAAAAAGAATCCGAATCTTTGCTATATAATGATACTATTATAACTTGGGAAAAAGGTACGCCAAGCATTTCTAATAGATTTAATGAATTCATATCCAATGTGACTAAAGAAGGGAATTATATTCTTTTTTCGTTTCCTGCTCCGGCAGAAATAAAAAAGGCCGCCTTTCGGCAGCCCCCTCTTCACTTTACTTCTTATCCAGTAATGTTATATAATCTCCGTATCCCTGTTTTTCCATCTCTTCTTTCGGGATGAATTTCAGCGATGCACTGTTAATGCAGTATCTCAATCCGCCTTTATCCGTAGGTCCGTCGTTGAATACGTGGCCCAGATGCGCATCCCCGGTTTTGCTTCTTACCTCAACCCTTGTCATTCCATGGGATCTGTCCAGCTTTTCTTCGACCAGTTTTTTGGTAATCGGTTTTGAGAAACTCGGCCATCCGCAGCCTGATTCAAATTTATCCGTAGAGACGAATAGCGGCTCTCCTGTTGTAATGTCCACATAAATACCATCTCGTTTTTCATCCCAGTATTTATTCTGAAATGCTCTTTCTGTACCGTTTTCCTGAGTAACGTTGTACTCTTCGGCAGTCAGTTTCTCCTTCAGCACTTTTTTATCCTGCTTCTGGTATTTTGTTGTTTTTTTAGGCGGGTTGGCATTTCTCGCCATTTCAAACAATCCCGGCTCAATGTGGCAGTATCCGCCCGGATTTTTATCCAGGTAATCCTGATGGTAGTCTTCTGCCCTGTAGAAATTTTTCAGCGGAATGGCTTCTACCAGTACCGGTTTGCTGTAATTCCTGGCCAGCTTCGCTACTTCAGCTTTTACCACAGCTTCCGTTTCTTTATCTGTTGAATAAATTCCCGTTCTGTACTGGTCTCCCCTGTCATTACCCTGCTTATTCAGGCTGGTGGGATCAATGGTTTTAAAATACAGGTCAATCAGAAGTTTAAGGTCTACCTGCTCCGGGTCGTATTTCACTTTCACGGTTTCAGCAAATCCTGTGGTATGGCTTACTACTTCTTCATAAGTCGGGTTTTCCTTATTTCCGTTGGCATACCCTACTTCCGTTCCCACTACCCCTCTTACCTGCTGGAAAAAATGTTCCGTTCCCCAGAAACATCCGCCCGCAAAATACACTTCTTTTACATTTCTATTGTCCATAATGGTCTCATTTTCTTTTTTAACAGCAGGTTTCTTTTTAGAATCTCCGCAGCTGGTGGCAAATACCGCAATTCCCAGGAATATTCCGAGAAAAATCAATACGCTTTTCATCTTTATTTTCTTATTCATTTTAATTTTTTGGTCACTGACTCACGTTTGTTAGATGGCAAATTTCCGACAAAGTTATTTCTGTTTTCACTGATCCTGTCTATCAGAATCATAGCTCCGGAACATCCGCACATCTGTATTCATATACGAAAAACAAGTTTCAGCGGTTTTCTGTTCACCTGTTTTATAATTTGGCTGACGGTATTGTAGCGCGATCATGCTTTTGATCTCCTGATTTTCAACTGCTCCTTTCACCTAGCCCGATTGAAGCCTCTGTTTGAGCTCATTTTTCTGGTTTGGGGCGGCGGCAAAGCCGCCGCCCCAAACCAGAAAAACAGCGGGTGCAGAAAGCGGGAAACAGCTTCAAATGATATGCCTTACCTGAGATTATGGTTTCCCGTATTTATGTACGGGTTTCCATAAAAAATCTTAAATTTGCATTCTATCGAAAAACGCTCAAAAGCAAAGCAATATAAACTTATGACATCACAAGAGATCCGTCAGAAATTTTTAGACTATTTCAAAAGCAAAGGACACCTGATCGTCCCTTCAGCACCAATTGTACTGAAAGACGACCCTACCCTGATGTTCTCCAATTCGGGAATGACGCAGTTCAAAGATTTTTTCCTGGGCTACAAAACGCCTACGGCACCCCGTATTGCAGACACTCAGAAGTGCCTCAGGGTATCCGGAAAGCACAATGACCTGGACGATGTAGGCCGCGATACATACCACCACACCATGTTTGAAATGTTGGGGAACTGGTCTTTTGGGGATTATTTTAAAAAAGATGCTATTGCTTTTGCCTGGGAACTGCTGACGGAAGTCTATGGAATTCCTAAAGAAAACCTGTATGTGACCATTTTTGAAGGCGACGCTTCCGAAAATCTGGACAGGGACCAGGATGCCTATGATTTCTGGAAATCCCATATTTCCGAAGACCGGATCATTAACGGAAACAAGAAAGACAACTTCTGGGAAATGGGAGAAAGCGGGCCTTGCGGACCGTGTTCCGAAATCCATGTGGATCTAAGGACCCCTGAGGAAAAAGCTCAGGTTTCCGGACTGGAACTGGTGAACAACGACCATCCTCAGGTGGTGGAAGTATGGAACCTGGTATTCATGGAATTCAACAGAAAAGCGGACAGGACGCTGGAAAAACTTCCGGCCCAGCATGTGGATACGGGAATGGGCTTTGAACGTCTCTGTATGGCGCTTCAGGGTAAGTCTTCCAATTATGATACGGATGTTTTCACCCCACTGATTGCCAGGGTGGAAGCTCTTTCCGGGAAAAAATATACCGGGATACTGGAGGATGAGAAGGATATTGCCATCCGTGTAGTGGTAGACCACATCAGAGCGGTTTCTTTTGCTATTGCCGACGGTCAGCTGCCTTCTAACGGAGGTGCAGGATATGTGATCAGAAGGATTTTAAGAAGGGGTATTTCCTATTCATACCGTTTCCTCGGCATGAAGGAACCTTTCCTGTACCAGCTGGTAGCTGTTCTTCAGGAACAGATGGGCCAATTCTTTCCTGAACTTGAAAAACAGGGCAAGCTCGTGTCTGAGGTGATTAAAAGTGAAGAAGAATCTTTCCTGAGAACCATAGAAAACGGACTGATCCGGGTAGAAAAGCTGATTCAGCAAACGATCGCAAATAATACTCAAGTTTTACCGACTGAAGAAGTCTTTGAATTATATGACACCTATGGCTTCCCGGATGATTTAACAAGAATTATTGCAGAGGAGAAAGGGCTGACCATTGACGAAGAAGCCTTCAAAGTGGCCCTGAATGAACAGAAGCAGCGCTCAAAAGCAGATTCTGCACAAAAGGTATACGACTGGGTAACGCTGGAAGAAAAACCTGAAAACTTTGTAGGCTATGACCAGTTTGAATCTGAAACCTATATCACCCGATACAGGAAGGTAGAAAACAAAGACGGTGAATTCTACCAAGTGGTATTAAGCGAATCTCCTTTTTATCCGGAAGGTGGAGGCCAGATAGGCGATAAAGGAGTTCTGGAAAATGCTGTAGAAAGCTTTGAAGTACTGGAAACAAAAAAGGAAAACGGACTGATCATTTCCCTGATCAACGGGCTTCCGAAAGATGCGGGTGCTGTTTTTTACGCTAAAGTGAATACCACTGACAGGAAGAATTCCCAGGCCAACCACTCCGTTACCCACCTGCTGCATGAAGCGCTAAGAGAGATTTTAGGCACCCATGTAGAGCAGAAAGGGTCTTTTGTAGGTCCGGACTACCTTCGTTTCGACTTTTCGCATTTCAATAAAATGACGGAGGAAGAACTGGCTTCGGTTGAGAATAAAGTGAATGCCCGGATTAAAGAAAGTATTGCACTCCAGGAATTCAGGAACATTCCGATCAAGGAAGCCATGGAGAAAGGGGCTATGGCTTTGTTCGGCGAGAAATACGGCGACAGCGTGAGGATGATCCAGTTCGGGAGCTCGAAGGAGCTTTGCGGGGGAACCCATGTGAAAAACACCAGTGAAATCGGCCATTTCAAAATTGTTTCGGAAAGTTCTGCAGCTGCGGGAATCAGGAGGATTGAGGCTATTTCCGGGGATAAAGCGGAAGAGTATTTCAAAAACCTTGAAAAACAGGTGACTGAACTGTCCCAGCTGCTGAAATCTAAAGATATTGTACGATCGATTGAGAAGCTGATTGAAGAAAATACGGCATTGAAATCTGAAGTGGATGCCCTGAAAAAGGAAAAAGCCAAGGGAGAAATCGGAGACTGGAAAAACGCTTACGAACAAAAAGGCGATAAGCAGCTTCTGGTTAAAAAGACGTCCCTGGATGCCGGTTCAGTAAAGGACATCGTATTCCAGCTGAAAAAAGAAATCCCTTCTTCTGTTACGGTGATCCTTTCTGATGCAGATGGGAAACCGATGATTACAGTGGGAGTTTCGGATGACCTGGCTTCAAGCTATCAGGCAGGAGCCATCGTGAAAGACCTGGCCAGGGAAATCCAGGGCGGCGGCGGCGGAAATCCGGGTTTTGCGACAGCCGGCGGTAAAAACCTTGACGGCCTGGAAAATGCCTATCAAAAAGCATTGGGCATTTAATCTGCCTTAAAGAATAGTAAAAGCCTGGTGCCATTAACATTTAAAGCACCGATTATTTATATATCAGCTGTATCTTACCGGTACAGCTGATTTTCATTTTAACAAAATATTATACTTTTAGGTAGGGTTTTGTAACTATCTTATTGATAGTTTTGTCTTATTAATAAAAACTTAATGATAAAACTTTTATGCTCATTATTCATGTTGTTCAGTGCGGCGGTATTCAGCCAGACCCAATTCCGGGTGCTCAACAGGGCCAGTAGGCAGCCGGTGGCCAATGCAGCGGTATACTGTGATGATCAGCTGCTCGGGAAAACCAATGAGCAGGGTTTTTTATCCGTTAAAACAAAATGCAGGAAAGTAGAGATCCTGACCAGCAATTTTGAAGATGCGACAGCAGACGTCAAGAAAACAGTCGAGATCGCTTTGGTTCCCCTATCCGAAAAAAGGGATAATATCGAACGGGTGATCATTAATGACAAAAGCGATCCAAGAGCATTGAGAATCCTGGATGAACTGAATAAAAGAGCTAAAGAAAATTCACCTAAATCCCTGGAGTCCTATACATTTAAAGCTTACAGCAAACTGTCTATTGATGTAGATAAAGATTCTGTGGATACCTTCAAGGATTTTATTGCGACCCGCAAAGACTCGCTTTCCAGGGCCGAAGACAGGAAATTCAAACAGAAAGACAAAGAAAAAAAGGATTCCCTGCTTGCGGAAGACTTCATTAATGCCGCTGCGGCCAGCCAGATGTTCCTGTGGGAAAAAGCAACGGAATACAAATACTCCAGAAAATTCGGTGAAAAGACCAATATCATAGACAACCGGATGTCAGGCTTCAAGAATCCCATTTACGAGGCACTGGCCATCAACATTTCCAATCTCGAGCGGATACCCCGCCAGCTGAGGCCTGAAAACCGGGACCTTTTCAATTTCTACCTCTCGGATACCATACAACTGGAGGGCAGGAAAACCTATGTGATCAAATTCAAGGAAATCACCAACAAGAAAAAACAGAACCCGAGGAAATTCAACGGTAAAATATATGTGGATGCCTCAAGCTTTGCCCTGAAAAAGTTTGAAAGTACCAGTAAGAAACTCAATGAAGGCAATATTGTCTCCGTATGGAAGTCTATAGACAATAAATGGTTCCTGGATTATGAGGACATCAAGGTAAAAATGGGCGACCAGACCTATGAAACCTCCAAAAAGGACAGTACCAAAGCAGGCGAAAAGCCAAAATTCAATAAGAAGTCATTCGGAAATTACCTGTATGTAAAGAACCGGTTCTTCGGTTTCCAGCTGAACGAGGAGGTAAAACCATCGGATTTCAAAGGGTATTCCCTTGAAGTGAAAAGTTCGGACGGAAGCCAGCTGAATCAGTACAGGACGGACAGCCTTACGGAACGTGAAAGTGCTACCTACACTAAAATAGACCAGTTTGTGGAAAAGCACCAGTTTGAAAAGAAACTGAGCTTCCTCACCCAGCTGCTGCGGGGAAATATACGGTACAAAATGATCGATTTTGACATCACCAAATTTTACAGCTACGACCAGGTTCAGGGACTGCGTCTGGGAGCAGGCGTAAAACTCAATGAAAAGTTCAGCAAGACCTGGTCTCCGGATGCATATTTCGGTTATGGCTTTAAAGACAGCCGATTCAAATACGGATTAGGACTCGATGTAAAGCTGTCAGATAAAAGGACATCCGTATTCAGGATTGATTATGTAGATGATGTATTTGCCGCAGGAAGGTTCAGCAATGCGATGTGGGATCTCCCGATGAAGCTGTCGGATATCAATATTGACATCCATAACGGAGCATTTTATAAAAATCAGAAATGGGGAGCTTCGTTTTTATATGACCTTTCCAATTCCCTGAGCATGAAGATTGCCGTAAACAAAGAGAAACAGCAGGCCCTTTTTGATTATGAGTATAAAGACATGGGTAATCGTTTCGATAATTTCAGCACTACCCTTTCCCTGAAGTTTGCCCCGAATGACAAAAACATCATGACCCCGAGCGGAAAATTCACTTTCGAGAAAGGCTATCCGCAGGTGTATGTGAATTTTGAAAAAGGGATGAAAACCTTTGGCGGCGACCTGAATTACAGCCGTCTGGATGCCCTGCTGATCCACCAGTTCCGCACTCCGGCGGGATTAACCAATATCAAGCTTTTCGGGGGGCTCTCTTCCGGCACGGCACCGATCTGGAAAAACTTTGAAATTGCAGGACAGACGGACCGCAATAACAACCATTGGTATTCCAATATCGGCAGCCCTACCAACCTGGGATTCACGACCATGCCGGCAGGAACGTTCTACACCGATACATTTGCGGCGATCCGCCTTTCACAGTCGCTTCCCTTCAAATTTAAGACTCTGGGCACACGGTATTCCAGCATTGATGTAGAATACCAGTCTGCCATAGGGAATTTCAGGAACAGCAGCGATCACCAGAAATTCGAGTTTATGGTCCTGGATCATTATTACCAGGAAGCAGGGCTGATCTGGAACCGGTTTTTAGGAAGCAATTTCGGGATTGGGTTCTCCTACCGGCTTGGCTATTACCGGACCTCGGAATTCAGCGACAATTTCGGGATAAAAATAAAATTCAACGCTTTCGACCGTTAAACAATATCAACTGCCTCTACCGGGGCAGTTTTTTATGGTCTGGAATTCAGAAAGACCGGTATTTTCCAAACAATTTTCCGGTGCAGCAATCTTCTATTTTGATCGGTTCTAATTATTGACTTTTCCTTAACACTGGTTATTCTTTAATAAAGTAAAGTTCATGTAACTCTTCCCGTTTTTAAAATACAGTTAACAATAGACCTTTAGTTTTGCATCATCGAAATAAAAGTGATTATGAAAATTTACAAAACTATCGGTGCCTTATTCCTGGCGGCGACCATCTTTCAGAACTGTAATGATGATACGACAGACAGTAATGAAAACCCCGTAAACCCGAACATCAAAATTGAAAACTTTTCTAAAGAGCCCGCATTTGCCTATGCCATGAGCGGCTTTGAAAACCTTACCATTACAACGCTGATTTCCAGCTCCGATGTCCTTGCCGGAAGCCCGAACTTCGTCTTCGCAGGCCAGCCGGACGGAATGGGAATCATGAAGGACCCGAGTTCAGACGGATACCTGATGATTACCAATCATGAAATTACCAAATCGGTATCCAGAGTATACCTTGATAAAAGTTTCAGACCGGTAAAAGGGGAATACATCCTGAACGGAATCGGGGGAATGACCAGATTATGTTCTGCAACACTGGCTACCGTAGCTGAACATGGCTTCAGCGCATTCCTTACGGCAGGAGAATCCGGTGAAGAAAGTATGGTGCATGCTATAAACCCGCTGTCGCCGGCGTCCCAGGCTGCAGATCAGTCAAGGGTAAAGCCTGCTTTAGGAAAAGCATCGATGGAAAATGCCGTTCCGCTTCCTAAAGACGTTTCCAACGGTAAGACCTATATCCTGATTGGTGAAGACCAGTCTTTCAGCTCTTCGCACCAGTCTGCCGGGCAATTGATCATGTATGTTTCCGATACCCAGGGTGACCTGAACAACGGAAAACTGTATGCACTGAAAAGAACCAACAGCAATTATACGGAGACCAATATGACCAAAGGGAACCAGTATGATGTGGAATTCGTAGAGATCCAAAATGCCAAATCCCTGACCGGTGCCCAGATCAACCAGAAGAACATCGATAACAATGCGATCCGTTTCTCAAGAGTAGAGGACGTGGATTACAGAAAAGGAGCCGGAAAAGGAAGAGAAATCTACTTCACCGCTACCGGGGAGTCTTCGGACGGAGTGAACCCTAAAGCCGGACTTACCATGTGGGGAAGAGTATATAAACTGGTCCTGAATGAAAGCAATATGCTGACCGGAAAGCTTGAACTGGTCGCTGAAGGAGATTCCAGCCCGGGAAGCAACCTGATCAACCCGGATAACCTTTGTGTAACGGAAAATTATGTATACATCCAGGAAGACGGGGATTCTTACTACCCTGCCGCTACCCACGACTCATACATTTGGCAGCTGGACATCAAAACGAAACAGTACAAGCCATGGCTGAATATGAAGCATAACAGGAACGATGCGGCATGGCAGGCTTCTTACAACCAATCCGGCCAGCTTACCAAGCTTGGATCATGGGAATACGGAGCCATGGTTGATATCTCAGACATCATCGGGGTTCCTAACACCTTTGCCGTGAACATCCACTCGCACACATGGCAGAAAGATGCGTTCGCCAATGCAGACGGTGCCGGAGTAAACACCAATAAGGAAGGCGGACAGATCCTGATCATCAGAAACGTTCAGAAATAATTGTATCATTCATTAATACAGAGTATCAGTAGGAGAAATTCTATTGATACTTTTTCATACATATGAAAATCCTTTTAAAATACCCGTTATCTGTTTTTCTTTTCATCACTTTTGCCGTATTCGGGGCATTACAGTGCACCCAGAACCAGCAGCCGGTTCATGACGACCTTGCTGAAGTAAAAAAAGACATTTTCAGGACCAATACAGACTTTCTGAAGCAGACCAATGCACTTATCACAACCGTATCCGGAAATCCGGAACATGCTGATCTTCAGAAACAATTTGAAACACTGAGAACCACCTATAAGAAAATGGAATGGGCTGTGGAATATTTCCTTCCCCAGACAGCCCGTTTCATCAACGGCCCGGCTTTACCTGAGATCGAGATGCAGGAGCATGTGGAAATAGAACCCGAAGGGCTCCAGGTGCTGGAAGAGCTGCTGTACCCTTATGATCCGGCCAATAAAAATGAGGTGATCCGGATGCTGAAAAACCTCACCAACAAAAGCAACGCAATCAAAGTCAACTTCCAGGCTATCACCATTTCCAAAGACCAGGTTTTCGATGCGCTGAGGCAGGAAGCATTCCGGATCTCCAGCCTGGGGATTGCAGGATTTGACACTCCGGTATCCGGAACTTTTTTAAAGGAAATGCCCTATGCATTGCATGCTGTTAAGAAAACACTGCAGCTGATTTCCACAGAACGGTCGAAGGAAAAATCGCTTAAACAGATCAGCAAGGAGATCGAGGCTGCCAAGGCTTACCTGAGCCAAAATCAGGACAAAAACACGTTTGATTACATCCGTTTTATTCCGGAGCACCTGAACACCATTACTTCGCTGATGATCGATTTCCAGAAGCAGGAAGAGATCCCGGCCATAGAAGTAACCTCGGCACTGAATAAAAACGTCCGCACATTTTACTCCAAAAATGCTTTCAACCCGAATGCCTTTGTTCCCGGGAAACAGTTTGAAATGTCACCTGAAAAAGTACAATTAGGCAAACAGCTCTTCAACGATAAGATCCTGTCCGATAACAATACACGAAGCTGTGCTACCTGCCATGTCGCTGAAAAAGCCTTTACGGATGGCATGGAAAAATCCATGTCACTCACCGATTCACCACTGAAAAGGAATACACCTTCCCTGAGCTATTCGGCTTTTCAGCACGGACAGTTCTGGGACATGCGGAAAGATGACCTTGAAGGGCAGAGTTCGGATGTGATTACCAATAAAGAGGAGATGCACGGTGACCTCAGCAGGATTATTGCCAAAATCAACAGCGACCCGGAATACCGTACTGCCTTCCGGAAGATTTATAAAGGAAAAAATGCCGAGATCTGGCAGCTCCAGAATGTGCTGGCAAGCTACATCCGGTCATTGGCTGCTTTTAATTCTGATTTCGACCGGTACATGCGCGGAGATAAAAAGGCAATGACGGAAAGTCAGAAAAAAGGATTTAACCTGTTTATGGGGAAAGCGCAGTGTGCCATCTGCCATTTCCTGCCGCTCTTCAACGGTACGGTTCCGCCGAACTATACCAAAACCGAGCAGGAAGTACTGGGCGTGGCTGAAAATGCTTCCAATAAGGTCCTGGATCAGGATCCGGGAAGAGGGAAATTCCATGGAACAGTAGCATTTCTTCAGCATTCGTTCAAAACCCCTACGCTCAGGAACATCGGAAAAACAGGCCCGTATATGCACAACGGCGGTTATCGAACGTTAAAAGAGGTAATGGAATTTTATAATAAAGGCGGAGGGAAAGGATTCGGGTTGAAAGCCGATAACCAGACGCTTTCAGATACGCCGCTGAATCTTTCTGACAAAGAGACTTCAGCCATCATTGATTTCCTTAATGCATTGAATGACCACTGAATATAGATCCCGGATTTTCCGGGATTTTATTTTTACTGCCGATGATTCTCCGGTGGAAAACTTTTTCGGAATCAGAAATATGCTTAATTTTGATCCGCATTTATGAAAAGGATCTTATTTATTATATTTTTCATGGCCTTTATTCTGGGTTACTCACAATCAAGAATCAGGGTTATTGATGATGTAACGAAAGCTTCCGTCTCTCATGCAGCAATATCCTGTAACAATACTGTCCTTGGTTATACGGACGATGACGGCAGCCTGGAGTTTAAAACGGCATGCAGCCGTATTGAAGTACAGGCAGACCGGTACCAAAGTGAAAGCGTGAGCGTTGAAAAATCGATTCAGGTTGCGCTGAAAAAAGGTTCCGCAAAGACAACCGATATCGAAGCGGTGATTATCAAGGATAAAAGTGACCCCCGGGCGCTGGAAATCCTTAAAATGGTAGAACGGATGTTCAGGGAAAACGCTCCCAAAAGCCTGGATTCCTACTCCTATAAGTCCTACGAAAAGGTATCCATGGATATTGATGAGGACAGCCTCGTGCAGTTCAATGAAATCTTCCGCGATCATGATTTTATAAAACGCAAAAGGAAAAAAGATTCCCTAAACAATATCTCCGCAAGAAACATCTTTTCCAAGAGCAAACTCTTTCTTTGGGAACGGGCGCAGGAATTCCTCTACTCAAAAAAATACGGCGAAAAGATCAACATCCTGGACAACAGGATTTCCGGTCTCAAGCAGCCTATTTATGAAATGATTGCCCTGCAGCAGAGCAACCGGGACAACCTCCCTACCCAGCTGAAGCAGGAAAACAGAGGGCTTTACCGGTTCTTTTTAACAGATACCATAACCATGGACGGAAGGAAAAATTTCGTGATCCGTTTCCGTGAGGTCAATTACAAAAAACCGGACCGAAAGACCAGGTACAATGGGGCCATTTATATCGATACGGAGACGTACGGCATCAAGAAAATAGAAAATTTCAGCAAAAATAAAAGTGACGGCATCATTACCAGCGAATGGACGTATTTCAATAATAAATGGTTCCTCGCCCACGAAACCGTGAAGCTGAAAATGAGCAGGATGCAGATGCAGGAGGGAAAAAACACGGACGGAAAAGCATCTAAAAATGAAAAAAGAAGCTTTGGGACCTACGCTTTCCTGAGCTCCCGGTATTTTGATTACCAGTCTCCTATTGAAACCAACCGGGAGGCTTTCAAAGGATATACGTTTTCGGTAAAAAATGCAGACGGGAAATCCCTGAACCTGTACCGTACTGATCCACTGAGTGTACGCGAAAGGAATACCTATGCCACGATCGACAGCATCGGCAGGATTTACAATATAGACAGCAAAGCCAGGGTACTCACGGCACTCCTGAACGGACAGGTACGTGTAGGCGTGATGGATTTCGCCGTGGATGAGATCGTAAATTATAATTTGTATGAAGGATTCAGGGTAGGATTGAAAGCGAAAGTGAACGAAATCTTCAATCCTTACTTTTCACCTGATTACTATTTCGCCTATGGGTTTAAGGATGACCGCTGGAAATACGGCATAGGGCTCGATATGAAAACTACCCTGGAAAAAAATGCGTTCTTCCGGGTTGAATATTATGATGATGTGACGGCTTCCGGAGAATTCAGCAGGAGGCTCTGGAGCTTTAAAATGCGGACCATGAACTACGGAAACAATCTGAATAATGATAAATATTTCCGGTATAAAGGGGCCTCCATATCCTACCTGAATGATGTTACCAATGGACTTACCCTGGCTTTTGCAGCCAGGCGGAATGATGAGGAGGCTATGTTTAACTACCAGTTCCGGAACAGGGGATCTTCCTTTGACAATTTCAATACGCTGCTTACCCTGAAGTTTTCACCGAATTCCACCAACATCATGACGCCACAGGGGAAATCGCTGATTGACCAGAAGTATCCTGAACTGTACTTCAATTACGAACAGAGCTACCATCTGCTGGGCGGTGATTTCAATTACACCCGCTTTGATGCCCTTTTCGTTCATAATTTTAAAACCGTTCTGGGCACTACAGGCTTCAGGCTTTATGGCGGACTGGTCTTGGGTGATGCCCCGATCTGGAAAAACTTCACGATGAACGGGCTGGCTTCCCCAAGCCGAGATATCAACTTCAACCTTACGTCCTACCTGGGTTTTGCTACCCTGGAAGGGGGTAAATATTATAACGACCGTTTTGTGGCGTATTATTTTACGCATAAGCTGCCATGGTATTTCAAAAGTTTCGGGCAGAATATCTCAAGCTTCGATTTTGTGCTCAGGGGAACTATCGGATACATGAAGCATCCGGAATACCACCAGTTCCGTTTCAGGCAGCTGAACCGCTTATACCAGGAGGTCGGACTTGAATGGAACAATTTCCTTTCGAGCTACTTCAATCTGGGATTGTTTTACCGGGTCGGCTATTATACCACCCGGAACTTCAAGCAGAATTTCGCCATACAGTTCAAGCTCAAACTGCTGGAATTTTAACACAGAAAAGAAATCAACAATATGCAGAATATCACCGTACAAGCCGAACAGTTTTTTGAATTGCTTAAACTAAAAGATACTTCCATGTGGGAAATTTTCGCCCAGATGATCGACGGCAATGAGAAGGAACTTATTTTCCTGGACCATGAAGACACGATCCTCTTCAACTATATCCTCCCCGCCACCACCGAAAAGCTGGAAGAAGACCGGAAAGAATTCTCCCGGGAATTTGCAGATAAGATGGCGAAGTTTAATTAGAAGAGGTAAATCAGAGATTAGATTTGATTATAGATTTTAGATGAGAGATAATAGACGGATAGATGATAGATAAGGTCGAGGTTTTATTGAGAAATTTAATCCGGTAGCAAGTACTACTCCGCAGTTAAAAATTCATACTACATATTACATACTGCTACTATAGCTGCTAACCTCTAATATCTGAAATCTGACGTCTGATATCTGATATCTAAAATCTTTAACATCCATCTATTATCTATCCATCTATCATCTATCATCTATCGTCTTCAATCTTACTTCTTCTACTCAAAAACTCATCCACCGTTTTTTTCGCTTCGGCTACGTCATGTACCCGGAGGATTTTAGCGCCCTGCTGAAGTACTTTCAGATGCAGCTTCTGGGTTTCTTCATTGATGTCCGAGGGAGATTTACCGAGTGGCTTGTAAATGAATGATTTCCTGGAAATCCCGATGAGTAAAGGAAATCTTCCGAACCCGAGGTAACCGGCTTCCTCCAGCAGCTTCATCTGGTCGTCCACCGTTTTTCCGAATCCGAATCCGGGATCTAAGATGACATCATAGATCCCGAATTCCATCAGGGCCCTGGTTTTCTCCATCAGGTAGCGGTTGACCGCTAAAGTAATATCTTCGTACTGTATTTTCTGGTGCATTGCTGAATACTCCGGGTTACTGTGCATGACGATGTACGGAAGCCGCGTACCGGCCACTTCCGGCCACATGCTTTCATCAAACTGCCCTGCCGAAATATCGTTGACGATGTCAATACCTTCGTTGAAGCCAAAGCGTACCGTAGCACCATAAAACGTATCCAGTGACACGAGTACGCCAGGAAATTCTTTTTTGATCTCGGAAATGACGTTCCCCAGCCTCCGGATCTCTTCTTCACTGCTGAGAAATTCTGCGCCGGGACGGGTAGACTGCGGACCGATATCAATGATTTCAGCACCTTCACGGATCAGTGTTTCCGCATGCCGCAAAGCGGAATGTACCGTATTGAACTTCCCTCCGTCTGAAAAAGAATCGGGTGTAAGGTTCAGGATGCCCATGATTTTCGGCATCTGTAAATCGATCAGCCTGCCGTTGCAGTTTAAAAAGTGATCACGCATAAGTCCGGAGATTTTGGAAGTACAAAAATAGAAAGTAATTTTAGATTTTAGATGAGAGATGATAGAGGGATAGATGATAGATGGGATGTTAAGGATTTTAGATTTTAGATATCAGACGTCAGATTTCAGATATTAGAGGTTAGCAGCTATAGTAGCAGTATGCAGTATGCAGTATGGATTTTTAACTGCGGAGTAGTACTAGCTACCGGAATAAAACTCTCAATACCCCCTCCTATGTCTATCATCTATCCGTCTATTATCTATTATCTCTCATCTAAAATTTATATAATTCAAAAATTAAAATCCCCCATTCCCGCTACCTAAAACCTATTTTGTATCTTTGAAAGATTAAGAGAATTTATGTTAAAGACTTCAGTACAGTTTCAGAAGGTCGTTGCCGACTGCCGGGATCTTTTCAGCAAAAAGTTACAGGATTACGGAGCGGCCTGGAGGGTATTAAGGCCCAGCTCGATAACCGATCAGATTTACATTAAAGTCAACCGGATCCGTACCCTGCAGATGACCGATAAAAAGATGATTGATGAAAGCGAGGAAGATGAGTTCGTAGCCATCGTGAATTATTCCATTGTCGGGCTGATCCAGCTGGAAAAAGGGATGTCCAATGATTTCAATGAAAACAATGAGGAAATCATGAGCCTGTATGACCGGTATGCCAATGAAGCCCGTGTCCTGATGGAAAAGAAGAACCATGACTACGGGGAAGCCTGGAGAGATATGAGGATTTCATCCATCACAGACCTGATTTACCAGAAAGTACTGAGGACCAAGCAGATTGAAGACAACCAGGGAAAAACAATTGTTTCCGAAGGCCTGGAAGCCAATTATTTCGACATGCTGAACTATGCAGTCTTCTGCCTGATTAAATTCTCAGAACAAGCCCAGGAATTCCAACCTAAAACTATTTAATATGATCAAAGGTATATTGCGTTGCATCATCGCGTTGATTTTCATTCTTTCAGGCTTTGTAAAAGCAGTGGATCTGGTGGGGTTTTCGTTTAAAATGGAGGAATATTTCTCCCCTGCTGTTTTCAATATGCCTTTTTTCGAAAAGTTTGCCCTGCTGTTCTCCATTATTGTTGTCATACTGGAACTTTTGCTGGGATTGATGCTGCTGCTGAAGCTGAAGCTCAGGTTTACCCTTTCAGCGCTTATTGCACTCTGTGTATTTTTCGGTTTCCTTACATTTTATTCTGCCTATTATAATGTCGTGACAGACTGCGGATGTTTCGGTGACGCGATTAAGTTTACCCCGTGGCAGAGCTTTATCAAAGATATTGTCCTGTTAGTAGGACTCATCATCCTTGTTGCACTGTACCGGAAAGAATTCAGGAAAAAAGACGAATACAATTACACGGTGACCGGAAGATCATCAGCAACCTGGAAGTATATCGTTTTAGGACTGCTCTCACTTGGTATGATCTATTGTATGGCACAGGGAATCATGCATGAACCGATCATTGATTTCAGGGATTACAAAATAGGTACTGACCTGAAGCAAGAAAAAATTAAAATCAATAAAAACCCTTCTGAATACAAGACTTTTTACACCCTCAAAAACCAGAAGACGGGTGAAGTGCTGAAAGTAAACCAGGATGATTATATCAATGATAAAAAATACTGGGATGCAGGATCACCCTGGAAAATCGAGGAAGGGAAAAATGAATCTGTCCTGGTGAAGGAAGGCTACAAATCTGAGATTGTCAAGTTTAAAATTGAGGATCCTACAGGAATGGAAATCACAGATGAAGTGATCAATGCTCCTAAAGCCATCCTGGTTTTCTCTTACCATCCCAAAGACGTTTCTCCGGAACTGCTTGGTAAAGTAGAGCGAAAGGCAAATGCACAGAAAGGAGCTTTGGTATATGGCGTTTCCACAGATCCCAATACTTTTAAAACCATTAAAAACACCATGATGGACGGAACGGCTATTAAAACCATAGCCAGAAGCAATCCATTTGTCCTGGTGTTGCAGAACGGGAAAATTGTGGACAAGCAGCCTGCGAAAGATTATGTGCAATAAGGGCGGTGGGTGAATGTGAATGGTCAATCTTGCTGCGCAAGTGAATTTTAAACAACATAAAATTCACTATTGACCGGAAGGAATTGACTATTGACCCTATAAAATATAACTTTAAATAATACTACATCATAATGCAGAAATCAAATAAACCGATTGCCGGTTACCATTTATTAATGATCCTTTCTTCTGTAGACGGAGAATTCGCTCCTGAAGAAGGCATGATCGTGCAGCAGTACCTGGCGGATGAATTTCCCTTCAGGACAGAACTGGATGACGAACTTGATACATTGGCCATGCTGAAACCGGAAGAATGGAAAAGCCATTTTGAGTTTCATGCGGGATGCTTTTATGAAGATTCCACAGAGGAGGAACGTAAAAAATTCATCCAGTTTGCCAAAACCCTGATTAAAGCAGATGATAAGGTAAGCGATGAAGAACACAGCTATTATACGCTGCTGAAGAAAACGTGGAATATTTCGTCTAATTAATTAAAAAGATCAGCAAGATCAGACTTACATAGTTTATCAGCTTGCTGATACATTCAATACCTAAAATATAATTTCTAAATATCAACTATGAGAAAAAAGATCGTAGCAGGAAACTGGAAAATGAACAAAAATGTCATCGATGCACAGCAGTTGATGGTACAGTTGCTAAGCTATAAAAATAACCATACTACCCAGTGCGAGGTTTGGATTGCGCCACCTTCATTATACCTGATGATGGCCAGGGATATCTTTGAAAAGGATGAAATCGGTGTTTTTGCCCAGGACATGAGCGAACATGAGAGCGGAGCTTACACAGGAGAAATCTCGGCTGAAATGCTGGAATCTATTGAGGCCACCGGATCACTGATCGGGCATTCAGAAAGAAGGCAGTACCATGGTGAAACAGATTCACACTGCAACCGCAAAATCAAGCTGGCCCTGGATAAAGGTCTTACACCTGTATACTGCAACGGGGAAACACTTGACCAGAGAAAAGCAGGCCAGCACCTGGAAGTAGTTAAAAACCAGACAGAGGTAGCCCTGTTCACCCTTTCTGCAGAAGACATTAAGAACGTGGTGATTGCTTACGAACCAGTATGGGCCATCGGGACAGGCGAAACAGCAAGCCCGGAACAGGCACAGGAAATCCATGCTCACATCAGAAACACGATAGCCGGAAAGTACGGGCAGGAAGTAGCTGATGAAGTATCTATTCTTTACGGGGGTTCGGTGAAGCCTGACAATGCCAAAGAAATTTTCTCCCAACCGGATATCGACGGCGGACTGATCGGCGGTGCCGCACTGAAGCTGGAGGATTTTTCAAAAATCATTGAAGCATTCAATTAAGGAAGGCAAAGCATAAAAGACCCGGCGGAACTTTGTTCCGCCGGGTTTAAAAAAAATCTAATTATTACTGAATATCCACTACATACATTGTTCCTTTATCTACTTTTCCTGTCTTGGGAAGTATCTTAGCTTTAGGGTTCCCGTTTCCGTCATCTACAATCCCGAAATCGTCATCGTTAAAGACCGCAATTTTATTGTTCCCTAAATACACCAGTCCTTCAAACTTGTCGTGTTCATAGCCTATTTTAGACACCAGGTCTACGGCAAGGGTTTTGGAAACCGGTTTCAGTCCGGCCGCTGTAATTTCAGCCCAGGTGCATTGTTCCAGTGCTTTTCCGTTGATCAGCATTCCATTGACAGCACTCAGGTCTGTTCCGTTGACATCAGACGCTCCTGACAGGTTGATCCTGTATACTTTTTTAATCCCGCCCTGGGATCCGAAGTTGCCGTCTCTTTCGATAACCAGAAATTCCGTACTGCTCAACGCGGTGATATCACACACGGAATCAGAAGCCCCTCCATCCTGCTGATACAGGAACTGTTTTGTCTGGCCGCTGGCAATATCAAAAGTGACAATCCTGATTAAGGTTTTGTTTGTCGCAAGGCTTTTAGACGGCACATACATCATCGATTGTATGGTTCCTACGAGCGTTTTTCCGTCCGGAGTAATGCACAAACCTTCCATTCCTCTGTTTGCCCTTCTTTTGGCTAAAACGGCAGGCAGTTTTCTGGTTCCCGTATTCACCCCGATCGGGCTGATTCTTTCCAATTCCACCCCGTCTGCACTGTAATGGACGATATGCGGGCCATACTCATCAGATACCCAGAATGTCCCGTCTGCTGCTGCCACAATGCTTTCACTGTCCATTCCGTAAGGATCCGTTCCTAACACATTTCCGTTGGCGTCATAGGCTACTTCTCCCGTACTTCCCATCCCTGCAGGATTCGGAAGGCCGGTAATCGGCTGGCCTGAAGGATTTTTAAGCTTGATATAGTTCAGCACTTCAATATTCCCTTCCGCATTGATTTTAAAATGCATGATAGTAGGACTGAATGACGGCACCAGGAATTTTTTCCCGGCAAGGTAGTCTGTATTAGGACCACGGTCCGTAATCACATAAAACTCTCCTTTTCTGGTAGGATGCGCCGCCGCACCAGATCCGAAACCCCCGTTGATGACTCCGACACCGCTAACGGTTGCCAGGGTTGAAAAAGGAAATTCCTGAGGAAGTTTTGAATAGTTGATTTCCTGAGTATTGATAGTGTCATCATCTTTACAGGCCACTATGGCAGTAAGTGTGAGCACAGATAATAGTATTCTTTTCATATTGCTGTATCCTGACCGCGAAAATAGTCATGATACATGAACCTATCGTAAACGCAATAATAAGTCTTTCTTAAATATACGGACTGAATCCGGAGCCCTTATCATTGATTTTCAATTAAAATATTTCTCAAAAGTTGTAATTAAAAATGAATATCTGACATTCCATCATCCAAATTAAATTTAAACGTTTTACTCTTTTATTCAATTATAAAAAAATATAATTCATTTAAAATCAATTAAAATAAAATAATGATATACCTCAATAAAAATATGACAAAAAATATCATAATACCACCAAATATGATTATTATCATTATTATGATAAGCCATTCAAAATATGCAGGTTTTATGCTATATTTCAGATATTAAATTTTAATTTTGCAAAAAATTATAAAACATATGAAGAATTTTATTTCGGTTATCTGCTTTTCAATCACAGCAACTTTTTACGCCCAGGTAGGCATTAATAACACTGCTCCAAAGGCTACACTGGACATGAATAAATCTGCTACTTCACAGCCTGAAGGTTTACTTACCGTGCGTTTATCCGGAACGGAACTGGCTTCCAGAGACAACCTGTACGGTGCAGACCAAAATGCTGCGGTGGTATATGTAACAGCTGCTCCTTCGGCTTCCACGACTAAAACTTCCAATGTTACCAGTCCCGGATTTTATTATTATAATAACGGAATCTCTAAATGGGTAGGCCTGACGATGCCTAAATTTTTCTACATGCCTTCTATTCTCTTTGACACCACTTCACTGGGAGCCAAGACGAAGGATCTTTACCAATTGTATTACAACCAGTTTACGGCACCACAGGCTTCAAGCACGGGAGCTGCAGGAAAAATACCGGTTCTAGGCAAAAATGACCTGGAATACTATATTACCTATTACGATACCAATGTATTTACCAACGTAAGCATTGATGCCAACGGGCTAATGAGCTATACCGTCAGCAACAATGCCACTGATGCGAGTTTCATGAATATTGTATTTGTTGTAAAATAATAGAACGGTATGAAATTTCAACATCAAAAAACCGTGAAGCTTTTTGCTTTGGCGGCCATGTCTGCAGCAGGCATTTTGGTTAACGGACAGTTTACCATTACCAACCCGCTTACCACCAGGGATATGACCGGAATACGCGTGGGGGATAATGCTTACCTTACTGCGGCTACAGGAGCAGATCCTAATGGCGCAGGCTGGCTGAGGCTTACTGAAGCAAAGGCGAACCAAAAAGGATTTATGTATGTTACTCAGGGCTTCCCTACTACTCTGGGGGTCATCGCTGATTTCGAATACAAAGACTGGCGTAACATCGCAGACGGATACAACGGCGCAGACGGATTCTGTGTCTATCTGTTTGACGCTTCGGTAACCGATGCCAATTTCAAATTGGGAGGCTACGGAGGATCTTTAGGATACGCCACCTACAGCAACCCGGCAGGAACCACAGGATTATCCGGAGGTTACTTAGGATTAGGATTGGATGCTTACGGAAACTATGCCAACAACGGAGAAAACAGAAACGGTTCTGCCCCTGCGAACACCCTTACTTCCGGAATGCTCCCGAATGCTTTTGTCCTGAGAGGTCCAACCAGTGCGACATATAACAACTCGAATGTTTACCTGACCAGCACACCATTAGGTGACAGAACGGGTACGGTAGATGCTATACGCCAGAGAAATGAAATTGATTACAATACCATTACTGCTACCAGGCCCGCTGACAATATTTTTTACAGAAGGGTTCAGGTAATCATTACCAAGCCCGGGGCAGACTATGTAGTAACGGTAAAATGGAGAAAAGAAAACCAGAGTGATTTCACCCAGGTAATGAACTACACCTTAAGCTCAGCTACCTATCCTATTCCAAGTAATCTCAAACTGGGTTTCTCTGCTTCCACAGGTGGCGGTTTCAATTTCCAGGAAATCAGGAATATCATCCTGACCACTCCCGGGAACTTAAGGGTAGACAGCCGTTCTGACAGTTATTTTACCTGTAACGAGCGCACAAGCCCGATCTCATTTAAGATAGAAGTAACGAATGACAGCAATGCTGCCCTCAACAGCATCGACTTCAACGGAAAAATCCTGGATGAAAACAATAACCTGGTAGATACGTCTAAATTCAAGATCACCAGTCTTTCCTACAACAGCGGATTTACGAATTCCAACCTCCCTACATCCAATTTCACCACAAATGAAATTAATGGTGTGGTAGGGCTGAATGCAAAATCCTCCGGAATTATTACCGTAACCGGACAATATTACAAAAAGGGAATAGGGACGAACAAAAGCTTTAAAATGGTTTCCAACGTTTCCACCAATCAGGTGACGGATACAGATCCGACCAACAATACGGCAGTAACAGGGATAGAAGTCCGGAAATGCTCAGTAATCAGCAACCCGATGCTTCCTGCTAACGCACAATAAAGAATACCAACATATTCCAACTAAAAAAGCGCACTTACCAGTGCGCTTATCTGCTGTATGACCAGCAATTATTTCTTTTCTGTCGATCTCTGCAAGACCTCATCTACCATTCCGTAGTTTTTGGCTTCCTCAGAAGTCATCCAATAATCCCTGTCAGAAGATTTCTCAACCCACTCGTATGTCTGCCCGGAATGATGGGCGATGATATCGTATAATTCCTGCTTCAGTTTCAGCATTTCTCTCAGGTTGATTTCCATATCGGAAGCCACACCCTGCGCTCCTCCGGAAGGCTGGTGGATCATTACCCTTGAGTGCTTTAATGCAGAACGCTTACCTTTTTCACCCGCCACCAGAAGAACGGCTCCCATGGAAGCTGCCATTCCGGTACAGATGGTAGCGACATCAGGTTTGATGATCTGCATCGTATCATAAATACCCAATCCTGCATATACGCTTCCTCCGGGAGAATTGATGTAGATCTGAATATCTTTGGAAGGATCTGCGCTTTCCAGGAACAACAGCTGTGCAGTGACAATATTGGCTACCTGGTCATCGATTCCGGTTCCCAGGAAGATGATCCTGTCCATCATCAGACGTGAAAAAACGTCCATCTGGGCAACATTTAACCTTCTTTCTTCCATAATGTACGGCGTAAGGTTGGTAGGACCATACATTCCCATATACTGATCGGTAGCCAGACCGCTGTTTCCTAAGTGCTTTACAGAGAAATCTCTGAATTCTTTGTTAATGTCCATATTTGTATTGTATGTATTAAATCTTTTTCGGAAAGTAAATTACAACTTTTGTTCCTAAAATTTTATAGGACTTTTTGTCACAGGGGACCAGCCGATCTTTTCGATGATCTGCTTGGAGAATTCATGCAGCATCATGATCTTCTTTATACAGTCAAAATAGGTATCCTGATCGCCATCCCTGCAGTCTTCCAGGCTGGCCGTCAGTTTCCGGATCATAAAATGAATGTAGTAATATTTGTGGATCAGGATATTGGCTTCTACCTCTGAGGCAACATGGTCGCCGAGCTTGGGCGGGAAAATATTACGGGTGGTCCAGTCGCTTAATTCATCCGGAGTGATGAGTGCATCCGCCACCTTCAGCGTAATATCTTCGTCCATCAGGGTGATAAAAAAATTCCCGGAACGGAGTTCATCCTGTTCTATGCCTTCGCGGATGTTGTCAATAATCTTTTTATTGGTTTCGATCTGGAATTCATACTGCTCCTCTTCAAAATGGTGGAGGATTTCCTCAATCACTGTGACTTCGTAAGGTTCCTGCTTCTCATTCTGGCGTTGAAGGACCATATCACCGAACATCAGCATCGTGTCAATCAGTTTATTTTCCTGATGATGGATGTTGAACTGTACGGAATCCGTTTCTGCCACTGGCTTATCCGGAACCACTTCCAGCTTTACCGCTTTCTGGGCTTCTTTCTGCTGGTGGACGTGCTGGTGCTGGTTCTGCGTAATCTGCTTCTGCACATCCAGCTCATTGAACAGGCTCTGTTCAGACAATCCGAACTTCGTGGATACTTCCTTCAGGTAGACTTCCTTTTTAAGCGCATTCTGCACAAAAGAAACCGATTTCACGATATTCCGGATGGCTTCGGCTTTT
Organism: Chryseobacterium camelliae; assembly: GCF_002770595.1. Taxonomy (NCBI): domain Bacteria; kingdom Pseudomonadati; phylum Bacteroidota; class Flavobacteriia; order Flavobacteriales; family Weeksellaceae; genus Chryseobacterium; species Chryseobacterium camelliae. Next base: position 3,939,431 of record NZ_CP022986.1, on the reverse strand, counting down.
TTGATCGGGTCATTACCGGCTTCTTTTAAGAGAATCTCAGCTTTGAAGTCTATAAAGTCCGTAGCTTCATTTTCAATGAATTGTTCCACATATTCCTGCGGATGCTTTCTTGAAAAAGAATCCGGGTCGTCTCCTTCCGGAAACAGCAGGACACGGATGTTCATCCCTTCCGTCAGCAGCATATCAATGCTCCTGAAACTGGCTTTGATCCCGGCATTGTCCCCGTCAAAAAGAATGGTAACATTTTCCGTGAGCCTTTTGATCAGCTTGATCTGCTCAGTGGTAAGGGAAGTTCCCGAACTGGCCACTACATTTTCAATCCCCGAAAGGTGCAGGGAAATCACATCCATATACCCTTCCACCAACAGGCAGACATTTTTCCTGGAAATTGCCTGTTTGCCCTGGTTAAGGCCGTACAGCACATTGGATTTATGGTAAATCTCGGTTTCAGGAGAGTTGAGGTATTTGGCTGTTTTGACGTTGTTCTTTAAAATACGCGCCCCGAATCCCAATACCCTGCCCGAAAAACTGTGGATAGGGAAAATAACCCTTTCACGGAAACGGTCCACTCCTGCCGGCGTATTCTCCGGAAAGATGGAAAGTCCTGATTTTTCCAGGATTTCTTTGGAATATCCCTTTTCCAGCGCATATTCCGTGAAAGCATTCCGCTGTTCAGGTGAATATCCCAACTGGAATTTTTTAATGATCGCATCACTCAGTTCCCGTTCCCTGAAATAAGACAGCCCGATGCTTTTACCTTCTTCGGAATCCCACAGGATCTCCTGGAAATAGCTGTTCGCTACCTCATGAATCTTATACAGCTGGTCTTTTTCCGTCTGGGCATGCCTGGCTTCTTCAGAAAACTCCTGCTGGTCTTCCTCAATTTCGATTCCGTATTTTTTGGCAGCATGGCGAAGGGCTTCCGGATAGGTGAAATTTTCAATTTCCATCAGGAAAGAAATGGCAGTTCCTCCTTTTCCGGTAGAGAAATCCTTCCAGATCTGCTTGCTTGGTGACACCACAAAGCTCGGGGTCTTTTCATCATGAAACGGGCTGAGCCCTTTATAGTTGGCTCCGGCACGCTTCAGCTGAACATATTCCCCGACAATCTCTTCTACGCGGATCGTTGAAAAAATTTTGTCTATACTCTGCTTGGAAATCATGCTGTAAAAATAAGTATTTTTATAACCTTTCCAATATCGGAAACAGAGAATAAAAAGAGAACATCCTGTAAGTTGCTTGCACTCATCCGTTTTCCTGAAAACTTTTTTACTCTGCCATGTACCTCCTGATTTCAGCATCCGGAAATAAATTCAATTCCGGTTTCATCAAATAATCTGCACCCTGAGTTTCACTATCAGAGTACTGACATAAGCGGTTCCTATTTTTTAACATCAGAAAATGTTTTTATTCATTAATTTTACAGACTTAAAATATAAACCATGGTATTTAATATAACTACCTATGATGAATGGCAGGATGTAACAGAAGCCATCCTTCCGCAGCTAAAACATAATATAGTCTTGCTGAAAGGCAACCTCGGTGCCGGAAAAACCACTTTTACCCAGTTCCTGCTGAAGAAGTTGGGTACAGGAGATGAAGTGAACTCTCCCACCTATTCTATTGTCAATGAATATAATACTCCGAAAGGCAAAGTTTTCCATTTCGACCTATACCGGCTGAAAAGCATTGAAGAAGTCTATGATATCGGTATGGAAGAATACCTGGACAACGGCTACCTCTGCATCATAGAATGGCCGGAGGTATACGAAGAAGACCTTGACGGGCTGGATTACCATACGATGACCATAGAAAATACCGGGGACAGCAGAGAAATTTTATTCGAGTAAATATTATGTATCTTTGCTGCATGAAAGTAATGTATAATTAAGATCTGTAATACATAATTTATTTTAAGAATGAGTACTACGAATATTTTTACTCCTTTTACTGAAGAAGAATTAATGCCTAAAGAGGAAAAGCTGGAAGTCATCAAAAAAGGAAGGCAGTTCAGCATCGGAATTCCCAAAGAGACCAGCCTTCATGAAAGAAGGACCTGCATTACCCCGGACGCCGTACAGGTTCTCGTAGAACACGGCCATGAAATCATTATTGAAGCCGGAGCAGGGGAAGGCTCATTTTTTACAGATCTGCAATACTCCGAATCGGGTGCAAGGATCACTCAGGATCCTAAAGAAGCATTCGGCCAGGACCTGGTTTTAAAAATCAATCCTCCTACAGAAGACGAAATAGACTTCATGCGCCCGAATACCTATCTGGTTTCAGCGCTTCAGATCAATCTCCGGGATAAAAGCTATTTCCTGAAACTTGCGGAGAAAAAAATCAATGCCATTGCTTTTGAATTTATTGTTGACGAATACAAACAGCTTGCCCTGGTAAGGCTGGTAGGTGAAATCGCAGGTACCGTTTCTATCCTCTATGCTTCGGAACTGCTGGCTTTGTCCAACGGACTGATGCTCGGCGGGCTTACCGGAGTACGACCTGCGGAGGTGGTGATCCTCGGTGCCGGAATCGTAGGGGAATTCGCCACCAAAGCTTCCATCGGACTTGGCGCAAGCGTAAGGGTTTTCGATAATTCATTATCCAAGCTCAGAAGGCTCCATACGATTGTAGACAGCAGGGTTCCTACCTCTATCATAGATCCTAAGGAACTTAAAAAAGCATTACGCCGCGCAGATGTGGTTATCGGTGCCCTTCCGAGGCTTAACATGACTCCCATCGTCACCGAAGACATGGTGATGAGCATGAAGAAAGGAAGTGTCATCATAGATATTACCATCGATAACGGAAAGGTGATTGAAACTTCTGAGCTGACGAATATGGAGAATCCTTACATCATCAAACACGGCGTCATCCATTGCGGACTTCCTAACCTTACTTCAAGGATGCCGAGAACGACCACAAAAGCCATTTCCAACTTCTTCCTTTCCTATATCCTCAACTACGACGAAGAGGGCGGCTTCGAAAACATGCTTGTCCGCAAAAATGAAATGAAACAGAGCCTGTACATGTACAAAGGAAGGCATACCAAAAAAGTAATCTGTGACCGTTTCGGACTTACCTACCACGATATCAATCTTTTAATTTTCTGATGAAAAAACTGAAATTCTATGCCATAGGCCTGGTTCCCGGATGCCTCATTGTCCTGTTTATCCTGAACAAGAAAGGGGCGAGCTGCAGCGGCTATCTTCCTAACAGCCGTGTGATTGCAGAAACGCTATCCAAGGAATTCAGGTATTCCGATGGATTCTCTGAAGAGATGAAGTCGTATGGTGTAACCGAAAAATTCCTGAAAGACAGCATCATCACGCAAGGAAAAGTTGATTTTGACAGGAGCCATGCGCAGAACAAGCCTTGCCCTGATTACCTGCTCTCCTATCCCGAGAAAAGTCCGGTGTACGAAATTACTTTTGACAAATGTGCGGAAACCGCAACCATGAAATCGCTGAAAAAGATCAGATAGGCCGGATCAGCTTTTGACCCTAACTCTATGGACGGCAACTACTACATGATTCAAGACTACCTGATTTTTATCGGAGTTTTTGCCATTTTCCTGCTTGCAAGCATCAGCATTTATCTCTTTTCGTGGAATAAAAGGTATAAGAAGCTCAATAAAAAGCTATCGGAGACCAATAAAATTATTGAGCAGCGCCTGAATGAAGTGCAGCTGGAGCACATAGGCACCAAGCTGAACCCGCATTTATTTAAGAACATCCTTAATTCCGTGCAGTCCCATGCCTACCAGACCTATATGTCGCTGGATAAGCTGGCGAATGTCCTCGATTATATTCTCTATGAAAGCAATACCCGCTTTGTCAGCCCGAAAGAGGAACTGAATTTTGCGCTTAGCCTTATTGAAATCAACAAAATCAAGATCAATCCGCTCTTCGATTTCAGGATAAAATTCAATGTGAATAAGTCTGATCCGATGTATGAGGAAAAGGTTTTTGCCCCCCTGATTTCGGTGGATCTCATAGAAAATGCTTTTAAGCATACCGACTTTTTAGCGCAGGACTGCTTTATTGCAGTTCAGATTGAGCTTGAAAACAGGGTTTTCAGCATGAATGTCAGCAATAAAGCTTCAGAAAAAAACACCTTGGAAAAAGAAAGGAGCGGTTTCGGGAGCCAGTCACTGGATCAGAGGCTGAAAATGATCTACAACAATTATTACCACCTTAGCCGAAGTTCAAAAAACGGTATCTTCACTGCCGAATTAACCATAAATTTAGGAGAATTTTATGATCAGATGCGCTATTCTTGATGATGAGCTGCTGGCCATCAGTTATCTGAAACTTTTATGCGAACAGATTGAGGATGTAGAAGTGATAAAAGCCTTCAATGATCCTAGAGCCTTCCTGAACGAAGTAAATACCCTGGGATGCAATGTCTGCATCCTGGACATCGAAATGCCGGGAATGAACGGCCTTCAGGTAGCAGAGCTGATTTCAGGTTTTGTGAAGATCATCTTCACCACGGCCTACAAAGAATATGCAGCGGAAGCTTTTGACCTGAATGTAGTAGACTATGTCCGGAAACCAATCAAGAAAGAACGGCTGGTCCAGGCTTTCGATAAGGCGAGAGACCTCATCAGCCAGTCCCAGAAAAAAGACTTTATAGAATGGAATACCAACATCGGCAAAACCATCATTTTCACAGACCAGATCGCCTACATCAAAACTTCGGAAATCGATAGCCGGGATAAAGATATTACGCTTCACGACGGAACTGTGATCGTACTTAAAAACCTGAGTTTTAAAAATCTCCTGGACATCCTTCCACCCAAAGATTTTGCCCAGGTCAACAAAAAGGAAATCATTGCACGGTCTTCCGTTAAAGTATTTTCCACCAACGAAATCATCACTTCGATTCCAGCAGAAAACGGTCATTTCCTCAAATTACAGATAGGGGAAACCTATAAAAATGCCCTGCTGGAGATGTTTGGAAAATAAGTAATTCCGTTCGTGATCATGGCTTTTCGGATATAAACTGTATAATTTTGCTGATCTTATCTGCATTAAACCTCAGAAGTATACAGGTTCATTACAGAAACAGGGATTTTCATTACAGCTGCGACTTTTTTAAGGCATCCTGCCTGTATTTTTGCCGGAATGAAACCATCCTATGTAATGAAGAAACTTTTGTGTACCGCAACCGTTCTGATTTCCGGCCTCTGCTTCTGCCAGAGCACGGAGACTGAAATAAAAGCAGCTTTTTTTGACGGAACCATTGTGGCCGGATATGCAGATCATGGCGCTTTCATTAATTGTACAGGGCCGAACATCAGCCTGAAAAATAAAAGCTTTAAGCTGATGCTTGGAATGCTTCCTTCCCTGAGGATTAAAGAAGACCGTGCTGAAGGAACCAGAAACAGTCTCATCATGCCTGCACTGGGCGCAGGAATGACTGCTGTGTATAAAAGGCTGGCCGTGCAACTCCCGGTATATTACAATGCCAAAACACCTTCGCAGAATGGCTCCTGGAAAGCCGGGATCGGGCTGGGGTATTCTTTCAGGTAGTTTTCATTACATAATTTGCGGCATTGGTTACATTTTGAAAAATTCAATAGCCATCATTTTAATATTCTTTAGAAATTTACACTTTAAAAATTAAGGAACTATGAGTCTGGGAAAATATAAGAACATTATCTTCTACATCAGCACCATTGTATTTTTTTCGTGCCTGATGTACTGGTTTTTCATAGAAGGGAAAACCCTGGAGATCGGTGAGAATATCGCAGTTCCCAAAACCACGGGCTCAACTATGTGGGAGAACTTCACCGATTCTTTTCTGACGAATCTCCACCATCCTCTGGCGCTTCTTTTAGCCCAGATCGTCACCATCATCCTGGTGGCGAAACTTTTCGGATGGATCTGCGTAAAGCTGAAACAGCCTTCCGTTATCGGGGAAATGATTGCAGGTATTGTGTTGGGCCCTTCCCTCTTCGGGTTGTATTTCCCGGAACTATCCGCATTTATTTTCCCGAAGGAATCATTGCCAAACCTGCAGTTCCTGAGCCAGATCGGCTTAATACTCTTCATGTATATCGTAGGGATGGAGCTGGACCTGGGCGTTCTCAGGAAAAAGGCTCATGATGCTGTGGTCATCAGCCATGCGAGTATCATCTTCCCTTTTGCGTTGGGTGTAGGGCTTTCGTATTTTATTTATCAGGAATTTGCTCCGGACGGCATACAGTTCAGTTCATTTGCGCTCTTTATTGCCATTGCGATGAGTATTACTGCATTTCCGGTCCTGGCCAGGATCGTCCAGGAACGGAACCTTCATAAAACAAAAATCGGGACTGTGGTGATTACCTGTGCTGCAGCGGATGATATTACGGCGTGGTGTATCCTTGCTGCGGTTATTGCTGTGGTAAAAGCGGGGTCTTTTTCAGGATCAGTGTTTGTCATACTCATGGCTATCCTGTATGTTTTCATTATGATCAAAGCGGTGCGGCCGTTCCTCCAGAGGATCGTTGAGACCCAGAAAGGAAAAGGCTTTATCAGCAAGGCTCTGGTAGCGGTATTTTTCCTGATCCTTATTATATCGTCTTATGCAACGGAAGTCATCGGTATCCATGCATTGTTCGGGGCCTTTATGGCCGGGGCCATCATGCCGGAAAATGTAAAATTCAGGAACCTTTTTATAGAAAAAGTAGAAGACGTAGCCCTGGTTTTACTCCTTCCACTATTCTTTGTATTCACCGGATTAAGAACACAGATCGGGCTGCTGAATGATCCCCACCTCTGGAAAATAGGCGGCTTCATTATCCTGACGGCTGTAACCGGTAAATTTGTAGGCAGTGCACTTACGGCAAAATTCCTCAGACTCAGCTGGAAAGACAGCCTTACCATCGGCGCACTGATGAACACGAGAGGACTGACAGAGCTCATTGTACTCAATATCGGATATGACTTAGGCGTATTAGGACCGGAACTGTTCGCCATGCTGGTGATTATGGCCCTGTTCACCACATTTATGACCGGGCCGAGCCTGGACCTGATCAATTACCTGTTCAAAGGAAAGACTTCCATGACCGAAGAAGAGGATCATGGAAATGATAATACAAAGTACAGGGTGCTGCTGTCATTTGAAACGGCAAAATCCGGCAGTACTTTATTGAAACTGGCTGATCACCTCACCCGTAAAATGAATGGGAATAAAAGCATTACCGCGATGAATATTGCTCCGGTTGACGAACTGCATGCATTTGAGATAGATGAGTTTGAGAAGGAACAGTTCAGGTCAGTGGTCGAAACTTCGCAGGACCTGAACCTCGAGATCACGACCCTGTTTAAAGCGTCCACCGATATGGAAAGCGACCTTACCGGAATCTCCAATAAAGGGAATTATGACCTGCTCCTGATTATGCTGGGGAAATCCATGTACGAAGGAAGCTTATTGGGCCGGCTGCTCGGTTTTACGACCAAAATCATCAATCCTGAAAAGCTGCTCAATACCGTAAAAGGAAAGGGAAATATTTTCAATACCTCTCCTTTTGATGACTTTACGCTGCAGATCCTCGACAAAACCAATATTCCTGTAGGAGTGCTGGTTGAAAGAAATTTCAGTTCTGCCGACCGGGTTTTTATCCCGATGTTCAAACTGAGTGATTTTTACCTTCTGGAATATGCCAAAAGGCTGATCAACAATAACAATTCACAGATTATCATCCTGGATGTTACCGGACAGATCCGAAACAATATTGAGGTCAAGGAGCTTATCCGGAGCATTGAACAGGTAGCCCCGAACCACATCACCCTGTATAACGAGAAGAAGATTGAAAAGGAATTCCTGCAATCACAGGACCTTATGCTGGTCAGCAGCAAAAGCTGGAAAAGCCTGATTGATACCAAAAGCCTGTGGCTGTCTGATATTCCGTCAACACTGATTATCTCGAACCCTTAGGAGTCAATGGTGAATCGTCAATTTACTGCGCAGTCAATCTTGTACAGCAAGTCAATTACCGGCAAACACTATTCACCATTGACCCGAAGGAATTCACCATTCACTTTTTTAATTTCAATTAAAAAAAAATTACCTATCTTCGCTCTGTGTTAATCAACAACAGAACATATTATTACGGAATTTTTAGCCTCAGAAAGGGATAAGGATTTCTATATGCATAACTCAGAACCTCGTCCCGGACGGGGTTTTTTATTTTTTAATCAGGATGAAAATAAGTATTATAGGAGTGGGATTAATTGGCGGTTCCATCGCATTAAAACTCAAAAAGAAAGGCATTACCCAAAGGATTCTGGGCATTGATCAGAATGGACAGCATCTGCAGCAGGCTATTGAGCTTGGAATTATAGACGGGGCTGCAGACCTGGAAGATGGCATTAAAAATGCTGACCTCATTATCCTGGCTATTCCCGTGGATGCGGCCCGCAGGCTCCTGCCGGATGTCCTTGATCTCGTTACCGGGCAACAGACGGTGATGGATGCAGGCTCTACCAAAGCAGGCATCGTGCATTCAGTACATGATCATCCTCAGCGTGCGCGGTATGTAGCATTCCACCCGATGTGGGGAACAGAGAACAGCGGTCCAAGAGCTGCAGTTGCAGAAAGTTTCGCCGGAAAAGCCGGGGTCATCTGCAATAAGGAATTATCCGCTCCGGATGCTTTGCAGACCGCTGAAACCATTATAGAAGCCCTTGAAATGCATCCTGTATATATGGATGCGGAAGATCATGATATCCATACGGCTTATATCTCCCATATTTCGCACATCACTTCATACGCTCTGGCCAATACGGTACTTGAAAAAGAGCGGGAAGAAGAAACAATTTTCCAGCTGGCGAGTTCCGGTTTTTCCAGCACAGTACGTCTTGCTAAATCACATCCCGAAATGTGGGTGCCCATTTTTAAGCAGAACAGGGATAATGTTCTGGATGTCCTCAATGAACATATCAGCCAGCTGAGGAAGTTCAAATCGGCGCTTGAAAAAGAAAATTATGATTACCTTGAAGAACTGATAGCCAACGCAAACAAAATCCGGGGAATTCTGGATAAATAAGAGACCCTGTAAAAAGCACCTTAATGACACAAAAAGATCAGTCAGATATCATCAGCAAGTACATCGAGGCATACAATCATTTTGACATTGATGGTATGACAGGCTGCCTTCACGAGGATGTTATTTTCGAAAACATTTCCGAAGGAAAAACAGGATTGAAAACCGAAGGAAAAGAGGCATTCAGAGCTCAGGCTGAGACGGCGGCTACGTATTTCTCTTCCCGCCATCAGGCTGTTGACCACTGGACATTTTCTGGCGAGAGCGTCACCGTTTCCATCACTTATGAAGCTGTATTGGCCACAGATTTTCCTAACGGAATGAAAAAAGGAGCTACCCTCAGCCTCAAAGGAGAGTCTGAGTTTACGTTTTCAGACGGTAAAATCATCAGGATTACAGACCGGAGCTAAAAAGAAGATGGCGGATTAACATTCAGGGACATTCACTGCAATGGCCAGTCCGCCTTCAGAAGTTTCCTTGAAACGGTCGCTCATGGCCTGTGCGGTTTCCCACATGGTCTGGATGACCTCATCAAGGGTTACCCTTGCTTTGGCGGGATCACTTTCCAGCGCAATATTGGCTGCCGTAATCGCCTTGATGGCTCCCATGCTGTTTCTTTCGATGCAAGGAATCTGTACCAGCCCTTTGATAGGATCGCAGGTTAAGCCAAGATGGTGTTCCATAGCGATTTCTGCGGCCATCAGGACCTGTCCTACACTTCCGCCCAGGATTTCGGTAAGACCTGCGGCAGCCATCGCCGAAGACACTCCGACTTCAGCCTGGCATCCGCCCATGGCTGCGGAAATGGTCGCATTTTTCTTGAATAATGTCCCGATCTCTCCCGCTACCAGTAAAAACCGTACAATATCGTCCTCACTGGTGAACGGCGTAAATGCCTGCGCATACATCAAAACAGCAGGAATAACTCCGCTGGCGCCATTGGTTGGCGCTGTAATAATCCTTCCGAAGCTGGCATTTTCCTCATTGACAGCCAATGCAAAACAGGCAATCCATTTGTTGATGTTGGTAAAATTTTCTTCTGCGTCCACCACCAGCCGGAACCACTCATCAATATTTTTATAGACCTTATCTCCCAAAAATTTGCGATTGATTGCGGCTGCCCTCCTGGAAACATTCAGGCCGCCCGGAAGTACCCCTTCTTTATTCACGCCTTTATAGATGCATTCTTTGATCTGCTGCCAGATATACAAGGCTTCTTGGCGCGTTTCTTCCTGGCTTCTCCAGCTTTCCTCATTCATCAGGATAAGGTCTGAGATTTTATCTAGCCCCAACTTCTGACAGTATTTCTGGATGTCCGCAGATTTATGGCACGGATACAACGTACGGACACAGTGCTTTTCGATCGATTTTTTTTCCTGGCTCATGATAAACCCTCCGCCTACAGAGTAGAAATCCTGGATCAGCTCGGTTCCGTCTTCAAAAACCGCCCTGAAGATCATCCCGTTCGGGTGGAATTCAAGGGACTTCTGCATGTTTAATACAAGATGATAGCCGTATACAAAAGGAATTTCTTTCTCACCGCCCAGGTTGAGCACCTGCGTCGTTTTGATCCTGTCAACCTCTTCATCGATTTTTGAGGTATCGATGGTTCTAAAATCTTCCCCGTTCAGGCCGAGCATTCCGGCAATATCGGTTCCGTGTCCGATCCCGGTCTTAGCCAGTGAACCGAAAAATTCAAGGAAAACTTCCTGTACATCCTCAATGGATCTTTCCCTCTTTATAATCCTGATAAAGGCAGCCGCTGCATTCCAGGGGCCCATCGTATGAGAACTGGAAGGCCCGATGCCTACTTTAATAATTTCAAAAACCGATATAGATTCCATATGCGTGATTCACCATTCCTTCCGCAAAGATACATGATAAATTGACATGGAGAAGAGAGAATTTTGCTGCGCAAGTCAATTTACAACCAACATCATTGACCATTCGTCAATCGTCAATCTGCTATGCAATCAATAGTCAATTCCTGCGCTGAAAGTCAATTTACAACCAAAACTATTCACCTTTGACCCGAAGGAATTCACTATTGAACATCGGTCAATCGTCAATTTGCTTCGCAGTCAATTTTGCATGGCAAGTCAATACCGGCAAATACCATTCACCATTGACCCGAAGGAATTCACAATTGACCATCTGTCAATCGTCAATTTTGCGTAGCAAGTCAATTACCGGTAAATACCATTCACCCGAAGGAATTCACCATTAACCATCCGTCAATTGTCAATCTGCTCAGCAGTGAATATTGCGTTGCAAGTCAATTTACAACTAACACTATTGACCCGAAGGAATTCACCATAGACACTCAATAAAGCCGTTCTCCATGCTGGGAAAGGTCGAGGCCATCATTTTCAGACTCTTCCGAAACCCGGAGGTTAATAATTCTGTTGGTTACTTTATACAGGAAAAGTGATCCGAAGAACGCAAAGGCTGAAACCAGGATAAGCGCCATCATGTGATGGGCAAAGACTTCGATTCCGCCATGCAGCAGGCTTGCGTTTTCACCGTGTGCGAAAATCGCTGTCAGAATCATTCCCATAATCCCTCCTACTCCATGACAGGCAAAAACATCCAGGGTATCATCAATTTTTTTCAGGGCTTTCCAGTTGACCATCAGATTGGAAACAATGGCAGAGATAAACCCGATGAATATGCTTTCCGGGATGGAAACAAATCCGCAACCCGGAGTAATCGCAACCAGTCCTACTACTGCACCGATGCAGGCCCCCATAGCTGAAACGCTCCTGCAGTTGATCCGGTCAAACAGGATCCAGGTCATCATCGCAGAGCCTGAGGCAATGGTAGTGGTTCCGAAGGCCATCGCTGCCGTTGCATTGGCACTCAGGGCAGAACCTGCATTGAAGCCGAACCATCCGAACCAGAGCATTCCGGTACCTAAAAGCACATAAGGAACATTGGAAGGCTCATGATGGGGATTTTTCCTGTTTCCCACGACCATGGCTCCCGCCAATGCTGCAAATCCGGCACTCATATGCACTACGGTACCACCTGCAAAATCTTTTACTCTGAAATATTTATTAAGAAGCCCGTCCGGATACCAGACCATATGGCAGAGCGGTGTATAAATGAACAGGCTGAACAGCACCATGAATAAGAGATAGGAAATAAAACGCACCCGTTCTGCGAACGACCCTGTAATCAAAGCAGGAGTAATCACAGCAAATTTCATCTGAAACAGGGCAAAAAGGATAAAAGGAATGGTGGATGCCATCATTTTATGGGGCAGTACTCCTACCCTGCTGAAAAATGGATAGCTGAGCGGATTGCCGATGATCCCGTAATGCTCGCCATTCACGGTGAATCCGAGGGAATCGCCGAAGGAAAGGGAAAAGCCGACCACTACCCATAGAATGGAAATCACTCCCAGCGCAATAAAACTCTGGAGCATGGTGGAGATCACATTTTTCTTGCCGACCATTCCTCCGTAAAAGAAAGAAAGCCCGGGAGTCATCAGAAGGACAAGCCCTGCAGCAGCCAGGATCCAGGCAACATCCGCCCCTACAATCTTATCTTCACTTAAAAACTCTCCCGTATTCGGAAAATCTACGATAGGGCTCCAGAAGAGTCCGCCGATGGCTACCAGGGTGATCATGGAAAAGGAAACAATCCATTTTAATCCTACTTTCATAAAATATGTATTTTACCCCTACAAAATTACATATAAATTTCATGAAAATGTATTTTATTTTAATATACCCCCTTAGTTTTAATCTTAATTTAAAATAAAATCACAATTTTAGAATTTCAGCTAATATTTTTGAAACCTCTTTCGGCCTTGTAGCAGGAAAAAGATGGGTACCTTCTTTAATGATATAATCCGGCCGTGAGTTCTTCAGAGGGAAAACCAGGTCACGGTCTCCCATAATCTGAATAACATCAGGATTCTCTTCTGATTTCCATGCGGCAATCTTCTCCACAGACCATTTCAGGTAGTAAGGATCGCGTACCTGAAAGTACCGGACAAGGTTGGCATTATTGAAATCAAAAAATTTACGCACGGCCGGAAATGCCTGCGCTGCTGCAATATCAAAAAACCGTTCCGGAAAAAACCTGACAACCCCGGTCAACTGGCCGGTCTTTATCAGCCTTGACTTTTCTTTATGGGATTTCAGGCTCCCCAGAATCACTACTTTTTGAGCAGGTTTGATTTTATGGATTTCCTGGACCATGATCCCGCCAAAGGAATACCCGAGAAGAAAAAACGGTTCCGCTCCATTTATCTTTTCAGCCATCCGGCAGACATAATGCTCGAACGGCTCGTTCCGTTCCGGAATGAGCCAGTCAATAAAAACCACTTTCAGATGTTCGGGAAACCTAAGCTTTTCGAGCACTTTGAAGTCCGCGCCCAGCCCGCTTACCACATATATTTTCATAGGACTAAAATAATAAAAAAGGACGGCTTTAAAAAGCCGTCCGTCTCTGATCCTCTCCAGGTTACCGCCGGATTATTTCTTTTTAACAGGAGTCCTGTTTTCGTTGTCCAGCTTTTCTGTGGATATTCTGAACTGGATATCCATTTCGTTTTTAATGAAGTAGTCTTTCAGGGAAGACTGGTAGAATACCTTGAAATCCCTTCTGTTCAGGGAGAACTTCGCAGATTCTATGACTACCGTGAACTGTGTAATATATACATTCGCAGGAAAAGAAATCGTCTTTCTTACTCCTTTGATGGTTACATCACCGTATACTGTTGAATTGAATTCACTATTGGCCAAAGGAATGATCTTCGTGAGATGAAATTTAGCAATCGGGAATTTTTTTACATCGAAGAAATTGGAGCTTTTAAGGTCATTGGTAAGCTTGATCTGATCTTCTTCCGAAACATCACCGGCCATCAGGCTTCTCATATCGATAACGAATTCCCCGTCTACCAGTACCGTTTTATCAAAAGTAAACTTTCCGCTTTTCAGTTTTACCGTTCCGGAATGTGATGAAGCTACAGTCTTAACAACCTTATATCCCCACCACCTGATCTCTGAAGAAGTAACCTTTACAACCTTATCTCCTTTCTTCTGAGCAAAAACAAACGACATGCCGACACACATCATTATAAGCAATAGTAATCTTTTCATTCTTTTTTATTTACAATTCAACAAAAATAAAAAAAAGTGTAGAACTTCTACACTTTTAGCAATCTTTTTTTGATTAAATTATTTAGCAGTTACCTTAACCAGCATATCGATATCATCTTTTACAAAAACATCCTGCATGGTAGATTTGTAGGCTACGTCAAACTTCTGCCTGTCGATGGTGAATTTGTTGGACACCAGGCTCACAACTCCTTTGCTGTAAGAAATTTTAGCCGGGAAAGAAACCGGGTTGGTTTTTCCTTTTACCGTTAAATTTCCTGTAACAAGGCTGTTGTAGATCTTATCGTTATTCTTCTTAACAGAAGTGATCTTGAAAGTAGCGGTAGGATACTTTTCAACTTCAAAGAAATCACCGTTCTTCAGGTGACCATTCAGTTTTCCCTGGTATTCTCCGGAAAGATCAGTGGAATTGATTGAAGTCATATCCAGCACGAAAGTTCCTCCCACCAGCTGGTTTCCTTTCATCACCATGTCTCCTGACTTCACTTTTACCGTACCGTCATGAGAACTCGCCTCAGATTTCGCTACTTTATATCCCCACCAGTGAACATCAGAGGCCACTACTTTTTTTGTCTGTCCGAAAGCCAGTCCGCCGGCTAAAACCGCTAATAAAAATATTTTTTTCATTGTTATAAATTATTTCTTTGCTAATTGCGGTGGCAAAGGTAACCAATGGTTCTGACAGATAGCGTTGATGTACATCAATAAATGAATAATTTTTATCGATCAAGACAAAGAAAAAGCTCCGGGGATCCCGGAGCCGTATGTTTTAATCCTGATAATAAGCGGTGTAGAGTACAACGCCGTTCAGGCTTGTATTATCGCTTTTTACAAGATAAATCGGAATATCCTTCAGCATATGTTCCATCTTATCGCTGATCTTGAATTTTTCATAGAACTTATCCTTATCCAGATACTGACGGATCATCTGAGGAATATCTCCTGAAATGAAGAGGCCTCCTGTAGCCTTAAGCTTTAATGTTAAGTTATTGGCTTCACGGGCCAGGAATTCAAGGAAGGTATCAATGGCAATCTTGCAGATCAGTACTCCTTCCTCAGCAGCTTTGTACAGCTCCTGCACAAAATTACCGTTGGAAAGGCGTTCTCCCAGTCCTTCCGGCTCCGGATGCCTTTTAACATCTCTCAGGAATCGGTAAATATTGAACAGACCGTCTTTTGAAAGCACATTTTCCCAGCTTACAATCCCGTAAATGTTGTTCAGGAACTGGTAAAACTCCACTTCTACATTGGTCCTTGGGGAAAATTCGGAGTGCCCGCCTTCGGTAGCAAACGGACGCAGGTATTTACCGTCGAAGAAATATCCGGCTTCACCCAACCCGTTTCCCGGGGCCAGGATAGCTACGTTTCCTTTTTCAAGATGACCACCGGTGTACACCGCTTCAAGGTCTTCATCACGGAGCAGTGCCATACCATACGCCGATGACTCAAGGTCATTCACAAGCTGTATGTTTTCAAATCCGAAATCCCTGCGGATTTCCTCTACATCAAGATTCCATCCCAGACGTTCCGGGCTGCTCTTTCCGTGGATAACCGGTCCGGGAACCGATATTCCGACACGGTTGATATCAGTCAGGTTATTTTCCTGAATGAATTTCCTCAGGATATCAGAAAAAGAAGCATAGTCATTGGTGGCATAGCTGCTATGCATTTTCATTTCAATTCCTTCATTAACGGACTGAAAATATCCTATGGTACTGATGTCCTCACGAAGGTTTGCTCCGATAATGGAAATATTATTATTACTGCTGTCCTTTACACCCGGTAAATACAACGGAAATTTCGGATTCAAGTTCATAATCACAAATTTTATCAAATATAACAATTGTTTTTGTAAATCGCCGAGATCAAAACAAAACCTTTCCAAAATAATGAAAAGGCCTGTCTGATAGTTTTTTATATTAAATCTAACTACTTTCCTAATGCGATATTGTAGGCAAAACCTACCCCGATATTCCCTACGTTGTAGTCCTGTCCCGGTAAATCACCTTTACTTCCTACAAATACTTTCTGATACTGTACAAAGAAGTTCCAGTCTCTGTTATGGTACCCGATTTCCGGTTTAATGTAAAAGCCTCCGTTTGGCCTGCTTACCGTACTGTTTGACGCTACCCTGTCATTTCCTACCAGGATACCGTATCCTAAATCTGTCCCGAAATAGAATCCTGTCTGTTTAGGATAAATTCTCAGCAATGCACCTACAGGAATTACCCCTACATCATTGTTATCATAGCCGTTATCATTTTTGGCGAAATAATGGGTATATCCTGTCGCAATCCCCAACCCAAAGCCAGGCGTGATAAGGTTCTGGTAAGATACATCAACTCCTACAGCAGCGGAAAGGTTATCTGAAGGAACTGCTAAACCAACATTTGCGCCTACCTTAATCATATTATTCATCTGTGCACTTTGTGCGCTGAGTACGCCTGCCGTTAAAACGCCAGCCAGTACGATGGCTTGTTTAAACATTTTCATAACTGAGATTTTTAAAATTTCACGAATAGGAATTTGTAAAAATCGTGCCAATCAGCGCTTCAGGTAAGCCTTTGCAATAGGAACAAGCTGCAAGACCGTGTTTATCAGCAAAATAAAATTTAAATCAATGTTTAATTTTAGATTAATAAATGTGAACAAAATATTAAACTTTATTTATTTCCTTAACTTTCTCAAAAGATTCCAATCCAAAAAATAAAATCCAAATGGCCATACCTTCCCTGCTTAATAATAAACACCTCCTCTGGCGTGCCGGATTCGGCCCTGCTGCCGGGCAATATGCCCAACTTGCCGGAAGGGAAACCAGGTCCCTGCTGGCCGACCTGTTTAAGCATTATGATTTCAATGAAATCCGGTATTCCACTCCGGATCTGCCGGATGCGCCGGCCAATATGATGGACAGCAAGTCTGCCGCCGACCGGAAAAAGGAAATGCAGAAAACCTACAGCAAACAGAACAATGAGCTGAACCTTGCTTTCCTGGACAGGATGATCCATAGTGACGACCAGCTGAGAGAAAAGATGGCTTTTTTCTGGCACGGGCATTTTGCCTGCCGGGTAAATAATCCCCAGTATAACCGGCAACTGCTCAATACGATCCGGAAAAATGCGTTGGGAAGCTTCCGGGACCTCCTTTTTGAAGTGAGCCAGTCTCCAGCTATGCTGAACTTCCTGAACAACCAGCAGAATAAAAAAGACCATCCCAATGAGAATTTTGCCCGTGAAGTGATGGAACTTTTTACGATGGGAAGGGGTAATTATACGGAAAATGACATCCGGGAAGGAGCGAGGGCTTTCACCGGATGGAGCTATGATAAGGAAGGAAACTTCCAGGAAAAAGTAAAGGTTCATGATGAAGGTATAAAAACCTTTCTGGGAAAAACCGGTAATTTCAACGGAGCCGATGTGTTAAACATCATCCTTGACCGGAAGGCCACCGCCCATTTCATCACGGCTAAAATCTACCGTTTCTTTGTGAACGAAAAGATGGATGAAGCTATTATTGATGAGCTGAGCGAAAGTTTCTACCATTCGGGATATGATATTCAAAAACTGATGAAAACCATTTTTTCATCATCATGGTTCTATGACCCCATGAATATCGGCAACAGGATAAAATCGCCGATTGAATTGATGGCAGGAATCTCAAGGACGCTTCCGATGACGGTACAGAATCCTGAAAACCTTATTGTGTACCAGAAACTGTTGGGCCAGATGCTTTTATACCCGCCTAATGTATCCGGATGGCCCAGCGGAAAATCCTGGATCGACAGCTCCACACTGATGCTGCGGCTCCAGATTCCCCAGATCTGGTCAGGCTTACGCCCGCTGGAATATACACCGCGACCGGATGATGATATTGAGATGGGCATTAAGTCCAGAGAAACCGCACTGAACAAGATGTTTAAAAATCCGAATATCGTGATCGACTGGCCGCAGGTGGAAAAGATCTTTACCGATAAGAATTGTGAAGACTACCTGATCCAGAGCCCGGTTTCACTCGACATGAATACCGTACAAAGTTTCTCTGACCGGAGCGTAAAAATGAATATCATCAACCTGATGTCCACACCGGAATACCAGCTCATGTAACCCCTCCTAAAAACCATTTTATGCTAATCAAAAGAAGAGATTTCCTCAAAATAAGCTCACTGGCTACCGCCTCTTTCATGATGCCTAATTTCCTGAAAGCAATGACGCTTGATAATGCCCTGGAGGCAGATGACAAAATACTGGTTGTCCTTCAGTTTACCGGTGGAAACGACGGGCTGAATACCATTATTCCCGTACGGAATGACATTTATTTCAGGGACCGGAAAAATATTGCCATACGGAATGCACTGGCGCTGAATGATGAAGCGGGTATCCATCCTTCCCTTTCATATTTCAAAGAACTGTACGACAATGGTGAACTCTCCGTATTGAACAATGTCGGTTATCCGGATCCCGACAAATCACACTTCAGGAGCATGGATATCTGGCAGTCGGCCAGCAAAAGCAACGAGTACCTTGATACGGGATGGCTCGGCAGATACCTTGATGAGGAATGCTACCGCTGCGAACGTCCTACTCAGGCCCTGGAAGTGGACGATATGCTGAGCTTAGCCCTTAAAGGCGAAAACAATAAGGCTTTTGCATTTAAAGATCCCAAAAGGCTGTACCAGACCAGCCAGGAAAAGTACTTTAAATCGCTGTACGATCATCACCATGATGATGAAACGGTATCTTACCTGTATCAGACCCTGGGATCTACCATCAATAATGCAGGATATATCTTCAAAGAAAGCCAGACAAAAAAGACAGATCAGACCTATCCCGGCTCTCAGCTGGGAAAAGATTTTAAAACGGTAGCTTCGCTGATCAAGTCTGACATCAACACCCGGGTATATTATCTTTCCGTGGGCAGTTTCGATACGCATGTCAACCAGAATGACCGCCAGCAAAAACTTTTTGATGACATCAATGAATCGGTACAATCCTTTGTCAAAGACATGAAGAGCAATGGTTTATTTGATAAAATCATGCTGATGACCTTCTCCGAATTCGGGCGCCGGGTAGCCCAGAACGCCAGCAACGGGACGGATCACGGGACGGCTAACCAGATGTTTTTCATCAGTGGCGGGCTGAAGAAGAAAGGCCTGCTGAATCCGCTTCCTGACCTGCAAAAGCTCAACGAAGGGGACCTGATTTATTCGGAAGATTTCAGAAAAGTATATGCCACCATTCTTAAGAAATGGCTCCGGGCAGATTCTTCCAAAGTATTGGGATGGAAAAACGGCATTTACGATTTTGTGTAAAAGAAAGAGGCACATCTCAGATGGCCTCTTTTTCGTAATCAATTCAGTATAACTTAGCTCCGAACAGGGATCTGTCTGGCATCTTCCTGTTTTTTGTCCAGTTTTTCTGATATCTTTTTAACGATGTATTCGATAACAATCGGTGCTACAATAGCTACCGCGGCTTTAAGGATTCGTGATCTCATAATTTGATTTTTATTCAGTATCCATTACAATTTCTACGCCAATGTTCCGAAAATCCAAACACATCATCAATAAAGAAGCAGTACAACATAATAAATATCAATCAATACACCAGCCGTTCCCATCACTCATTACTCATTACCCATTACTCATTACCTATTACCCATTACTTATTGCTCATTCTCTATTTCCAGCTTTTCATAATTCCGGCTTCCTGCTCTGAATTTTTCCTGCAGCCTCAACCTCAGCTTTCTCGGCTGATGAACGACCAGGCAGTCTCCGAAGCCCAGCAGCAGGCGTTCCAGTTCATAATTGACCTGTACACAGATTTTAAACAATGTTCCTTCCTCTGTTTCGCTGATGATTTCCTGGCTGCTGTGCAACGGTTTTGTTTTCACATACGGCGCATTGGAAGCATCCACGAAGAAAACCACATTCTTGGGCTTCAGGGTTTCGGATACCGTAACGCCTATCACATCTTTGAAATAATCGTCGCCATCCAGGTGATGGTCAATGTAGGCAGCTTGTTCATCCGTCTGTATATCTTCCATCCTGTCCAGGGCCAGATTGTAAATTTTACCTTTGTACAGGCAGATGAGGAACCATCGGTTATTGTATTCTTTTAAAAGCTGCGGATGGACCGTAAAGCTGTTGGCCTCCCTTGCCGTAAAACTTTTGTAGAGGATGCGCAGCACTTTTTTGCCTGCAATGCTTTCATAGAGGATATCAATATGTTCAAGTCCCCGGAGCTGTTCATTCTTATCGAGGTGGATAATAGATTTCTGATGGGTGGCATGGATGGAATCTTCCAGTTTCTGGATGACTCCGTTCATCTCCTTGAACATGGAGAAATCCTTGAACTGCTTCAGGATCTGTACTGCATTGTTCATGGCTTTCAGATCGCTTTCATTCACGGAAATATTATGGATGCTGTAATCGGGATCGCTGTAGCGGTAGTATTTCCTGTCGTAGACTTCAATCGGTGCTTCATACCCGAACTTTTCGCTCCGCATATTCTGAAGGTCCAGCTGTACCGTTCGCCTGCTAACGTAAGATTCTTTGCCTTCAAATTCAAATAAGGCTTCCGAACAGGCATCGATCAGATCTTCAAGAGTATATTTCCTGTACCTGTTCTTCAGGCAGCGGTCCAGGGTTTTGTAGCGGATCAGGGCATTTTTATTGGATGACATGGTTTCGATGTTAACGATTTGGGCGTGTCCCTCAGGCCTTTTGAAGGCCATCGCTTTTCGGGCCGGGCTGTTTCGGGCTTCACTTCGTTCCGGTCTCTGGCGCGGCGCAAAGCGCCGCGCCAGAGACCCCTCCTTACAGTCGGCCCCTGCCCATCCCTCACGCAGGGTGTAATAACAGAAGATGTTCTTCCAAACCTCATAAGTTTTCAAAACCTATGAGGCTTAACAACTCTTTCAAGGTTACATGACTTATTTTCGATGCAAAGCTTCTCCTTCAAAGGCAATTCCGTCCCAGCCGTACTGCATAAAGTTCCGGATGTTCTGGTGATCGGTTCCTTCGGGGTTTTTCAGGACATCTTCCCGGTAGAATTCACCGAACAGGTTAAGCGTCTCTTGTTTTGACAGACTATTCAACCGGGCAAAGCTGAATACTTTGCAGGAACCGTTGTTCTGCCCGGCTTCATTAACGGTATCGCCATTGGTAAATTTTACTGGGGTAAAATCGTAGTGTTCATCAATATAGGCAATGATCTCTTTAAACTGAATGGTTTCCGGTGCGTTTTTTAATTGTTCTGGTAACATAAGCATTGATATTTGGGGCAATAAGCAATAAGCAATAAGCAATAAGCAATAAGCAATAAGCAATAAGCAAATCTACATGATGCGTCTGTTATATACCCGCTTCCGGTAAAAATAAATAAAAAAAATCATCTGCGCAAAAACATTGCACACTTGGGTATGTACTTTGCCCTATCAAAATGAAAAACAAAATGGAATTCAACGGAAATCATTTAATCGAACGCGGATACAGACCTGCCCAATGGTTTAAGGATGCGATTCAGTGCATCAATGACCATCAGCTGGACGAGAGCCAGATTACCACATACCTGGAACAGTTCAAACAGCCGGAACAGCTTCCGCTCCATGAGATGCCAAAAGATTTTATCATCAACATCAGGGCTGAACATGAAAATGAAACCGACAATGTGGAAAAAGTAATCAACACCATGAACGTGCTGATGAAAACGCCTACCCTGACCGGAGGAGCCATTATGCCGGACGCCTGTCCTACAGGCCCTGCCGGAACTATTCCTGTAGGAGGTGTCGTGGTGGCGAAAAATGCGATCCACCCGGGCTTCCACAGCGCGGATATCTGCTGTTCCGTAATGCTGACGGATTTCGGGAAAACCGATCCTAAGGCCGTGCTGGATGCCGCCCATTCGGTAACGCATTTCGGATATGGGGGAAGGCCAAGAGGGGAACAGATGCCGATGTCACAGGCACTGATGGAATCATTCAGGGAAAATGACTTCCTGAATGACGAAAAACTCATCAGCATTGCCCGTTCGCATATGGGAACGCAGGGAGACGGAAACCATTTCCTGTTTGTCGGAATCTCAAAAAATACCGGAAATACGATGCTAGTCACCCATCACGGATCAAGAGCTCCGGGCGCTGCGCTGTATGATAAAGGAATGAAAGTAGCCAACCGGTTCAGGATGGATCTTTCACCGGAAACCCTGAAAGAAAATGCCTGGATCCCATATGATACCGAAGAAGGAAAATCCTATTGGGAAGCCCTGCAGCTGATCAGAGCATGGACGAAAGAGAACCATACCTCGATTCACGATGCCGTTCTGAATACACTGGCCGTTGAGCAACAGGACCAGTACTGGAACGAGCATAACTTTGTCTTCAAAGATGGCGATCTGTTCTACCATGCGAAAGGGGCTACTCCGCTGGATGATAAATTCCTGCCGGACATTACCGGACCAAGACTGATCCCACTGAATATGGCGGAACCGGTACTGATTGTAAAAGGAACGACCAATGAAAGGAACCTGGGGTTTGCGCCGCACGGAGCCGGAAGGAACTTCAGCAGGACGCAGCATAAAAAATCACTGGCCCATAAGACCATTGAAGAGGTTTTTGCAGAGGAAACCCAAGGACTGGATGTCCGTTTCTTTACCAATGAAATCGATATTTCCGAACTTCCGACTGCCTATAAAAGCGCAAAGAACGTAAGGGCTCAGATCGAAGAATACGGATTGTGTGAAGTCCTGGATGAAGTGATGCCTTACGGATGTATTATGGCAGGAGACGTACAGAAGAATGCGCCGTGGAAGAAAAAGAAGAAATTCAGGAAAGCTTAATTTTTATCTTTTCTCTTAAAACAAAGTTCAAGACTAGGAAGCTGTCATTAATATCCGGCCTTGAAGATAAAAACCATCCATACAGCAACTGCGGTAGGTAACACAAAGTTTTACATCATCAGACTAAATATTAGATTCCCGGAAAACATAAAAAATCCTGAAAAAATTTTCAGGATTTTTTATGATTACTGGTTATTACTTTATTTCCGGTTTAGGGTACTTATTTATCTGTTTGTACCGTTGTTCAACGTTCCACTGGTATTTAACGTACCACTTGTTCCGTATTTCACAGGACTGTTGGTTCCTGTTTTTAAAGGTCCGGTACCGTTATTCAGGGTACCGTTAGTGTTCATGGTTCCGTTATTCAATGTACTATTGCTGTTTAACGTACCATTGGTTCCTGTATTCAGGGTTCCTGTGGTTCCGTTATTCAATGTACTGTTGCTGTTTAAGGTACCATTGGTTCCGGTATTGAGAGTTCCCGTGCCGCTATTCAGGGTTCCATTACTGTTCAGATTTCCGGTGGTTCCGGTATTCAGAGTACTATTGCCGTTTAGCGTACCGCTATTCATCGTTCCTGTACCGCTGTTCATCGTTCCGGTATTGGTTTTGGGTGTTGTCTGCGCAGATACCGTGATAAAACCTCCTGCTATCAATGCTGCTGCTACGATTAACTTTTTCATATTGTTGTAATTTAAATTGGTGATAGTATGATACTTGCAATTATCGTACAAAAGATTTTAATGTCCTGAATTTTTTAACTTGTTTTATCATTCATTAAAACAAATTATACCCCTGATATCATAAATATTACTGACCGATTTCCTGAAACTCCGTTCTGCACTTGAATTATGTAATCATTATGAACTTACATCATCAGGTTTAAGAATCGGGTTAAAAATTACTTCAAAAAACTCACAGATGGTGATTTTCATTCAAATAGTATTCATCAATAACAATGTACAGAATTCAGATCGTTATTTCTGATACCGATACCTTCTGGTTCTTTACAAACTTGGACGATCTGGAAAAATATGCTTTATTTCAGGACAGCAAATAAAAAAAAACACTGCGCAAAAAGACTGCGCAGTCTGCCTTTTATTTTGTACCATATAATAAAAACAATGACACCTAAAATATTAGAAAAACTGAAGGAGGTCGAAGAAAAACATGGCATAGAAATACTTCTTGCCGTAGAGTCCGGAAGCCGGGCCTGGGGTTTTGCTTCGCCTGACAGCGACTACGATATCCGCTTTATCTACCGGCACAAAAAAGAATGGTACCTTTCCCCCTGGGATAAGGATGAAACAATCACCTTCATGACGAAAGATGATCTCGACGGCTCCGGCTGGGATCTGCGCAAGACTTTTCATCTGCTGCTGAAGTCAAATGCCGCTTTGCTGAGCTGGTTCTATTCGCCTATCGTCTATCTGAAGAATGAGAAATTCTACGGGCTCTTTAAATCTCTGGCCGAAGAATGCTTCTCGCCGATAGCCGTTTCTTATCATTACCTCAGCATCAGCAAGAAATACCTGGATGCCTGCCGGAACGATGAAGTAAAACTGAAAAGCTACTTTTATTGCCTTCGCACTGCCCTGACCGCAAAATGGATAGTAGAAAAAGGCACTGTCCCGCCGGTGTTATTCAGCGAATTGCTGGTACTGACGGATGATGCCACGAGAATGAAGATAGAATATTTAATCGCCTTAAAAGCGACCAAAGGAGAATCGTATGACCATCCGAATGACTGGGACCTTTTCGGATGGCTGGAGGACATGATCAGAGAGAATGAAGAAAGATCCAAAAGCCTGAAAAGCGGGAATGCGGATAAGAGTAAGATGGAGAACGTGTTCAGGGAAATATTGAGCTTATAATTAACAAATTCAAATCTTATGACCACTTCCACCCTAAAATCCAAAAACCTCATCCTCCTCGAAACCATCTCCGGCAGCCGGGCTTTTGGGCTGGCAACGGAAAATTCCGATACGGATATCCGGGGCGTGTATTATCTGCCGAAAGAAGACTTTTTCGGGCTGAATTACGTGCCTCAGATGTCCAATGAAACCAATGACATTACGTATTACGAGATCGGGAGGCTGATGGAACTGTTGCAGAAAAACAATCCGAATATCCTGGAAGTCCTGGCCAGTCCGGAAGACTGCATCCTTCGGAAACATCCGCTGATAAATCTTCTGAAGCCGGAAGATTTCCTGTCGAAATTGTGTAAAGATACCTTTGCAGGATATGCCATTTCGCAGATCAGAAAGGCAAAAGGCCTGAATAAAAAGATACTGAATCCTATAGACAAAGAAAGAAAATCGATTCTGGATTTCTGCTATGTCCTGCATGGTCAGGGTTCGGTACCGTTGCGGCAGTGGCTGCAGGAATGTTCTTACGAAGGACAATGCGGTCTTGCACAGGAGAAATGCGGGCTGGTCAGCATCGATTATACCAAAGGCATGTTTGCACTGTTTTATGACATTTCGGGAGATTTAGGATATAAAGGGATCATCCAGCATGAAGAAGCCAACCAGGTTTCTGTTTCATCGGTCCCGAAAGAGGAAAAACCGCTGGCTTACCTGTTCTGTAACCTTGATGCCTACTCTACCTATTGCAGGGATTACCGCGAATACTGGAAGTGGGTCTCGGAAAGAAATGAGGAGCGCTACCATGTGAACCGGAAGCACGGACAGAATTACGACAGCAAGAATATGATGCACACCATCCGCTTGCTGCAATCCTGTGAGCAGATTTTCAGGAAAGGTTCCCTGGACATCCGTGTGGACAACCGCGATGAACTCCTGGACATCAAAGCCGGCAACCGTTCCTATGAAGAGGTCCTAAAAAAAGCGGAAGGTCTTATCCGATCCATTGAGTATCATCACTCCGCTTCCAGGCTTCCCGAAACGCCGGATCTTCAAAAGACCACACAAATACTCATTGACATCCGGGAGGAACTGTATAAAAACAAATAAAGCTTCTTGCGAAGCTTTATTTTATATGGGTGTAAGAGTATTGATTATTTAACCAGTTTGATATCAACCGCAGAAAATCCTTTCGGGGATCTTTCCTTTTCGAATGATACCTTATTCCCTTTCTTCACCATTTCAGTACAGTTGTTACTGTGGAAGAATACATTTTCTTTCGATTTGTCTTCCGTGATAAAACCATAGCCTTTTTCGCTGAAGAAGGTAATAATTCCTGTTTTTCTGATTTCTTCCGCCTCAATAGGAGCAGCACCCAGCTGGATGTTATCCAGATCGATTTCAGCCCTTTCCGTATTATCGGGTGGTGTGGAAGTAAGCTGGCCGTTGGCATCCACATACATCAGCATGTCATCCAGACCTTTTCCTTTGTTATTGCTCGTCTTACGCTCTTCACGTTTCTGAGCTTTTTCTTTTGCTTTTTGAACTTTTTTCTTAAAATTTTCTTTTTTAGAGAAAGAATCCGCCATATATTATAATAAAATTTAATTGTTTCTGATAAAATTTTCGTCTTCCGAAAAGAAATAAAAAGCGGTGTACTGCTTTGCTGTCCTGCTTATTGCCGTAAAATCAAACGAAACCGTATTAAAATCCGTCAGCTATACAAACAAAAACCGAATGAAGAAAAATGGAAATTCTAAACCGTTAAAGAGGAAAGAAGGTTTACACCTTTTTATTTGTTTTACAAATGTACGAAAAAATACGATACAATCCTATTTCAATGAATTGAAATTCAATTGCTTTTTTCATTAGGCGCTATAGTCCTGCTGAATATGCTATGATAACCGCATCTTAAAACCAGAGTTCATAAGAAGGATTTGAATGCTCACTGAAAACGAAAAACATACTTTCATAAGTTACAATATTAAGCAGGATAACCATTCCTCACAACAAAACATCCCTCAAAAAAATTGAGGGATGTATATATATTTCAGTTAAGAATCTTATGCTTCTTCTGATGAAGGGTTCTGATCTTCCTGAGGCTGGTCACCTTCAGGCCTTCTCTCCCTTTCCTGTCTTCTTTCTCCTTCAGGCCTTCTTTCTCTGTCACCTTCAGGTCTTCTTTGTCCTTCAGGCCTTCTTTGTCCTTCAGGCCTGTTCGGTCTGTCAGATCGTTCAGAACGCTCCGGTCTTCCCTGTCCTTCCGGTCTTGGAGGCCTTGGCAACAATACTTTTCTTGAAAGCTTCATTTTCTTACGGTCATCGTAACCCATGAATTTCACTTCCACTTCATCCCCTTCATTGTAAGGCACCTTATCCAGGCGCGACCATTCGATTTCAGAGATGTGAAGCAGTCCTTCCGTACCTTTGGCAATGGCTACGAAAGCTCCGAAGTCCATTACTTTTACTACTTTACCGTTGTATACTTCGCCTACAACAGGTACGAATGTGATTTCGTTGATTTTCGCGATCGCTTCGTTGATTTTGTCTCTGCTAACCCCGGAAATCTCAATCCTTCCGATTTCGCCTACTTCTTCAATAGCAATTACGGTATCGGTATCTTTCTGCATCTGCTGGATGATCTTTCCTCCAGGCCCGATTACCGCTCCGATGAAGTCTTTAGGGATCTCCATCATCACCATTTTCGGTGCATGAGGTTTCACATCTTCTCTCGGCTGTGCAATAGTTTCCGTGATTTTATTTAAGATATGAAGTCTTCCGTCTTTAGCCTGCATCAGTGCCTTCTCCATGATGTCCATGGAAAGTCCCTGGATCTTGATGTCCATCTGGCAAGCGGTGATCCCGTCTGCTGTTCCCGTTACTTTGAAGTCCATATCCCCAAGGTGGTCTTCATCACCCAGGATATCGGAAAGTACCGTGAATTTTCCTGTTTTAACATCGGTTACCAGTCCCATTGCAATTCCGGAAACCGGCTTGGCAATCTGAACACCGGCATCCATCAACGCCAGGGTTCCGGCGCAAACCGTTGCCATAGAAGATGAACCGTTGGATTCCAGGATATCGGAAACGATACGGATGGTATAAGGGTTTTCCTCAGGGATCATGTTAGCCAAAGCTCTCTGAGCCAAGTTACCATGTCCTACTTCTCTTCTGGAAGTTCCTCTTAAAGGCCTTGCTTCACCGGTAGAGAACGGAGGGAAGTTATAATGAAGGAAGAATCTCTCGTCATAGTTAACCATAACGCTGTCCACCATATTGGCATCCTTAATGGATCCTAATGTTACAGCGGTTAAAGACTGGGTTTCCCCTCTGGTAAAGATCGCTGAACCGTGTGCTCCCGGAAGGTAGTCGATTTCGCTCCAGATCGGTCTGATGGTTTCAGGATCACGTCCGTCCAGACGGATTTTGTCATTCAGAATCATGTTACGCATCGCCTCTTTTTCCACATCGTGGTAATATACTTTGGCGAACGGTGTCACTCTTTCAAGCTCTTCCGGATGATCCACATACTGTGCTAAAAACTCATCAAGGACGGCTTTGAACCTTTCTCCTCTCTCTTCTTTTCCTGAAGGGGTCTTCGCAACTTCGTATACTTTATCATACGTTTCTTTCCACACTTTCTCACGGATGGCTTCATCGTGGTTTTCGTGGTTATATTCTCTTTTCGGTAAAGATTTACCTACTTTTTCAGCTAATCTCTCCTGAGCTTCTACCTGCTTCTTGATTTCAGCATGGGCAAACTGGATGGCTTCCAGCATTTCAGCTTCAGTAATTTCTTTCATCTCCCCTTCTACCATTACGATAGAGTCTTTGGTCGCTCCCACCATGATATCAAGGTCGGATTCTTTAAGATCTGCATAATTCGGGTTGATAGACAGCTCACCGTTGATTCTTACGACCCTTACTTCAGACATCGGTCCGTTGAAAGGAATATCGGTAATGGCAATCGCTGATGATGCCGCAAGACCGGCAAGGTCATCCGGAATCGACTGTCCGTCATAAGAAATCAGGGAAATCATCACCTGAACTTCCGCGTGGAAATCTTCCGGGAACAAAGGTCTTAAAACCCTGTCCACCAAACGCATCGTTAAAATCTCCTGATCGGAAGGACGCGCTTCTCTTCTGAAGAAATTCCCGGGGATTTTACCGCCTGCATAAAACTTTTCCCTGTAGTCTACCGTTAACGGTAAAAAGTCTACTCCAGGATTGGCTTCTTTATTTGCGACAACAGTAGCTAAAAGCATTGTTCCGCCCATTTTTACGACAACAGATCCGTCAGCCTGTTTAGCTAATTTCCCTGTTTCAATAGTGATTTCTCTGCCGTCTGCAAGAGTAATCAGCTCTGTAATTGCTTGAGGTACACTCATAAATTGTTTGTGTTGCACTCCGTATTGAGTGCTTTTAATGATTATATTTCGTCTAAAATTCGTGTGCAAATTTAATGTAATTATTTGGATAAAAGGGCGTATCAGAATCAAAATCCTTATGAAAAGGCTCCATCGCTTGATATTTCAATAAGGTGTACCAGCATTTTTTGACTTGGATATACGCCTGATATCTGCCTGACATACTTTCATGAGCACAAAAAAAGCAACCTCTTTCGAAGTTGCTTCTTTAAAAATCTTGTATAGATTATTTTCTCAGACCCAGTTCAGCGATAATCGCTCTGTATCTTTCGATATCTTTTTTCTTAAGATAATCTAGTAAACTTTTTCTCTTACCTACCAGTTTCACCAATGATCTTTCTGTATTGAAGTCATGACGGTTAGCTTTCAGGTGCTGAGATAAGTGATTAATTCTGAAAGTGAAAAGAGCAATCTGTCCTTCAGCACTTCCTGTGTCCTGTGCAGATTTTCCGTGCTTTGCGAAAATTTCTGCTTTTTTTTCTGTTGTTAAGTACATTCCAATATTGTTTAATGATTATTATGTAACGGCTGCAAAAGTACGACTATTTTTCCATTCTGCAAACATTATTGATGCCGTAAATCAAAACTGATAGAAAAAAGTGTTAAATATTTCTTAACAAACTATATTGCAATTCATGAAAAGGCAGTAATTTTGCATACAATTACAAATGAGAAAAATTATATTCCTTACGGCCTTCGCATCAATCATTATGATCGGCACTTCTTATGCAAAAGCTCAGAAAACAGCAGATGATAAAATAAGGAAGGTGCTGTATTTCAATCCGGAGGTGGAACCTGATATTGAAGAGATTAAAGAACCGACGAATTATGCGTTCTTTAATGCGGTATCGGATAACCTCAGCGGATACCGAAGGAATAAAATGCTAAAAACCGAAACCCAGATCCCTTTCGACAGTATCGACAAGCAGACGATATCCGATTACTGCCTCAATAACAATGCAGATTTTGCAGTGGTTCCCAAAGTGAAATACTTCAAGGTAGGACTTGGAAAATACGTTTTTTCCAACCAGGTGGTGGTCAGCATGAAGCTGTATGACTCGGAAGGTAATTTTATCACCGAAAGCGATTATGATACCTACCGCAAAAACATGCGCCTGCTGGGGTCAGCTGAAAATTCCATTAAAATCGGGACCAACGGCGCTATTAAGGATATCCTGAAAAGCCTTAAAAAAATCAAGCCGTCGGAAGAAACCGGATTTTAAAATTTACCTGGTCATCATTTCTCATCAACGTATTTTTTTTCTCTTCAACGATCTTCTTCAATCGCCGTCCGGCAGACGAAAAACTCCCACTCGCCTACTGATAACCATCGCTTTACCTGAATTTTTCAACTCCCATTTCAGCGAATAATAAAATATTTTTATTATCTTGGCTGGACATTAATCCAAAACAATATGAAAAATTTAAAGAAGCTCAACAGAGCGGAGCAGAAAGCCATCAACGGCAGCGGCCTCCGCAGGTGTACCGAAAACTTTGAGTGTCCGGGCGGCTCCTGCTGCCAGCGCGTATGTGTCCTTTATCCTTGCCCTGAAGTGTAACCAGAAACAAACTAAATCCAATGAAAAATTTAAAAAAACTTACGCGGGAAGCACAGAAAAGCATTAACGGCGGAGACCGCAACAAGTGTATCGACCATTCAGACTGTATTATAGGATGGTGCTGCAACAGGATGTGCGTGGCACAGGCATGCCTGGAACCCTAACTGAGGGCTTGCCGGCTGCTCATGTTGCCAGCATGCATACGATTCAAACCTGATTCTGTTAAAAACAAACTAAAAAAATCCAATGAAAAATCTGAAAAAACTTACGCGGGAAGCACAGAAAGCCGTTAACGGCGGGGCCATCCAAAGATGCTCCGACATTTACCACAATCCCTGCACTACAGGATGGTGCTGCAATGGGGTGTGCCGTCCGTATGCCTGCATAGAACCTTGATTTCAATAGTAAATATTTTCAATTAATCCGGAACACCTGCTCAACGCAGGTGTTCTTTGTATTGGAAGTCATAGGCGGCCGGGAGTTGTTTTTCTTCGGAGATCCTTTCTCCGATCCTTTAATTAATCCTTAAATCTTCGCCATTATTGCCCAGTTCTAAAAATTTGAATTATTTTTGCGTATCTAAAAAATTCCAAGCTTTGAATTCCGGAGACGAAATCATATTTAATCCTGCCGATATTGCCGAAACGCTCAGCAACCTTCCTGCTGACGAAAGGCTGTTGGCATTCCTGAAGGTTTCAAAGCAGTACAAGGCAGAAGTTTTCTCCCACCTCGATCCTGACTTCCAGGAAGAAACCATCCGGAGCATCGGAAGCGATGAAGTTTCGGAGATCCTCAACGCCATGACCCCGGATGACCGTACAGCCCTGTTTGAAGACTTTCCGGATGAGCTGATCAAGTATTCCATCAATCACCTGAATCCTCAGGAAAGACGGATTGCCCTGAAACTGTTAGGTTATGATTCGGATTCCATTGCACGTCTGATGACACCGTACTACATCCAGATCCGGAAGGAATGGACGGTACAGCGATGCCTCCAGCAGATCAAAAAGGTAGGAAAAAAGGTGGAAACCATGAATTACCTCTATGTAGTGGATGAAAGAAACCGCCTCATTGATGATATTGCCATCGGTACCCTGCTGCTTGCCGAAGCGGACACTCCTATTTCAGAGATTACAGACAACCATTTTGTAGCGATCACAACCACCACCACAAAGGAAGATGCTGTGACCTACTTTGAAAAATATGACCGCGGCGCACTCCCTATTATTACGGAAAACGGCGTTCTGGTAGGCATCGTCACCATTGATGACATCCTGGACCAGATCGAACAGCAGAACACGGAAGACATCCAGAAGTTCGGGGGACTTGACGCGCTGGATCTTCCCTATACCCATACGTCATGGACTGAAATGATCCGTAAAAGGGCTACCTGGCTGATCATCCTGTTCATTTCGGAAATGCTTACCGCTTCCGCCATGGGATACTTCGACAAAGAAATTGAAAAGGCCGTAGTGCTGGCATTATTTGTTCCGCTGATTATTTCGAGTGGCGGAAATTCCGGTTCACAGGCTGCCACACTCATCATCCGTGCAATGGCCCTGCAGGAAATCACCCTGAAAGACTGGTGGTACGTCATGAAAAAAGAAATTGTCTCAGGATTGTGCCTGGGCGCTATATTGGGGGTGATAGGATTTATACGCATCATGCTCTGGCAGAAAATAGGCCTGTTTGATTACGGGATCTATTGGGTGTATGTTGGGCTGAGCGTTTCCGTTTCACTGATTGCCATTGTACTCTGGGGAACCCTTTCAGGATCCATGATTCCTTTTGCCCTGAAAAAACTCAAGCTGGACCCTGCTACCTCTTCCGCTCCGTTTGTAGCCACCCTTGTGGATGTAACGGGACTGATCATCTATTTTACCGTTGCCGGACTTTTCCTAACCGGAAAACTTTTGTAATTTTAGGCAAAGTCCCAAAATATGAATGTTATTTCCCTTGTGCCTTCGATCACTGAGGCTCTGTTTGATTTAGGCCTGACAGAAAACGAGATTACCGGAAGAACAAAATTCTGCATCCACCCGGAAGGTCAGGTAAACAATATCCCAATTATAGGCGGAACCAAAAACCTGAATATTGAAAAGATCAGAAGCCTGAAGCCGGACCTGATCATTGCCAATAAGGAAGAAAACACCAAAGACCAGGTAGAAGCCCTGATGGAAGAATTCAAAGTAGTGGTTACCCATGTAGAAACGGTAGAGGATAATTATTACCTTCTTAAAACCTTAGGAAACCTCTTCGACCAACAGGAAAAAGCACAGCTTTTTAACCTGAAAATTTATGAAGTGCTGGAAAATGCTAAAATAAGCAGCCCGTTAAAAGCAGCTTACCTGATCTGGAAAAATCCGTATATGACCATCGGATCGGATACATTTATCCATCATATCCTGCAGGAAATCGGATTTGTAAACAGTTTTAAAGATCGAACCCGGTACCCTGAAATCACTGTGGAAGACCTCGCCGATACGGATATCATTATGCTGTCCTCTGAACCTTTCCCGTTCAGGGAAAAACATATTGAAGAGCTGAAAGCAACCTATCCTGAGAAACCGATCATGATTGTGGACGGCGAAGCGTTTTCCTGGTACGGAACCCATATTGCAAAATGCGGGCAGTATTTCAAAGACCTGATTGCTGAAGTGGAATCTTTTGCCCATTGATTACCATCCATCTGAACCCTTTTCGTATCCGTTATTCCTCTAAAACATAGTAGATCATCAGGATTAATTCCATGCTATTTCAAATAAAAAGCTCCGGTTCCTGATGGAACCGGAGCAGTATTTTTATGCCTCAAAAATACTACAGAATCTTTGAAACTTCGTGGCACAGCCATTCCAGCATTTCCAGGTCTTCTTTGGTAAAAGGATCCAGGGTATGCGAATCGATATCGATCTGGCCGATGTTTTCCCCGTTCTTGAAGATCGGGACCACAATTTCCGCTTTGGTATCAATGGAGCAGCTCAGGTAATTATCCTGCTGATGAACATCCGGCACAACAAAAGTTTCGTTGGAAACGGCTACCTGTCCGCAGATCCCCTTTCCGTAAGGAATAATGGTGTGGTCCGTTGGTGCACCCACGTAAGGGCCCAGGATCAGTTCGTTTTTATCTCCGTTCTTAAAGTAGAACCCGGTCCAGTTGAAATACGAAATTTCCTGATCCAGAAGATGACACACTTTTTCAAGCTTTTCGTCGGTATTGTGTTTCGGACTTTCAAGGATGGACGAAAGCCTTTTTTTTAATTCTAACATAATGTTTTTTTTAAGGTTTAAGAGAATTGTTTTAGGGAAAGTTCTTCTTTATAGCCGAACATCCCGCGCTCTTTGATCATTTCCGCAACGCCTTCCGGAACCTGGGATTCCCAGCCTTTTACATTGCAGGCGATTTTCTTCAGGATCTCCCTGGAATAGATTTCCAGGTACTCCGGATTATAGCTGGTAATATCTACGATACGGTTGTTGTGTTTGAAATATTTATAGAGCTCTTTCAGGCTTTCATCCACTTTCAGGTTGGATGAATCCAGCAGCTCATGGGTTTCAGGGTCTTTGTAAGGATACAGGTATACCCTCATGCCGTTACGGAAGAATTTCCCGAATGCTTCCAGGATGCCCCCGGAAAGATTGTTGTAGTATTTTTCATCGAATACCATCAGCATATTGTTTACGCCCATGGCCACACCGATGTTTCCGTTGGTATGGGTGGCAAAATAATCGATCAGCCTGTAGTATTCGGAGAAATTGGAAATAATCACCGTATATCCCAATTTGCCCAGGACATCTACCCTGTCCATAAAATCCCGTTCATTGATGTCACCGTCCGCCCTGAGGTTGGAAATGGTAATTTCAATCAGGACTTCGGTTTCGTCATGGGTACAGGCAGCATCTTTCAGGAACATGTCCAGCCCGTTGCGGAGCATGTCTATATTCACTTTGGTCACAGGCCTGAAACTTCCCCTGACCGCAAAAATATTTTTCTTGTACAGGACGTCTGCAGGAAGCATATTATTGCCTTCAGAATTGAAAATCACGGCATCGGTCATGCTGTTTTTCACCAGCTGTAAAGACATCAGCCTGTTGTCCACATAAGAGAAAGCCGGCCCGCTGAAATCGATCATATCAATTTCCAGGTTGTCCTTGGCAATATCGTCGTACAGGGATTCAATTAAGGTCCTTGGATTATCGAAGTAATGAAAAGCCCCGAAAATCAGGTTCACGCCGAGGTTCCCCAAGGTTTCCTGCTGCAGGGTAGCATCGTTTTCCTTGAATTTTACGTGGATCACAATTTCATTGTAGTCCTCGTTTTCTTTCACCTGGAAACGGATTCCCACCCAGCCGTGGCCCCTCATGGTCTTGTCAAAATTAATGGTCGTTACCGTATTGGCGTAGGAAAAGAACTTCCTGTCCGGATTGTTCTCCCTGGAAATCCTTTCCTCGATCAGAGACACTTCGTAGCGGAGCATTTTACGGAGCCTGTTCTGGGTCACATACCGGTTCTTGACTTCTTTTCCGTAAATGGCATCACTAAAATCCTTGTCGTAGGCAGACATTGCCTTGGCGATTGTACCGGAAGCCCCTCCTGCTCTAAAAAAGTGCCGCACAGTCTCCTGCCCTGCTCCAATTTCCGCGAAAGTACCATAAATAGTAGGATCTAGATTAATTGTTAATGCTTTTTGTTTAGGAGTTAGTTTCTGATACATTAGGACATTAAATTTTTGCGTAAATTTACCAAAATTAAACCAACCTCAAAACAAAATGAAGTTGAAATTTTTAGGAACCGGCACTTCGCAGGGCGTACCCGTTATCGGCTGTACATGTGAGGTCTGCACTTCCGGAAATCCCAAAGACCAGCGCTTCCGTGCCTCTGTGATGGTAACGACGGAAGAACACCGGAAAATACTGATTGACTGCGGGCCGGACTTCCGCCAGCAGATGCTGCTGAACCATGAAGCCAGTATAGACCTTGCCCTCATCACCCATGAACATAATGACCACGTCATCGGTCTCGATGATATGCGGCCCCTGATTTTCAGGAGCGGGAAAGATATGCCGCTGTACTGCCACCCGCGGGTCGGGCAGGAAATTAAAAAACGCTTTGCCTACGCGTTTACGGATGTCCGCTATCCCGGCGCTCCGGCTTTTGAGCTCCATGAAATCGGCAACAATCCGTTTACGGTTTTAGATACGCTCATCACACCTGTAGAAGTGATGCACCATAAGCTCAGCATCCTCGGATATAAATTCAAAAACCTGGCTTATATTACAGACGGAAGCTTCATCTCGGATGCTGAAAAGGAAAAACTGAAAAACCTGGATGTCCTGATCCTGAACTGCATCCGGAAATTTGATCCGCACCCGGCCCATTTCATCCTGCCGGATGTGATCGAACTGTTTGAAGAACTGCAGCCCAGGCAATTGTTCCTGACCCATATCAGCCATCATTTCGGCCTGTATGATGTGGAAGAACCGCTTCTCCCGGAAGGCATCCACCTGGCTTATGACGGACTGGAGCTGGAATTTTAAAGAAAAGTTCACAAAAAAGTTTTTAAATCTTAAAAAAGTTTCTATATTTGCACACCAATTAAAAGCACGGTAACACCAGCCCAGGTGGCGGAATTGGTAGACGCGCTGGTCTCAAACACCAGTTCTTAGGAGTACCGGTTCGATCCCGGTCCTGGGTACCATTAACTAAAAACTCTATCTGATTATTATTCAGATAGAGTTTTTATATTTTAATTGTTTCCCGAATCGTTTCCGTTGAGAATTGTAATACTTGCAGGTTTCCTGTACTCTTATTCATTTCGATTATATTCAAGTTAACGTGTTTGTATATTCGCCAGGTTCCTCTCTAGTAACCGAACAAAAACTACGGCTAAATAAGTATCTTTAATGAATAGAATTGTAATGGAATGTACGAGCATGACGCTCGCGGGAACGAGGAAACACTTTCCGAGGGTTGTATTATCCAAATAGATTTAAAAAAAACAATTATATTTGTTTAATGGAAGCCCATAATCTTACAGGCGCGATTGCTGCACTCATGGATGAATATAAAAAGGCTGTTGACGAGCTGATTACGGTAATCATTCCAATCAGCCAGCGTCAACTGACTACAACCATTGAGCCGAAAAGCTCAGATCCGGACTGTATTTCCATTCAAACCATTTTAACGCATGTAACCGCCTCGATGTTCAGTTATGCAGTGTATATTGAAAATTCAATTGGGCTGGAAACGGTCAGGCCGGAACGGTTGCAGTTTGACCACATTTCCCCTTATATCTTACAACTCAGGGAAGCGCTGAAATATAATGTTGATTTTTTCACCAGAAATCCAGATATTATCCTGGAAGAGTTTGATCAATCGAAAAAGATAAACACAATGTGGGGACAGCAATACGATGTAGAACAGATGTTGGAACATGCTATTGTCCATATTTTAAGGCATCGAAGGCAGATTGAAAATGCACTGGTTAAGATGGAAGCTGACGAATAGAAAAATAAATTACCATTCGCAGGAAATTAAATAATTCTGCGGCCAATTTACAGAACCTTTGTGGCCATAATCGGCCATCCATTGGCAACCATTCTGCGGTAAAAATACATTTATGTAATCTTTTTTTTAGATTTGATACCTCTAAAAAAGATATTAAAAGGCCTGATAG
The DNA here is from genome assembly GCF_002770595.1 of Chryseobacterium camelliae. Classification (NCBI taxonomy): domain Bacteria; kingdom Pseudomonadati; phylum Bacteroidota; class Flavobacteriia; order Flavobacteriales; family Weeksellaceae; genus Chryseobacterium; species Chryseobacterium camelliae. Next base: position 3,901,909 of record NZ_CP022986.1, on the reverse strand, counting down.
ATTTACTGAATATTTAGTGATGAATTAATCGGATTTAAATATCCAAAACCTAAATTCTGCCTTACCGCTGACAGCTCCTTATTCCCGGATTTCGAATGTTCTCTATTTCGGTATCCATACACACAAAATCAAAGGCCTCCCGTAGGAAGCCTTTGACACACCAAATCACAAAATATTAATATGAAAAAAAGTTTATTATAAAGCTGTTGCGGTATACGTTACGGTTTGTGTATACGTTCCGGCCGGTTTACCTAAGATATCGGAAGATGATGATTTTGCTGCCGGAATCGTGTAGTCCAGGTTCAGGGTCAATGCGCTTCCCAGCGGAGCATTGGATACTAAAGTCTGGTCCGTTGCAGATAAAACCACCGCGCTTTTTGTCCCGCCCATAGTTCCGGAAGCGGAAGCGGCTTTTATGGTCAGGACATTGACAGGGATCAGGTTGGTTCCGTTAACAAAGCTTGCTCCCCCTGCCTTTACCTTAACATTAAAGTTCTTCGTTGAAGTCACTTTTAAAGAATTGGCTTTGGTAATCGTCTGGTCAGAGTTGTAGTCTGCTGCAGTGGCATAATTGAAGTCAACCGTATTCCCGATGGCCGTACTTCCCGCGTCGATAGAGATAACATCGTTCAGGGTGATGTTTACCGTTGTGGTAGCGGTCGTGTTTTGAGCCTGGGCATTGTTGGTTCCTAAGATGAAAGCTGTGATCGTTAAGGCTGCTATGGCGATTTGTTTTGTCATGATCGTATTATTTTATTTTTTATTCCTGATTAATTGTCCTCTTTTGAACAATACAAATCTACGGCGGCCATAAAAGTTTCTTTGTAGTGGAAACTGGAAGTTGATGTAGTAAAATAACTACACGTATTCGTTAATAGAAAAGCCCCCAACACTTTGCATGTTGAGGGCATATTTAAATTGCTGTTATTCTTATTATACAGCTGTCGTAATCTAAATTACCATTTGCGTATAATTTTCTTTAGGTTTCACAAAAGATATTTACAGTTGGTAAATTTGTTATCATTGTTTTATGACACCAATGTATTTGTAAATTTATCATTACAACAGACAATCTATAAAAGGTAAAAATTTAAATAAATTTCAATCTTTTACACTAATACTTAATGACTTGTTCCGTCCAGGTTGGTCCGTCGATAAAGAACATTCCGTTCCTGTAATGTACCGGCTCGATTCCCATTTGCGGACCCAGTTCCCAAGGTTGAAAGGTCTGGCTGTACGGATACGGCCGTTTTTCATCCATGAAATAATGGCATGAATTCCATAAATTCCCGTCAGGGCCAATAAATAAAGCATTGTGCCCTGTTTCCTGATAAGGATCCGGTGTATCGGTAAATTCCAGGTTTTCGTAACCGTTTTCTTTGGCCATGGCCTGTCGGTATCCTCTTTTACGGGTTCCGAAAATTGGTTCCGGAGAAGCAAGTTCCCAGGGACCCATCGGATTTTTGGATTTAAGTAAAGCCACTTCATATCCTCTCGTCCAGGTCGAGAAAAACATAAAATAAGTCCCCTCTTTTTTGATGACAAAAGGGCCTTCAATGCCTCCCTGCATCCAATCGGGCCATCCAGGCTGTTTCTTATCCAGGAATTTTTGAATCGGAGTGGTAAGCTTTCCTGTTTTTAAGTCGATTTTAGCCTGAAACAGTCCATTACCGCTGCAGTATAAATACACCTGACCGTCTTCATCTTCAAACAATGTAGCATCATTGTTATATTGTGGCGTGAGCGGACCGTTAAGTAATGTGTAAGGGCCCGTAACTTTATCGGAAGAGAAAAGCCAGATGCCGTGTGTGGCCATTCCTTTTGGATCTTTTTGAGTCACCTGGCCGCTGTTCACCGTCATATAGAATTTTCCTTTTATTTTATGAATTTCGGGTGCCCAGAATCTTCCGTTGTATGGGGTGTTGGGAGGCAGTTTTTTAGCATCAATCAAAAAGGAATGCTGCTTCCAGTGGAGCAAATCCTTTGAAACCAAAAGCCGGACTCCCGGATTCTGCCCTTCCCAGACCGGGTTGGAAGTTCCTACGCAATACCAGGTATCCCCTTCTTTGATAATAAAATGATCGCGCATGGAAATCGCGGAATCCCTGGTCACAGGATTGGTATAGCGGAATTCTTTTTTCGCTGCATTTTTACTGCTAGCTGTCTGTGCAAAGTTTTTATTCATCAGAAAAATGAATAGGACCGCTGTCAGGATATTGTTTAAATTTTTTTTCATATCAATTTCTTTTATATGGGCTTTCATTCATTTTCAGATAAGTTTCCTCATAGCCGCCGTTGTCAATCACGATTTTATACAGAACGATTCCCGGGTCGAGCGGTTCGATCGTTAAAGTATGAATTCCGTTGTTGTTTTCAGGTAGTGTGAAAGACTCTACTTTTTCCACCAGTCTTGCTGCGGCTGCGGGATACATTTTAGAATAATTGTTTGCCCAGGTCAGATCCTGGTTGATCCCGATGGTTTTGGAATCCTTCTTATTCATATCGGCTTTGATGCTGTGCCCGCCTTTTTTAAACGGAAGCGTAGAATCGAAAAAGAAATGGATTTTTACTTCAGAGGGGTTATCTTTTAATTTGAATTGATAACTGACTGAAGCTCCGTCCGTTGTTTCCGTGTAAGGCATCAGCGCCATCCCGGAAAGTGTTCTTCCCAGATCCGGAATCACGGTCCATTTTGATTTTGCTGCTGCTTCGGCTTTATAGAAATGTTCGGCTTCCATCACAACCACCCCATTTTTTTCTTCAAAAACATACCCTCCTGCTTTTGCGTCCTGTTCTGTAATCCTGTACACCACCGGTTTTACATTCCCTGCTTTCGGTTCATCCCAGGAGGTGTAGCCGATGTGGGTCTGGTCCATCATGTGATTCCATTTTCCATTGGAAATATTCAGATTGTAATCCCTGGTGTAGCCGGCATCCCTGGCAAAACATTCGTCGGCATGATCTGCCCAGTCATTGGCTTTCGGATCTTTCTCCTGAGCCAGCTGATGATTCATGGCAACTGAATAATACAGGTCGTAGAGATTCGCCATGGCACGAACGGGATGCAGTACAATCTGTTTATAGGTGTCTTTATACGCCTGGTCTATAGTTGAAAATTGCCGCAATGCCCTTGTTTCCAAAGCCAGGTAGGCATCTTTTACCTGCAAAAATTCACCGCTTTGAAGATTGTAGGTTTTTTCGCTGAGCATTTCTGCAGAAACCCTGGCGTTGTACTTACAGTATAGATTTATGATGTCCGCGGCTTCTTTAGCCTGTTCTTTACCGAAGTGTTCTTCCGTAAACTTCAGGGAGTAACCTGCAAGGTTGTCCTGGGTGAAAGAAGCAGGGTTCCATGCCATATTCAGGAAAAAGTCCATCGGATATTCGTTGGGCTTCAGATCTCCGACATTCAGGATCCAGATTTTATCTACACCGTAACTGTAGGTGAGCTGCAGCTGCTCCCACATATGAGGGATCTGCGTCATGTTGAGCCACTGATAGGCTCTGGGTGCGCCGTGAAGGTCGACGTGGTAATACATCCCGTAACCGCCCGGATGTTTTTTGGCATTCAGTTCGGGCAGCCTCCGCACATTTCCCCAGTTATCATCACAAAGCAGGACAATCACGTCATCCGGAACTTTTATTCCCTTATCGTAATATTCGAGCACCTCGCTGTAGAGCGCCCACATCTGAGGGGTATCCTTCACCGGCTTTCCGGTTACTTTTCCGATGATTTTCCTCTGATCCTGCATGATCTGCTCCAGTTGTCTGAAATTCGCTTCCATACTTCCCAGATCGTGCATCGGTTCATCCCCGTCGCCCCGCATCCCCATCGTTACGAGATTATCATAGTTTTTATTTCGCCGGAAACCATCTTCCCAGAATCTGAGAATAGCTTCTTTATTGGTATGGTAGTTCCATTCGCCGTTTCCGTATTCCTTGCGGTGATTTTCCCATTCTTTCTGGGCACGCATCATAGGCTCGTGATGCGAAGTTCCCATAACGATTCCGTATTCATCAGCCGTTTTGGGATTGAGCGGGTCATCTTCATTAAAGGCTTTTCCCCACATGGCAGGCCACAGGTAATTGGCCCGGAGACGAAGCAGAAGCTCGAACATATGTGAATACATTTTGCTGTTGACTCCCCCGAACCTGGTCCTTGCCCAGGTCCCGAAAGCCGGTTCTTCATCATTGATGAAAATACCGCGGTATTTTACTTTGGGTTCGCCGGAAGCAAAATATCCGGGAATCACGTAGGCCGAAGACCTTTTCTGAACAGGGACATCATTCCAGTAATGCCACGGCGAAACGCCCAACTGCCTGGACAGTTCATAAATTCCATATATTGTTCCTCTCCTGTCGCTGCCTGCAACGATAAGCTGTTTTTTGGAACCTGAATGTACGGTGGTAATGACAAAGCTTTCCCATTTTCCTTTCAGGTCTTTGGGATTGATTTTTTTTGAGGAAATAAAGTGATCGATCTGCTTACTGCTCCCTGCTGTCCCGATGATGATCTCAAAATTACCGGGATTGCCTGCGGAGGAAATCTCTGGTAATTTTCCGGTTACTTTCTGAATATCCGACTGTAAATCTTTTACGGCACGGACCACAGCAATATTTTCGGACTGGTCATACACCAGATCTGCCGGTTTTCCTTCTTTTGAAACAATCGGGAAACCAGTTTCTTCCGAAATAATATTTTTACTGAGGCCTGAAGTTTGTTGCGCAGAAACCATTGCAGCTAGACACAGAAAGAAAGTACAGGGCACTATTAAAAGATAAATTCTGGATATCATGAGAATTACTAATTTTTGTAATTAATGTAATTTCATCATTTTGAGTTCCGGACATCTGCTTTGATCCCCGAAAGATAATATTTTTATTTGTATTTTATACACTTATTAAATTATACTTCTAAAATCAATAGAAAGGGTTCAATTTTAGCGTCCATTATGATGTGCGCTCTACCAAATTACATGGCAGCTCTTTTAATTAAATGATTTTCTGAATCCTAATGGCGACAGTTTCGTCTTTATCTTAAAAAGTTTGCTGAAAGACTGGGGATGCTCAAATCCCAACTCAAATGCAATCTCACTTACTGACAGATTGGTGGTAGATAATTTCTCTTTTGCCTTTTCGATTAATTTCTCATGGATGTGTTCCTGAGCATTTTTACCCGTGAGCTGTTTCAACAGACCGCTGAGGTAATCGGAGGACACATTCATGGCACCAGCCACTGTTTTTACCGAAAGAAGGCCCCGGTCCGGCTGTTCGTCGGCCGAGAAATAGGAATTCAGGAAGTTTTCGACTTTTGTCAGCATTTGATGGCTGCTGATTTTTCTGGTAATAAACTGCCGGTTGTAAAACCGTTCACAGTATTTGAGCAACAATTCGATCTGAGCGACGATGATCCCCTGAGAGTAACCATCAATATTCGCATGATATTCCTGCCTGATATTTTCCAAAATATTAAGAATGACTGTTTCTTCCTTATTGTAAAGGAATAGTGCTTCATGAATCGAATAATCGAAAAAGGAATAATTTTTAATATTCTTGGATAGTGGAGATCCCCAAAAAAAATCAGGATGGACCTGCAACAGGTAACCGCACCCGCTGCTGCATTCACTGCCAGATGAATCCGGACTTCTTTCTATCCGGAAAACCTGGCCCGGTGCAATAAAAAACATCAGTCCTTCATCAAAATCATAAATTTGCTGGCCATAGTAGAGCTTTGTCCCGACATCCCGTTTTAAAGCAATCGAATAAAAATCCATAACGATATTCACCTCCTCGATATTTTCGGGAAGCTGCAGCTGCGAATAATCAACGAGGCTGATTAAGGGATGTTCAGGCTTGGGAAGCCCTCTTACCCGGTGATATTCGGTAATTGACCTTATTCTTACGATTTCCATAGATGCAAATTTAAAATTTATGTGCCTGTTGCTGAGCGAACAGTTCAAAAAAAGGCATTGAGCCTGAAAAATAATTGAATTATTGCACTCATGTACTTTCCGTTAAAATTCAGAAACAATATTCCGAATGCATCGCATAAGCCATTTTCCTTTAAATAATGAAACTCATACAACAGCACATAAATTTTTGATGATCCGGGGCGGCACTATGTTGATGTAACAAATTTGTAATGCTTTAAAAAAGGTACGCTCTTTATATACCCTGATTCAGTGATTAAAGATTGGATCCTCCTGAGATTTCAATACGCTGAGCATTGACCCAACCGGCAGCATCACTGCACAGGAAAGCTACTACGCCACCGATATCTTCCGGAAGCCCAACCCTTCCCAAGGCAGTCTGAGATGCCAAATGCTTATTCATCTCTGCATTATCCCGGACAGCACCTCCCATAATATCGGTTTCAATTGGTCCGGGGGCTATAACATTTACTCTGATGCTTCTGCTTCCCAATTCTTTGGCCTGAAATTTCGTCAACGTTTCCATAGCACTTTTAAACGCGGCATAGACTGCAAAACCAGGAATGGTAAAACGTGTAATACCCGAAGAAACATTCACAATACCTCCAAAATCATTGATTTGAGGCAACAGTTTTTGGGTAAGGAAAAACGGCCCTTTAAAGTGTACATTTTCCATTTCCGTAAATTGTTCCTCGGTTACATTTTCATAGTCAGCATAATGCATAAAACCGGCATTATTGATAAGAAAATCAAACCTGTCGGTGCCAAAATGGGACTGTAATTCAGAGGTTAGATTTTCCACAAATGTATCAAAACCAGAAGAATCTGAAACATCAAGTTTCAATGCCATTCCCCGGCGGCCCAGTCCTTTAATTTGCTTTACAACTTCGTCAGCCGCTTCTTTTTGGCTGTTGTAGGTAAAAACGATATCCAACCCATTTTTTGCAAGACTAAGGACCATATCTTTTCCCAAACCACGGCTTCCACCTGTAACGATTGCAATTTTGCTTTTAGATGACATACTTATTTTTTTATATTAATCTGAGGCAAAGGTAAAATGACACTGTATTGAAAATGTAGCCAAAACCTGCCTGGTTGTAGCCAAAAACAAGTATTTTAATAATAGCCTATAGTACTCTTTTTTTGAGATTTGATACCTTTAAAAAAGATTTCAAACGGCTTAATACATTTACTGAATGTTGGGTGTGATAAATTAACCAGATTTAAATGTCCAAAACAAAAATTCTACTTTATAGCTGACAGATCCTTATTCACGGATTTTGAATGTTCTCCATATCGGTATCAGTACATACAAAATCAAAGGCCTCCCATAGGAAGCCTTCGACACACCAAATCACAAAATATTAATATGAAAAAAAGTTTATTATAAAGCTGTTGCTGTATAGGTTACGGTTTGCGTGTACGTTCCGGCCGGTTTCCCTAAGATATCGGAAGATGATGATTTCGCGGCTGGAATGGTATAGTCAAGGTTCAGGGTCAATGCGCTTCCCAGCGGAGCGTTGGATACCAAAGTCTGGTCCGTTGCAGATAAAACCACCGCGCTTTTTGTTCCGCCCATAGTTCCGGAAGCGGAAGCAGCTTTGATGGTCAGAACATTGACAGGGATCAGGTTGGTTCCATTGACGAAGCTTGCCCCTCCTGCTTTTACTTTTACATTAAAGTTCTTCGTTGAAGTCACCTTTAAAGAGTTGGCTTTGGTAATCGTCTGATCAGAGTTGTAGTCTGCTGCGGTAGCATAGTTGAAATCAACCGTATTCCCGATGGCCGTACTTCCCGCATCAATAGAAATAACATCGTTCAGGGTGATGTTTACCGTTGTGGTAGCAGTGGTATTCTGAGCCTGGGCATTGTTGGTTCCTAAGATGAAAGCTGTGATCGTTAAGGCTGCTATGGCGATTTGTTTTGTCATGATAATATGTATTTAATTTTATTCTTAATTAATTGTCCTCTTTTGAACAATACAAATCTACGGCGGCGATAAAAGTTTCTCTGTAGTGGAAACTGGAAGTTGATGTAGTAAAATAACTACACGTATTGGTTAATAGAAAAGCCCCTAATACTTTGCATGTTGAGGGCGTATTTAAATTGCTGTTTGTTTTTATTATACAGTTGCTGTGATCTGTAATACATCTACTAGGTAATGTGTGCACTATTTACAAATCTGCACCATCAGATTGACTTTTACATCAAAATTTTTAGAGATGATGACTAAACTACTGGCATTTATGTATTAATTAACCATTAGTATATTTAATAACTTCATGCTAATACAATCGTGACGCTCGTGGCCAAATAAGAAAATCTTGCTTTATTTTTTTCTATACTAAGCACGAGCGTGACGCTCGCGCCAACAGGGTGAACAGAATTTCAGTATAGCTTTTTCCTACCTCTAAAAACTCTGAATCTTTTTATGTAGTCTGCATTTTTCCTTTTTTAGCCTTTAGTACTCCATCAGCTTATCTACGCCTCCTATCTGTATAATCTTTTATTGCGGTAGCAGCAAGGATATCGAGCATCATTGTATTGACAGCTAATAATACCCATCTTTGAAATTCATCATCTATCTTAGCAAAAGCATGCCTAGTGGGCAGATCCAGAGATATTATTTTTATACGAATATCGAATATGATAGATTCTAATTTACTCCAGTCCTCTTCAGACAACCTGGATATCCTGTCAATCTGCTCAATCAAAATTGCACCCCCGGTTCTGCAGTATGTAAGAGTCTGAAAAGTTCCGGACGCCAAAGCTTTACGCCGGATTCATTTTCGATAAACCAAGCTAAAATTTTCACATTCAATTATTTTGCAAATTCTGATAAATAATGCACCGATACAATAGCAGTTCAGGATAGGTGTACCATGTTAAATACTCCACCTTCATGAATTAATATATATCTTTGTCCTGAAAATTTAATTAAATGAAAGGGAAAAATTTATTGTTTTTTATTATCTTAAGTTACTTTTGGTGCTTTTCATTATCTTCCTGTTCACATGAGCCTTTAGAGAATGAAACTGTTGAAGCTGGTCACAACCCACTCTCATATATTAAGAATACATATTTGCAGGATAAAAATATTATTTTAGGAAAGAATATTTTATGGGAAAATGCCAGAACTTATCAGGATAAAGGAAACCTTATTCTTATTACCGTCCCGATCAAAAGTGATGAGACAGATTTGATTGAGGAATTGACTTTTAGGATCGATAATAATAAGATAACCGGACATCTCTGGAAGTTCAAATCCGATACCGCATTTTCTATAGAAGATTATTTCCTTAGCGCTCATAAGATCATGGAGAAAATGTCTGGAACCGTATCTTATATAGCATTAGAAGGTTCATTCAGATATAAAAAACGGATTGTTAATGGACAATTCATTGAGGAAGTTGGTAAAGGAGGTTCTGGTCCGATGGATTCTCCTGCATGCAAAAAATGCCATGGTAGCATTGATGAAGTAGTAATACCACCACCCTCTGGAGGAGGACCAACAAATCCAACTCCTCCCCCAATTCCTCCTCCGGTTGTCATTAATCCTCCTTCTAACCCACAGGAGGACCCTTGCAAGAAAGCAGAAGCTGGATCAAAGAAAGCGAGTGATATAGCAAAGGATCCTAAATTCTCTTCAGCAAAACAAGGAGTATTGAATGGGTTAGCTCAAAATGGTGGAGAGAATGGTGTAGGCTTTGGGGTTAATTCCCCTAATGGACCTTTGCAGTCAACTGGTGTTCAACCTTTGGGCGCTACATCCGGTAATGTCAATAATCCTTTTAATTATCCTACAGCCGATATGCATAATCATCCGCAAAATACCCCTCCTTCAGCGGGAGACGTATACAGTATGATGACTTACGCAAGTCAGCACAGTACGTTTGGGACCAGGTATGTAGTACTTCCGGATGGTACGGTTTATGCTTTAACAGTTACCAATGCTGGAGCATTCGCCAATTTTTTAAGCAATTATCCACCCAGTCAAGTTCCGGGGTTTGCCCCTAACTTTTCAGGAGCTGTATATACTGATTGGGACGATGCATATTTTTATAGTAATGCTGAAATAGCGTTATCTTATGTATTGGATAAATATAATACAGGAATAGCACTTACAAAAATGGATTCCAATGGAAATTTTAAAAAAGTAAATGCTACCAATAATGGAAATAACTCATATTCTCAATCTCAATGCCCTTAAATTATTATGAAAAAATCAATAAAACTATTTATAGTAGTATTACTCTTAGCTGCATTTAATATAAAAGCACAAGCAAATTTACCTTTAAAGCATAATAAGGAATATTATAAAAATAAAAAAGTAATAGATTTAATAAATGATCTAAAGATAGATATAAAGGCAGCTAGCTTCTATGGAGGATGGAGCGAGGAGATGAATCGTATTTCTTTAAGATTTAATGATAAAGACACTAAAGTAATAATTTTCATTAAAGATCATGATTCTGAAACAAATAAATTGTTTTTAAATACAGATCCTAATACTTCAAAAAAAATAGACAGAAATTATAATAAAAACATGAGTAATTCAGGCATGTTATCAAAATATCTGAATTTAACCATACTTTATATTAATTAAGTTCACATATTTTAAGAAGAATATATTAACATATAAGCCAATATTTGCCGAAGTAAAAAATGAATACCTAATATGTGTATAGTTATTTAACAGTTAAATATAATAGTCGCTTAAATGAGCGACTATTATATTGATAAATGAGAAATAGAAAAAAATAAATTATATAAGTACACTAACTTATTAAAAAATAAATTAACTGTCTGTAATGCTTAACCGCTCATTTCTATTGAGATCAAAAACTCCATATGGATTTATGTGAGCATATACTAAAGGAGAAAGTGCCTTGTAGTAATCCAGCTTTCTTATCTTTAGGAATGTGCGGATTTCCTGTCTATGCCGATCAATGTACTGAATATTTGTTTTGATATATCAATCAGATATAAATTTCCTGAAAAATAGATTCTGCCTTACCGCTTATAACTCCTTATTCCCGGATTTGAATGTTCTCTATATCGGTATCAAGACACACAAAATCAAAGGCCTCCCGTAGAAAGCCTTCGACACACCAAATCACAAAATATTAATATGAAAAAAAGTTTATTATAAAGCTGTTGCCGTATACGTTACGGTTTGTGTATACGTTCCGGCTGGTTTACCTAAGATATCAGCAGATGATGATTTCGCGGCTGGAATCGTGTAGTCCAGGTTCAGGGTCAATGCACTTCCCAGCGGAGCATTGGATACTAAAGTCTGGTCTGTTGCAGATAAAACCACTGCGCTTTTTGTTCCACCCATGGTTCCGGAAGCGGAAGCGGCTTTGATGGTCAGGACATTGACAGGGATCAGGTTGGTTCCATTAACGAAGCTTGCTCCCCCTGCCTTTACCTTAACATTAAAGTTCTTCGTTGAAGTCACCTTTAAAGAGTTGGCTTTGGTAATGGTCTGATCAGAGTTATAATCCGCTGCGGTAGCATAGTTGAAGTCAACCGTATTTCCGATGGCCGTACTTCCCGCATCAATAGAAATAACATCGTTCAGGGTAATGTTTACCGTAGTGGTGGCAGTGGTATTCTGAGCCTGGGCATTATTCGTTCCTAAGATGAAAGCTCCGATGGTTAAAGCTGCTATGGCGATTTGTTTTGTCATGATCGTATTATTTTATTTTTTATTCCTGATTAATTGTCCTCTTTTGAACAATACAAATCTACGGCGGCCATAAAAGTTTCTTTGTAGTGGAAACTGGAAGTTGATGTAGTAAAATAACTACACGTATTCATTAATAGAAAAGCCCCCAATACTTTGCATGTTGAGGGCGTATTTAAATTGCTGTTATTCAATTATACAGCTGTCGTGGTATAAGTTACTGTTTGTACGATACTATTTTGAAAAGATTTTATCCTTATTTACCGGTAAGCGCTGCCTCTAAAACGGTCCTGTTACTTTCGCCCCATTCCTCCAAGCTCATGATCAAAGGCAACAGACTCTTCCCAAGAGGTGTCAACTGATATTCAACTTTAGGAATTTTCGTTTCGTATGAACATTTTGTGATGAACCCATCCTGCAACAGCTCATCCAGTTGCTTCGTCATTACTCTTCTGTCTGCGGCTATTTTTTTTTGCAGCGCACCGGGCCTTATAATGCCTTCTGAGATATAAAACAGCAGCATCAATTTCCATTTTCCACTCAAAAACTCTTTAAACAGATGCAATCCACATTCGGTTCTGACAGGCATTTTCTTTTTGTACATAAACTCGATTAATAAATTATAAATATATCCGCACAAATTTGTGCGTAATTGACTGGCATATCATAATCCAATAATATTGCATCAGATTATAAAAAAAGAAATAATGATCAAATTTACGTTTTTGGTACAGAAGCTACCAGGTATGAGCCTTGAAGAATTTATAGATTATCATAAGAACATACACGCCCCTTTATTCTGTTCCATCCCGGAGACAGAACTTTATGTCAGAAAATATGTCGTAAACCATCCTATCGTTGCAGAAGGTTTTCCCAAGCCTTTGTATGATGCCGTGGTGGAAATCTCGTTTGACTCATTTGAGGATTTTAATACTTTTTTCAATTCAGAAAACTATTTAACCAAGGTTCATCCCGATGAGCCCAATTTCTTTGACACGGTAAACTATATTGCAATGGCAAATAAGGAAACCATCGTTAAAGCGGCTATATAACCGCTCACTTTATTCATAACGTACATCAGACTGATAGCAAATGTGCGTTATGAATTTTATAGGATTCATTTAGCTGCAGATTGCAGTTCCCTTATTTTCGGCACGCCTTCAGAATCCAGCCACTCATCACAACTTGTCAGTTTCGGCATCCATGATGAGATTAATTCGTAATTGATAGGGTCATCACCTTCTTTGGCAGTCATCTCTACCAATTTTGCAAACGTTTCACTCTGCTGATACAGCATTTCGGGAGGAACCTGCGTAAATTCCCCTGCTGGCGCGAGCGTCTCGCTCGTGACCAAATAAGAAAAGCCTTCTTTATTTTTTTACTGAGCACGAGCGTGACGCTCGCGCGAACGAGAGGGAATTAATCAGTTTTAAATGCCCAAAAACACAGATGCTTACAGACACTGACTCCCGGATTTTGAATGTTCTCTATATCAGTGTTAACACATACAAAAATCAAAGGCCTCCCGTAGGAAGCCTTTGACACACCAAATCACAAAATATTAATATGAAAAAAAATTATTTATAAAGCTGTTGCGGTATACGTTACGGTTTGTGTATACGTTCCGGCCGGTTTACCTAAGATGTCAGAGGATGAGGATTTTGCGGCTGGAATCGTGTAGTCCAAATTCAGGGTTAAGGCGCTTCCCAGCGGAGCATTGGATACTAAAGTCTGGTCTGTTGCAGATAAAACCACCGCGCTTTTTGTTCCGCCCATAGTTCCGGAAGCGGTAGCGGCTTTGATGGTCAGGACATTGACAGGGATCAGGTTGGTTCCATTAACGAAGCTTGCCCCTCCTGCCTTTACCTTAACATTAAAGTTCTTCGTTGAAGTTACTTTTAAAGAGTTGGCTTTGGTAATCGTCTGATCAGAGTTATAATCCGCTGCAGTAGCATAGTTGAAGTCTACCGTATTCCCGATGGCCGTACTTCCCGCATCGATAGAGATGACATCATTCAGGGTGATGTTTACCGTAGTGGTGGCAGTTGTATTCTGAGCCTGGGCATTATTCGTTCCTAAGATGAAAGCTGTGATCGTTAAGGCTGCTATGGCGATGTGTTTTGTCATGATAATATTATTTTATTTTTTTATTCCTGATTAATTGTCCTCTTTTGAACAATACAAATCTACGGCTGCGGTAAAATGTTCTTTGTAGTGGAATATGGAAGTTGATGTAGTAAAATAACTACACGTATTCGTTAATAGAAAAACCCTCAACACTCTGAAGTGTTGAGGGCTTATATAAAATTAGTATTTATTTTTATTATAAAATCTGTCGTAAGATAAAATTAACATTCACAGGAAATTAAATAATTCTCAGCAAATTTACAGAACTATTACGGCCATAATGAGCAATTCACTACCAAATCATTCCGCGGTAAAAATACAACATTTATTTAATCGGTTTTTTTGGAGATTATAGTTTACGACTTAGGCTTAAAAATTTCTGAAAATTTTTGAAACAATTCAAACATTTTGTTAGGATCTACATCATCATTTTGTGAATTTATTGAGTCATTTTTTGACCTTTTTCTTAAAGGATCTTGATGAATTTCTGCTAAAGCAGTTTTCATATAAGTAACATACTCATCTGTATTTTCATTTTGATTCTTTTTGATTTGCTCTGAGAATCCAACAATTGCTTTAGCAATTACCGTTTTATATGCATAATCTTCGATAATAGTTTTTTGCTTATTGTACTGACTTATGCAAAAATACAAACCAATTGATAAAATTGGTATCATTAAAATTCTTCCAATCAAGACATTGGTTTCAATACTTTGACCAGAAAGAATCCAATAACTAATTCCAATTATAAAAACCATAAAAACTGTTGCTGTAAGCAGCCATACTCCAACCTTTAAAAAACCTTGAGAATTAGTATGTTGTGTATCAAAAGCTGCACTTATTCCTTGTGCTGTCGAATAATTAAGAGCTTGACGAGCAGAGTCTAACATTTTTTCTGCATCTTTAAGGAAACTTTCTCTTTCTTTAGTGAAGCTTTTTAGCTGTTCTTCATTTAAATCCATTTTTGCAGAAAGATTAGTTAATCTATCCTCAGACTTTTGGATGTTTGTGGCAAAATTTTTAATAACTTTCTCATTCGAATTCACCTCGCTAAGCGAAGTTTTAATTGTTTCACTAAAATCAATAGAAGAATTTTTTAACTTTTCAATTTCTTCATTTTTATTTTCTAAAGATAAGATTTCCTCTTCTAGCTCTACCTTTTTCTTTTGAAGTCCCTCAATTTGTATGTCTAAATTTGCCAGTTGTTCTTTACTTTCCTCTTGTCTCTTTGTTATTTCTTCTGCCTCTCTTTTTATTTCCTCAATTTCTTTCTGTATTTCGAATTTATCCTCTTGAATATTGATTTTAATTCTGCTGGCTTCCTCCATTTCTTTATCAAACTCAATAAATCGATCTTCGAAATATCTGATATTGAAAGAGCGCAAATTAACTTTTAGTTCATCTACCTGTGCATAAAGATTACCTGGGGCATGAATAAATGACTTAATATTTTGTAATGTACTTGATAATAAATTACGTTCTTTATATGTCGAAAACTTTATAAATCGGCTTTCATTTTTTGTTAGTGCAGATAAATCGGTCAATAATGCTTCAATACCAGCAATTATTCCTTTGTAAGTGTATTCACTTTCAGATCCAAAAGTTTGATCTTTATATGATTTTAGATCTACATTTTTTATTTCTTCTCTAATCTCATCTCGAAGTTCTCTGATTTTAACGATAGAAGTTATTGACATGCTAATATTAGTTTTTTGAGATTAATAAATTTTATTATCATCCTATGATATTATAGTTTCCGCATCAAAGTTCTAAGTTCTATGCACAAATGATACGTCTATCCATTTCACAAAGAAAAAAAGCAGAATATATCTATAAATATATATTTTTTTGTAAATTTATTCATAAAATTTATAGCTATGGCAAAGAAAAATGAACAAACAGGTAAAAAGGCAGGAACCGCTGCTTCAAAAACATTAAAAGATAAAGATGCATCCAAGGATGCTAAAACTGCTGCAGGATCCGCACTGACTCAAAGACCAGATAAAAAGAAGAAGAAATAATATATTTTCACAATTCCATAAAAAAGAGATGTCAGATGGTTCTCTTTATCGTTTTGTGAGATTTGATTACATCTATAACGTCATGTTGCTTTCGACCGTTGTGTAAAGCGAAGCTAAGTTCAGTAAGCAAAACTGAATGAAGTTAGGAAATGCGAAGTTAATTTAATAACTTAAAGCTGCAATCCCCCCCTGCTGGCGCGAGCGTCACGCTCGTGGCCAAATAATAAAAGCTTGCTTTAATTTTTTTTCTATACTGTGCACGAGCGTGACGCTCGCGCCAGCAGGGGGAAGACTTCCCTAACGTTTTATTTATCACCATTTATTGCAAATGCTCCTAACAGTTTTCTCTCTTGCATTAATTATTATATATGTTAAATAGGTTACTATAAAAATCGTCAAAGGAAGTTGAAATGCTAAATAATCAAACATTTCAATTGGAACTTGTACTAATCTGCTAATGATTGGTGATAACATAAGTATGAAACTTAAAATAGTAATATTAGTTATGGTTTTCCATTTAGTTAGATTTAAAATAATTCCTACCAGTCCAAATATTGCAAACAACTGATCAATATTTCCAAAGTCAAAAACTGTAAATATTAACCATATGATAAATGGAATTCCACTCATCCATCCTGTCAAAATGATTAATAAATAAGAAATGATTGAGACCCACTTAGTAACATTTTTCATCCCTTGATTTGCTTAACTTTATACATGTTTAATTTAAATATATTCCCCCTGCTGGCGCGAGCGTCTCACTCGTGGCCAAATAAGAAAAGCTTTTTTTCTATACTGCGCACGAGCAAGACGCTCGAGCCAACTGGGTATATGTTCTAAATTTTTTTTGATTATTTATTAATATTCGACTCAAATAAATCATCAATTTTCCTAACTAAATATTTGTGCTTTGAAATTTCATAAAAGATGTATTGATCATTAAAATAAGCTAACTTAGATTTCGGATATTTTTTACTTACTTCCTTTGTCAATATTGTAAAATTTTCAATCGTATTATTTGGTTCTGGAAAAAATGCAAATCCCAAAATTAATGCTAAAAAAAATAAGATAGACTCTTTCTTTCTAAATGCTATACTCAAATTTATAATATTTAAATAATTAATATAATTCCTAAATAAATAAAAATTTTCATATAGTAATTTGATTTATCTAAGTTATATCCAAATTTTAATATCATAAATATCGATAAAACTGAAACTAATATAATAAACAATGTAAACAAAAATATTTTAAAAGATTTCTTCCTCTGCGAACTACTATGATTTGCTAAAAATTCAACAAAAATATCATAAAATATAAACACAAAATAAAAGGTAACTAATTCAATAAGAATTATAAAACCTTCAATTATCAATTGGCTAAATGAAAAAAATTTATATAGTGATGGGGATAAGCTAATTAAGTCATGAAATTGCTTAATACCACCTATTAATGTAGGTGTTCCCAATAATAAAGAAAGATTATTTGATATAAACTGAAATGATTTATTTTCAATAATTTTTGCTATCATTTTATGAAAATTGTTTTTAGATTATTTAATTCATAATATTAACATGCATAGTGTTCCAAGAAAATGATTAAATATTTTTTAATAATTTATTAGTTACGCTCTTATTAAAATTGCCTAGTTAAAATTTTTTAATATATACATCTTAATCTTTAAGTTTAATTAATTTGATTCTTCATTTTTTTTATTTTATTATTTCTGGTAAATCTTTAAAAGCCTAGATAACGTAACGAACATAAACCAACAATAGATCGTAATCGTAATTAAAATTATAATAAAGAGATAGCCTAAAAAATTCATAAAAATATCAACGTAATCAGAAAAGGTTCTATACTTTGGAAGTGATTTTGTCGGGCTTTCTGATAATTTTTTGTTTTTTGATGATGAATCTTTTTTAGGTATAACTTTTTTTTCAAACTTTAGTTTGATTGAATCATTAATTGTATATAAAATATTTTCTTTAAGCTTGTTTGTCTTTATTAAAGTGTCTAATTTCTTTTCACCTAATCTCTCAAGTTCAGCATAGGGATTTCTATATATTGGAAGGCCTTTTGTAAATCCATCAATTATTGAATTGAGAACCTCTATTTTATCCTTGTCTTTTTTTGTACGTAGATATTTTTTTGAAAGGCTATCTGTAACTTTTAAGTTTTTTTCATTAAATATATCTATCTGTTGATCTTTAGCATTTTTAAAAGAATCCCGGAGTTTCTTAACTTTTATCTTAACATTATTTTTAAAAAAGAATGTTTCATAATCATAAATATCCGGTGGTAAGTCTACATTAACACTTTTATATACTTCTGCCAATTCTTTATTATCTTTAATTCTTTTCCTTTCCCATTCTTTTGATTTGTAATTGAAATAAAGCTTGATAGAAAAAAGTGTAACTAATATTAGAGTCATGAAAATTCCACTTTGCTTATAATATTTTAAATCAGATTCTTTAAGCTTAATACTTTTTGGAACCAAATTGAAAATACGATGTGAAATAAAAAGATTTACATTTTTTGAATCTAATAAGCCTGCAAATATTATATAATCATTTATTTTTAGCATAGAACGATCAATAGTAACTTTATTATCCCTTATAGTAAAAGTAGGTTGAAAATCATCGCTAGCTTTTGTTATTTCGAAATGCTTCCAAATAGCATTCCTATCAGGAGAGTAAATAGTAATTTCCTGATCAATATCTTCTTTTTTTATATCAGTATGACTTTTGAAGAGAATGGTACCTCTAAAAAAAATAAGATTCTCATTGATTTCAGAATCTTTATATTTAATAGTTAAATCTGGGATATTTTTTACAATATCATCATGCAATTTTATACTTGTTCTCTCAACATAATAAAAGCGGGACTTTCGTATATAATATACTGTCCAAACTGCTATTATCGTTGGAATTAAAAAGTAAATAAATCCTAAAATTTGATCAAAATTTATTTTAGAAAATAAATTTGTAAATTGATTATCCATGGTATTGTTTGATTGCAAAGATATTTAATTAATAAATTTGCTTTAATTTTTTTACTAAAGTTATTTTAATAAAATTTATAAATTTGAAGACGAATAGATAAAAACCTTTACAGATTCACCCTATTGGCGCGAGCGTCTCGCTTATGGTCAAATAAGAAAAGCTTGCTTTATTTTTTCTATACTAAGCACAAGCAAGACGCTCGCGCCAGCAGAGTAAAATTAAAAATAACCTTAAGTGAAAAACTCAGTATTTTTACTGAATTTTATAGGATTTACGTTGACCCCTCTTTTAATAAAAAATACCAACTCCCGTCAGTATTTATTCATTTCTCAAATTAAAAATTGTTCAAAAATAATTTTTCTTACGTTAATTTAAAATCAAATAGCTCCTGTGGATGTACATCTAAACCTTTAGCTAACTCTTGAATAGTAGAGATTCTAAGATCTACTTCCCCTTTTTCTATTTTGCTGATCTTACTATGGTCTACATCACATTTTTGGGCCAAACCTCTATAACTCAAATCAAGCTTTTTTCTAAATAGTTCAACTCTTTTACCAAATGCTATTCTAAATTCTATTCTATCCATTGTGGTTAACTTTGAATAGACAAAGTGATAAGATTCTGATAAATTTTTGTAGTCTAATTAAACTACATAAAGAAAAATGTTTTATATTTGCCAAATAGGTTACAATAAAAGTAACTTTGCAATACTTCAAAAATAATAATCGAAGCTATTGCTTAGATTCTCGACTAGAAAACTGGTAATTTTTTAAGTGTACGAGAAGATAAGTAAATTGGCTCACGACCGCGGCGTGGGCTCTCTTATCGTACACGGGTATACCAGTACCTCTAGTCAATAAGTTGAGTTCCACGCCTTTTCTTTTAGGCAGATGTAGTGAGTTAGCGTTTTGATGCAGAGAATTCATCTTATTGATCGAAGCAGTTCCTTCAAGCAATAATTCAGCTAAAAACACTGCTTATGAAAAAAACAGATTCCCTGCCCCAAATGTTGAACGATCAGCAGCTCTATGTACTGCTGAAAAAAGGCGATCCCTCCTCATTAGAATACATCCATTTACGGTACAAAAGGCTTTTATTCTGGATTGGGAAACAAATGCTTGACGATGATTTTGTGGTGGAAACGCTGGTGCAGGACACCTTTCTCAAACTTTGGCTGCACCGTGATTCCATTGAAACACCGGATCATATCCTCGGCTTTTTACGGCTGGTTTTGAAAAGGGATTGTATAACGTATTTCAAGGCTCCGAAAACTCAATTCATCCGCTTAATACATTCATTGGAACGGTTCGGAAATGATCGGAATGATCTTCCCGGCTACGATCCGCTCCTTGATCAGGAACACCTGCTTAGCCAGGAATCCGACCAAAGAGATTTTGATGAAGTCAGAAAGGTATTAAGCGTCCTGGATCCCAAAAGAAAACGCCTGATTGAACTTTGCCTTGACTATGGCTTTCAGTACAAACCGATTGCAGAAGCCATGGGAAGCAGCGTGACAGGCGTCAGCAATGAGGTGAGCAGAGCCATCGATGACCTTCGGAAAAATCCTCAACAGAAGCTCTTTTGAACAGCCAAAGGAAAAAGCTTCCGATCATAAACAGCAGTCAGATATCTTAAGCCGTCAGCAGCTTGAGATCATGAAAAGACGGGTTGAACAAAGATTGTCCTTCACGGTTATTGCCCAGGAACTCAACCTGTCCGAAAAGCAGGTTCATCGGGAATTCCTCCATGCCTACCAATGCTTACAGAAGGAAAACAGATGTTTAAAATCTTTCTGATATGGAAAAACCTACGATGACCTTGACCCGGAAAATCCAGTTGCTGATCGACGTTCCGTCCGATGAAAAAAATGAGGTGTGGGAAAAACTCTACCGGTACCAGAACCGCTGTTTCCGGGCGGCTAATTTCATCGTTTCCCATCTGTATGTTCAGGAAATGATCAAGGATTTCTTTTACCTCACAGAAGACATCCAATATAAGCTGGCTGATGTACACAAAGACGGAATGGGCATGTTCACACGTTCGAAAACCAATACCACGGCACGGATGGCCTTCGACCGTTTCAAAGGAGAAATCCCCACCGATATCCTGGGAAGCCTGAATAATACGATCCAATCCACCTTTTCTAAAAACAAAGCCGACTACTGGCAGGGCACACAATCGCTGAGGAACTTTAAAAAAGACATTCCCATCCCGCTTCCGGTGAAATGCATGAGCAAACTGAAATATGATCCCGGAAAGAAAGCGTTTTGCTTTAATATGTTTGCGATTGCGGTTAAAACGTATTTAGGAAAGGACTTTACCGATAAACGCCTGATACTGGAGCGTCTTTTAAAAGGAGAGATCAAACTTTGTACCTCCCAGATCCAGCTGAAAGCCGGGAAAATCTTCTGGCTTGCCGTATTTGAAATTGAAAAAGAAGAACATTATTTAAAACCCGAAATCATTGCGGAAGCTTCCCTGTCATTAGAACATCCCATCGTGGCAAAAGCTAATAACGTGCGCATCTATATTGGCTCAAAAGAGGAGTTTCTTTACCGCAGGCTGGCCATCCAGGCAAGTCAGAAAAGGGTTCAAGCCGGCATTGCCTATGCCCGTTCCGGAAAAGGAACCCAACGCAAACAAAAGGCCCTTTATAAAACAGACAATATGGAGCGCCGGTATGTGAGCCACCGGCTTCACCTGTACAGCCGGCAGCTTATTGATTTCTGCATCCGGCAACAGGCGGGCACCCTCATTCTTAAGAACCAGGAAGATAAGATTGGGACGGCAAAAGAACAGGAATTTGTGCTGCGCAACTGGAGTTATTATGAATTGCAGACCAAAATAAAATACAAAGCAGAGAAGGCCGGTATCGAACTGATCATCGGATAGCTGAAAAAATAACGAGGGTGCTTGTACACCCGCAGGGTGAGGTCGCGATACACTCACTGAATACTCAAGGGTATATACAACGGCGTGGGTTCTTTTTTTACCTGCAATAGTAATTAAAGGAACAACTCATATCATACGGAAAACATATTTGGACTTTTTTACCTACCAGATAATTTGCTTTCATAAGCTCAGATCTCTAAAACTGCTCTGTCTCCTTCGGATGTTCTTCGGTAATCCTTCGGAAAAAACATGTTTATTTCCGAAGCCGGCCCGAAGGTGATCCGAAGAAACCCCGAAGAACTATTCCTCCGGGTTATATAATTGCTGTTTTTAGCCGGTCACAGCTTCCTACTGATCCTGGTGTTGTTCCTCAGTGATCAATGTTCATGGTCTCCGGCATTGGATAAGGTAGCATTGACGAAAAATGCCCCCTTAACGACTATGGCAGCATTTTCAGGAATCCGGCCGACTGTAGTGATGGCCGTGTAGCCCATGTCGGAAGCGCCTTTCACCACTTCAATTTTTTCAAAATTCATTAAACCCGATTTTTTGGAAGCTGCATGGTCTTCACCGGCATGGGCATCTTCAGGATCGCTGTGTTCCTGCGGTTTTTTATCGGTCCTGATGAAGATGTAATATTTACCGTCTGCCTCTACGATAGCCTCATCCGGAACTGCCGGTGTGGTGCTTTTGTCCAAGCTGACAATCCCTGTAATGTTCATGCCGTCGATCAGGCCGGTCTTATTCCCGGTAACAGCACAATGGACGGAAATGGTCTTGCTGTCATTCTCAAAGGATGAGCCGATGCTGTAGACCTTCGCGTCATATTCCGTTTCGGGATTATTGGTCAGCTTAAAATGAACAATCTGGCCCACACGCATTTTCGGAAGGTCCTTTTCAAACACCTGAAGATCCAGATGGATGGAACGGTTGTCGATCACCTCTGCAACCGGTGCGGAAATATCTACATAACTCCCGATCTGCGCGCTGATGCTGCTTACGGTCCCGCTGATCGGCGATGTAATGGAAAGGCCCGACCTTAAATTATTGTTGCTGACTTTCCCCGGATTGATTCCCATCATCTGCAGCTGCCTGACCAGTGATGCCTGTTGTGTGCGGAGGCTTTTAAGTTCGGCTTCTGAGCTTTGCAGGTTTTTCCTGGCTCCGGCGTCGTGGTCAAACAGTTCTTTCTGCCGCCTGTATTCCTGCTCAGCAAAACCGATCCTGCTGTTTACCGTAAGGTACTGCTCCTGCAACTGAACGTACTCGGGATTGGAAACGGTGGCAATCACCTGCCCTTTCCGGATATCATCTCCGATCTGCACATTCAGGGTCCTGATGATCCCGCCATACATTGAAGTCACGGCAGCTTTATTGTTGTTGGGAACCCGCAATGCACCATTGGCCTTAATGGTGGAAGTGAGTTCTTTCATTTCCACGGTTCCCATAGTAATGCCCACTGTCCTGATCTGTTCGCCGGTAAGAGTGGCAACAGTCTGCGGTGCTTCCGTATGTAAGCTCTCCCGGACTGTTTTTTCTGTGTTATCCGTTGCTTTGTCCTGATTTTTATTGCAGCCGCTCAATACAGCAGCAATACACATGATATAAATAAATTTTCGTTGTATGTTCATTTTATGGGTTGATTATTGAATGGATGCTGATGACGGTCTGATTGACCTGCTGGACAGATTCCAGATATTTCAGCTGGATGTTGGCAGCAGTCTGCAAGGCAAACAGGTACTCAACATAAGATATTTCACCAGTTTTGTACCCGAGCTGGCCTGCCTTAACGATTTTATCGGCATTCGGCAGGGCCTGTTGTACATAATATTCATATTGCAGCACATTTTGACGGTATTGGCTGAAAAGGGTTTCCAGCTGTACCGACAGCTGCTTTTTCTGAAATTCCGCATTGGCTTCTGCGGCCTGTTTTTCATAGTCCAGTGATTGTATCCTTGCTTTTACCGCTCCGAAAGTAAGGGGAACCGCAATGCCTAATCCCACACTGCTGAACCGGTTTCCTGCATTATAATAACTCTCCTGCCCGTTAAGGGTATGAAAACCGATTAAGGATTGATTGGTATACCCTATGGTGAATTCCGGCATGCCCTGAGATTTTTGCACCGCCTTGTTCTTTTCAGCAATCTGCATTTGCTGATAAAACGCTTTTACCGTAGGATGGTCTGCGATAGCAGTACTGTCTATAATCTGATCTGCCTGTAAAGGCACGTAGTTTTTACCAGCCGCTATCTGGAAATCCTCTTTGATATTCAGAAGGGCCTTCAGGTTCTGATACGCATTGCTGAGGTAAACTGCATTCTGACTGATCAGAAGGCTGATTTCCCCGCGCTGCGTCTCAGCCGTATTGATTTCGATTTTTTTGATATCCCCTGCTCTGAACCGTACCGTCGCAATTCTGATAAAATCCTGGTATAAGCTGTCCAGATACGCAAGCTTGGACTGGTTATGCTGCAGATATTCGATCTGATAATAATAGGTCCTGACCTGTTTTGCAAGTTCATTGGCGGAAACAGCCTTATCGATCTGTTTTGCTTTGATTTCTTCGGCAATCAGCGCTTTCCGTGCCCTGAATAACGTAGGAAACGGAATATTCTGGGAAATGGAAAATGACTGGTCAAATTTAGGGCTGTTGTACTGTCCAAGCAAAGCCTCCAGATTCATTTTAGGCAACTCATAGGCCGTTGGTTTCAAAGCTTCGCTTACCCTGATATCCAGATCTTTTGACTTCATCAGGTCATTCTTTTCCAGGACCATCTTTGTAGCCTGTTCAGCAGATAAAACCGTATTCTGCGCCTTAACGGTCTGCCCGAAAAGCAGCATTGCAATAACAATAACCGGTATACCTGGTTTTAGGGTTAAATTTGTTCGGTGAATTGTAGTATTGAAAATAATATACAGTACCGGCAACACGAATAAGGTAAGGAAGGTAGCGGTTACCAACCCTCCGATCACCACTGTTGCCAGGGGTTTCTGAACTTCTGCCCCGGCTCCGGTAGCTACGGCCATCGGCAGAAAGCCAAGGGATGCCACAGCAGCAGTCATCAGTACGGGCCGAAGCCTCGTTGCAGTCCCCTTTTTTACCCTTTTTAAAATATCGGTTTCGCCATCTTTTTCAAGCTGGTTGAAGGTCCCGATCAATACGATCCCATTGAGCACGGCCACTCCGAACAATGCAATAAACCCGATCCCGGCACTGATGCTGAACGGCATGCCTCTCAGAATGAGGGCCAGCACACCGCCGATAGCACTCATCGGGATTGCGGTAAAAATAAGTGTCGCCTGTCTGACAGAACCGAAAGTGAAGTACAGCAGCATAAAGATCAGAAGCAGGGACACCGGGACAGCGATCATCAGCCTTTTACTGGCCGCCCGGAGGTTTTCAAACTGCCCTCCGTAAGTCATATAATATCCGGAAGGTAATTTGACCTGCGCATCCAGTTTCTTCCGGATATCGCCGACAACACTTTCCACATCACGATCCCTGATATTGAAACCTATAACAATCCTTCTTTTGCCTTCTTCGCGGCTGATCTGTGCCGGGCCCAGTTTATAACTGATATCGGCGATCTGTGAAAGCGGAACCTGGGCTCCTGAACCGGTAGCTACCATCAGGTTGCGGACATCATCAATACGGGTTCTGTGGAGACTGTCCAGCCTGACCACCAGGTCAAACCTTCTTTCATTTTCAAAAACCTGACCGGCAGCTTTGCCGGCGAAGGCCGTACTGAGCACATTATTGACGTCTTCGATGTTCAGCCCGTAGTTCGCCATCCTGGTCCTGTCATACACAACGTTGATCTGCGGAAGGCCGTTGACCCTTTCAATCTGCGGGGCCGTAGCTCCGTTTACCGTACGGATGACTTTTGAAACCCGATCGGCATACAGGGAAAGGGAATCCAGGTTTTCCCCGAAAACCTTTACGGCAACATCCTGCCTGACGCCCGTCATTAGCTCATTGAAACGCATCTGGATCGGCTGGTTCTGCTCAAAGAAAACACCCGGGATCACGGCCAGTTTTTCACTGATTTCGTCTGCCAGTTCTCCATAGGATTTCTTTGTTTTCCATTCGCTCTGAGGTTTAAGGATCACGATCAGATCCGATGCTTCCGGAGGCATCGGATCCGTAGGAACTTCCGCAGAACCGGTTTTTCCTACCACCATTTTCACCTCCCCAAACTGTTTGATGATGCGGGAAGCCTGCATGGATGTTTCCACACTCTGGCTGAGAGAACTGCCCGGCGGTAAAATACAGTGGAAAGCATAATCTCCTTCCTGCAGCTGTGGAATAAATTCCCCGCCCATATTCCGGAAAACCAGCACACTCATGATGAAGAGCGATAAGGTAACTGCTACCATCCAGTATTTAAAGCGGATCGCTTTTTCCAGGAAAGGCTGGTAGATGCGCTGCAGCCTGCTCATCATCCTGTCTGAAAAGGTCTCCTTATGGGATATTTTTTTAGAAAGGAACAGAGCGCTCATCATCGGGATGTAGGTCAGGGACAGGATGAGTGCGCCCAGAATAGCAAACCCTACGGTTTTAGCCATGGGGGTGAACATTTTCCCTTCTACCCCGGCAAGGGTTAAAATCGGGATATAGACGATCAGAATGATGATTTCTCCGAATGCGGCACTGCTTCTTATTTTTGAAGCTGACAGAAATACTTCTTCATCCATTTCAGATTGGGTAAGAATGGCGTTTCCTTTTCTTAATCCCAGATGATGAAGGGTTGCCTCTACAATAATCACGGCTCCGTCTACAATCAGTCCGAAATCAATGGCACCCAGGCTCATCAGATTGGCGCTGACACCAAAGACTTTCATCATTCCCAAAGCAAACAGCAGGGAAAGCGGAATGGCAGAAGCTACAATAAGCCCGGCCCTGAAATTCCCCAGGAAAAGCACCAGTACGAAAATGACGATCAATGCTCCTTCGATCAGGTTTTTCTCCACGGTTTTAATAGCCCGCCCTACAAGATCAGTCCTGTCAAGGAACGGCTCTATGACCACATCTTCCGGAAGTGATTTCTGAATGGTCGGAATTTTATCCTTTATGTTTTTAACAACCTCGTTGCTGTTGGCGCCTTTCAGCATCATGACAATCCCGCCTACGGCATGTACCTGTCCGTTGTAGGTCATGGCTCCATACTGCACCGCATTGCCGAAACGCACATCCGCCACCTCTTTGATGAATATCGGAACGCTCCCCGTACCGTTTTTTACCGGTATATTCCTGATATCCTCCAGTGAGGTCACCATGCCGATCCCGCGGATAAAATAGGCATTCGGCTTTTTATCAATATAAGCACCCCCGGTGTTCTGGTTATTTTTTTCCAGAGCGGTAAAAATTTCGGTGATACTGACGTCCATTGCCTTAAGACGGTCCGGATTGACAGCCACTTCATATTGCTTCAGCTCACCGCCAAAACTGTTGACCTCAGCAACACCGGGTGTTCCGTTCAATTGTCTCCGCACGATCCAATCCTGCATGGTGCGGAGTTCTGCGGAGGTATATTTGTTCTCGCTTCCTTTCCTGGGATGCAGGATGTACTGGTAAATTTCTCCCAAACCTGTACTTACGGGAGCAAGTTCAGGAGTGCCTATACCTTTGGGTATTTCTTCTGAAGCCCGTTTCAGCTGTTCACTGATGAGCTGCCGCGCAAAATAGAGGTCAACATTTTCCTTGAAAACTACCGTAATGACAGACAGCCCGAACCTGGAAATGCTCCGGGTCTCCTCAATATCCGGGATATTGGCAATACTCTGCTCAACAGGAAATGTTACCAGCTGCTCCACTTCCTGCCCGGCAAGGGCAGGACATACCGTAATGATCTGAACCTGGTTATTGGTAATATCCGGCACAGCATCTATAGGGAGCCGGGTGGCGCTCCAGGCACCCCATAGGATCAACAACAGGGTCATCATACCGATGATCAATTTGTTATTGATACTGAATTTTATGATTTTATCTAACACCTAAATCTGATTTAATTGATATTGAACTGACTGACAGCATGCCCGAAAATATCAGACATGAGATCAGCATACACAGCATTGGAAACCACGCAGTGTTACTGCAGGTTTTACAACGCATGACATAAGGGAATGCTCCCTGAAAACAATACAATTAAATCTTAGGCGGCTGCCATATCTGATCGTACACCAGATAAGCAAAGTCATTCTTCCGGAAAAGAATTTTCCTGGAAAAATAGGTTTTTACCTGTGCAGGTACATGTAAAACAGGTTCCTGCCTGAAAACATCTGCCGTAATCTGGCAGCAGTTACAGATGCATAAGGGTGAACAGATATCTCCCCTGTCTTTGGAATGTGAATTTTCAGAATAGGGCATCATTGTTGCGGATGTCCCGGAATAAGCCTGCGCATTGAGATCATTGCACGGCAATACAGTAAGTACCGCAAAATAGATCGTGAGCAAAAGTCTTATCAGATTCATAACGCAAATGTAGCAATATAATTTAAATTAATCTTCAACCAGAAGTATCCTGATCCTATCCATTACGACAAACTTTCAAAAGGAGTTAAGAGATTTGCAGAAATCAGCAAAGCCTGCCTATTCCGGTAGTTGTTATCGTCTGGCCTGTTCATATATCTGACACAAACCGTAAATCAAACCTCAGCAAATCAATGATAGTTAATAATATTCCATAACACAACCTATTGTTACGGAATTTTATACATCAAAAAATCGATTTAGCACAATAATTTATCGCAATCAAAACGAAAAGTTCAATATATTTGCTTTATCATATTATAAAGTGAAGAACTGATCTAACCATTCCGTTTCCATGAGAAAATACTTTGGATTTTTATTACTGGTACTGCTTCCGTTTCAATTCTACAGCCAGCAGAACCTTTCGGCTGATGAATTATTTGCACAGGCAAGGACGGCCGCCTTTGACCGGAAAGACTACACAAAATCGATCAGTCTTGCCAGGCAGGCTTTGCAGATTTCACCCAACTATACTGATATTTCAGTATTTTTAGGAAGGCTGTATACCTGGAATGATGATGTCCCATCCGCACGGGCGGTATTTGAAGAACTTGGCAGCAGAAATGTTCAGGACGAAGATTATTTTATCGCTTATGCTTCCCTTGAATACTGGAATGACAACAATACCAAAGCTGTTGAAATCACCGACAAAGGCCTCTCCTATCATCCGCAGTCTGAGGCGCTCTGGCTTTTGAAAGCAAAAGCTTATTACGCTGCTAAAGAGTATGCAGAATCTGAAAAAGCCATTAAACAACTTCTGGTGATCAATCCTAAAAATACGGATGCCATGAGCCTGGCGGTCAGAATCAATGATCTTGCCTCCAAAAATGCCCTAAGCATTACCTACAACTATTCCCATTTTGACAGGCAGTTTTCGGACGACTGGCATATTGTAGGGGTAAGCTACAAAAGAGTGACTCCCATAGGCTCTGTCATTGTGAGAGGCAACTATGCCAACAAATTTGCAGAAAGCGGTACCCAGATCGAGCTGGAAGCCTACCCGAGGTTATCCAAAACATTTTACCTGTATGTGGGCGGTGCTTATTCTAATGACGTAGGTATTTTCCCGAAGTACCGTACCGGTATTTCATTAAATGCAAACCTCCCGCACAGTTTCGAGGCAGAACTAGGATACCGGCAGCTTTATTTCAGCAATAATATCTGGCTGTATACAGCGTCTGTAGGAAAATATTACAAAAACTTCTGGTTCAATTTCAGGACCTATATTACACCAGACAACCAAAATATTTCCCATTCCTATACCGGAACGGTCCGTTATTACACGAAGAGTGCACAGGATTATTTTGCCTTTCAGATCGGAACCGGGATCAGCCCGGAAGAGGCCCGTAATAACCTTCTGGAAAACGAAACCTTTAAACTCAAAACCTTTAAGATCGGAGGCGAATATAATTTCTCCATCAGAAAAAACCTTTTTTCCGTTGGTACGATGTACTACAACCAGGAATACCGTCCCGGTGAGAAAGGCAACCAGTTCGATATCACTCTGGGGTACACCAGAAAATTCTAAGGTTTACTGTTCCCCCTGTTTCATAAAGTTCGTAAATACGGAATCCGGCAGCAGTTTCCGGGTCTGTTCAAATGCAGCATTCATCCTTTTGAACCGGTTAAATCGTCCGTTGATCCTTTTCAGCGTCTCGGGATGATCATAAGCGTCCTCTTCTGAATTGGTAAGGATAAACAGTTTTCCGTCATGGATGTAATATTTTTCAGACACAAAATCGGTTAACAGGCTTTTGCTCTGCATCATAGGGATATCGCTTTTGCTGATCTCAGAATCCGGAGCTAAACCTCTTCCCACCCATGCCACCTTGGAAGGCGTGCGAAGGTTATAATTCTTACGGTAATACGCCAGGATAGATGGTGCAATATCAAAGTGACTTACCGTCTTCTGGAATCTTTTCGGTTCTTTCAGGAGTGGTGAATAGATCATCATCGGAACATGAAACCGGTCTATTTTGGACTGCAGAAGAATTTCCGGCATACTGTGGTCTCCCGTCACAAAGAAAATAGTTTTGGAAAAGTCGGGCCTCTTACTGTAATTCTCAAAAAACTGCTTTAAAGCATCATCTGCATTAAGAACGGACACCAGCTGGTTTTTGTATTGTGCCGCCCATTTTTTCTGTTCCGGCGTCAGTGCATCAGACTTCATCCTGTCATTATATTTTTTCTCATAGTATCCCCTATTGTTAATCAGAAAAGGATTGTGCGTAGATAAGGTAAGAATCATATTGAAATAAGGTTTCGCCTGTACCTTCTGTGATGCCAGGGCTTTCCTGAATACGGCCTGGTCTTCGTAGCCCCAGCTTTCCCCGCTGCTGCCTGCCGGAAGCTTACGATATGAATTCTCATAGGAACCCAGCTCAATAATATGGTCTACTTTACTGTATTGCAGGTAATCCCTGTACCGGTCGAATGAAAGATTACCTCCGTAATAGAATCCTGTTTCAAAACCGTTTGACCTGAGGATATTGAAAAGATTAAAATGATCAGGGGTTTTCTCAATTTCCAGAAAGCCATTCTTTCCGAAAGGCAGCGATCCTGTAAGGGATGGCAAAGCAGCAAAGGTTCTTCCTGCCGTACTCATGCTGTTTTCCCAGAAAAGGCTTTTATGGGAAAGAGAATCGAGGAAGGGTGTGAAATTGCCCATATATCCTTTCGGAGTGGTATAGGCATGTCCGAAACCTTCCAGAACAATGAACACCAAATTCGGTGTCTGGTCTGATTTATTCAGGTACTGACTCAGGAAATCCTGGGTGTCTTCTTTCCTGCTGAAAGGAAAAGCTCCGCTGAACATGGCATCATCTGATCCGGAATCTTCATCGGAATTCACAAGCGCTGCAATTTCCGGATGGTCACTGATGAAGTTTTCTTCATTAGCCCTGAAGAAATAGGCCCATTTACTTTTGGCAGCATTCTGACTGAACTCATTGGCTCTATTCAATGCCTGTGACTGAAAAACACTTGCCGGAATAAACAAGGCAGCCAAACCTGCCCCTAACACCACAGCTCCGGGATAAACGGATCTGAAGCCCGTTCTTCCGGACATCCATAAAGGAATGAATGATACCGCCGATAAGATCGCCAGTAAGGCATAGTTCTTTAAATTAAGCATACCGCTTGCAGCCAGGATCTGCTTCATTTCTTCTTTGCTGTAATAGATCAGATCTGCTCCCAGCAGATTTCCTGTTTCGGAAAAATACAGAAAGAGGATGTACTGTGTAACCACTACCAGGCCACACGCAGCTACTGCCAGTATTCCTGCCCAGCTTTTTCTGATACAATACAGGATCAGGTAGATCAGCCCAAAGACAAACATCAGCTGGAATATAAAAAGGATGTTATCAATAAAAAGCGAGCCGGTAACAGCCCCTGTATCCACCTGTGCATGCATGTACCGGTACCAGAACCACTCAGCAGCAACGCCCAATAAAAACAGTACACTGAAAGTAACCGACAGCAGACCCCATTTCTGAAGGCCGCTCTGAAGGATGATCCAGATTCTTTTTCCTAAAGGCAAATGCTGTATATTCTGGCTGAACCCCTGCCGTGTCATTTCTCCCCAGCCATGCGATTTCCTAAAGTAATCGATAAAACCGTCAACTGCCGCTCTTACGGTAATCGGATGAAAATAAAACGGCTCGGAAACAGCCGTGGCAAGAAGGGCAAGAAAATCTTTTTTCTTGCTGTATACCTGCTGGCTGACCATATCCACCAGTATCCCGTACACGGAATATAAAAATCCTATGGATATTCCGAGTGCAAGCAAAACGAAAAAGAATGGCCAGTTGATGATTCCCAAAAGAAGGAAAATAACGAACACGATATAACCGGAAAATTCCACCAGCGGCCCCAGGAACTCAAAAAAGAACCAATACGGAAGGCTGACCATTCCGAGCTTCCTGTATTTCGGATTGAACATAAGCTTACGGTGCTTCCAGAGTGTTTCCATGGTTCCTCGCATCCAGCGGTTCCTCTGTTTTTTCAGGATATCTTTGCTCTCCGGAACCTCAGTCCAGCAAAGTGGGTCAGGTATGGTCAGTACTTCATAAGGTTCTTTTCGTTCCTCCATGTATTTCCTCATCCTTACCACCAGCTCCATATCCTCGCCTACTGTACTTTTGTCATAGCCGCCGCATTCCAGGACAATTTTCCGGTCAAAAACCCCGAATGCCCCGGAAATAAGGATCAATCCCGATGCACGCGACCAGGCCATCCTGCCTAGTACGAAGGCTCTGATGTATTCCAATGCCTGGGTTCTTCCCAATAAGGTTTTCGGCATATTCACACTGACTACTTTTCCGTCCTCTACGACGCAGTTATTGGCAAGACGGATGACGCCTCCACAGGCAATGATTTTTTTATCCGTCTGTTCCAGAAAAGGTTTTGCCAGCTTCAGGATAGCATCCTGCTCAAGAATGCAGTCAACATCAATACAGACAAGATATTCTCCGGAAGAGACGTTTATTCCCACATTCAGCGCATCTGCTTTTCCTCCGTTTTCCTTATCCACAACGATGAGCTTCTGAAATGCCCGGTTCCGGCTTTTATAGATGCCTTTTACAGGATTTGTTTCTATCTTTCCCTGCACAAAATACGATATACATTCCAGATCGTATGCTTCAATGAGTTTCTGCATGGAGTCATCTTTACTGCCGTCATTGATGATGATGATTTCCAGGTTATGGTAATAGAGGGACAAAAGAGACCTTACATTTTCCACAACTGTCATCCCTTCATTATAGGCAGGAGCCAGAAGGCTGAAAACGGGAGCATTGGGATTGGACGCAATAATGCTGTAATCCGTAAAGACATTTTCTTTTTTATAGCGTAAAACCGCACCGAAGGCATATATTCCTATCCATGCATAAATAATCGCTACCGCTGCACCATACAGCAGATAAAGCCAGATAATGGCTTCATATATAATGTGTGAAAACTCTATCATACTTTTTCCTGCAATGCGTATTTAATAATTTGAGTCAATTCTTCCGATGCATTTTCAGATCCGGCAAGTGCTGACAGATATTCATGATGCCCCAGCTCAGAAAGCGCCTGTGCAGCATTAACCTTTATACCCGGGTGTACTGATTCTGATAATTCTCTTTTAAGAAGATCTGTGCAGCACTGATCTTTAGATACACGGATTGCATTCAGAATTTCCATGCGTACATCTTCAGGCTGGCTGTCATAAATACCAGCCAGATAGGGAACCGTTTCAGGATTTTCAAGCGCCGTCAGTGTTTGTACAGCCTTTATTCTGACCTCTGCAGAGGAAGTACTGAAAAGGGATATGATTTTGGGGTACAGAGCAAGCAGCTGAAATTTCCTGATCAGTTTAAAACTGAACACCACAACAGTGGTATTGATGCTGTCAAGCCATTTTTCTATCACAGCCTCACAGCCTGCAGGCAATACAGGGATAGACAGCAGCAACCTCAACTGTTGCCATTCTGAAATCCTGGAAGGGAAAGTATCGAGAAACTGCAATCCTTTAAAACCATTAAACCTGACCATGGCATACTGTGCTTCCTGATAAACCTGCACAGAGGGATGCGAAAGGAACCGGCTGATTTCCGGGACAGCACCGTCAACATCCATCACGGTAAGTTCATGTATTCCCCGGGCAATCAGATGCGGCTTTTTTTGTTTGAGCTTGTTAACAGACTCATTACGGAGGTGATAATCTTTAAACAAGCTTCTGATTTTATCTTTTGCAGACCCGGAAAACTTTTTCTCGGAATCCACAAGCTTTTCCAATAGCATATTCCTGAATGAGGCGTTCCCGGAGAGAAGTTCAAACTGTTTATGTTCAGGAACCTCATCTTCTGCATATACGATCACTCCAGATATTTTTTCATCAATGATCCTCAACCAGCCGGCTGTACGCACAGATGCCGTATACTCCCTGAAATTATACAGAAGAACAATCATGAACAAAAGGATCACCAGTGATAGCATCACTATGAAGATAATAAAGAGAAAATGTACTGATGAAATGAGCATTGTATTCTATTTTGGCATAAACCTTCGGATCCTCAGCATCAATTCATTAGGACTGAACGGCTTTACAATAAAGTCTGAAGCACCCAGGTCAAAGGCATTGAGGACCACTTCTTCCTGCCCCATGCTGGAAAGCATAATGACAGGCACTTTTTTACCCATAGCCTGTATTGCGGAAAGTATTTCTATCCCTGAAGCAAAAGGCATCATAATATCGGTAAGGGTAAGGTCAACGTCTCTTTCCTTGAGTGTCTCAATGGCTTCCCGTCCATTGCGGGTTAAAATAACCTCATGCCCCTCTTTCTGCAGTTTGTGTTCTATTGTTTTCAGAATCAGCTCATCATCTTCGGCGATCAAAATTAACATAGCTCTTGATTTTTATGGTATTAAACTTTTTGCGATATTCAATCCTATTGTTATTTGTTGTTTTATTTCATGTTCCATGGATGTAAAATCCATGTGGTCCTGTGCTTTTTTTTCCCAGCTCAATGCGCATTCGGAAAGCCTGAACAAACCGGCAGTTCCGGCTGTGCCCTTAAGCTTATGCAGGATCATTCTGGTGTCTGCAACATTTTTTTCCGCTGCTGCCTGTTCTATATTTTTTTGTGCCTGCCCAAGCTCCTGAATGATCAGATTCAAAAACACTTTTTTAAAGTCTTCATCACCACCGATATTTTCATTCAGCATATCTATATTGATGTATTTCTCAGGCTTTATCTGGTCCTGCTCTTCCGCTTCATGAGTACTGAAAGACATATGTTTTTTCAGCATTTCTATCAGATCTGCCTGCCTCAATGGTTTGGGAAGGAAGTCATTCATCCCACATTCCAGGCATTTTTCTTTTTCGCCCAGTACATTTCCTGCCGTAACTCCAATAATCGGGACATCCTGATACCCAGGCAGGAGGCGGATATTCTCCGTAGCTTCAATACCGTTCATTACCGGCATCTGGACATCCATGAGAATAATGGAAAACTGGTTACTTTTGCACGCCTCCAAAGCTTCGAGGCCATTGATCGCTTCTGTTAAACGTGCATCAGGAATAATGGATTTCATCATTTTGTTGTTCAGCACCATATTTACCGGGTTGTCATCTACCAACAGTACCTCAGGACCTTTGGAAAAGGAAAACAGGTTCTTCTCCGGGGCTTCCTGTGCGCCAGTCTCAATCACATGGTTTTGCGACACGCGTTTCAGTGTTTTGTAAAGCTCATCTGATTTGATAGGCTTCAGGAGGAAATAAGAATTCTCCTCTTTACGGAATGAATTGATGATATCATGTTCCTCTGAAGAGGTATGAAGGACCACGAGTGGCGAGATCTCTTTGCGCTGATTAAACAGTTCACGGATCTTTTCAATGGTTTCCATCCCGGAAATTACAGGCATATGATAATCCATGAGGATCACATCGAAACGTTCGCCTTTCAGCAGTATCTGCAAAGCTTCCATTCCGTTGGCTGCCAGCGTTGCATCAATATTTTTGTAGGCGAGCATATGCTGAAGGATGATCCTGTTCGCTTCATTGTCATCCACAACAAGCACTTTGCCAATGGCCATATCATCATTATCATCATTCAGATCGGACATTTCATACGGAACCTCTAGGTCAAATGAAAATACCGATCCTTGATCCGGTGCACTGATCAGGGAAAGACGGCTTCCCATATACTGCAGGATATTGTTCGATATGGTAAGCCCTAAACCTGTTCCGCCGAACCGTTTACTGATGGAACTGTTCTCCTGGGTAAAAGCATCGAAGACATATTTCTGTTTTTCAGCAGGAATACCGATTCCCGTATCCCGTACCGAGAAACGCAAAGTGATATTTTGATCATCCATGCTCATCTTTTCCACTTTCAGTTCAATTTCACCTTTTTCCGTGAACTTTACGGCATTGCCGAGAAGGTTGATCAGGATCTGCTTAAGCCTGGATTCGTCCAGTAAAAGCGTTTTCGGAAGACCCGGTTCGATATTCAGGAGAAGCTCGATATTTTTTTTCTGTGACTGGTAAAGAATAACATTAATCACCTGACTAACCATATCGTAAACATCGGTTTTATCGATGAGAAGTTCCATTTTACCGGATTCTATTTTAGAAAAGTCGAGAATATCATTGATGATGTTTAAAAGATTTTCCCCGGATTCATTAATGTAGTTCAGGTATTGTGTCTGGATCTCATTCAGAGGGGTTTTCAAAAGCAGGTCGGAGAACCCGATTACCCCGTTCAGAGGCGTACGGATCTCATGGCTCATATTGGCCAGGAACTCAGATTTTGCCCTGCTTGCCAGATCGGCCGTTCTCTTGGCATCCTTGAGCTCTTCATTGATCTGTACGGCATTGGTAATATTCTGCACGGAAACAATAATCCCTCCTATTTCATGGTCTGTAAGGTACCATGGACCTACTTTAAGGTTATAATGCTGGATTTCTTCCTGACCATCAACAGGGATAATAAAATCCTCATTGATATAAATTTTTCCCTGAAGCGCAGCACGATAAATTTCTTTTCTTTCATCCGGAATATTAGGTGATATGGTAAATATATTTTCCCCTGTAAGATCGGTATCATTCATGTTGAATTCATCCTTCCAGCTGCTGCTTACAGAAAGATAATTAAGCTCTTTATCGAACATGGCTACTGCTACGGGAACATAGGTAACAAAAGACTGCATCATTGCTTCTTTCCTTGCCACCTCAAGAAACATTTTTTTGAAACCATCAATGTCCTGGATAATCCCGAACACCCGGTTGCAGGATCCGTCTTCACATTCCGGAATTCCTTTAACACGCACCCAGATGTCGATCCCGTCATTGCGGACCAGCTGAAATTCTTCATCAAATCCAATTCCTTCGGATACTGCTCTGTTGAAGAGCATTCTCATCCTTTCCCTGCTGTCTTCTTTGTAGAACCCAATAGCATTCTCAAAGGTCGGCTGGAAATTGCTTTTCATTTTATGGATTTCCTTGGTGCTCTGGGACCAGAATACGGTATCGTTTTTCAGGTTTACTTCCCATCCGCCGACCTGGGCTACGGAACTGGTCTGCTCCAGCATTTTTTTTGTGTAAATAAGGTCTTTTTCCAGCGTCATTCTTTCGGTGACATTCAGCGCAGTACTCACCACATACGGCCTCTCTTCTTCATCAATCTCCACTATGTTCTGATACATCCATATCAGTTCCTCCCCTTCTTTAGTTTTCAGGATCATAGTCCCGAAATCTTCTTTATTCTGATTGATCCGTTCAAGATACTGCTTTAAGGTAAGCCAGTTCTGCTCGGGAACAAGGTCCCTGAGGTTAAGTTTTTTTACCTCCTCGGCAGAATAATGAAGCATTTCTCGACCTTTTTCGTTGACAGCCAGGATATTGCCATCCATATCATGCATACTCATCAGGCCGATGGCATTTTCAAAGAAGCTTTTAAAGCGCCTTTCCGAACTCTCCAGCTGCCGCTTTTCTTCAATCTGCTGCGTAATGTTGATCCCGAAGCAAAAAATCTCAGCGTATTTATGGTTTTGCGTCAGGTACCACTCTACGGTTACCAGGCTGCCGTCATTGATCCTAGTGGATGTTGTACAGGTATATTCTTTTCCGCTACCCGGAAAGTTTCTGATTTCACGCTGTAATTCCTGATCTTCTCCTAAAAAAGTAAGAAAGCTTTGATTAACTACATTCTTTTTATAGAGTGAAAAAACGTCTTCAAAAGCCGGATTAACATCCTTGATCATCAATTGGCTATCCAGAACACAGATCAGATTATTGGAGATGTTAAAGGTCTGCTGAAAATACTCTGCCTGGATGCTTTTCCTGTTGCTCATTAATAGCCGCGTCACCACTTCGCCCAGCTTTTTAAGGGCTGAGATCTGGCTGTCTGAAATGATCCTGGGTTTATAATCAATGACACAGATGGTTCCTAATGCAAAACCTTCATCATCAATAAGCGGCGTTCCTACATAGAACCGTATTCCTCCATCAAGCATGATCTTGCTGCCTGAGGTTCTTTCATCCAACAGGGTATCATTGATGATCACGATCTCTCCGCTCGCAATGGAATACTGGCATGGCACACTCGTACGTTCCATGGAATCTATTGAAAGTCCCACACAGCTCTGAACGGTCTGAGTGTCACTTTTCATGATTGCAATAAATGAGGTGGGACATCCTGTGATAAGACAAGCTGTTTCCACAAAAATGTCCAGTTGGGGATCTTTGACAGGACTCGGAAGGCCAAAAAGTTCCAGTCTCTTTAAGCGTTCTTCTTCATTGGCAGGGACAGGATAGTTGTTCATCATGATACCTCATTTTTTTGTTCTGTTAAATGTAATTATAAATTTAATAAAAATGTATATTTTATTAACTTAAATAACATACCACACGAACAAAACAAGCATATCAACACCTCACATCAATAAATTATCCATACTAACAAATGATCTTATTGAAAATCCATTTACAGCCAGTACCCATTAAAAGCCCGGTTTCCTGAGCAGGATCATATAGTTATTTCTATGTGATTCCCTTCAGGATCAAGAACCACACTTTCATAATAACCATCGCCGGTTGTCCTTGGTTCACCCACAACTTCATACCGGTCCGTGCGCAGTCTTTCCGTCAGTAGACGAACGGTTTCCTTATCGCCTACCGAAATAGCCAGATGGGCAATACCTTTATGAAACCCTCTGTTGAAAGGCTGTTCTGTAACGTCAGGTCTGTTCATAAGTTCCAGACGCGTTCTGTTTTCGCCAAAGGTGAGGAAATAAGAGGTAAATCCCTTTTGTACATTGGTGTACTTTTCATTGCTTACCATATCAAAATAGGTCACATAAAATTCCCGCATGCTCTCCAGGTCATCGACCCAGATGGCTACATGTTCAATATTCATAATTCTTTAAGGTTTAATTTGTAAAACACAATTTATTATTTTGCAAATTAATGCAAATTTGCTTAATATTGCAATAAAAATAATATATGTCTGATGTTACAATTATAAAAGCAAAACGGGCAACCCAGTATATTTTTCTGGTTTGCGGCCTTGCTTTGTCCAGCTGGGCCCCGATGGTTCCGTTAGCAAAGGACCGTCTTCAGCTGAATGAAGCGGAACTCGGACTGTTACTATTGCTCCTGGGAGGCGGGGCTTTAGTTACCATGCCTTTATCTGGATTTTTTATCAGCAGAGTTGGAAGCCGGAAAGTGATTCTTATTTCCGTACTGCTTACTGCATGGCTTCTTCCCTGCCTGCTGGTGATTGCGGATGTATACCTGATGGGCGTCGCAGTCTTCGCATTCGGATGCGGAATCGGCACCATTGATGTAGCAATGAATTCCCATGGCGTGCAGGTGCAGAACGCTTATAAGAAACCGATTATGTCTTCATTGCACGGGCTGTTCAGCGTGGGAGGGCTGTTAGGATCTGTAGGGCTCGGTTTTTTGATTAAAGCAGGCTTAGATCCCCTGTTTGCAGCGGTTACCATTTCCGCTGTATTGGTTGCCCTGCTGACTTTCCAGTTCAGGAATCTGTTAGGCTATACTTCTGAAAAAGAAATTACCGGAAAATTCTCCCACATCAATGAAAGTGAAGCAGCAACGAGCCGTTTTCAATGGCTGAATGCATCGGTATTGCTGTTGGGAATGATGTGTTTCATCGCCTTTCTTTCCGAAGGAGCGGTGCTGGACTGGAGCGCAATCCTCCTGAGGGACCATAAAAATGTCTCTGCAGAATTTTCAGGAACAGGATATGCCGCATTTTCCGTGGCCATGGCAGTCATGAGGTTAACCGGAGATTCCCTGGTCAGCAAACTGAACAGCAAAACGGTTGTTGTCGGCGGCAGCCTGATCGCAGCTGCGGGCGTCGTTATTTTGATATTCAGTCCATGGATTGCAGGATCACTTGCAGGATTTATTTTACTCGGCATTGGCGCAGCGAATATAGTCCCTGTTTTTTTCAGTGAAGGAGGCCGTATTGACGGGTTGTCGCCTGCTGTAACCATTCCTGTAATTTCTACGATGGGATATGCCGGCCAGCTGGCGGGGCCGGCACTTTTAGGGTTTATTGCCCATCACTTTTCTTTGAACATTGCCTTCGAAATCATAGCTTTGTTATTTGTAATCGTAGCCGTACTCTATACATTCAGAAAATAAATTATGCTGAAAGAAGAACGTTTTGAAATCATCCTTAAGGAACTGAATAAGAAAAAGAAGATCAAGTTCGAGGACCTGGCCCTCCGGCTTCACGTTTCTGAGGATACCGTACGCCGGGATATCGATATTTTACACCGCAACGGCCTTTTATCCAAAGCCAGGGGCGGGGCCATTCTCAGGGAAAAAGATCCGCTTACCTTTCATGACCGCACCTCATTCCTGACGAAAGAAAAAGACATCATTGCAATGAAAACACAGCAGTTCCTGAAAAACGGAATGACTGTTTTTATGGATGGAGGCACAACGGTATGTGCAGTCGTTGCCCATATGCCTTTAGACATCAATCTCAGGATCATTACCAATAACTATTCGGTTGTTCCTATTATTGAAAAGTTCAACCATGTAGAACTGATTCTTTTAGGCGGAAATTATGAACGCGACCTGGCTGTCACTTCAGGATTAACCACCTGCTATGAGGTCTCCAAATATATTGCAGATATGTTCATTATGGGAACATGTGCCATACACCCTGAATTTGGAATTACTTCCGTCTCCCTCACAGACGGGGAAACAAAAAAAATGATGGTACAGTCTTCAAAGACAACCATCGCACTGGCAAGCCGTAACAAGCTTAATCAAAGTGAGGCTTTCAAAGTCTGTGAAACGAACCGGATCAGCACTTTAATTACGGATCTCAGTTCGGATGATTCTGAGCTTGATTCTTTCAGGAAATCAGGAATTCGGATTGTTTAGGCGCACTCAATATCTACGCTGAATTTATACAATTATGCTTTGAGTAAAACAGAAAATCATTAAAACAGAGTATGGGGTACCTTTTCCGGTTCCAGGTTTTCGTAATACAGGTCCGGTGAATAATGAGGATACTGGAATTCTTCGATAGGCGCGCGGTCCAGGAATTCTTTGCCCCTCTTTGCATCCAGTGTAATGATCATCCGGTTATGGATTTCCGCCTGTACCGGATTAGGAAGCGTGGTTACGAGCCCAAAACCTAAATTACCGTCAGCATACACATCAAAATATCCTGCGATATAAAATTGTGCCTTGTGATTCCAGAACATTTCATGTTTCACTTTAACAGGTGTCTTTTTTCCGGGAACCGGTACGGTTTTGTATTCGAAATACGATGAAGCAGGAATCAGGCATCTGTTCTGCTCTATTTTGCGGTAAAAAGTATGTGTATTTTCAGACTGCAGGTTTTTGCCTTTTGTAGGCGCGTCCGGGTGCTGCTGTACGCCCCAGAATGTATTCATCAATACAATCCCATGGTGATTGACAATAACAGGAATATCCGGTACAGCCTGCCGGTTGAACGCATTCACGCTGCCGTGAAGTGTGAATTCCTCTTCATCATATCCTTCAGCATTTAAATCTTCGACCGCTTTTTGAAGGCTAACTTTCTTATTGTTAAAATTGTAACACATTTTTATTTAAAATTTTCTTTAAAAGAACAAAATCCATGCAAATAATTCACATTCAGCATTAAGGTTATCAATCCGGAAGAATGCCATATTATAATTTTTAAGTATCCTTCAGTTTTATGGTCCTTATTCTATAAACCAGATCTCAAACCTGCTTCCCTGTTCCAGGGGTTTATAATTCAGGTATCCTTTATGGGCTTCAATAATGCTCTTACTCAGCGTAAGCCCGATTCCGGACCCTCTGCTTCGGGTAGTAAAAAAAGGAAGGAATATCTTATCGTGAATTTCTTTCTGAATTCCGCTGCCATTATCTTCCACACTCAAAACGACCCTGTTATTGAGGATCTTAATTTCTGTTTTAATCGTTTTTTCATCCTGTTCTGAAACGGCATACATGGCATTGAGATAAAGATTGATCAGGCAGCGCTCTATCATCTTTTCGTCCGCGGAAATCAAATGGTTTTCAAGGACATCGACTGTACTGATTTTATTTTTTTCAAATTCAGGTTTCAGGAACAGTAAAGCAGATTCTACAACAGCCTTCAGTGAAATGGTTTTAAAAACCGGTTTGGGAAGCTCTGCCACCTGACGGTAATCATCCACAAAATTTAATAGCTGCCTGGACTTCGCATTAATGATCATGAGGCTTTCCTTCATATCCTGCTGATCTTCCTGATCTATGGTATCCTGGTTAACGATGTACTCCAGATTCTGAATAAGGCTGTTGACCGGCGTTAAGGTATTCAGAAGCTCATGGGAAATTACTTTCATCAGGTTGTTCCAGGCCAGCCTTTCTTTCTGTTCTATGATTTTCTGGACAGATTCCAGGCTGATGATACAGAACCGGTGCCTGGCGCTCTGCACTTTTTTAGTCCGTAAAGAATAGGACTGTTTCGTATTTTCATTGATTGAAATATCAAAAAAGTCCTGGGAATTTTCATAGCCGGTTTCTTCGATAATGTTATAAAAACCGGGCATCTTGTTTTCGTACAATGCCCAAAAATTGTATTTCGGAATCTGAAGGGTTTCCAGAAAAACAGGATTTACGTAAAAGACTTCCCATGCATTTTCTTTTTCTGAAAGAATCATAAGCCCTATTTCAAGCTGGTTGAGAATCTCCTCATACAAGATCCTGTACGATGACAGTGAAAGATGTTCTTCTTTGCTTTGATAATACAGCTTCACAGCATGATCCGCCAGAGCATTTCCTTCCCTCCCCGGAAAAAGGGAAAAATCTTTTTTCTGAATGGCTGAAAGCAGTTTCTCAGTCTTATGAACGTAAGCCAGAGCCGAGGCTTGTGAAAGAATGATGCATCCAACACCAATCATGATGAAAAGAAAGCCAGAGATCCATTGATTCTGCTGATAAAAATGAAACGCCAGAATGCCGCAGGCAACAGCGAGGATCATAAAAAGATAGGTGTAAATGTATTGTTTATTCATGTAGGCAATTGTTTGTATCAAGCCTTGTCAAGGCTGGGTTTCATCAGCCCTTACAGCTGGAATTTTTCCATCCTCCTGTACAAAGCTGCCCTCGACAGGCCCAGATCTTCTGCTGCCAGAGAAATGTTGCCGCGGTGTTTCTTCAATGCTTTTTTAATCAGGAGTTCTTCCATTTCTTCAAGATTGAGATTCAGGACGGCCTTTTCTGATTCTTCATCCTGCGGCATCAGCAGCCGGAAATCATTCTCCCGGGACAGGATCACGCTTCTTTCGATGCAGTGGTCAAGCTCGCGGATATTTCCAGGCCAGGAATAATTTTTTAATTCTGAAATCAGGATTTCATTTACAAACAGCTCGGGCTTATGGTATTTCTGTCGGTACTTTTCTAAAAAATAATCCGCTAAGGACGGAATATCTTCCTGCCGGTCACGTAATGCCGGTACCTGCAGCTCTACCGTGTTGATCCTGTAGTACAGGTCTTTCCGGAAACGGTTTTCGGAAACAGCTTTTCTGAGGTTTTCATTCGTTGCAAAAATAAACCGTACATCCAGCATCCTTTCCTTGCTCTCTCCTATCCTTGATAATTTTCTGTTTTGAATTAAGCTCAGCAACTTCGTCTGAAGATGAAGCGGAAGATTCCCGATTTCATCCA
Organism: Chryseobacterium camelliae; assembly: GCF_002770595.1. Taxonomy (NCBI): domain Bacteria; kingdom Pseudomonadati; phylum Bacteroidota; class Flavobacteriia; order Flavobacteriales; family Weeksellaceae; genus Chryseobacterium; species Chryseobacterium camelliae. The sequence continues at coordinate 3,858,025 of NZ_CP022986.1, read as the reverse complement.
GGAAAACCGTTCCGTTCTGTGCATTTTCGATTTTTCCGGCATAATCCTGATGGGCATCTGTAAAGGCTCCTTTCTTATATCCGAAGAGTTCTGCTTCAAAAAGGCTTTCAGAAAGGCTTCCCAAATCAATATGGACAAAAGGCTGGTTCTTTCTCTCCGATAATTCATGAATGTGCTCCGCGAGTACATATTTTCCGGTTCCGTTTTCCCCCAGCAACAGAACGTTGGCATCGGTTGCAGCAACGCGCTCAATCTGTTCCATCACTTCTTTCATCATGCCGGATTGGGTTTCCAGCTGGTACTGATTGGTTTTAATGCTGACATTCTCCCATTGGTTGAGTTTTTTGTTTTTCCGGGAAATATCAACGGCAAGATTGACGGATGCATAGAGTTTCTCGTTATTCCAGGGCTTGAGGATAAAATCGGAAGCACCGTTCTTCAGCGCTTCCACCGCGAGTTCCACTTCACCGTAAGCAGTCATAAGAATAATCGGAAGATCCGGCTCCAAAGCTTTGATTTCCTGCATCCAGTATAATCCGTCCTGTCCGTTTTCAAAGCCTTTCCGGAAATTCATATCCAGCAGAACAGCATCTATCTGATGTTCCGATAAAAATTTCACCAGGTTTTTAGGCTGACTGAGGCAGCTTACCTCCGCAAAGAATTTTTTGAGCCAGATCCTTGCCGAGAACAGGATATCTTCGTCATCATCTACAATTAAAATATGGGCTTCCTTTTTTCTCATTTCTTTTAATATACTATATTACAGCAGTTGCTGACGTTCAAAACGTTCTCTTGTTTCTATAAGGGACCAGGATGAACTTTTCAAGCTCACTGAGGATAGCCGTTTCAATATCTTTTTCCAGATAGCCGTTCGTAAGGCCGAGAAAATCCAGAACATAAGGATCTTTGAAAGTATTGATCGGCATATTTTCGTTTTGTGCTGCCTGGATATTGGCAATGGCGGTCCTTTCAAATGCTTTATTGTCAATCTGTTTCCTAAGCTCTCTTACACTAAGCTAATTGAGCATAGAATCGTCTTGTTTCATCAGATTTTAAAGGGATTAAAATTAAAAAATGTGACCAGCTCAATTGTCGTGACACTGTCACGACAATTTGCATATCAGGGAAAAATTCCGCAAACTGCATCATTCTCTGTACATTTTTCTCGATAAAATTTCTTCCGTAGAGCTTTTCCAGCTGAGCAGCCAATGTAGGTACAACCTGTTTTCCATATTCTGCCCGCTGGTTTTGCAGGACATCATCAATGATGCGTTTACCTACCTGCCAGAATAAAAGTGTGAGCGCACTGTTGGCCTGCATAGCTACCTTTTGGCGGCTTTGCTCTATAAGATGCGATACATCAGCAAACAGCTTTTTGTTTGAAATCAACATCTGCTCTTCAGACGGTCCTGTATTTTTATTTTTATCAGCCATTGTTTTATTTCATCATTTGCAAATATAAAAGTAATTCTTCTCCGCCTTCCAGGTTGCTAAGTTCATCACCGGTATTAAGTTGTCATCCATCAAACCGTCCGTTTCCGGACAAAAAGTGTCCGGTAATGAACAGTTTTAAAATATCCAAAATTGATTCTATTCTAATTTACAGTGAGTTATACAAGCATAAATCTACGGCATCTGCATTGTTTAATAAACTGTAAATAAAACAGTTATCAAAATCATGGATACGAAAATAGTAAAAAAGAAATCCAAATTAAAATTTATCATCATTATTCTGATTTCTGTTTTAGTCCTATCGGTTTTCGGGTGGTATTTCCTTAATCAGAAAAAGACCTACAATGTAAAGACTGAAGATATAACTATTGATGAGGTTACCTACGGCAAATTTGAAGACATGCTGATGCTCACGGCACAGACCCAGTCGCTGCACTCATCGCTGGTCAATGTCCTGGAAGGAGGTGCCGTAAAAGAAATTTTTGCAGAGGACGGGCAAATGCTGGTAAAAGGACAGCCCATTGCACAGGTGTATAATCCCAATACGGAATTCAACTACCTGAATCAGGAAACGGGAATTATGCAGCAGATCAGCCAGATGAGAAGTTCACTCCTTGAACTGAAGAACCAGGAATTCAATCAGGACAAAGAAGTATTACAGTCCCAGAATGATTATAATACAGCTTTGCAGACATACAACCTCCAAAAAAGATTATACGATGCAGAAATCGGGAAAAAAACGGATTATGATGTAGCCATGCAGAACCTGAATTACCAGAAACAAAGGAAATCCATTGTAGAAAAAGGGGCATACAATGAAAAGGCCTCAAGAAACTCCCAGATGGCAGCCATTAACAGCTCGGTCAGCCAGATGGAAAAGAGCCTGAACATTCTGCGCTCCAATAAAAATAATTTCCTGGTCATGGCACCGGCTTCCGGAAGGCTTTCCTCTTTCACCCTTTCACCCGGCCAGAACCTGACCACCGGTGAGAGCATCGGGAAGATAGACCTGATGGACGGCTATAAGCTGGTTGCAAAAGTGGATGAATATTACATCAATAAAATCAGCAGCGGAATAAAGGGAACGTTGGATAATAATGGAAAAGAATATGAGGTCATCATCACCAAGATCCTTCCGGAAGTTAAAGACGGACAATTCTCCGTAGAGCTTAATTTTATTGCAGCTCAGGTTCCGGGCCTGAAAATCGGGATGACGTTCGGGGTTAAATTAAAATTATCTGCCGATGTACAAAGCCTGATGATTCCGAAAGGCAACTTCTACAAAGATACCAACGGAAAATGGATTTTTGTGGTCAAAGGTAGTAAGGCAGAAAGGAGAACCATCAGCGTGGGAAGGGAAAACCCCATGTATTATGAAGTGGTATCGGGTCTGAAACAGGGTGAGAAAGTAATTACCTCAGATTATGCCGAACTGAAAAAATATGAACTATTGGATATTCAAAAACAAAATTAAACTATATTGAAAAACAAAGGTTATTGTTCCAGCTGTAATCTTTAAAACACAAACCTTAAACTGTATTTAAATGATCAATATTACAAACCTTTCCAAAATCTATAAGACTGAAGATGTTCAGACCAACGCACTTAACAACGTCACCATGAACATCAAAGAAGGCGAATTCGTGGCCATCATGGGTCCTTCGGGATGTGGGAAATCCACTTTTCTCAATATCCTCGGATTGCTGGACAGCGCATCTTCAGGCTCCTACCAGTTTGCCGGTACAGAAACAGCAGGACTGAGTGAAAAGAAAAAGTCTGATCTCCGCAAGAAGAACATCGGCTTTATCTTCCAGAATTTTAATCTTATTGATGAGCTTACCGTGTATGAAAACATAGAACTTCCTCTCATCTACAATGGAATTTCTTCTTCAGAAAGGAAAAAACGTGTAGAGGAAATTATGGATAAAATCAATATTGCCCACCGGGCCAAACATTATCCCCAGCAGCTCTCCGGAGGCCAGCAGCAACGGGCTGCCGTAGCCCGGGCACTGGTGACAAAGCCCAAACTGATTCTCGCTGATGAACCTACCGGAAACCTCGACAGCTCCAATGGAAACGAAGTGATGAACCTGCTTGCGGAACTCCATCGGGAAGGCTCTACCATTGCCATGGTTACCCACTCTTCTTATGATGCCGGATACGCCTCAAGAATCGTCAATATGAAAGACGGGGAAATCTTCTCCGAAGAACTTGCCGAGCAGAGAAAGGATGTGTTTGAAAAAGCGGACGCCAAAAATTTTGAGTAAAAACATTCATGCTCCACACCCAAACCTCATAGGTTTCAGAAACCTATGAGGTTTACAAAAAGTTACATTCAACACTGTCATTTATAATTACCAACCGTAATTAAAACTAAAATTATGCTCAACAACTGGCTCAAAATCGCATTCATCAATTATAAAAAGAACTGGCTTTCCACACTGATCAATCTGTTTGGACTCACCATCGGACTCACCGGGTTCATGCTCATCCTGATGCACTGGAATGACGAAGAATCCTATGAACTGTGGAATCCGAAGAAAAATACCATTTATGCATTCCAGCAGTATAATAAAAAAGACAATACCTACGGTCCGAGCATTTCTTATCCGATTGCAGACCGTGCAGCAAAAGTGATTCCTGAGATTAAGGATTATATTTTATTCAGCGGTGCGGGAATAGGTTTTAAAATGACAACCAAAAACAAAACGGTCTATCAGAAGGATGGAATGGCAGTATCCGGAAGCTTTTTCAATTTTTTCCCATTCAGACTGGTATCCGGAAGTTTCAAAGATGCTTTAAAAAATGAGCATTCCCTTGCGCTTTCTGTCAAAGCAGCAAAAAATCTTTTTGGCAAAACAAACGTTGCGGGAGAGCGTGTAATATTTGATCATAAAAATTACATTATTACTGCGGTCTATGAATTGCCGGAAGGGAACAGTGCCATAAAACCGGAATTTGTCATGCTGGCTTATGAACAGCTTAAAAATGACAAGGAAGGCTGGGGTAATTACAATTACGGATGCTTCTTTATGCTGGATAAGGATGCAGATACAGAAGCCGTTCAGGAGAAACTAATGAAAGATGTTTTTGAGTACCGGGCCAAGATGAATGCACAGGGATCCGGAGTTACCCCTCAGAAATACCTGGAACTGTACGGTCCGCAGGGAAGCTTGCTGACTCCCCTCGACCGGATGAAGCTTCACGGAAAGGCGTACTGGTTCGGCACCGGAGATCTTAAAACGATGATGATCCTTTTCGGCCTTTCTGTTTTGATTGTGATTTTGTCTGCCATTAACTTCATCAACCTTAAAACAGCGCAGGCTTCCCAGCGTGCGAAAGAAATCGGCGTAAGAAAAGCAATCGGAAGTACGAGGCTAAACCTTACCCTTCAGTTCTTACTGGAAACGTTTTTAATCTGCTTTACTTCCTATATTGTATCGCTGGCGTTAACAGAACTCATTTTACCGGGCTTCAACAAGTTTTTCAACAAAGAAATTGTGATGAATGACTGGCATATTTACGTGTATTCACTGGCAATGATTTTAACGGTAACGCTGATTTCCGGGCTGATTCCTGCCCTGTATCTGGCCAATTTCAAAGCCATTGAGACGCTGAAAGGAAATTTCGCCAGAAGCAGGCATGGCATCTGGCTGAGAAACGGGATCCTGACTTTACAGTTAATCATATCTTCATTTTTCATCATTGGCGGTTTAATTGTAAATAGCCAGGTAAAATACATGATGAATAAGGACCTTGGGTATAACGGGAAGCAGGTTTTTCTGGTGTCGTTCAGTGAAAACAGTGCTCAACCCTGGCTGAACTACGAACGCATTAAAAATGAAATGAAGAAAATAAAAGGCGTGGATGATGTCTCTTTTGGAGAAGCGGTTGCCGGAAGTTACCGTTACAGCAATTCCAATATGGACTACAAGGATAAAATAATCTATGCACAGCACGGGTCTATGGATTATAACTACCTGCAATTCATGGGAGTTAAACTTCTTAAGGGACGCTGGCTGAATCCGGAACTGGCATCAGATACCATCAATAACGTTCTTGTTAACGAAACTTTTGTAAAACAATTCGGATGGACGGATGATCAGGCTTTTACCAATGAATTCCGCCCGGGCTTTGACGATAAGCCCTACAAAATTGTAGGAATTGTAAAAGATTTTAATGTTAAAAGCCTGAAATCTGAAGTAGAACCCATGATTTTCTTCCATTACCGTGCAACATCCTGGAAACGATACAATCTGTACAATATCCAGCTGAAACTGAAAGCAGATGATATACCGGGCACCGTAAAAAGAATCAAAAAATATTGGGAAACTAAAGCAGAACCCGGTTATCCGTTTGAGTCATACTTCATCGATAAGGAATTTGCCAAAACCTTTGAAACCTATCAGAAACAACAGACCCTGTTTAGCATCCTGAATGCCATGGTTTTGATGGTAGCGCTGTTAGGACTGTTCGCTTTGTCTTCATTAATGATTGAGCAAAAGCTGAAAGATGTTGCCATCCGGAAAACGCTTGGCGCGTCAGACGGAACCCTGGTTTTCGGACTGACGAAGCAGTTCCTCCGAATCACGCTGATTGCCGTTCTTATCAGCATGCCCATCAGCTATTACCTGATGAATGAATGGCTTAAAGATTTTGCCTACCGGATTGATATGCCTGCATCCCCGTTTATCCTGAGCATGGTTATATTACTGATCCTGACTTTTGCAGTCGTAAGCATCAAAGCATATCAGGCCACTAAAGTAAACCTGGTAAAATACCTGAAATATGAATAACAGACCATGAAATAATCCGCTTACATCAAATGACTGATGCCTTTATCCATCATTCAGATCATCAATCATCATTTATCAATCATCAATTATCGTTCATCAATTATGCTCAACAACTGGCTCAAAATCGCATTCATCAATTATAAAAAGAACTGGCTTTCCACCCTGATCAATATCTTTGGTTTAAGTATCGGTTTAGCGGTATTCCTGTTGATCTTTATCCATTGGCAGGACGAAAAATCCTATGAAGGTTGGATTCCACATAAAGAAAATATTTATCTGGTAGAAAATCATGCATCAGTCTTCGGCAATATTACAAAGTCCAGCTATCCGCAACTTTATGTATCAAAGCAAAAATTTCCTGAGATTGAAGATTTTGCAATAGCCAATACCTGGAGCGACTATCAGGTAAGGCTCATTGCCGGTACTCATTCAAGTTATTCTTCTACAGGGGAAGTTTCCAATTCTTTTTTAAACTTTTTACCGTTTGAAGTCATTGCGGGTAATCCTGCTAATGCTCTGGTTAACAAGACTCAGATTGCTTTATCGGAAAATACGGCTAAGCAGCTTTTCGGAGATGAGTACAGAAATTGCATTGGAAAGACGGTAAAAACAGATCAAAATGGAAATCTTTATACAGTTTCCCTGGTATACAGGCTTCCCAAAGATCATTCTGTATTCAAAGCAGATTATCTGGTAAAAGATAATCATGAAATGAAAGACGACCAATGGCTGAGCTATAGCTTTTATGGATTATTCAGGCTGAAACCCGGAACAGATGTTAAACGGTTAGAAGAAAAATTATCGAAGCAGCAACAGCTTTATGAAGAAGTATTGTCCAAGAAATGGGGCAACGCTATAGACCAAAATAATCGGGCGAAAGTCTACCTGACACCAATTTCCAGGATAAAACTGGAGGCAAAAGGAGAAGGTATCTTAAAAGGGGATTATCGGGCTATCAAAGTACTGCTGGGCTTATCCTGTCTGATTCTGATCTTATCAGGAATCAACCTGATTAATCTCAAAACCGCACAGGCTACCCAGAGGGCTAAAGAAGTCGGGATCAGAAAAGTGGCGGGAAGCTCACCATCAAAATTGGTGCTCCAGTTTTTGCTGGAGACCTTTATGATCTGTTTTGCGGCCTATCTCATTGCTTTGGCATTGGTTGAGCTATCACTTCCGGGCTACAATACATTTCTTAACAAAAAGATGACGTTATCCGATCCGAACATCTTTATCTATTCAGCACTATTGCTGTTCTTATTTTCATTGGTCTCAGGATTGATTCCTGCACTTTACCTTGCCAACTTCAAACCGATTAATACCTTGAAAGGTAATTTTGCCAGAAGCAAAAGCGGTATCCGGCTCAGGAATTCTATTCTGACGTTACAACTGGTCATCTCGTCATTCTTTATCATTTGCTCAGTAATTATCCACACCCAGATGGATTATATGATGAAAAAGGATATCGGGTTTAATGGTAACCAGGTGGTTCAGATCGACTTCAAGAAAACAAATTTTCACCAAAAGGATTATGACGTCAAAAAATATGAACTGCTTAGAAATGAAATCAGAAAAATTCCGGGAGTGGCAGATGTTACAGGATCTATTCAGTCTCTTGGGATGGAACTCAGAAATACTTCAAATACAAAGTATGCCATGGATACTACAAAAATTGTGGAGAACGTTGCAATAGGAGGAATTGAGGAGAATTATTTCAGATTTTATGATATACCCGTCATTGAAGGAAGAGACCTGAACTGGAAAAAGGCTTCTGATACCATCAGCGGAACCCTGGTCAATGAAACATTCGTTAAAAAAATGGGATGGAGCAGCAGGCAGGCAATCGGCAAAGAAATTCTGCCCGGCTGGGAAGATAAGAAGAAATATAGAATCCTTGGCGTAGTAAAGGATTTCCACTACAACGGTGTCGATAAACCGGTCGATGCTGCAGTATTTTATAATTATGACAGGAACTGGGCCAAAAACAATATGGTTAACCTACAGATAAAGCTTGATAAAAATGATATCAGCGGAACTCTAGAGCGCATTAAGGAATTCTGGATCACCAAAGCTGAACCAGGCTATCCCTACCATTTTGAATTTGTAAATCATCAATTTGCAAAAACCTTCGAAAAATATCAAAAACAGCAGACCCTGATCACCATTCTGAACAGCATAGTTCTGTTGGTTGCTTTGTCTGGATTATTTGCTTTATCATCACTCTTAATCGAACAGAAACTGAAAGATGTTGCCATCAAAAAAACACTCGGTGCTTCAGATAGGACGCTTGTCTTCGGATTAACCAAACCATTCCTGTGGATAACATTGATTGCTGTTTTAATCAGCATCCCTTTCGGATATTATGCCATGAACGAATGGCTGAAAGACTTTGCCTATAGGATAGACATGCCGGTTTGGCCGTATGTCCTGAGCCTGGCTGTATTGCTGGTCCTGACTTTCGCTGTGGTAAGCATCAAAGCCTACCGGGCAACCAAAGTCAATCCTGTACAATACCTGAAATACGAATAACTTAATAAAGCACGCCGACAAAAGGAAGCACCATGCTGCAAAACTCAAGGCTTTATAGAGCCTTCCCATGCTCCTGTTAAAATTATTAAAATGAAAAAGCTTTTCTTCCTCCTGATCATCAATATTTTCCAGGCTCAGCAGAGCTGGACGCTCAAACAATGCCTTGACTTTGCTTCAGCCAACCATCCGCTGGTAAAACAGTCTACAGTTAATATTCTGAAAAATGAGCGCCAGATTTCAGCAGCCAAAGGGATGCTGCTCCCGTCGGTTAATGCCGGAGTAAGCCATAATTACGGATTTGGCTCATCCATCAATCAGAATACCAACCAGCGGGAATCTATCAATTCCCAGTATGACCAGGTGTATGCTCAGGCAAACTGGGAACTGATGAACTGGAGGAATTACCTTACCCTCTCTCTTTCCAGGCTGAATAAAGAAAGTTCTGTGTATACCATGAAGCAGGTCAGGAATGAAGTGAAATTAAACGTTATCCAGATGTTTTTTTCATACCAGAACAGCAAAAGCTGGCTGCATGTCCTGCAAACGCAGATTTCGGGCATTGAAGACCAGATCAGGCGCACCGAAAAGGAAGTGGAAATAGGCAGCCGGCCGAAAAGTGATGTCTATGACATCCGTGCCAACCTGGGAACGATGCAGGAACAATGGGTTTCAGCCAAAAATCAGCGTGACCTTTCTAAAATCAATCTCCTGAATGCCCTGGCCATTACCAGAGATACCCTTGATTTTACCATGCCTGAAGAAAACCTGACGGAATCAGGTTTCAACAATGAACATTTTGTAGAGCACCTTCTGGAAGTGAATCCGGCATATCAAAGTATTCTGAAACAGATGCAGGCCCAACAGAAAAATGTTGAGATCGCAAGATCCGCTTATTTACCTACGCTTAACGGTTCCTATACCTGGTCCAGCTTCTATAATAAGATTATGGGACAGCCTGCCGAAGCCTTTTCAGACCAGATCAGGGCCAATAAGAACCAGCAGGTTTCCTTCGGGCTTAATATCCCGGTTTTTAACAGATTGCAGGTAAAAAACAGTGTGGAGATTGCAAAACTCAATGTGATCAATTCCGGTTATGAGAGAGATGCTATTATTAATGATTTAACTAAAAGCATCAGTTCCATCAAAGCCGAGTTCCTCAATGCACGGGAAAAATATACCCTGCTGGAAACCAATTTCGAAAACCAGCAACGATCATTTCAGAAATCAGAAGAAAAATACAAGGAAGGGCTTATGGATGCCTACACATTTTTTGTAGTCAGGAATAACTGGCTCCAGGCAAATTACAATTTAATCAGCAGCAGGAATGATGTGATCCGGCAGAATGAGCTGCTGAAGGTTTTTGAAACGAACAGATAGCCTGCCTCATTTTTCTAATAAAAATTAAATGAGAAAAGATTACATGCATTAAGGGTCATTACAAATTATGAGTAACAAAAAATCACTGCAAGTATTCATTGAAGAAAAGATGCTATACTTAGAAAAATGTTTGTTCCTGATCTAATTGTTATTACTTTCTAACAATACAGATATTCAACTGCCTATTTCTGAACAGGATATTGTACTGCCATATCCAGCTCAATGGGATTATTGTATTTTCGCAAATAATTTTGTTGATTTTCAATAATCGTTCTGCTGTCAGCTTTTACTTTTTCTCCCCTTTCGTTTTCAACAATTAAACCACCGTCCCCAAAATCCTTCAGTGGATTAACAAAATAATCTAACTGTAATTTTTGCCACTGGTTTTTAGATATTTCAGTTGGTTTTAACCCAATCTGAGTCTCAATATATCTGGAGGTGTCGATATGGGCATTGATATTCTTATTTGCTTTAAATGAGAACATAAAATTTTCTTTAGTATCTGAAAGCTCCAAAATAAGACCGGGAAGACCATAAAATTTATACGGACCATAGGGGAAAGGAATATCGGTTGTAAACCAGGCTTCCCAAGTTCTTCCTCCGAATTGGGTGGTCGCTTTCTGTACATTGAATTTATCAAGTTTCTTTTTCTCCGAAGTGATATGCCAATTTTGTTTATCCTTGGTTTTTAAAAGATAATATAATGGTGTCTGAGAATAATAATTATAAAAGCTCCCGTCTTTATGAACTAAACGGATTGGCAGCTTTGGATAAGAAAAATTGTACTCTGAGTTAATCTTTAAACGACTTATTGAATCATTCTGATATAATTCCTGGTTATAAAATTTCTGTTCTTTTTCAGAAATATCCAGAATATAATAATCTGTATCATATTTCTGAGCAAGCGAATCTTTCTTGAATTTTAACTCATAGATAAAACGGTGGGTTGTCTGGCCGTAACTAAAGCAAAATATCAGGAATAAAAATAACGTTATTTGCTTCATTTTTCAATAAAATCAAGTGTTTCATACTTTGGAGAGCCTGATAAATTTACTTCTTTTTCCGGAATATTGTATTCCTGAGAAATCTTTTTTGCCATTCTTCTCTTATTGGAAGATATAGCTTTATCAGAATACTGCTTAAAATTTGCTGTCCTGAAAAATTTAGGTTCCGCAATTTTTGTCCGATTATTCTTTTCGATTTTAGTGATATCAAAGGTATATATATCTTGATCATCGGAAGCAGATACAATAAGCCCGGGAAGGCCTACAAATAGCCAGGGACCGGCATTTTGAATTTCTGGTTCATCTTTTGTAAACAGTACATTCCAATTACGATCATTTATTGTTGCAGTTGCTTTATATACATTCCATTTTTTATACTTAAATGAATTCTTTTCTACTTTCCAGACCGGGTATTTTATTTTATCAGAGATTAATGTCTTAGAATCACAGACTACATCATATAATAGTAAGGTTCTGTTATTGTTTTTGTAATCATAAAAATAACCTTTCTTATCCTGACAGATTGAATTGTTATGTAAGACCTTTATTGTATCGCCATTTTCTTTTATTTCATAATTCTTTTTAATAAGATTTTTATATTGAGAAAGATAAAATATGGATTTCTTTTCATTTACATTAAATTGTAAAACTCCATCAGCTTCAAGATTTTTATTGCTTATTTTCTTTTTAACAGTGTAATAGATTTTATATTGTCCGTGCAAATTTATACTGCTGTAGATAATTAACAAGATAGTAACTAAATTTTTCATAGTTAAAGATTTAAATAAAAATGAGGCGGTAAAACGCCTCATCTTTTTTAGTTTTGAATGATAATAACTGGTGGGCAAGGTACCTGTGCATAATAGTGATTTCCAAAATCATCTACAGCCTCCTTGTAGCACTTGCTTTCAACTTTTAGATTTTTATCTGCAGTATCAGAAGTTTTGGCAGTGATGCTTCCTGTAATACCTGCTACTGCGAAAGTAGCCACTAATAATAACTTTTTCATGATTAAAAATTTTGAGATTAATTTATTGAGATTAAATTTATTCAATATTTGTTCATCTGTATTGCGCACTACAAATGAGTAAATACAATAAATCTTAATGCTTCCATTGCTGACCACTTTTTGGAGGTGGATCTGTTTTAGGTGTTTCATTGACAGCAGTTGTAACAGAACTTACCTGTACACTATCAGCCTTCTCTCTGGAGAGTATCGCTGCTGTTTCTCTGTTTTCACCAGTAAATGTCTCTGTAATTAAGTCATCCTGTGGTCTGCAAGAATTTAATAAAATGATTAATAGAACTGTAAATATTGAGATAATCGTTTTCATGGTTATTAGTTTTAAAGTTATCTCGGTGATTTGGTTTTGTTTCTGATTTCGAAATTATCAAACTTAAACAGCTCTAAAAAACCTTGGTTGTACCTATAATAAAATAAGCACGTACTTATTAATGAATTAGCACCAGTTTAAATCAATGATATACAGACAGATATACGATTTAAAAGCATTATGTAAAATAAGCTTATAAAAATCCCGATATAACCGATTTAAAATTAATTTTGGTTATTTTTGAAAAAAGGTTATTAATATTTTTGATTAATGGGATGAAAAAAATTTATATTTTAATATTAATTTCGTTGTCGGAAATATTATTTTCACAACAACAAGATTACAGTCTCTATTACAAATTAAGACAGAATTACGAAAATTACCCTGAAAACGATCAGCGGGCTTTTTCATATTTAAGAAAATATATACGTCTTGCAAAAAAGCAGAATGACTCTGATCATCTTGTGCAGGGATATAAAGATGGAATATTCTTCTCGCCTTCAAAAGAGGATAAATTAAAATATTCAGATAGCGCAATTTCAGTTGCTGTATTATCAAAAAACAATGATTTGATAAGTAATGCTTATTTATGGAAAGGCATCATTTATTATTTTAATTATAAGCAGTATAAATCAGCATTGAACGAATATTTAAAAGCTTATGAATATTCCAAGAATTCAAAAGATGATTTTTTAAAAAACGGAATATTGTATCATATAGGAGTAGTGAAAAGTTACTTGGGATACTATCAGGAAGCATTAAACCACTTTGAGGAAGCGAAAACAAATTTCAAATTAAAATCTGAGGAAAACGTTCATCCAAACCTTATTTATAATAATAAAAAAGGGTATTATAACAGCCTTCACCGGGTTATAGTATGTTATAGAAATCTCCATAACTATACCATGATTGATTCACTGATCAGCACCGGAATATCACAGACCCAGAATAACAAAGAATTTGATCAGGAATACGGATATTTCCTGAAAGAGAGGGGAATAGAAGAATACCGAAAAAAAAGATTTCCTGCTGCGATAAAATCTTTGCAAACCTCTCTTAGGCCAATTACTCATATCAATGATTTTGCCTGGGCTACCGTAAACTATTTTTACATAGGGAAATCGTATATGGAAATGAACAATCCATCCAATGCAATTTTCTATTTTCAGAAAGTGGACTCAATTTTTCAGAAACAGACTTTTATACTTCCGGAACTGAGGGAAAATTATGAGTTGCTGATCAACTACTATAAAGCAAATAACAATAATGACCGAGAACTCTATTATACTAAACAATTATTAAAGGCAGATAGTGTCATGTCTGAAGATTTTTCCTATTTATCCTCTAAGGTTCATAAGGAATTTGATACCAAGACACTGACAGAAGAAAAAGAACGTCTTGAAGACGCAGCGTCAAAAGGGTTTTGGATCATTATTGGACTTATAACTTTTGCTTTAATTCTTTTATTAGTCCTTATAATAAAATATAAAAGTGAAAAGAGGGCGAGAGCTCATTATAAAATCCTGGAAGAAAAAATTTTAAATAGTAACTTACAGTTAACAGTAAAAAAAGATTCTCCAAAATTGAAGGATGATGAAAAAATCATAATTAACGAAAATATAGTCCACGATTTAATAATCAAATTGAAAGAATTTGAGGAAAAATCCGGTTACATAGAGAGTGGACTGACATTGCATAAATTAGCTCGTAAGTTCAATACTAATTCTAACTATCTTTCACAGGTAGTTAATGAATCCAAAGGAATGAATTTCAACAGATATTTAAGTGAGCTCCGTATCAATTATATAACAAATAAGCTTTATAATGATAAAGTATATCTCAATTATAAAATAGAAACCCTGGCAGAAAAATGCGGCATAGCATCCAGAACAAATTTCTCCAATCTGTTCCAGGAAATTAACGGAATGCGTCCAAAGGATTTTATAAAGAAAAGAAACGAAGATTTAAGGAATAGCCATGGTTCTTAGTTTCATGTTTTATTTAAGATAAACTTCAGACCGAAGTCCCGAACAGGTGCCCTACCAACGCAGTAATTCCCATGGCTGCAGTACCCCAGAAACAGATCCTGATCATGGCCAGGCCTGCCGGTGATCCGCCTGTTTTAGCGGAAACGGCTCCGAGAAGCATCAGGAATATAATGGAGAAACCATACTGGAAATAGACCATCTGCTGAAGCGGTGCAACCAGCGACACGATAAAAGGCAGCAGTGCTCCCAGGGCAAAAGAGGCAAAGGATGCCAGTGCTGCAAGCGTCGGATTTGCCTGGGTAATTTCGTTAATGCCCAGTTCGTCCCTGGCGTGTGCTTCAAGAGCATCATGGGCTGTTAATTCTATGGCAACCTGCATGGCTGTTTCCTTGCTTACACCTCTTCCCTCATATATCCTGGCCAATTCCTGAAGTTCTATTTCAGGCATTTCCTCCAGTTCTTTCTTCTCTCTTGCCAGGTCTGCTTTTTCGGTATCTTCCTGGGAACTTACGGAAACATACTCACCGGCGGCCATGGAAAGTGCTCCGGCAATCATCCCTGCAAGAGCGGCTAGAACAATGGTATTCCGTTCCGGCTGTGCCGCAGCCACTCCGATCACGATGCTGGTAGTGGACAGGAGGCCGTCATTGGCACCCAGAACCGCTGCACGAAGCCATCCTACCCTGTTGACATAATGTTTTTCCAAGTGTTGGTGCATACTGAAATTTTAAGATCATACCTGTTTTCAAACCCTTATTCCGGAACAGGATAGCTTAAAGTTACGTTTTTCCATTGGTATACCATCGGTCAAAGCCTGTCGGCTCCTGAATTTATTCTTAGAATAAATCAATTTCAGCCTGATGATATCATGAGACAGCCTTCTTGTACACTTTCAGGGCACGTTCCCGGGCTTCTTTATGTTCTACGATAGGTTTTTCAGAATACTCTTCCGGGATCCATTCCCGGATATATTTTTGGTCTTTATCAAATTTCTTAACCTGCTCTTCAGGATTGAATACCCTGAAATATGGAGAAGCATCACAGCCGCAGCCTGCAACCCATTGCCAGTTGCCGTTATTGGAGGACAGCTCGTAATCCAGCAGCTTTTCCGCAAAATAGGCTTCTCCCCACCTCCAGTCGATCAGAAGATGTTTCGTCAGGAAGCTTGCCGTAATCATTCTTACCCGGTTGTGCATGAAACCCGTTTCATTAAGCTGCTTCATCCCTGCATCTACAATAGGATAGCCCGTTTTCCCCTCGCACCAGGCTTTGAACTCCTTTTCATTGTTCCGCCACGCTATGTTTTCATATTTCTTTTTGAAACAATGCCTGACTACATGCGGGAAATGAAACAGGATCTGCATGAAAAATTCCCTCCAGATAAGCTCATTGAGCCATACTTCATTGTTTTCAAGGGCATACTGGACACATTTCCGTATAGAAATGGTCCCGAATCGGAGCGCAACTCCTAAATGAGTGGTATGGTCCAGCCCCGGAAAATTCCTGTATTCGCCATAATCAGCGATGATTCTCTTTTCCAGCTTAGGCTCTGCCATTTCCAGATCGGTCTTTCTGAATCCTATCGCATCAAGGGCGATCATTTTTTCCTGTTTCAAAGGAAGGAAGTTTTTAAAGTCAGTCTTATGGCTCAGAATAGAAGTTTCCTTCAGTCTTTCTTTCCATTTTTTAGAATAAGGAGTATAAACCGTATACGGACTGTTGTCGTTCTTAACGACTTCATGTTCTTCAAAGATTACCTGATCTTTGCACGTAGTAAATTCAACACCGTTTTGCTTCAGGTATGCTGAGATTTCCCTGTCTCGTGCTAGGGCATCCGGTTCATAATCTTTATTGGCAAAAACGGCATTAATCTCATAGTCTTTAACCAAAGACCTGAATATCTCTATCGGTTGGCCATTAAAAACTTTAATTCCGCTTTTATGTTTCTGCAGTTCCCCGTGTATTTTGGAAAGAGCCTGATGAATATAATCTACCCTTTTGTCTTCCTTATTGGAGAGCTTATCAAGAATTTCCGGATCAAAAATAAACACAGGCAGTACGGGAAATCCTGATTGCAACGCTTCGTGCAGTGCCGTATTATCATCCAGCCTCAGGTCCCTCCTGAACCAGAATATATTGATCTTTTCCGTCTTTTGTGCTTTGCTCATTTTTAGAGAATTTTTTAAACAAATAGATATTCCACAGGATCATTTCATAGCCATAAGCCGTATCTTCCAGGGGAATGGTCAGCAACCGGATCCCTATGAATGTTCCTGGAGTGTAATTGACGATTGGTGATTCCAGTCCTGTGCCCGTCAGTATGCCGTTAACGGCAAGAAAGCCCGGCATGAGCAGCAGGTAAATCAGTGATGCTTTCCCTATCCACTGCACTTTCAGGATGAAATATAATACAAAAAGGCTGATGGCTGTTGTGAGGAAAGTCATGAATGTATAGATACGGTCATTGAAATACAGGGCAATCCCCAGAGCTGCTGCAATACTGATGATCACGAAGATCTTCTCCGGAACTGGTTTCCAGTCGAGCCAGAAAAACTTATCAAGACAAAAGTAGGTAAACAGGCATGAGAACGGAATGCAGATAAAGAAAAGGATTTCTTCTATGGGAAGGCCTAAAATCCTGAATCCGAGCAGGTAATCATCATTGAACCACCAGACTCCCCTTTTGGTAAACCAGGCATCCCAGATGATAAAAACAACCGCAACCATTGAAGAACCTCCCAAAAAGGCCCCAAAGTGCCTGTTGAATTTTATTTTATGGTGAAATGAAAATAAAAAACAGATGATAACGGTAAAAAAAAGAATCAGTAGATAGGTGTATTGCTGCATATCAGGCTTTTTTCTTATTAAAATACATCCTGAAATATTTTACCGGCACCCATAAAAACCCGAAACATTCGCCATGTTCCTTTCCGGTATGCTTATGGTGCTGCTTGTGCGCCCGTCTGATGGCCAGCAGATAAGGATTCTGGGTATCTCTCAGAACTTTAATCCGCTGATGAATGAATATATCATGAACGAAAAAATACGCCATTCCATAGAGCGTAATTCCAAGGGCAATGTAAAAATAAAAATTGAAACCCTGCATTGTTCCCAGGTACATCAGGACGATAGTAGGCACTGCAAAGATGACAAAGAAATAGTCATTTTTTTCCATATGGCCATCGTTACTGTGGTCATGGTGGTCCTTATGCAGTTTCCAGAGCAAACCGTGCATGATGTATTTATGAATGAGCCATGTAATGCCTTCCATGGTAAAAAACGTAATGACAACAATAAGAAAATTCATGACGGTTATTTTTTATTAAACATTTCTTCCAGTATCCGGTGACGGTAGCTGAAAATATTCTCCACTTTCTTTTTCACAAGGATATTATGGGCAATTTCACCCAGGAATCCCATCGGCAATTCATAGTCTACCCTGTCTTTCATCAGAACACCATCTTCATTTTCTATAAATTCATGATGGTGATTCCACAGCTTGTACGGCCCTTTTTTCTGGAAATCGGTAAAGCTTTTATGATACGAAACCTGTGTAATTTCGGTTTGCCATTCCATTTTGATCCCGAAAAGCGGGGATACGTAATAGTCTATGATCATACCTTCATAAATTTCATCATTATCCAGCTGTGTCCGCACAATGAAGTTCATGTCCTTAGGCGTAATTTTGGACAGGTTATGTGCAGAGGAAAAAAACTTCCATGCCGTTTCTATATCGCAGTTCAGCTGCTGTTCCCTTACAAGTGTGTGTACCATTATGTTTTTTCCTGAGTTGAGATTATGCTATAAGAAAGATGTTTTATACTGAAGATAGCAGCCCATCATCAGGGAAATCTTCCTGCCGTTGGAAATGCGGATGCGCTGATTGATAATCTTGGCAGCCGATGTCCTTCTGATCTTTCTGAACAGCGAAATATAATACCGGTAAGCCAGATAAACCCCGAAACGGGAAGAGCTCGGCAGTTTCCTGATGCCCTCCAGAGCTTCGCGGAATTCCTGCTCGATATCCTTTTCAATACTCGATTTTACCGAATTATCGAAATACGAGATATCAACGTCCGGAAAATACGTCCTGCCCAATACCTGGTAGTCATCTTTCATATCCCTCAGGAAATTTACTTTTTGGAATGCAGAACCGAGTTTCATTGCGAAGGGCTTCAGTCTTTCATATTCTCTGGTATCTCCTTCCACAAATATCTGTAGGCACATCAGTCCCACCACCTCAGCTGAGCCTAAAATATATTCTTTATAAAGATCCGAATCGTAATCAATCTTCTGAAGGTCCATCTCCATGCTTTTCAAAAACTGGATGATCAGTGAATGGTCTATGGAATATTTTTTCACTGTTTCCTGGAAAGACTGCAGGATCGGGTTCAGCGAAATGCCGTCTTCAAGAGCCTGAAAAGTATCCTCTTTAAATTTAGTCAGGAGTTTTTCTTTATCATACCCGTGAAAACTGTCTACAATTTCATCGGCGAGTCTTACATATCCGTAAATGGCATAAATGGGATTCCTGATTTTCGGGGACAGGGCCATAATGCCCAGTGAAAAGCTAGTGCTGTACTGCTGGGTGGTCTGTTTGCTTATCTTATAAGACAAATCATCAAATAATTTTTTCATATCAATTTATTTTGGTGGCTTCTCTTGCAGCAATCTTACCGGAGATAATGGATGGTGGCACTCCGGGTCCCGGTACAGTAAGCTGCCCTGTATAGAAAAGGTTCTTTAACTTTTTATTTCTGAGCGAGGGTTTCAGTACAGCAGTCTGTGATAAGGTATTGGCCAGTCCATAGGCATTACCCTCGTAGGCATTGTAATCTTCTTTAAAATCGCGGATGCAGTAGCTTTTCTTGTACTCTATTTTAGAAAGAAGGTTTTCAGCGCCGGTATGCTTTTCAAGCCTGCCGATCATTTCGTGGAAATATCGTTCCCTGATGTCTTCATTGTCTTCTATCCCGGTTGCCACAGGCATCAGCAGGAAAACATTCTCACATCCTTCCGGTGCTACATCCGGGTCGGTTTTGGATGGGCAACAGGCATAGAACAGAGGTGCTGCTGGCCATTTTTTATCCGTATAGATCTCATGGGTATGAAGATCAAGGTCATTTTCAAAGAAGAGGGTATGGTGTTTCAGGCCTTCGATCTTTTCCCTGATTCCGAGATAATAAATAAGGCATGAAGGCGCGAATGTACGCTTCTTCCAGTATTCTTCCGTGTAATTCCGGAATTCTTCGGGAAGCAGGACCTGCTCGGTATGATGGTAATCTGAAGAGGCGATAACGGTATCAAATTCAGCATCACCGCTTTCAGTTGCCAAAGCCGTTACTTTTCCGTTATGGATGCTGAAACGCTCAACAGCACTGTTAAAATGAAAATGGACACCCTGCTCTTCCGCAACTTCTTTCATGGCATCTATCACTTTGGAAAAACCGCCCATCGGATACCAAGTACCCAATTTATACCCCCCATAGTTCATCAAACTGTACAACGCCGGAATGTCTTTAGGTGCAGCACCCAGGAAAATCACCGGGAATTCCATCAGCATAATAAGCTTCGGATGGGTAAAATATTTTCTTACGAAGCGGTGGAAGTTGGTCAAAAGATCCAGCTTCAGTGCACTTTTGGCGATTTTAGGAGACATGAATTCAAACCATGAATAACAGGGCTTATTAACAAAGTCTTTCATCCCGACTTCATATTTATACTGCGCATCACTCATGAATTCATCCAGCTTTTTTCCTGCCCCAGGTTCTGTTTTTTCAAACAGGTCTTTCATTTCAGTGTAATTTTGCGGAACATTCATAGTTCCGTCTGAAAAGACCATTTCAAACTGTGGATTCAGAGGAACCAGTGTATAGAAATCCGATGATTGCCTTCCGAAATCCCCGAAAAAAGATTCGATAATATCCGGCATCCAGTACCAGCTCGGTCCCATATCGAATACATAGCCATGATCAGTCCTGAACTGTCTTGCCCTGCCTCCGGCGCTGCTGTTTTTTTCAAAGACATGAACGTCATGTCCCTCTTTTGCAGCATAGGATGCAGCAGACAATCCTGAAAATCCAGAACCTATGATGGCTATTTTCTTTTTCATATAGTATTTTTTTCAAAGGGATATTCCCTGTATACGGTGTCAATAAGGTTTGCGGGATCTATGTTCTGATTATAAATAGGATTATGGAACTTATCCAGCTTGTCAAGTAGCCGGATCAGCTCCAGTTTCTCTTTTTGATTCAGGTTACCGGCAACAATATGGGTAGCTTTCCGGATTTTCTGCATCTGGTTTTCCAAGGCTTCCTTACCCTGCTCCGTTATCCTGATTACTTTTGTCCTGCGGTCTGTCTCGGAATCAGTCTGTTCTGCCCAACCCTGCTTGATAAGCCTGTTGATGATTAAAATCCCGGCAGGTTTTTCATGCACATTCTTTTTAATCAGCTCCATTTTAGTCATCGCTCCGAAAGCTTTAAGATTAATCAGAAATATAAAGTCTTCCTGGGTGGCAAAGCCTGAACCTGCAATAGCAGATCTCGAGTATGCCTTAGCGTACCTGTTCAGATGAACCAGCAATGTACTGATAACACTCTCTGCTGTTCTTCCTTCGGATTTACCTTCCCATTCTGCCTCAATGATATGAATACCGGCTTTATTTTCCGTAGATTTCAAAGCAGCAATCCAGTTTTTAAAACCTTCAATGTCGGAAGTATACTGCCCGGTTGAATTATCAGTATGAAACTGTTCAAGGAGAAGGAATGTATCTTTTAAAATTGAAGTGTCTATATTCATGCTACGAACATTTAGTATACAAATATACATTAAAATTAAAATAAAGTATATTTATAAACAAATTTTTAAAACAAAAACTTCAGATAAGATCAATCTGTCCATGTATAATTTTCATCAGTGAAGTTCTGTGTTGTGTAAGAATACAATTTATCTGCCAACCCTCGCATAATTCGGGATGTTGTGAAATTATATTCATCTCATTTGGAAAGTTGCCTTACAAATGTCAAATATACCATACCATCATAAAAAAACCATTCATAAAGAATGGCTTTATAATTTAATATATGAGATGTTATTTATAATGCTGAAATATCCCGAAATCGGAAGCTGTCCATAACGCTGCTTTCTGACCGGCTGCTTTCAGTGCATTATTAGTCCAGGTATTGCAGGTATAGGCAAAGCTGTACGTTCCTTTGGCATCATAAAAGGCATCCGTATCCCCATAGACTGCATTGGTGGGAACATACATAAAGTTTCCGTTTGTATCCCTGTCAAATTTATCTTCTACAAAACGCACAAGCGCTTTATACTGTTCTTTGCTGATCATGATTTTTTTACAGTCGGCACCCTCTTTTATGCTCCGGTAGTAGGTACAGTGCATGGCAGATTCGCTCAGCCAGAAGGCTGCTTTAAAAGCTGTTGAAAATTTCAGGTCTGCCCAGGTAGGGGTATCCAGGTAAAAACCTTTGTCTCCCCAACCGATACCAATGTAACTGTAATCGCCTTTTTTTGATTTTGTATTGCTGTAGGGAATAACTGCACTCCAGTCCTGCCATTCATTTTTCACCGGCATTACAATGTCTGTGTGCACTCCATTGGTATAGATATATACCGGCACCTCTTTCGGATTGCCATCATCTTTTGCACGGACTTCTATATACGGAAGGGAAAGGGCCAGGATGACATACAGGACTACAATCCCGATAATGCCCGCTAAAATTTTAAGGATGAGTATCAACACTTTTTTCATATTTATGTTACAATGGGTTCAATAAAATTTAATATTCATTTTTTTGCAAAACTATTTGTTTTAATCGGAAAAATAGCTAAATTTAAGTATCAAATATGAAATAATATGCACAAAAAATCCAAGTCACAGAAGCGATTCACCTTAAGAGTAAAGATAGCTCCCAAAAGAATCCAGAAAAAACGCTGATTTTCTGCGTGACCAACCGGTCTGCTGAAAATCATTTTTATTTTAAGGGCATGCGGGCTCTCTCAGTTCCGGAAGACTCTTCCAGGAATTCTATATTGCGTTTCAGTCCTGCAAATTTGGTTCTCTTAACCGGAGACTTCCTGAATATTTCTGAGAAAAGCTCCTGGGTGAGTTCTTTCCATTCACCCTTCCTGAAGCTTTTCAGGGCTTCATTAGGCCTAAACCTGGTCTGAAGGTTAGGTGCCGCGAATCTATTCCACGGGCATACGTCCTGGCAGATATCACATCCGAACATCCAGTCGTCCATTTTATCTTTGAAATGAACAGGAATTTCATCCCTTAATTCTATGGTTGCATACGATATGCATTTGCTGCCATCCACAATTTTTTCAGAAACAATGGCCTGTGTAGGACACGCATCCATACATTTGCGGCAGGTTCCGCAGTGATCTGTGGTAGCATGGTCCGGTACCAGCTCAAGATCGCAGATGATTTCCGCCAGGAAATAAAAGGAGCCGCTCTGCCTGGTAATCAGATTGGCATTCTTGCCCACCCAGCCGATACCGGATTTCCGTGCCCAGCTCCGCTCCATGACAGGAGCAGAATCTACAAAGACCCTAAACCCGAAATCTCCGATTTCTTCCTGGAGCTGTGCAACCATTTCTCGAAGGATCTCCTTGATCACTTCATGGTAATCTTCGGCATACGCATATTTGGAAATTTTAAAATTCTCCAGAGGGGAAATTTTCTCTTCAGGGAAATAGTTGTAGGAAAGAGAAATGACAGATTTCGAACCTTCCACCAAAAGCCTCGGGTCCAGCCTTTTGTCAAAATGGTTCTCCATATACTTCATCTCGCCATGGAAATTATTCTTCAGCCAGGCTTCCAGCGGGCGCGCATCTTCTTCCAGGAAGTCCGCTGCCGAAATCCCACAGTTCTGGAATCCGAAGCTTTTGGCTTTGGATTTAATCAGCTGGGAATATTTTTCGGCATTTGAATTCATAATTTCACCTTGCAAAACTAAGATTATTTTATAAATTTGTTAGGGTTTGGGCACGTGAATCATTTCATCTGCCTTTACTCTATCATTTTAACCCTAAAATTTACAAGAATTATGTCGTTAGCAGAAGTATTACAATCAGGAAATTATGAATTAATCGATGTCCGTGAGCCGATGGAGCTCGAAATGGACGGAAATATAGACGGTGCTAAAAACATCCCGCTGGGTGAAGTGGAAGACAGACAGGATGAAATCCTTTCTCTTGAAAAGCCTGTGATTATTTTCTGCAGAAGCGGAAACAGAAGCGGAAAAGCATTGGAATACCTGAATAGCCAGGGTCTTAAAGAAGGATATAACGGCGGTGGCTGGGCAGAGCTGAAATCCGCTATTGATGCTAATAAAGGAACTTTTTAAGGTTCCTTTTTTATTTAAAAACAGCCCTATGACTTTACAGGAAAGATTCCGTAAAACCTGTTCCGCATTCAGTGCTGACCATACGCTGACCGTTGACCTTTGGCTTGAAATTGAAAATCTGTACACAGAAAAGAGCAGGCATTACCACACGCTTGAGCACCTGGAGCATATGTTCCGGGAACTGGATGCCGTGAACGCAAGCATCCAGAATTTTGATCTGATTTCATTCTCAGTATTTTACCATGATGCAGTCTATGATGCTTCCTCGAAATCCAACGAAAAGAAAAGCGCAGCCCTCGCAGAAAAGAGACTCCGACAGCTACAGCTAAGCCCGGCATCTCTCCGGCAGATTACAGAACAGATCATCGCCACACAGCTGCACGAATGTTCTGATAGCACGGATACGAATTATCTTCTCGACGCCGACCTGTCTGTTCTGGGCAAAGAATCAGCTGTTTATCAAGAATATACCGAAAGAATCAGGAAAGAATATTCTATCTATCCTGATTTTCTGTACCGGCCGGGCAGGAAAAAGGTACTCCGCCATTTCCTGGACATGGATCGTATTTTTAAGACCGACGAATTTATCCGGAAATATGAACACCAGGCCAGGGAGAATATCAGAAAAGAATGGGAAGCACTCTGAGATACCTTAGATCCTGACAACAAGTCTGGAAAGCATTTCTAAGTATTCCCTGAAATCCTTTGTATAAATTCTGCCGCCCTGCTGATTACTCTCTCAGGAACTTCTTTATGAGGACTGTGTCCTGTATCCGGAATAATATATTTTTCCGCGGTTCCGCTTACCTGAGTAACGGTCTTTTCTACCTGATCCAATGTGCCGTATTCATCAGCTTCTCCCTGGATAAAGAGTAAAGGACAGGTAATATCCTGAAGCAGATATTCGATAGTCCAGCTGCGGAACCTTTCGCTCAGCCAGATTTCCGTCCAGGCCCTGACCAGCATGTCCACTTTATCCCCATGGTATTTACGGAGCCGTACAGGCAGATCGGATGTGCGGTAAGCCTGTAAAGCGTCCTGTACGCCCTGTACCGTAATATTTTCTACAAAAATATGCCCGGCTTCACAGATAACGGCTTTTATTCTTTCAGGGTACTTTGCCGCGGCAATCAATGCAATGGTTCCGCCATCACTGTGCCCGAAAAGGATGGCATCGGAAATTCCCAGTTTTTCCAGGAGGCTGTTCAGAAGATCTGCTTCCAGCTCCATATAGTCATTGGTACGGTAATGATCCTCCATCGGATAAGACTTTCCATATCCCAGGCGATCATACAGCAAAACATTGCATTCCGCAGCCTGAGACAACCGTTCAGGAAAGTCCCTCCACAGCTGAGCAGAACCTAGCGAGTCATGCAGGAAAACCAGCACAGGCCTTCCTTCAAAAGCAGAAGTATATTCCGTATACAGTGTCTTACCGTCGACAGTAACGAGTTTATCAGTCATACAAGTTCTTTAAAAAGACGGCATCCTGGCTTCGTCAAACTCCTTCAGCAGGTTATTGAAAACGGTTTCTACAGGAAGTACCTCATCAATCAGGGCGGAAACCTGCCCGATTTCAAGTTCACCTTCCTCCATATCGCCTTCAAACATTCCACGTTTGGCTCTGGCACGGCCTAAAGCTGTAATTAAAGCTTCGGTATTTCTTCCGGTGGTATAAATACCTTCCAGCTCATTAAAGAATTTATTTTTGACCATCCTTACCGGCGCGAGTTCTTTCAGGGTGAGATGGGTATCCCCTTCCTGCAGCTCGGTAATTTTCTTTTTCCAGTTTTCATGGGCACTGGCTTCAATAGTAGCGGCAAAACGGGACCCGATCTGCACGCCGTCGGCTCCGAGGATCATAGCTGCTTTCATCTGTGCTCCCAAAGCAATTCCGCCTGCGGCGATCAGAGGTTTTGATATATGTTTCTTCACATTGGGGATCAGGCAGAAGGTAGTCGTTTCATCTCTTCCGTTATGGCCGCCCGCTTCAAAGCCTTCCGCTACAATGGCATCCACTCCGGCATCTTCACATTTAACGGCAAACTTTGTGGAAGAAACCACATGCGCTACTTTGAGTCCTTCTTTCTGAAGAGTCTCCGTATAGGTCTTCGGGTTTCCGGCAGAAGTAAAGACGATTTTCACGCCCTCTTCCAGAATGATGCTGATCACTTCATCAAGGTTCGGATACAGCATGGGTACATTCACCCCGAAAGGCTTGTCGGTAGCCTGCCTGCACTTCTGAATATTCTCCCGTAAGATATCCGGATACATGCTTCCTGCGCCAATGAGGCCCAGTCCTCCGCAATTGGATACGGCTGATGCCAGTTTCCAGCCGGAATGCCAGATCATTCCTGCCTGTATGATGGGATACTGTATGTTGAAAAGTGCGGTAATCCTGTTGCGGTCCTGCTGCATATCGTGAAGTTTTTTAGCTGAATTGAAATCTATAAAATTACTCATGACGTAAAAATACTAAAAACAGAAGTTTTCAGGAAATACGATCTGAATTTTAGGCATAAAAAAACCTCCAGGAAACCTGAAGGTTTTGTACTGTTATTTTTTGATGGATTCTTTTTTCCAGTCTCCTTTGAAGTTGCAGGTGTCGTAGCGCCCGTCGATGGAGATAAAGGTAGTTGGAAGCTGTTTGTTGACATACTTCTCAACCATTTCACTTTTCTTCTTGTTAAGCGCCATCTGCTTGATCCGGTCATAATCGGTTTCCAGGGTAATCTGGTGGGCTGGGATCATGTCTTCGACCTTAACGATCTTCACCACTTTCCTTTTTCTTTCGTCAATATCCTCAAATGCTGTGGTAATGTCATTTTTGTTCAATCCGGCAAGCTCGTAGCTGATGGTTCCCGGGATCGTTTCCTTTTCTATTTTGCTGGAACCGTCTGCTCCGGGAATCAGTCCTGCATTGAACTTGGTCCTTTTATCATCAGAGAACCTGAATGCGGCATCCTTAAAGGTCATTTTACCGTCTAACACCAGTGTCCTGATGCTGTCAAGCTTCTTTTTCGCTGTAGCGACTTCTTCATCGGTTGGCGTAGCCAGCAGAAGGATATGCCTTGCATCATAGATTTTTCCTGATTTTTTAACCAGCTGAATGATATGGTACCCGAATTCCGATTCCACAGGATCAGAAATTTCACCTTCCTGAAGGTTCAGTGCTGCCGCCTCAAAAGGCTTCACCATCTGTCCCTTTGAAATATTCTTCATCAGCCCTCCGTTAGATGCGGATCCCGGATCTTCCGAGTAGATCCTGGCCTGACTCTCAAAGGTCTCTCCTCCAAGGATGTCCTGCTTGATTTTCTTAAGTTTATCAATCAGTTCCTGCTTATGGGCTTCGGTAAGCTTCGGGAACATCATGATCTGTCCTAATGAAACTTCATCCTTGATTTCAGGCAGCTGCGATTTGTACATATTGTAAAAATCTGTTACCTCATTCGGGGTTACGTCTGCCTTGTCTGTGATCCTCTGGTATTTGGCCTGTCCGTAATAGGTATCGGTATCGATCTTTTCGATCGCATTTTTCATTTCATAGGCGTTCCTGAATTTGTAGGCGGCAAGCATTGCTTTTTCATCCGGGAACTGAGCGAGCATCTGGCTGTATTTGGCATTGGCCTGCTCTTTAATCGCCGCAGAACGGTTTTCAATCAGGGTATCCTTTTTAGCCTCATAAACCATAAGCTTATTATTCAGGAGGTTTTCCAGGAATTCGCACTTATCTATATTGGAGGCCCCCTGCTGCTTGGCGTAATTCATCTGCTCATTAACGTCAGATTCCAGGACGATCTCATTCCCTATTACCGCTGCAATACCATCCACAAGCTCTCCCTGCTTCAGCTGTGCATGCATTGACGCTGAAAACAGCATCATGAACATCCCGAACAGGAAAGTAACTTTTAGTCTATTTATCATTGTATAATTTTAACAAGTTGCAAATTTAGAATTCTTAGCGAATTACACTTCATTTTTTATTATAAATATTTCTTAAAAGAGCAATTTACTGAAGTTCGATATCGAAGGTTGTCAGCTCCTTAAACTGTCTCAACCGGGTGAACATATCAGCTTCACTTACCTCCTGGATGCGTTCGGTTCCGAATTTTTCCACCGTATAGGATGCCATGGCAGATCCTACGATTAAGGCAGATTTCATGGTTTCGAAATCCACCTTGCCTTTTTTAGCCAGGTAAGCCGCAAAACCTCCGGCGAAAGTATCTCCGGCCCCGGTAGGATCGAAAACCTCTTCCAGCGGCAGTGCAGGGATTGCAAATACCTTATGGTCGTGGAATAGCAATGCCCCGTGTTCGCCTTTTTTAATGATCACATATTCAGGACCCATCTCATGGATTTTCTTCGCGGCTTTTACCAGCGAATACTCTCCGGAAAGCTGCCTTGCCTCTTCATCATTAATGGTGATCACATCGGTTTTGGCAATCATCTCCATTAAAATATCCCAAGCGGAATCCATCCAGAAATTCATGGTATCCAGGATCACCAGCTTAGGGCGCTGATTCATTTTTTCCAGTACGGAAAGCTGTACGCCGGGATGAAGGTTCCCTAACAGAAGGATTTCCGAATCCTGCATGGAATCAGGGATCTTGGGATCAAAATTTTCCAGTACATTCACTTCGGTAGCCAGTGTATCTCTTGTATTCAGGTCGTTGTGGTATTTTCCTGCCCAGAAGAATGTCTTACCTTCTTTTACGATTTCGATTCCCTCAATATTGATATCCCTTCCGGTAAACATATCCAGGTATTCCTGCGGAAAATCTCCTCCTACTACAGAAACGATTCCGGATTTTACCCCTAAAATGGATGAAGTGATACCGATATATGTGGCGGCACCTCCTAAAATCTTATCGGTTTTCCCAAATGGCGTTTCGATTGCATCAAATGCAACACTTCCTACAACTAAAAGTTTCATATTTTTTTAAAGTATTATTAAAAGTAAATCAGTTTTTCCATTCAAAGGTATCCAGCAGGTGCTTCATATCTTTTTTGATATAGTCCACTGCAGGCGCCAGAGAGTCCGGCTTCGGCCTGGAATTGAAATAAAGGTATGCAGTGACGAAATGCCTGGTGCTGTCCGTCACATAAAACTGAAGATTGGAGGCAGTCTGCCCTTTCAGTTCGTAAAAATTCCCGTATACTTTTCTTTCGGGATATTCGAAGGATTTCGTATCAATGGAACTCGCTTTAACAGTGTGTTCGTACACCATTTTCTCCGCCTCACGGATATGATCTGCAAAATCATTTTTGATCGGATAATAGGTCACGAATATTTTCGCTTTCATTTTAGGATAATTCAGGTAATACCAGCAAGGCCTTTTGGCATCCGTAATCCTGGCAAAATCAGAATATTCAAAAGTATAGGCACAGTTATTTTCAAATTTCCGGTATGTCGCGGCCGGATATTCCAGGCGCAGTTCGCCGCTGGGCTTAGGGACCGGATCTTTCCCGCAGGATATCAGAAGTGCCGAAACGAAAATTAAAATGATATTTTTAATCATTTTGCAAAAGTACAAATTAGATTTCAGATTTAAGAAGACAAATTTCAGGCTCTCAGCCACTTTTGAATATAGGTTTCAAGAGGTTTGGGAAATGATTTTTCATGGGAAGCTTCCTTATCGGTGACAAGATACCCGTTTTCAGCAATTAATTGATCCCATACTTCATCTGAAGTCATTTCAACTTCATAGATCTCTATGCACAGGTTTTTATGGGTAAGCTTATGGCCGATGACCTGTAGTCCTACGATATAGGTTTCCAGCTCTTCGGGAATCTCCGGAGGGAATTCGAAGAGTTTTTTCCAGATGAAATCATCTTTACGCTGCTGAATGAGAAACTGCCCGTTCCGGTGAACAAAATAATACCTGAGCTGAAGGTTTTCCGTTTTTACTTTTTTGGTCTTTACAGGAAATGCGGATACTTTGCCGAGTGAATATGCCAGACAGTCATCATTAACCGGACAGCTGTGGCACAACGGATTCTTAGGCTTGCATATTTCCGAACCCAGATCCATCATCGCCTGGTTGAAATCCCCTACATCATCGGGCATGATAAGCTTTGACAGTTCTGAGAAATAGGCGAAGGCACCGGAACCTGAAATATCATAATCATCTGCGAAAAGCCGGCTCAGAACACGGTAAAAGTTTCCGTCAACAGCCGGCATTTTACCATCAAAGCAAATGCTGGAAACTGCGGCAGCCGTATATTTACCCACGCCTTTAAGCTTCAGGATTTCCTCATATTCTGAGGGAAAAACACCCTGATAATCATGCATGATCTGCTGTGCCGCCTTATGGATGTTGATCGCCCGTGAATAATACCCCAGGCCTTTCCAGTAGAGCATGACTTCATTCTCATCTGCCGCTGCAAGGGTTTGTACATCCGGAAAACGGCTGATGAAATTGTTGTAATGGTTCAGGCCCTGGCTGATCCTGGTCTGCTGGAAAACGATTTCGCAGATCCAGATTTTATAAGGGTCTTTGGTTTGTCTGAAAGGAAGGTCTCTCGCATTTTTTTGGTACCAGCCGAGCAGCCTGTTTCCTATGTGAAGAAATTGTGAAGTTCTGTTTTGATGTTCCAACAGCTGAAGTAATCTAAATTAAGATACAAAGATACGCTATTTATCTTTCTGAACGGGATACACCGGGGCGCCTTTCAGCCACTGGTATTTAAGGTCTTTTTCTTTGGCAAGGAACCTGTAGCCTTCCAGTTTTTTAAGATAAATATAGACAGAATCTTTTCTGAGCTTCAGCTTTTGAGGAGAAAGAAACTGCAAAGGATACTCCACAACAGAATCCCGGGTGGTTTTGAGGAGTTCGCCATTATTCAGTTTATAAATATAGACAGGTTTCCCCCTGCCCTTTGAACTGTCTGTAAGCTTTACATCGGATGCACTGATGACCATATCGCTGGTATCAAAACATTCATTCCTGTTCATGACATAAGCTTTCCCCTGCTGCCTTTCATCTGCAAAAAGATCTACTTTGTAATGGTCCGGCCTGCGGTATTCCTTTTCACACCCTATGCATAAGAGAGCGATAACTACCGGCAGGATATTCCTGAATATCGTGTTGTTGATGCTGATTTTCATATGAGATAGAAAAAACCGACACGCACGCATCGGTTTTAATTGTATATATCAGTAAGTTAATCCTGTGTGTATTCTGCATCCCATTCGTTACCGTCATCTCCTTTATGTCCGTCAAGTTTAATAACGAAACTTTTGGTAGGGAAATAAGGGGTTAAACGGATGTCCAGCCATACTCTGTCTTTATTGACCTTATCCTGCTCGAAACGCACGATCTTGAATTTTTCAATCAGTTTATCCGGCCCTTTGATCCCGTCAAGGAAGGTTACGATCTGTCTTCTCAGGTCATCCTCGTTCCTGGCATTCCAGTTTTCAAAGGCTCTCCTGTTCAGGAAATCAAGGAGTACTTTGGTTACATAGTCGAATACACGAACCACAGAATAGGTCTGAAGCCCGATATTATCTCCCGTGAACAGGGTTTTGGCAGAGAATGCCATGATTTTACCGTATTCATTAACCATCGGTACCAAGCCCATTTTCTCCAGCTGGGAAATTTCGCTTTTCTTCAGCTCAAATTTTACGGCATCCACTTCGTTGATGTTCCCGTGTTTTTTACCTGCAGCCACCTGTGACATCAGGGTCTTATGGATTTTTCCTGCAAGGGAAGTAGATGGCGGAAGCTCTACGTTTTCCTCCTCTCCCACTTCTTCTGCCTTTCCGCGGCCTACGAGCCAGTTGCACGTCATGATGACATTACTTCTGTGCAGTTCTCCCCCGGTAAGGTTAGCCGAATGGAAAAGGTCTACCACATCATCCGGTTTATCAAGGTTGGCAAAATCCGTCACCATCATTACCTTATTCTCGTTACAGATCTTGGCCCATTTCTCAACGACTTTGTTAGATCCCAGATAGCCAGGGATCGCCAGAATGGAATAATTGTCCCTCAGATCCAGACGATCATAGTAATTTTTGAATTCTTCGCCGATGGCATCAATAAAGATCGGGTTGTCCAGGTCAGAAACCTGATCGATGCTCGCATTAACGATGCTTACATTATCTACTTTATCAAGTTCGGTATTTTTATAGAACTGGGCTACGGTCCTGTAGTTGGTTTCCAGCATACGGACTGCATCCAGCGTATTTTTAAGATTGCTTTTAAGGCTCTGGTCTGCCTGATGAGCTTTGTTTTTGCAGGTTTCAGCCATAGCGTCGGCTGATTCATTGCCTTCCAGAAGGCTTACCCACAGGTTTATTTTCTGAAGCAGCTCCTTTCTTTCGTCTGCTTTATTGCTGTCGTTAAGGAATATTTCTTTTCTGGCCTTCCTGGTAGGATTCATGTTGGCGATGCCGTCCACTACAGATTCTACGAATCCGAATCCGCCTATTTTATTGAGTTCCGCAAGCGCGTTTCCTTTCTGCTGGCCTGAGTGCTGCTGCTGTTGGCCCTGTTGCTGGCTTTCGGCTGCCTGTAATTTACTATCCATGATTGTGTTGTCTTTAGGTTATTTTTCAAGTTCTTGTGCCACTTCTTTCAGTACTTCTACGAAAGCAGCCCGGGTCTGCTCATTCTCCAGCATATTACGAAGGATTTTATTCGTTTTAAGCTGGCGCACAATTTTGTTGTACTGCTCCTTTTCCATGTTCAGCTGCTGAAGGTACTCTGATTTCTGGGTAAGGTTTTTGGGAGTGAAGTCACCAAGGTTCTGAAAACGGAATTCCTCTTCCACCACATTGCCATCTGCCGTTTCGTGCTGCACGGCCACGGTAGGCTGAAAGTGTCTGAAGACGTCTTCCACGGTCTTTAACCCTGTTACGATTTCAGGAGTGTAGGATTCTTCTGTTGTAAGCTGGCTTACAATCATCGTTTTGTTCTCCTGTATTTGCTGAATAGCTTCGTTAGCATCTACTTTGACCTCGTTTCCGCCAACGCCGTAATTAAACATTGCCATATTATTGTTATTTTGAGATTTCTTATTTTGGTGTAGACCGGCTTTATCTGAATCAAATAACTGACCAATCCAATGTTTAAATTTAAAAAAAAACTGTAACATACAAAATTTTGTGAAAGGTTTTTATTGAATATGACTGATAATTAATGCCTGTTAACCTTCCTAGGTCTTTACAGGATCACTAAACTATGAAAAATTAATAAAAAAAACGCATCAGTGTGATGCGTTTCTGTGTTAATTCTTCCGGGCAGTTTCCTACCAGATTTTTATTCTTTCCTCAGGAGCTTTGTACATTTTGTCTCCCGGCTTGATGTCGAATGCCTTAATGAACGAATCCTGGTTCACCAATGGTCCGTAAGCCCTGAAAACACCAGGAGAATGCGGGTCCGTCTTTACCTGGTTCACCATATACTGGTCTGTGGACTTGGTTCTCCACACAGTTGCCCAGCTCATGAAAAACCGCTGGTCCTGATTGAATCCGCTGATCAGGCCGGGATTTCCGTGGTCTTTCAGGTACATCTGCAACGCATCATACGCTACAGCCACACCTCCCAGGTCACCGATATTTTCCCCGCTGGTAAATTTACCGTTAACAAAGCTTCCTTTTACCGGCTCGTACTGGCTGTACTGGGCAGCCAGCTGGCCTACTTTGGCATCAAAGTTCTTACGGTCTGCATCGGTCCACCAGTTATTGAGGTTTCCGTCCCCGTCAAACCTGGAACCGCTGTCGTCAAACCCATGGGAAATTTCATGCCCGATTACAGCACCGATTCCTCCGAAATTCACGGCAGCATCGGCTTTAGGGTTATAGAACGGCGGCTGAAGAATGGCGGCAGGGAATACAATCTCATTATTGGATCCGCTGTAGTACGCATTCACGGTCTGAGGAGTCATTCCCCACTCGGTTTTATCCACCGGCTTCCCTACTTTATCCAGGCTTCTCTGGTATTGCCATGCTGCTACATTCTGCAGGTTGGAATAAAGCGTTGCACCCTGTTTAGGGGCATCCACTTTTAGCTCGGAATAGTCTTTCCATTTGTCCGGATAAGCGATTTTCACAGTGAATTTGGATAACTTTTCCTGAGCCTTGACTTTGGTTTCAGGCGACATCCAGTCCATATCGTTGATGTGCTGTTTGAAAGATTTCAGGATGTAATCGATATACGTTTCCATCTGTGCCTTCGCTTCAGGAGTGAAGTACTTTTCCACGTACAGCTTCCCGAAAGCTTCCCCCAATACGCCGTTAACAAGTGATAAACCTCTTTTGTTCATCGGCCTCTGTTCTTTCTGTCCCTGAAGGTATTTGGAATAGAAATCAAACCTGATCTGCTCCAGATTGTTATCAAGGTTGCTTGCATTGCCGTTGATCAGGTGGTATTTCAGGTAATCCTTTACCAGCGGAAGGTTCTTCTGGCTCAGGAACTGGTCCATATTCTGGTAGTATTTCAGTTCCCCGACAATGACCCTATCGGTATTTACGCCTGCATCTTTAAGGTATTTGGCCAGATTGATGTTTTTAACCAGCCCTGAGAGCTCAGACACGTTTTTAGGATTGTACCTCAGATTGGCATCCCTGTTCTGCTCAAGCGTTAAAAGGTAGTTGGCCAGCTGCTTTTCAAAATCAACCACATTCTGTGCAGCCTGAGGTGAGTTCTTGTAGCCCAAGACCCCGAAGAGCTTGCTTACATAATTCTGGTATTCCGCAAGCGTTTTGGTATTGGCTTCATTTACTTTCTGGTAATAATCCCTTCCGAGCCCAAGGTCAGGACCGCCCAGGTATACCGCATTCATTTTGGAATTCTTCATATCTGCGCCTACTCTCCATCCGTAGAATGAATTATCCCCTACTTTTGTGGCATCAAGAAGGTATTTCTGAAGGTCATTCAGGTTTTTAATGGCATCGATTTTCGCAAGATCGCCTTTGATGGGAGCCAGGCCTTCTGCATTTCTCTTATCGACATCCATGAAGGATGCATACAGGTTCTGGATTTTTTTTCCTTCAGATCCGTCTGAATAGCTTTCAGAAAGGATTTTATTCAGGATATCCAGAGAGTTATCATCCACATTTTCCCTCAATGCATTGAAAGAGCCCCAACTCGCTTTATCAGATGGAATCTGAGTGGTTTTCACCCAATTCCCGTTCACATAATTAAAAAAATCATCCTGCGGACGCACGCTTTTATCCATATAGGATAAGTTGATCCCCTCTTCTTTTGCTTCCTCCTTCACCGGTTCTGCAACCACTGCTATGGCTCCGGACTGCTGAGATTTGTCAGCAGTTGCCTTCGTGCCACATGAGTTTAAGAATACAATACCGCAAAGGGCAAGTATTCCGATATTCAGTTTTTTCATTAAAAAAATTATTTTTATTTACACAACGTATCAAATATACAAATTTTGCTGAATAATAATCCGTTATGAATTCTCAGATAAAGTGTATTTTATTTTACATAGTGTTTTATTTTAAGAAATATATTCCGAATATTTCTTCTGAAACAAAAGGACATAAAAAAACCGCCCATTGCTGAGCGGCTAATTTATACTGATGATGGTTACCAGATTTTAATCCTGTCCTGCGGCGCTTTGTAAAGCTTGTCTCCAGGTTTAACATCGAAAGCTTTGTAGAACGCGTCAACATTGGTTAACGGACCGAAGCTCCTGAAATACCCTGGTGAGTGCGGATCGGTCTTCACCTGATTGATCATATATTTTTCGCTGGATAACGTTCTCCATACGGTAGCCCAGCTCAGGAAGAATCTCTGATCCTGGGTATAACCGCTGATCGGGCCTGGATTTCCGTGATCTTTAAGATACATCTGTAAAGCATCATAAGCAATGTTCACTCCACCTAAATCTGCGATGTTTTCCCCGTTGGTAAAAGTTCCGTTTACCATAGTTCCTTTTACCGGCTCATATTTATCATACTGTGCAGCCAGTGCTTTGGTTGCCTTTTCAAAATTGGCTTTATCTTCAGGTGTCCACCAGTCTACCAGGTTCCCGTCTGCATCAAACTGCGCCCCTGAATCATCGAATCCGTGGCTCATTTCGTGACCGATTACCGCTCCGATTCCACCGAAGTTCACGGCAGCATCTGCTTTAGGATTGAAGAACGGCGGCTGAAGGATGGCTGCAGGGAATACAATCTCGTTGTTGACCGGATTGTAATAGGCATTCACCGTCTGCGGCGTCATTCCCCACTCAGTTTTATCTACCGGTTTCCCGATTTTTGCAAGGTCTTTATTGTACTGCCATTCTGCAATATTCTGAAGGTTGCCATATAAGCTTCCTCCTTTGGATTCCGGAATGATATTCAGCTTGGAGTAATCTTTCCATTTGTCCGGATAAGCTACTTTTACCGTGAACTTGTTCAGCTTCTGCATCGCTTTTTCTTTCGTTACCGAAGACATCCATGCCAGGTTATTGATATGTACTGCGAAACTTTTCTTCAGGTAGTCGATCAGTTCAACCATCTGAGCCTTGGCTTCTGCAGGGAAGTATTTTTCAACATACAGCTTACCGAAGGCTTCACCCAGGCTTCCGTTGATCAGTTCATATCCTCTCTTGTTGAGCGCCCTTTGCTCCTGCTGGCCTCTCAGATATTTGCCATAGAAAGCAAACCTCATATCACCGATCTTTTCGCTCAGGTAAGAAGCGCTTCCGTGGATCATGTGGAATTTCAGGTAATCTTTAATGACAGGAAGGTTCTGTGCATTGATGAACTTATCCAGATTTTTATAGTAACCCAGCTCGCCAATAATTACTTTATCGGTATTTACCCCTACTTTTTTAAGGTATCCCGGAATGTCTACATTTTTAACCAGTGATGAAAGCTGCGCCATGGTTTCAGGATTGTACTGAAGGGTGTTGTCACGGCTCTGCTCATTGGTCAGGTAGGTCTGGGCGATGCTTTTTTCGTAGTCAACAATGCCTTTGGCTGCTGCGTCAGCATTTTTATATCCCAGTTCTTTCAGCATAGAAGCTACATACTTGGTGTATTCTGCTAATGCCTCAGTATTTTTTTCATTGACTTTCTGGTAGTAGTCTCTTCCTAATCCCAGAGAAGCATCACCAAGATATACCACATTCATATTGGAATCTTTCAGGTCTGCTCCTACGCCCCATCCGTAAAAAATGTTTTCTCCGTCTTTGGTTACAGAGATCAGGTAGTTCTGAAGGTCCTGAAGGTTTTTAATGGCATCGATCTTATTCAGGTTGGCCTGGATCGGCTTAATCCCGTCTGCGTTTCTTTTCTGCATGTTCATGTACGTAGCATACAGGTCCTGGATTTTCTTGCCTTCCGTCCCGTCTGTGAATTTATCTTTCAGAAGGGAGCTGAGGATGGTCATCGAATTGTTGTCCGTATCATCTGCCAGTTTATTGAAACTTCCCCAGGTAGGTTTATCTGAAGGGATTTTAGCGGTTTTCATCCAGCTTCCGTTTACGTAATTGTAAAAGTCATCCTGCGGACGCACCGATTTATCCATCATGCTAAGGTCTAATCCTTTATCCGTAAGGTTCATTGCTGCTGTATTGGTTTTAGACTGAGCCGTCACTATGTTCAGTGAAGATACTCCTGCTAATAAAAATAAAGAAAATGTCAGTTTTTTCATTATGATAACACTAATTTCTATAATAAGTATATTTTTCTCTGGATTTGTTACCGGGCTGTCCATATTTTTTTATGATAACCTGGAAGCGCCGATCTCTTTTACATTCCCGGTCCTTTTCAGGAAGCCCCATGCCTGCATCTCTCCTTTCAGCGCCCGCCTCAGGCTCCTGAAAAGTACGATATACATCAGCCAGCGGTACCCGAACCGCTGAGGCACGATATAAATAAGGTTCCACATTTTTTCTTTCTGCATGATAAAGGCAACAATAGCCAGTGATGCATCCACCAGGAGGAACAGCAGGTAATACACGAATATTTTATTGCCGTTGCCCGACAACAGGCCGAAAAACATAATCAGGTCTGCCATCGGTGAAAAGAACGGGATGATATACTGGAACAGCAGGATGTTCGGCATCGCCCAGAGTCCCAGCCCTTTGTATTCCGGGTTCAGGAAGGTCTGTTTCTGTTTCCAGAACATCTGCATGATGCCATAGGTCCATCTGAAGCGCTGCTTCAGAAACTGTTTTACGGTTTCCGGAGCTTCGGTAACGGCAACAGCCCTGTTCTCATTGGCAATACGATATCCTTTTCTCAGCATCTTAACGGTAATATCACAGTCTTCCGCCAGGGTATCCGAAGAATACCCTCCCACTTCATCGACTACTGCTTTCCTGAATGCTCCTATGGCTCCCGGAATTACGGTGACTGCATTGATATATGAATAGGCAAGGCGGTCGAAATTCTGGCTGGTGGTATATTCTATAGCCTGCCATCTGGTCAGCCAGTTGACCGGATTTCCAACTTTTACGTTTCCGGCTACTGCGGCAATCTTTTCTTCCGGAGCCGCATTGAGGAATCTCGCCATCAGGAATTTTACGGCATCCTGCTGGAGTTTGGTATCCGCATCAATGCAGACCACATATTCCGAGTCAGTGCGGGATATCCCGTAATTTAAAGCCGTAGCTTTTCCTCCGTTCGGTTTCGTGAATATTTTAAGTTTCGGATGGCCGGCAAATGCATCCTGCGCTTTCTGATAGGTTGAATCCCTGCTTCCGTCATCAATCATGATCACATCAAAATTCGGGTAGGTCTGATTCAGAAGGTTGCTCAGTGACGATACGATGTTAACTTCTTCATTATACGCAGGAACCATGATGGAAACCTTCGGGTAAGAATCCAGAACCGGAAACCGGCCTTTCTCCTTTTCTTTTCTTTTTTCCTGTACCGCCCAATAGGCCATGAGCAACAGCCTGATGATCCCTAAACCTATAAACACGGTAAAAAGGGCGACCAGGAAATGGCTGATGCCATAAATCACGGTGGCCAGGACCAGATTCAGCTGCATAACATAGTATGCCCTGGTTTTAGGCACTTCGGGCATAAGCTCGTTTTTGCTTTTGTAGAGGATGCTGGCGAGGTTGGTAAAGTGGTAGCCCTGTTTCTGCAATGCAGGAATCAGGACTTTAAGTGCCTTTACGGTTTCTTCCCGGGTATCGCCGCCGGCATCATGCAACAGGATGATATTTCCTTTCCTCTGATGAAGGCCTTCCATCACCCTTTTCACGATTTCATCCGCTTTGATGCCCGGCTGCCAGTCTTCAGGGTCAATATTTTCCCCGATATCAAGATAGTTCTGTTTCCTGGCCAGTGCTACTGGTATGATTTCTTCAGGGGTCGTTGGTTCTGAATCGGCATTGTACGGTGCCCGGAACAGTATGGTACTGTGGCCGGTAATGCACTCAATCAGCAGCCGTGTCAGTTTAAGTTCCAGCAAAGCCCTTTCCGGACTTACCCGGGCTACGTTTTCATGGGTAAAGGTGTGGTTCCCGATTTCATGCCCTTCCCTGTAAATCCTTTTTACCAGCGGAAGGTTTTTTTCCGCGTTCAGCCCTACCAGGAAAAAGGCTGCCGGAACGTGGTATTTCGATAAAACATCCAGGATCTGCGGAGTATAGGTTTCATCCGGACCATCATCAAAAGTCAGCACCAGATCTTTCTGGGGCGCCTCGCCGTATTTTTTCACTTCATAAGAGCTGGGATAGGTCTTATAGGTTTCATCGGTGATAATTTTTTCTTTCGGATCCGTTTCAAGGGCTATTTTTCCGTCGTGCGGCGTATTGAGGACATCCAGCACTTCTCCGTCCCCGATATAGTCGACCATTGTCTGGCCTTTTACATTTTCAAGATCTTTGAAGTTGATTTTGGACATTCCTGCAGAGCTCAGGTCTTTATCATAAAAATTCCATACCCTGCTGTCTTCACTTCCCAGTCTCCATAATGCAGTTCCTGCAAGAGGGTATTCCGAGGAGAAACGCATGGTATTGAAGATAGACGCTGCATCATTGAAGAATACGGTATGCGTATTGTTTTTGGCATCGGTATAGGAATAATTCAGGTTGAAGGTATTATCATCGAAGTTGATATCTGCTTTACTGGCACTGGCTTTTGTAATGGCCTGCATATACGTCACCGAAGTATTGTCATCCTTATTGGTACTCCAGTCATAACCGTATGCTCCCAATCCCAGAATAATTTTACCGGGTGTTGTTTTTTCCAGAATTTTGCCGGTCTGCGCTTCAATCCATTTCTGGGAGGATACAGGTCCTGCATCACTATCTGCAGAATATTCATCATATGCCATAAGCACAAAATAATCTACGTAGGGGTCCAGCTTACGGATATTATAATCATCGTTATCCGTCATGATATCCATCGTTACCATCAGCCCGTTCTTTCTGAACGTTCCCGAAAGCTCTTTCAGGAAAGCAATAAGGTATTCATCGGAGTCCAGCCCGATACTTTCAAAGTCCACATTAATTCCTTTGAAATGAAATTTAAGGCACTGAGTGGTTACCTGGCGGATCAGCTGTGTCCTTTTCAGAGGGTCTTTCAGTACTTTCGCCAAACCTTCAGCCCGGAATTCCTGGTTTGAATTGTTGCTGAGCATCGGCATGGCCGCCACACCGGTCCTTTTGATGATCTTATACCCTTCCGGGTCCAAATTCGTTTTCAGCGCACCGGATTCGGGATCCAGGAAAAACCATTCCGGAAATACCAGGTTGGTATGCCGGATATTCCTTTTCAGCGACATAAGGGACTGCGGGTCCCAGGCGACATAAAATGCAGAACGGATCCCTCCCGGGAACTGTGCCCAGTTTCGGTTCTGGTTTTTGAAACGTTCTTCTTTTGCCTTTTCTATCTTGGCAAGATTGGTATGGATATTTTTCTCGGAGATGAAGCTCCTGAAGCCTTTATACTCTTTGGATATTTTATTCTCCTGAAGATAGGGCCGGCTGGCCGTAATAACCGCTTTGTAATCTTCTTTAAAAGGGATTTTCGGACTTCTGTCCAGTTTCATCATCAGACCCAGCGCAATAAAGAGCAGTACCGCGAGGAAAATAAAAATTCTTGATCCCCACTTTACATTTCTCCAGCGTTTTTTATTCTCGGTCTGAAAAATTTGTTTAGAGTGTTCCACCTTCTGATTTCTTTATGCAAAGCAACGTCAAAAAGCATGAAAACACCCCGTAAAACCTATTAAAATAAAATTAAAAAACAGTGGCCTTTAGGCACTTATCAGCATGGAAACAAGGTCCTGGAGAATTTTTTGCGAAACAAAATGCATAAAGTCTAACCGGTCCAGATGAGGCAGGAAAAGCTGGAATGTTTCCTCCCGTTCCCTGACCCTGATGGTATAAAATACCGTACCCACTTCTTTGCCATCCTCACCTTTTCCTGGACCGGCAACCCCTGTGGTGGAAAGGGCAATGTCGGTTCCGAATAAATCCTGGCATCCCGCCGCCATTTCCCGGGCAACCTCGGCACTCACCACAGTATATTCATCAATGGTTTTCTGAGATACTTTAAGGATTTCGGTTTTCTTTTCAGTGGCATAGGAAACGACTCCTCCTATATAATACCTGGAACTTCCGGAATTGGAGGTTACCATTTTAGCCAGCTCTCCACCAGTGCAGCTTTCTGCCGTGGAAATGGTCATGCTTTTTTCATCCAGCAGTTCGGCCAGTATTTTCTCTATTTTATCTTCGGAAGTGGCAATAATGTGATCACCGATGATGGGGAACAATTTCTGGATTTCCTGTTCCAGCTGCATGCCGAGAAGTTCTTCTACAGCTCCTGTTGCCGTGAGCCTGAGCTTTACACGGGTCCCGACAGGAAGATAAGATAAGGTAATATGTGCCGGCAGCGCCAGTTCCCAGCCTTCTATAGTGTCTGCAAGGATACTCTCCGGAATGCCGACTACAGAAACAATCCTGGAAACAATATGGTTGAGGCTGAACCTTTCTTTAAGATACGGAACAATCTGATCCCTGATCAGCGGCTTTACTTCGTACGGAACACCGGGAAGGCTGAAAGAGAGTTTGCCCTGCTGTTCCATCATCATGCAGGGAGCCGTCCCGTAATGGTTCTGGAAAACAGTGGATTTTTTAGGGACAAAAGCCTGCTCCCTGTTTCTTTCCAGAATCTCTATACGGCCGCGTTTCTCCATGTATTTCCTGAGATGTTCAAAAGTCGGCTCATCCAGCGCGATTTCATCATCGAAGAATTCGGCTAAGGCCTTTTTCGTCTTGTCATCCCTTGTAGGTCCCAATCCGCCGGTAGTTATAACCAGGTCTCCTGTTTCAAAGGCTGATTTCAGGGTTTCTTTTATGGTTTCAATCTCATCCGAGATCGTAAGGATCTGTATGACCTTAATCCCGATGGATTTAAGCTCCGCAGCTATAAAATTAGAATTGGTATCTACCGTATTTCCGGAAAGGATTTCATCCCCGATAGTAATCAGAACCGCTTTTTCCATATCAACATTCTTGAAAAATTCCTTATACAAATGACGTGAAAAAGTCTCTATCTGCAAAATGTTGCAGAGGAAATTTGCAACGGATTAATGATAGGATAATCTACATATTATCGTATAAGAAACCCTTTCAAAAATGAATTCCGAAAGGGTTATTACTATAAATCACCTTGGTATTACTGATTATGTTTTACCCAGATCAGTTCATCCGTATTGTATCCGATGCTTTTTGCCTTTTCCAGTAATTTCTGACGCACATTTTCAGGAATCGTGGTTGTACGGGACAGGATCCAGATGTATTTCAGGTTGTTTCCCACGACCAAGGCGTACTGGTAATTATCATCAAGCTCAATAACATTATAGCCTGCCCAGATCGGTTTGAAGAATGAAACCTTCAGTCTCGCTTCAGTCTTATCATCAACAAACCTTGCTTCCCCAACGGATTGTTTCCATTCTTTTTTCACATAATTGTACCCTTTGTTCTGCACACGGATACTACCATCCTGATTTTTGGAGTATTCAGCCGTTACATTATCCATATCTTTTTCAAAACGGTAATCGAACCGGGCGATTTCGTACCACTTGCCCAGGTAACGGTCTGCATCGAAATTTTTTACGGCTGTGGCTCCTTTGGGAATTCCCACTGAGCATGAACTCAGCAGCACCAATCCGATAATTCCCAATGAAACGGGAATCACTATTTTTTTCAGGTTTTTCATTGTGAGTGTATTTATGACGGGTTGAAACATTCAAAAATAATGCCCCGGAATGTTGCGCGCATGATCGGAGTACAAGTTTAGGCATAAAAAAATCAGAACAGGAAAACCTATTCTGATGTATATATTGTATCCGCTTTCCGGGATCGGAGATTTACTTCTCGTCGTCCGTGTCATCCTCTTCATCGAAGATGTCATCGTTGTAATCTTCCTCTTCATCATCGAAGGTGTCATCATCCTCCTCAAAATTGCCTGTAGCGGCGAAATCATCATCAAAGCTGAAATCATCATCCAGTAAAGGCATTGCAGATTTCTTTTTGGATCCGCCGGCAATTCCGCTTTTGGCAGGAGCTTTAAGAGGAACATTACCAAAACGGTATACGGTGATAGGATAGTTAACGCCTTTGGTTTCTTCAATCACTTCCACCAGTTCACAGAAAAATTCCCAAAGATCGAGAAGACCATACTGAAACTGGGCTTTATTCCCCTCCGTTTCAAAGGCCTCATCGATATACACATCCGACATAATCTCGCCGTCTCCGTCATCGCTCATATCTTCTAACGGAACACTTTTTATAATGGTACCGTCATCTTCCAGCAGGTTAAAAGTAGAAAGCTCGTCACCCTGCAGGCTGAAGGCACTTTTAATTCCTAAATGTAAGTTCCATAGCGTCTGTTTTCCCTTAACCTCAATATCACGGAAAATATCTTCTTTCGCATCTAATATTACGCGGATTTTATAAACCATATCAGTTTTTTAGTTACTTTTTGCCTTTATTATTATGATAAATTTCTGTTGCAAATATATAATAAATGAGATTCGACAAAAAATATTTTAGAATTTTTTAAAACATTTTTTTTTCATACATTTTCAGGGTATTCATTTCCCTTTTTCAAGCATGAAACTAAATTTTGTTCCTTCTAAATAGACGCTTTCCACGGTGATATTTTCACTATGGGCCTCCAGGATATGTTTTACAATGGCAAGTCCCAAGCCGGATCCTCCTTCCCTGCGGCTCCTGCTGGTTTCAACGCGGTAGAAACGCTCGAAGATACGCGGCAGGCTCTCAGGCTTAATGCCCATCCCGTTATCAATAACTTCTATGAGTACTTTATTTTTCAGGACACTGGTTTTTACTACGACCCGTGCTTCCTGGCGGTTGGCATAATGGATGGCATTTGAG
The DNA here is from genome assembly GCF_002770595.1 of Chryseobacterium camelliae. Taxonomy (NCBI): domain Bacteria; kingdom Pseudomonadati; phylum Bacteroidota; class Flavobacteriia; order Flavobacteriales; family Weeksellaceae; genus Chryseobacterium; species Chryseobacterium camelliae. Next base: position 3,813,858 of record NZ_CP022986.1, on the reverse strand, counting down.
ATGAGGTTGATGAATACCTGGGATATTTTTTGCTTGTCGGCATCCACAAGGATCTGCGGCTGCAGGGTCTGGATCTGTAAAGTGGTATTATGTTTTTCCGCTTCGAGGTCGAGCAGGTCAAAAATTTCTTTGATCAGCATATTGACATCGAACCGCGATATGGTAAGGTTGATCTCTCCGGCTTCCAGCCTGTTGATCATATCCAGGTCGGTTACAATGGCAATCAGCCTTTCAACGGATTTATCAATTCTTTCCAGGTATTTGTCTCGGATGGTCAGGTTATCCACTCCACCCTCTCTGAGGGTTTCCACGTACCCCTGAATGGAAAACAGGGGTGTTTTAAGCTCATGGGAAACATTCCCGATATATTCTTTACGGTAACTCTCCATCTCCTTCATCATATCAATTTCGGTTACCTTACGCTGGTTGAGATCGGAAAACCTTTCTCCAAGCTCTTTTATGGTAATGTTTTCATCCTGGTCATGCACAATTTCCTGCGGCAGGATCCGGGACAGCCCACGCACCTGCTTTCTTCCGTAATAACTGAAAAGCAGCTCCAGTACGACATAATTGACCATGAAAATAAAAACAAGGCATATCAGAAGCCCTATCTTAAAAAACGGGGTCTGGTCATAGACATCTTTTAAGGCATCAAAAATGATGACGAGCAGAAACATCACCAGTGTCAGCAGACATGAGGCGAGGAGGGTAAGTCTGTAAAATTTCAATTTTACAAGGATTTATGGGTTGAAAGTAAAGGTAGGCCTTTTTAAGGTGTTAAACAATAAGCTTGTATCCGATTCCTTTCAGGGTCTGGATCGTACTGATGCCTAATTTCTCTCTCAGCCTCCTGATGTGTACGTCGATGGTCCTTTCCCCGACAATCACATCATTGCCCCATACTTTTTCCAGGATTTCTTCTCTCTTGAACACTTTTTCCGTATTGGAAGCCAGCAGGTACAAAAGATCAAATTCTTTTTTAGGCAGCAGGAATAGCTGACCGCTTTTAGACACCCGGAAATTGTCTTTATCAATCACCAGGTCTCCAATTTCAATAAGCTTGGCATTGTCTGAAACCTGTGAAGTCAGCTGCAAGAGGGCATTGACTTTAGAAATAAGGATCTTCGGCTTGATAAGCTTCACCACATAATCATTGGCGCCTGCCTGGAAACCGGCCAGCTGTGAAAATTCTTCGCTCCTCGCAGAAAGAAAAACAATAAGGGTCTTCTGAAGTTCTTTGATCTTGCGGAGTTCCTGGCAGGTTTCGATACCGTCTTTTTCGGGCATCATCACATCCAGCAGGATAAGATCGGGAATAATTTCTTTGGCTTTTTCGATGCCTTCGTTACCATTGGTAGCAGTGAAAATATCGTAGCCTTCTTTTTCCAAATTATAAGACAGAATCTCTAAAATATCCAGTTCGTCGTCTATTAAGAGTATTTTCTTTTGGTTCATTTTTATTTTTTCCTGTGCCAAAGTTAATGATTTTTGAATGACAGATTAACGCTCTGGTAATCGTTCACATAAAGTTAACAATAAATCCGGTTTCTTAATATTTAGTTAAAAAAAAATTAAATTTTACTAAACCATTTCCCCTGCTAATCTTTCATTTCTTTGCAGCGAAAGAATTTTAGTAAATAAAAGTAAGATAATGAAAATTAGCAATCTTAGTGTTGCGGTCATATTCCTGACCGGATCCGTATTTTATGCTCAGGAAATAAAAAGAGACACCGTTGGGAAAGAAAAGAAGATTGAAGGTGTTATCATCCAGGGTAACAGCAACAGGAAAACTGAAACCGCCGTATTAGGTGAGCAGAAGAAAGCCATTATCCAGAAACAGGCCGTAAGTGCAGAGGAGATTTCCAGAAAAGGGATTTCCAATGTAGAGCAGGGGCTTACCAAAGTTACCGGTATCACCACCGTAGAAGGAAGAGGGCTTTTCGTAAGAGGGCTTGAGGAACGGTACAATTACCTGCTTATTAACGGACTGGGTTCTCCATCCAACAACCCATTCCAGAAAATTATCGCTTTAAAGCAGTTCCCTACCGACGTAGTAGGCAAGCTGAACATTTATAAAACATTCAACTCCAATCTTTACGGAGACTTTGCCGGGGCTACCTTTGATATTGAAACGCTTACGATTGACAAGCCTTTTACCAAGGTGGAATTCAGCGTAGGCATGAATACTTTAAGCACCTTTAGAAATAACTTCAAGGTTGCCGAAGGGGCAGACGGGCTGAACGGCTATCTGGGACTGAACGGCAGAGACAGGAGATTGCCGGATCAGGTGAGAGACTCAAGGCCGAGCAACTATAAATTTTCTGCTAACGAATCGATCAATTCATTTAAAGATTCCTGGAATGTTGATAACATCAGACCGGTTCCTAACTCCAGCATAGGATTTACCACCGCTCAGAAAATGAAGATGGGTGAAACCGGTAATATGGCTGTTTTATTCTCCCTGAACCAGGGAACTAAGTTTTCTTTCCGTGAAGGGGCTAAAAATCAGTTCAAAGATTTCGGGAATGTCATTGTTCTGAACAATGACCTTTTAAGAAAACAGTATAATTACGAAACAGAGTCTTCCACACTCCTTGGACTTGCTTATAAGAACAGAGGCACGAATGTTAATTTAAACGCCATGTACTTACAGAGCACCAATAATATCATCGAAGATTATTACGGGTATAAGAACAATCAGGTACAGAATAAAGATCTAGGATTTTTCCGTACGAACCAGCTGGACCTGTCAAGGTTCCTGGACCTTCAGCTTACTGCCTCACAAAAGATCGGTGACAGACATCAGGTTAAAGCCGGAGGAAGTTATGTGATCAACAATTATCAGCAGCCGGACAGAAAAATCATTGAAGGTAGCCGCAGGGATGCCAACAACAATATTTTACCAGAAGATAAACTGTATCTTGCTTACGGGGCCAACAACCTGATCCGCCAGTACCTTGATGTAAATTCAAGATTCTACGGTTCTGCCTATGGAGAATATTCTGTTTTCCTGGGTGAAAAAGGAGATAAAAAAGATTACCCGATCCAGTTATCCGTAGGATACAATGGTTTTGCGGACCTGAGAAAGAACTCGTACAGATTCATCTTCGGAGTAGCCAATAACATTGCCAACAGAGAGCACATTATTGATAAAGATACTCCGCAATCCACCTTCAACAATTCCATCATGAACGGAGACCTCTCTTTTCAGGAAGGATCTGATGCATCCCAGTTCTTATCCATGATGTACCAGTTTGTGAATGCCGGGTATGTTAATTTAAATTATAAACCTTCCGAATCCTGGGACATCCTGTTAGGAGGAAGATATGAGAATGATATCACGCTGATCCGTTATTCGCAGCAAAGCTCCGATAAAAAAGACAATATCATTAAAAACAGAAACCTGTTTTTACCATCTATCGCGATCAAAAAAGCGCTTAACAATAAGCATAACGTGAGGTTCTCATTCAGTAAGACCATCACCAGACCTGTCCTTATTGAGAGAATGCCTATCAGCTATATCAATCCGGATAATGAAACCATTAAAGGTAATGCTGATATCGAAAACAGTGAAAATTACAACTTTGACCTGAAGTGGGAATACTACCCTACCAACAAAGAGCTTTTCTCTGTGAATTTATTTGCCAAAAGGATCGATAAAGCTATCGAACGTTCTTTCATCACTTCCGGTGATGCCAACGGGATCACCGTATCATTCCTGAACGCCAAGAGAGCACAGCTGGCAGGGGTGGAACTTGAAGGGATCATCAGCCTGGGCAGGATTTCTGAAAGCCTCAGCAATTTCATGTTCGGAGCCAATGCCACATTTATGTATTCCAACGTAGACAGAAGCGAAGATCAATTATTACTGGAAAGGCCTCAGGGATATACCAACGACCAGCTTCACAAAAGAGGTCTTCAGGGTGCTGCACCTTATACGATCAATGCCGACCTTAAGTACGAAATCAAAAAGAAAAACAGCCTGACCAGAACCCTCTCTTTGGTGTATAATGTTTCCGGATCTAAAATATATGCTGTAGGAACATCAGGATCCGATAATTTCTATGAAAAGCCGTTCTCGCAGTTAGATTTCGTATATCAGGACCAGTTGACCAGAAACTGGAATGTGAAATTTGCCGTACAGAATATGTTCAACAGCAAGTATAAAATACTTCTGGGTGATAAGAGCTACCATGATGTGGACACCAAAGGAGTGTATACGTATACTGACTATTTCAGAGGAGTTAATTTCAATCTTACCGTAGGGTACACATTCTAACCATTTATAAATAAAAAAATAAGTATAAAAATGAAAAAACGAATTTTATCACTAGTAGCGTTAACCGCTGTGTTAACATTAGCCTTACATTCATGTACCATTGAAGTTAATGACGGATTAGGAGAAGGAACAAGTGTTACTACACCCGGAACAACTGAAAGTGTATTAAGCGGAAGCGGAACATTATCAGGTACCATTAGCAAAGACCTGCTGATCAAAAAAGGGAACTACACGCTGGACGGGATTGTTAAAGTAACCAATAATGCTACCATTACCATAGAAGCAGGAGCTACCTTTAATGTAGTAACCACAAAGACCAGCAGCCTGGTTGTTCTTCAGGACGGTAAAATCAATGCTGTAGGAACAGCTTCTGAACCTATCGTATTCACAACTTCCAGCAAAACTCCTGGAGACTGGGGTGGTATTACGTTGTACGGTAATGCACCTATCAAAGCACTTAACGGGAATACACAGGCCTTATCTGAAGATGGTAACAACGTATACTACGGAGGTAGCGATGCCAATTCCAATTCCGGAACCATGAAATTCGTGCGTGTGGAATATGCAGGTAAAAAGATAGGTGACGGTACTTCAGAAACCAACTCTATGACGTTTTATGCCGTAGGTGCCGGAACTGTCCTGGAAAACCTTGTCACTTATAAAGGTACTGATGACGGATATGAATTCTTCGGAGGGACGGTAAGTGCTAAAAATATCGTTTCTTACGGAAATTATGACGATTCTTTCGACTGGCAGGATGCATGGAGCGGGCAGAACAACACCAACTGGTATGCATTCCAGACAGGAGTTGGAAACTTCGGGATGGAGATCGAATCTTCAAGCAACGTAGATAATACGGCTCCTAAGATCTCTAACATTACCCTGATCAGAGATGCCAATACCAATCCTGAAACCACGAATTCACCTGAAATTTCCGCGATTCAGTTTAAAAAGCAGGGAACAGGGATTTTCTCCAATGTGTATATCAGCGGGTATAAAAATATCGGAACCCAGAAAGCATATGCCGTTTTAATCCAGGATGCTGCTACTGAAAACAGCCAGGTAAACAACAATAAAGTTGTGGTTTCTCCTATGACGTACCTGAATTCTGACAATGCAGGAGTTTGGGGATATGCCTTCACGCCGAATGGTGCTAAAACATTTACCAATGCGACAACCGTAACCAAAGTATCCTTAACACCGGGAGCCTGGGCAACCGTAAATGGAGTCAATCTTTTAGCAGGATTACAATAACAATAGTTAGTTTTCTTCATATCGAAATCCCCCGGAATGTTATTCCGGGGGATTTTTATCTGATGGTGATTAAAGAGACGTAATTATCCATTATTCTTTAAGAATATTCAAACTTCCTCACTGCTTCCAGCGTCATATCCAGTTCACGGTCTTTGATCGCGTCGCTGATAAAATAGGTTTCATACCCGCTTGGAGGAAGGTAAATCCCGTTCTGCAGCATCTGGTGGAAGAAATTATTGAAAAGGGAATGGTTGGCTTCCTGTGCTTCGTCAAAATTGGACACACGGTTAATGTGGAAGAAAACCGACATCATGGAACCCTTACGGTTGATCCTGTGGGCAATGCCTTTTTCATTCAGGATCTTTCCGATCTCAAAATCCAGGGTTTCCGTAGTCTTAGCCAGCCTGGAGAAAAATTCAGGGTCATTTTTGATGATCTGAAGTGTTTTCAGCCCTGCCCGCATAGCCAGCGGGCTGCCGCTTAAGGTTCCGGCCTGGTACACGGCTCCTTTCGGAGCAAGACAATCCATAATTTCGTTGCGTCCGGCAAAAGCGCCTACCGGAAGCCCGCCGCCGATTACTTTCCCATATGTTACCAGGTCAGCCTTAACGCCGAATAATTCCTGTGCCCCTCCGAAAGCCAGCCTGAAGCCGGTCATCACTTCATCAAAGATCAGTAAAGCGCCATTTTCATCGCAAATCTTTCTCAGGTTCTGGAGGAATTCATTCTCAGGAAGCACGCAGCCCATATTTCCGGCTACCGGTTCAATGATAACCGCGGCAATTTCACCCTGGTTATGGCGGAAGAGATCCTGTACCTGCTCAAAATCGTTGTACCTTGCCAAGAGAGTATCCTTAGCCGTTCCTCGGGTAACCCCCGGTGAATTCGGGTTCCCGAATGTGGCAGCACCGCTTCCGGCCTTGATCAGGAATGAGTCTGAATGCCCGTGGTAACAGCCTTCAAACTTGACGATTTTTTCCCTTCCCGTATAGCCTCTTGCCAGCCTGATGGCACTCATGCAGGCTTCGGTCCCTGAAGAAACCATTCTGATCTGGTCTATATTCGGTACGTTCTCTACAATGAATTTTGCAATTTCCGTTTCCAGCTCCGTAGGTGCACCGAATGAAAAACCTTTCTCGGCCTGTATCTTCAGTTCTTCCAGCACTTCAGGATGGGTGTGACCTAAAATAGCAGGTCCCCAGGAATTGATGTAATCAATATAGGCATTGTCATCCGCATCGGTAAGGTAAGCACCTTTGGCAGATTTCATAAAAACCGGCACTCCCCCAACGGATTTGAAGGCGCGGACCGGAGAATTGACCCCCCCGGGAATGTATTGGTACGCTTCATCGAATAAAGCTGAACTTCTCTGATATTTCATTCTGTTGTTCTTTATATGTTTAACCTCCAGGCTTCAGCCTTAAGGTTTGCATTATTTATGATGGGCAAACCTGAAAATCCCGATAGTTTTACCGGAACCTCTAAACCAGCCCTATTGTTGACCGTAATCAGGTTTAATGCCTTGGTTTTTTATCGATCAGGTAGATGAGCTGTCCGGCGGAAGGCTGCTGGCCCTCGTCCATCCTGTTTTTAGCATACAGTTTATTGAGCCTGATCCCGAATTTCTGCGCGATATCATGCATATCTTCACCGGAAGCGGCCTTGTAGGTAGCAGTATTGCCGGCGGAATTCTTAGATTCCAGGAAAATAATGTCATTCTTCTTCAGTACGTCACTTTCCAGTTCATTCCATTTCATCAGCCTGCTTTCGCTGATCTTGAATTTTTCCGCAATATATTTAACATTGGTATCCTCAGGAATAACGATGTACTTCAGCCCTTCGTTCGGGTGGCTTTTAATAAGGATGGAATTTAATGTTTCAGCCCTGGTTTTAATTTTATCCACCCTCTTCTGCTGCTGTGCATACGACGTCTGCTGGTACGGCACTTTTATCGTCACCGGATCTTTGGCTTTTTTCGTATACTTTTCCGGTTCCATCTGTGCCATGAAAGCACGGTCATCCTTCAGGTTAGGATACATTTTAAGTACCGCGTACCATACCTCATTAGAGCTGGTATTGTCAAATTCGTAAAGCCTGTATTTTTCTATTTTACTGATGAGGATGGAGGCATATCTCGGATTGGTGGCATAGCCTGCTTTTTTCAGTCCGTAGGCCCAGGCGCGGTAATCCTTCATATCCAGGTTGAAGAGATTCGCGTAATATTTTCTTGTAGACAGGAAGATGGAATGGTCTTCATACGACTGCCGCGGGTCTTCATACACACGGAAACATTCATTGGGAGCATCATCGGTATGCTTCATGGTTTTTCCGGTCCAGTCTTCCTTGCATTTGATGCCGAAATGGTTTTTCCCTTCCAGCGCAAGCCGGCTCTGGCCGCCGCCTGTTTCCAGAAGCCCCTGTGCCAGGGTAATGGAAGCCGGAATTTTGTACTTCTCCATTTCTTCCACAGCGTACTTAGCAAACTTCTGAATGTACTGGTCTTCGGTAGCCCAGGTCTGGGCTGAGAATTTTGATAAAACTAAAAGGCTTACAAGTAAGACAAGTCTTTTCATTTTTTCAATGTATTTATATGATTAAATTTCTGTTCTGTTTTTTCAAAAGCAGATTGGCCCCCTCAACTCCCTGTAAACCTCCGGTATGAAAGCACAACACCCTGCTGTTTTCAGGGAAGTATCCCTGTTCCGTCAATTCAAAAACTTTCTGCATCATCTTTCCTGTATAAACCGGGTCCAGAGGGATTCCGCAGCGGCTTTTGAAATCATTGATAAAACGGATGTTTTCATCTTTTATTTTACCATACCCTCCGAAAGCTGAATCTATCAGGCTAAAGTTATTTTTTGAGGTCAACTTCCGTATTTTGCCTTCAAGCGAACGGTCACTTACCACTGTAAACCCTACCACCTGCTGATGATCTTCACAGAATGAAGAGATCCCCGCAAGCGTTCCTCCGGTTCCAACTGCCGTGCAAAGATAGTCAAAATCTTTGGTTTGATGATTCAGCATCAGGCCTACGCCTCTTACGGCATCTGCATTGGTTCCTCCTTCCGGAATGACCAGTGCACCGGGAAATTCAGCCTGCAGAGAAACCGCTATATGATCCTTATTCCTGTACTGCTCACGGGTAACGAACTTCAGGTCCATACCGTTCCTTGCAGCAAAGGTAAGCGTCGGATTATCCTGCCACCGATCATGCAGCTCTTCTCCGCGAATGATTCCTAAAGCCGGAATACCGAATTGTTTCGCCACGGCCGCTACTGCCGCAATATGATTGGAAAAGGCACCGCCGAAAGTAATGAGATAGGGCTTTACCGGTTTTCTGTCCAGGTAATGGTTGATGTTATAAAACAGTTTCCAGTATTTATTGCCGGAAATGCCGGGGTGGATCAGGTCTTCCCTTTTCATGAAGAGCTGTACCTTTTTTCCTGACGGAATTTCAACTACCGGAATATGAATGTCTGGAATGTTCATCCCTGCAAATTTCCTGAATTTATTTGATATGGAAATGTTTAAATTTGTTAAACCCATCAAAACATAATCATGAAAAAAGGAATTTTAATCTTCTCGCTGCTTATTGCGGCTGCAGCTACCGTCCTGATCTGTTACCTGCTGGTTCAGGAGGTATCCCACAAAAAATCCAGGCCAGACATTCCTGATCTGGAAAACAACAGGATCGTCAGGATGTTCAATGTGCAGATTGACCGGCAGATCCAGAACCACACACAGAGTGTCATGTATCCCGGATATATTCCGGAAAGCAGACAGAATACCATCCTTTATCTTCAGGCGATTCAAAGTATTGAAAGCTATACACGGTATGGCATTGGGTCCACCCATCCCAGGAATTATCTCGAACTCAGAATTACGTTTCATGATCATACCGTAGCAGATCACGTCTATACGGGACACTCGTGTTCCGGGTACATGGGCGGCTGCCTGCTGATGAAAGCAGAAATGAAAAACGGACAGGCCACCAGAATATTTACTAACGGCCAGGAGAAAAAGGGATCGCCGGAATGGATCATTCCAAGCCTGGACCTTATGATTGAAAAAGCAATTTCATATGACATAGGCCGGCATCCTGACCGTTATTTTCCGCCCCGGAAAACCCAGAAGGATTTTGACCGGGAGTGGCAAGGGCAGAAATAGCCGGTGAGCAGATCACATATATTTTCGAAAGCCCCAGAATTTTCTCTTATTAAGGTAATCGAGATTATGCTCATTGGCATACGCTTCTTTTTCAAACGAAATATGCCTGTAGGCCTGATATGGATTTTTAAGCTTCCATAAATGATAATAATACTCAGCCAGGTAAAGAATGTAAAAGAAGATCATGAGGAGTTCAAGCTGCTGCCTCAAATGTATTTTTTCATGATTGACCAGTACTTTATTTTTCTTATCTTCGGGTCTGCTGACGAAGATGAAGGGGAAAAGTGCTATTCCGTTAATTTTTAGCTTCTTCAGCAGCTTTTGGCATACAATTATCATCACAACAAATATAAAAAAGTTTTATTTTAAGATTTAACTTATGGCCCATTTCGATATCAAAGAGCATGAAGACTTTTACTACAATGAGCAGGGATACAAGGTTTTTACGGAAAAGTTTCATCTGAAAAGAGGATATTGCTGTAAAAGCGGCTGTAGGCACTGTCCTTACGGATACGATAAAAAGACCGATACATTTATTAAAAACGATAAAAAAATTAAATAAAATGAAGAAATATATTTTTATTCTGCTTGCTGCAACTCTGGGTTTAACATCCTGCAGCCCTTTTAATGTACGATCAGATTACGCTGAAACCGCCAACTTCAATACGTACAAAACCTACAAGCTGCGTATTGACGACCTTAAGCTGAATGATATCGATAAAGACCGCGTGCTGAATGAACTTTCAAGACAGCTTCAGAGCAAAGGCCTTACTTCCGGCGAAAACCCTGACCTGATCATCAATGTAAAAGCCAACCATAAAAAAGTTACCGATATCAACACCACGTCTCCTTACGGTATGTGGGGATGGGGCGGACCTTTCGGATGGGGAGTAGGGATGAACAGAACCTGGTCCAGCAATTATAATGAAGGTGCATTAATCGTTGACCTCATTGATGCCAGAACCAACAAGCTGGTATGGCAGGGCATCGGAAGCGGTATTTCCGTGGATTCTCCGAGAGCGAAACAGAGACAGATCCCTGAAATTATGGCGGAGATCATGGCGAAATATCCTCCTCAGCGAAAATAGAAATCATATAATCAAATATCCCTTTCCGGCGGCTTCTTCGAAGCCGCCGGATTTTTTTTACCTGCCCTGATGTGATTCTGTTCTGAAGACAGATGATGGAGCCTTTCTTATCTGAATGAGAGGTGATTAATGAGGTCAGACATCAATACCTTAAACCTTGACAGGGTTTGAAACCCTGTCAAGGTTTAACAATACATATCTATTAACATTAATGTCTTATTCATAAAATCTATGCAGTTGCTATCCTTATCATACTAATTAATGAAAAAATTCCCGTAAGAACTTCAAAAATTAACAATCATGTAATTTCTTATTCGTAAAATTACAGTATTCTTACCAAAACTTTTTTATTATGAAAAAATTACTATTGTGTATCGTTGCGGGAGGACTGGCGTATGCGCAGGCCCCTTCAGGATACTACAGTTCGGCCAACGGCCTTTCGGGGGCTTCGCTGAAAACGGCGTTAAGCAGCATCATTACCAACGGGCATCAGGATAAAGGCTACAGCGGACTCTGGACCGGCTACAAAACGACGGATATTGACAAAAATTACGAAAATGACGGTTCTATCCTGGATATCTATTCAGAAAAACCGAACGGAGCGGACCCGTATAAATACACTCCCGGCACCAACCAGTGCGGCACCTATTCGGTGGAGGGCAACTGCTACAACCGGGAACATCTTGTACCGCAGAGTCTATTTAATGAAGCTTCACCCATGGTCTCTGACATCCATTTTATCCGGGCTACGGACGGGAAAGTGAACGGTATGAGAAGCAACTATCCTTTCGGGAAAGTAGGAACCGCTACATTTACTTCAAAAAACGGTTCTAAACTGGGGAACAGCACTTCTTCAGGCTATTCAGGAACTGTATTTGAGCCTATCGATGAGTTCAAAGGGGATATTGCCCGAATGATCTTTTACTTCGTAACGCGGTACCAGAGCAAGCTATCATCGTTCTCTTCCGGAAATATGCTGGGAAGTTCAGCGTATCCGGGATTACAGACGTGGGAATTGAATGTGCTGCTGGCCTGGCATAACCAGGACCCGGTGTCACAGGCTGAAATCAACAGGAATAACGCTTCGTATAATTTCCAGGGAAACCGGAATCCGTTTATAGACAATCCGGACTATGTAAATAAGATCTGGGGATCCGGATCATCAGGAGGCGGTTCTACCGGAGGAGGTACGCCTTCAACCAGTACCTGTGTGTCTGAAACGTTCGAAACCATTCCTTCATCTGATGCTTCTACCTATGCCACCAGAAACTGGAGCAACGGCGGTATGACGTGGACGGCCACCGATGCCAGAACAGATCAGACGATCTCCAGTAAAGCTATTACCATCAGAAACGGATCGGTTCAGTCCGGAACTTCTGCCAACGGAATAGGCTCGCTTACCGTAACCACGCAGCTTAAATTTTCAGGAAGCACAGGAACGCTTGACGTTCAGGTAAACGGAACCAAAGTAGGAACGGTTCCGTACAGCAGCAATGCGGTAACCACCACTCTCAGCAATATCAATATTTCCGGAAATGTTTCCGTAAACCTGGTGAATACGGGCTCCGGCAACAGGGTCGCCGTTGATAACCTGAGCTGGACGTGCTATTCGGGAACTTCCAGACAAAGCATGATGACTTCCAGCAAGGATCAGGCAGCAGACTCCCAGACACTCCGTATCTATCCGAACCCTGTTACAGGTCAGGAAATCTCGGTAAAAGGCAATACCGCAAATATCAACAAAGCTGAAATTTACGATTCCCGTGGAAAACTTATTCAGACGATTGAAAAACCGTTCAGGGAAGGCAGCACGATCAGGATTAAAAAGCTTGAACAGGGCGTATATATGCTCAGATTAGGCGAAACTGTCCTGAAGTTTATCGTTCAGTAAATACTGTATTAAATATGAAAAATCCGTTTCAGATCCCTGAAACGGATTTTTTTTATCTGAGCATGCGGTTGATTATCTCCCTTGAAGCTCTCTTATTCTCTCCTGCATCAGTTCCGGATCCGAAAGGGCATCCGCTCCGATTAAGACGAAAACGAAAATAAAATAAATGATAGCGAGAACGCTCAGTACGATTCCTATAATACTCAATATCCTTCCGGTATTCAGGTTATTATAATTGGAATACATCCCCGGATTCTGCATGTACAGGGCATTGTCTTTTTTGTACAGCACGAGCCCGATGATTCCGGCTACAATTCCGGGAAGGCCGTAGCAGCAGCAGGTAACGATTGATAAAATCCCTAAAACGAGCACTGCCGTTGCATTGGGTAATTTCTGTTGGTCCATAGTTTATGATTTTAATGTTAAATGTTCATATACTGAAAAAAATGTTTATAAAAATAAGAAAATACCATGACTACTGAATTGATAATAGCCAGAAAGATGAGCACGTTCCCATAATTTCTTTTGCGGTCTGTAAAATTAAGCACCACAGTCCCTATAAAAAGCAACAGCGTATATACTGCCGGAAACATATGGAACGCCTCTGAAAACCTTCCCTCAAAAACCATTACCATGGCCCGCTGTGCACCGCAACCGAAGCATTCGAAACCGAAAAACTTTTTGGTGGGACAGGGCAGCATGAAGTCTTCAATTTTCATATGGATATTTTAAGCCTGATAAAATTAAGAAGAAATTTTAGCTCTGGCATACTGATGCGGGAAGAAACAGCTTTCTTTTTTTTCAAAAGCGCCGTGAACAGCGGTATAAGGGTTCCTCAGAATTTCCCTCGCAATGAAAATGAGGTCTGCTTCACCGTTCTGAAGTATTTGCTCTGCCTGGTCCACCTCCGTAATAAGGCCGACAGCTGCGGTCTGTACGTCTGCTCCGTTCCTTACTTCTGAAGAAAAAGGCACCTGGTACCCCTGATGCACAGGAATTTTAGCTCCATGGATATTCCCGCCGCTGGATACGTCAACAAGGTCTACGGAATGCTTTTTAAGTTCTGCGGCCAATCGGGTGCTGTCTTCCACATCCCATCCGTTCTCGGCATATTCAGTCCCGGAAATCCTGACAAATAAGGCTACATCCTGATTGAGTTCCTCGTTAACAGCGTCTACGATTTCGAGTAAGAAACGGATGCGGTTCTCAAAGCTTCCTCCGTATTCATCAGTCCTGATATTGGATAACGGTGACAGGAACTGGTGAACCAGGTATCCGTGTGCCGCGTGGATTTCAATAACATCAAATCCTGCGAAGACAGCTCTTCTTGCGGCTTCTTTAAAATATTGTACCTGTTCCCGGATCTCTTCTTTGGTAAGTGCATGCGGAATCCTTTCGGACGGATGATAGGGAATGGAACTCGGCGCAATGGTCTCCCAGCCTTCCTCAAGCGGGATCTGCACATTGTTCCAGGTAGATCCTTTCCTGCCGGAATGCGCCAGCTGAATCCCGATTTTGCTTTCGGAGTAAAAATGCACGAACTCAACGATCCTCTTCAAGCATTCTGCCTGTTCGTCATTCCAGATGCCCATGCAGTGGTTGGTAATCCTTCCCCGCGGCTCCACTCCCGTGGCTTCCACGATCAGGAGGCCGGTTCCGCCCTGTGCCCTGCTTCCGTAATGGACAAAATGAAAATCGTTCGCCAGGCCCTCTTCACAGGAATACATGCACATCGGCGACATGACCCAGCGGTTTTTCAGCTCTACATTTCTGAATTTGATAGGTGTATACAACATGTTTAATCTGAATTTAAATTTAAAATTTCGGGCAAAAGGTAATATTATTGCCCACGTGATCGAAAAAAGCTAATTTTATGCCCCTTTTTTAATTCAGGGACCCCATGAAAAAAGAAACCCATATCCGCTATGAATATTTTAAGGACAGGAGCGCGCTGAACGGCATGGAACAGCAACTGCTGGACAAAGCCAGAGAGGCCCGCGCAAAAGCCTATGCTCCTTATTCCAACTTCCTGGTAGGCTGCGCCGTGCTTCTGGAGAACGGGGAAATCCATACCGGCAGCAATCAGGAAAATGCGGCGTTTCCTTCGGGCCTCTGTGCAGAAAGGACGGCCATATTCTGGATTTCCGCTAATTTTCCGGATGTCCGGGTAAAAAAAATATTTGTGGTGGGCGGACCCAGGATCTCCCAGGAAGCGCATCCGCCAATTCCGCCGTGCGGAGGCTGCCGCCAGAGCCTGATGGAGTACGAAACCAAGCAGCAGGAAAACATTGAGCTCTACTTCGCCAGCATGAATGATGAAGTGTATAAAGTAGATGCCATCAAAGACCTTTTGCCTTTTTACTTTGACGGGACATTTTTGTAATCCGTTTTTATAAGATCCGGATCTTTTGTATCATGCACAGCCTCCTAGCCCAGATAGCAGCGGTTACCCCGCAGCGGAACGGACTGTGCGGCTGCGCGAGGAGTATGAGCGGATAGCTGGAAAAAGCTCCTGATTCTATTTAAAGTATGTCGCATTAGCTACGCCTCAGGTTTTCAGCCCATATACCCTGCCGGTGCCTCAGTAATTTTCTTTGATGCTGCATCATTTTGAATTTCAGCTTAAAAGTTTATCTTTGCAAAAATTTTGGTTTCCAATGTATTGGAATTAATAGGGAATCGGATGAAAATCCCGAGCTGTCCCCGCAACTGTAAATCGCGATAAGATGTTCTGCACTACAGCCACTGTAACCATGGGAAGGCGCAGAATGCGAAAGCCAGGAGACCTGCCAGAATCTAACTAAAAAATCTATTGCTTTCGGAGGAAAAGCGAATGAATATGAATATAAAAAAGTCTTTAGCACTGGCCTTTTCGGCGTACGGATGTTTTCTTTTCGGACAGGAAAAGATCATTGATACTGTGTATATTTTCGACAGCCAGATGAATAAGGTCAAGCGTTTTCATCAGGTGAATACGATCAGTCCGGAAGACGTTAAGAAAAACAGCACCAACCTTTCTGAACTGCTGCGTTTCCAGTCTCCCGTTTACATCAAAGAAAACGGCCGCGGCGCAGTTTCTTCCCCCTCTTTCCGGGGAACGAGTGCAGGCCATACCGCCGTGGTTTGGAACGGCATCAACATCAATTCCAATTTCCTGGGTCAGGCAGACCTCAACAACATCCCTCTTTTCGGGTATGACCGGCTGGAAGTAAAATCCGGCGGCGGAAGCGTGCAGTACGGAAGCTCAGCCATAGGCGGAAGCATCCACCTGAACGACCAGCTGGAATTCGGGAAAGGATTTCAGGGAAGCCTGTATTCGGAAGCAGCCTCCTTCGGGACGTACATTAATTTTGCGAAAGCAGGGTTCAGCAATGACCGTTTCAGCTTTAAGGCATCTGCCCATTACTCCATCAGCCAGAATGATTATGAGGTAAAGGAAAAAGAATATATCAACCGCAACGGAAGGTATTATAATACCACCTTCAACATCGGGACTTCGTATAAATTAAGCAGCCACCACATTATTTCCTGGCAAAGCCAGATGTTTGACGCATCCCAGCGCTATCCTATTTTTGTGGAAAACGGCAACAAAACAAAATACAACGCGCAGACTTTGCGGAGCCTTGTTGCATGGGATTTCCGTCAAAGCACCTTTACCAACAGCCTGAAAGCAGCTTATACAGAGGATAATTTCCAGTATTTCGGAGATATAGACCAACCGAAGACCAGCGGTGCAGACGGAAAAAACTACATCATTAAAAATGATCTCAATTATTTCATAACACCGAAGATCAACGTGAATGCCATTGGGGAATTCCAGGTGAATACGGCGGAAGGATACCAGTCGGGCCTCGGCAGCATCAGAAGGAATATGGGTTCTGTGGCAGGGCTGTTGCGCTACTTCCCTACTGAAGACCTTCGTTTTGAAGCCGGTGTTAAAAAAGATTTTGTAGAGGATATCACTTCTCCCGTCCTGTTTTCATTTTCAGGAAAATGGACTGCTGTGAAATGGTACAGCACCGGCATGAATGTTTCAAGGAACTTCAGGATCCCTTCTTTTAATGACCTATACTGGAAACAGGGCGGAAACACGAATCTTGTCCCGGAAACTTCGCTGAATGTGGATATGGACCATGAATTCAGGTTCGGAAGTTTAAAACTTACCCTGAGTCCGTATTTTATGCATATCAAAAACTACATCAACTGGCTGCCGACTCCTTACGGCTACTGGGCTGTCTTCAATACCTACAGGGTAGATTCATACGGACTGGAATCACAGGTTACCTATGAAAAGCAGTTCGGAAAGCATGGATTAAAGCTGAACGGAGGATATACCTATGCCAGGTCCATCAACAAGCAGACGGACAAGCAGATGGTGTATGTTCCGATCCACAAAGCCGTAGCCAGCATCGATTACCGTTACGATTTTCTCAGAGTATATGTCCAGGGACTGTTCAACGGGCTTACCTATACCACGACAGATGAAAAGAAAGCCGATGCACTGGATCCGTATTTTGTCCTTAACGCAGGGTTTTCAGGAACTCTGAACAAAAAATATACACTAGGGCTGAAGGTAAACAATATTACTGATACAGTTTACGAAACGGTATCTTATTACCCCATGCCTAAAAGGAATTACAGTATTTACGCAACCATTAATTTTTAAAATTTTAGTATAATGAAAATAACAAGACTCTTACAATTTATTTTTGCCTTCACCATCCTGTTTGCCGTATCGTGTAGCAGTGATGATGAAATAACCCAGGAAATCTACTACGGAAACGGATTCCTGCTTACCAACGAAGGAAATTTCGGAAAGCCGAACGCTGATGTAACCTTTGTCAGCAGCGACCTGAGCCTTAAACAGGACAACCTTTTCTCCAGCAACAATGGCGGAAGCAACCTTGGGGATGTACTTCAGACCATTGTATTCAACGGTGAAAATGCTTATCTCGTACTGAATAACACCAACAAAATCCAAATCGTTAACCGATATAATTTTAAAAGCACGGGTGAAATCACCAACCAGATCAACCAGCCGCGTTATATGGCCTTTGCCAACAACAATATTTACGTAACCAATGACAAGTACGGCGGTGAAAAATATGTGAGCATTTATAAAGCCGCTGACCTTTCTTTTGTAAAGAAAATTTCTTTTTCCAGTACTGATGCAGCTGAACGAGTGGTTGCTGCAGGAAACAACATCTTCGTGCAAAATGCATCTTACGGGTACGGAAACAAGATTACTTACATCAATACTTCAACCAACGATGTACAGGCAACGATCAACCTGCCGAATGGAAATATCAACAAGATCATTTCTGACAACCAGAACGTCTATGCCATTGCAGCCGGAACCTCAGATTCGTACATCTATCAGATCTCGGCTTCAGGAAGTATCACCAAGACGATCACGCTTACAGGTGTCTCCAGTGCGACCAATCTGGAAATTGAAAAAGGCAAATTTTATTTTACCTCAGGAAACAATGTGTACACTATGGATATGAATGCTACAGCAGCACCTACATCTCCCCTGTTCACGGTAGCCAACAGTGTTGACCAGTATTCTAACCTGTACGGATTCAACGTTGTTGATGGTAAGATCTTCACTTCTGATGCCAACGGATTTACACAGGACAGCAAGATCAGCGTCTACAATATTTCCGGATCGCTTATTAAAACCTTTACAGCAGGTAAAGCGACCAATGGTTTTTATAAAAACTAAAAAAAGCTCACATCTAAAGAATATATTTTTTCATCATTTGTGTTTTTCCGGGCGGCTTCTTCGAAGCCGCCCGGAATTCTTTTACCCCAGAAAATACGATCGTCATCCGCGAATTATTATGGCTAATACTATCACATACTCGCCCATCTGAAATGTACAAGCACAAAAAAGGCCCTTCATTCGTGAAAGGCTGTATCCATATATTGTGGATTATTGATAAGCACTTCAAAGATTTGCTTTTCTTTAATCTTTGGCCGGGTGTTTTCCATGTAAAGCTGGTCCTATAGAGCTGATAAGCAGAACAGGTTAAAAATTTAACCTAATCATGATCTTATATGTCTGGGAAAATCACCTTATCATATCATAAAACAGGCCGTTATGATGATAAGATGTCACCTGAACCTGTGGCCTGAAATGTTATCATCCTTTTTCAAATTATCCAGAAACAGGATCAGTAGGTCTTTGTGCTGTTTTTAAGCTTGATTGCCTTATAAACGCCGGCTATACTCAATGCCGCCATCAGGATATATGGTGTACGGTATCCCGGGCCTAAATCAAACAACTGAAAATGGTTGATAACAATTCCTAAGATTCCGAAAAAAACAGCCGGAAGAAAATATATGACATACTTCATGATTGATATTTTATGAATCCATATACTCAAGCGGTTTACCTATCTCCAAATGGCTGTGGAATAATGATGTTGAATCCTGATCGTATTAAACCCGTTTTCATCAGGCTCGATTCTAAGATCTCATTATCAACTTTGATATATGTCTTCTGTTATTCTATAAAGATAATCAAATTTTCTATTTGACAGACATGTATTTTTGCGGCCCCTGTTTTCTGTAATTTCATTACCGAATTTTCTCCGGTTCCTTGCTAAAATCTTGCTTATTCAACTTTTTTATCCATATAGTAAAGATCCGATTTAATTATACTACCTGACATAATCTTTTTGATATTTACAGTTTTCAACTAAAAATGCTATCTTTAAATGGCTGCACTTTCAGGGAATTTTATATACCCGTTTGAAATATGAGATACAAAATATTTGCAATATTGTCCGTTGTTTTGCCCATTGCCGTCCTTATATTGGTTATAAACCATACAGTATCCCTTGAAAAAAAACTTGTCCTTAATAAAGGGATCTTAACTGAATCAAAAAAAGTAAGCCGTGGCGCAAGATCACCTGTCATATACAGACACAGGATAAGAGGATACAATCATGATCTTGAAGGTACTTACACAGGTATTGCAGGGCTCTTTATCAATCATAAAATTAAAGAAATTTATAAAGACCCTCCTCCTGAAACGATCTCGAAAGATATGTACTGGTTAAATCCAGTTTTAAAGAGTGAACAGGAACGGAAAGCATATTTTTATACGGTACCGGGTGAACACAAAACTACAGCTTCATCACCGTACATATATCTGCGGCTGGAATCGGAACCCTTCAGTAAAACATCGTACCATGCAGAGGTTATGCAGTATGTTCTTCATCAACAGATCGGCCGGTTAACAGTATTCTTTTTCATGATTTTTAATCTGTTGCTTTTCATCGGGGCTTTTATCAGGTATCAAAACAGCAAAACCTATATCATTATTTTTTTTATCGTTTTTCTTTACTATCTACTACTTGTTTTTTATTAATTACTATGATAACCGCAGGCAGGGTTGCCAGTATATCAGATAAACTAATTGTCGGCTTTTCCGGTCTTTGGAAGGTATGGCAGTTCTGTATTTTTTTAGTTATTCGATAAGGAAGATCTTGCTATAACCAAAAAAAGAATAATTAAAATAGAGATTTTCGGGATAGATCAATCCTCCCCGGCACTGTGGTTTACTTATTAGCCACAAAAAAGCCCTTCATTTACGAAAGGCGATATATTTTCAATGGGTTGTATCTTTAGGATGACACCACAGAAAGCCCCAGTTTTCCGGCTTCTGCAATCACAAAGTTTCTGGCGTCTTCCTTTTCGTTGGAAATTTCGCCTTCCAGGATGGCTTCCTTGACTTTTTCTTTCAAGATCCCGATTTCACGTCCCGGTTTAAGATTGAACATTTCCATGATTTCCTCTCCCGAAATAGGCGGCTGAAAATTCCTCACCTGGTCTTTTTCCTCCACCTCTTTGATCTTTACCGCAACATACTCGAAATTCTTTTTGAAGCGGTCCTGCTTCCGGGAGTTTTTGGTTGTGATATCGGCTTTGCACAGGGTGAACAAATCTTCCAGGTCTTCGCCGGCGTCGAACAGCAGCCTCCTGAGTGCTGAATCGGAAGCGTCATCGGTAACCAAAGCAATAGGCCTTGAGGAAAGCTTCACCATTTTCTGGACATATTTCATGTCGTTTCCCAGCGGCAGTTTCAGGCGCTGAAACAGGGCTTTCACCATCTTTGAGCCTAAAAATTCGTGGCCGTGGAATGTCCATCCCGTTCCTTCAACGAATTTTTTGGTAGGCGCTTTACCGATGTCGTGCAGCAGGGCAGCCCAGCGCAGCCAGAGGTTATCTGTATGGATGGAGATATTGTCTACCACTTCCAGGGTATGGTAAAAATTGTCTTTGTGGGTCTGTCCTTCCACTTCTTCGATGCCTTTCAGGGCAATCAGTTCGGGGATAACCAGCTTCAGGAGACCGGTTTCCTCCATTAATCCCAACCCGACAGACGGCTTTGCGGAAAGCATGATTTTATTGAATTCCACCATGATCCTTTCCATGGAAACGATCCTGATCCTTTCGGCTTCCTGCTGTATCGCATCCAGTGAATCCGTTTCAATCCGGAACTGAAGCGTGGAGGCAAACCGTATCGCCCGCATCATCCTGAGCGGATCATCGGAATACGTCTGCGAAGGCTCCAGCGGTGTCCTCAGGATTTGATCTTCCAGATCCCCAACTCCGTTGAACGGATCGATCAACGCTCCGAAATTCTCTTTATTCAAAGAGATCGCCATGGCATTGATGGTAAAATCCCGCCTTTTCTGGTCGTCTTCCAGGGTACCGCCCTCCACTTCCGGTTTCCGGCTGTCTTCGTGGTAGCTTTCTTTCCTGGCCCCTACGAATTCCAGCTCCAGGTCTTTATACCGGATCATAGCGGTTCCGTACGTTTTAAAAACGGAAACTTTCATTTTGGGATCAATTTCCGCAGCTACTTTTTCAGCCAGCTCAATCCCGCTTTGTTCGGTAACAAAATCAATATCCGTAGAGGCTTTCCTTTTCATGAGTAGGTCGCGGACATAGCCGCCGACGATGTACACCGACTGGCTGTTGCGGTGGGCGACTTCGGAAATGATTTTAAACAGTTTAAGGTTTTTATTCTGATTGAGGTTGATGAACATGTGTAGGGATTAATTTAAAACCATTAAGGAACCAGGATCCTGCGGTGTGCAGTGGTTTCCTGATGCCTTAATGGCTGAATTACGGTGCAAAGATAAGAAAATCTGCTTTTTTACTCGCGAAGAACTTTGATCCTGTTATCGCTCCAGATTTTGATGACGGAAGAACCTGAATAGGCGGATACTTTTTCACGGTCTTCTTCCACAGCGTAGTCTACCAGGCTGATGATTTCCGGGGAAATATCCGAAAATTTCATCGGGCTTTTATCCCCGCTGAAATTGGCAGAAGTGGAAACGAGCGGGCGGTTCAGTTTGGTGATCAGCTTTTTGCAGAAATCATTTTTCACCAGCCGGATCCCGATGCTTCCATCTTCAGCGAGCAACTCTTCAGGCAACCCTCTCGGGTTTTCATACACGATGGTAACGGGCTTTTCGCTCAGGTCAATGATTTCCCAGGCCATTTCAGGAACATCCACCAGGTCCTGGAGTCTTTTTTCAGATTCTACCAGAATGATCATGGATTTGTTCTTTTCCCTCTTTTTAATATCAAAGATTTTATTGACGGCTTCTGTATTTGTAGCATCACAGCCGATTCCCCAGATGGTATCGGTAGGATACAGGATGGTTCCTCCGGATTTCAGTATGTTGATGATGTTTTCCATAAGTGAATAGTACCGGACTTCAGCCGATTTTCAAAGATAAAAAATCTATGAATTTACGCCAAATGAATACCTTAAAAACAAAAGGAATGAAATTTCGTTTATGACTTTTGTTTGGTTATCATACTGCGAACTATGTATATCAATAGAAACGGGCTTTAGCCCGTTTACCAAGAGAATTATTCCATTCATCCGAAACTTATTCAAAAACCGTATTTCTCCTTAAACCTAAGGTATTCTTGTTCAAAAGTCTGTTTTGTATGGTGGATTTCCTGATTTCTGATGTAATTCCGTACCAGTTCAACCATAGATTCGGAAACGGAAACGGCAAAATATTCATCCTGCCAGGCAAATTTCTCCCGGGTCAGTTCATTTTTATTGATCCAGAAAGAAGACTCCCCTTTGATCAACTGAACAACTTTTTCTATATTCTGATTTGAGCCCAATGAAATTAAGCAATGGCAATGATCAGAAAATCCATTAACCATATCCACATAAATTCCTTTTTCCGAAGCATTTTCTTTAATGTGTTTCCAGACTTTGACCCTTACTGCTGAAGTATTGAAAAACGGAATTCTGTTTTTCGTCGAAAAAACAAGATGGATGTAAATTTTAATAAAAGGCATTTGTGTTATTTTGCCAAAAATATAAATTCTTTTTAAATTTTGGCTAAAGCCTGATGAATGGCTTTACTGGGAAAACGGGCTAAAGCCCATCACTATTAATATTTTCTGAAGTCCAATTTTTTAATTTCAAATAAATTGAAGAAAATGCAGCAAATAAAATTGTTGCCAGCCAAAAAAAATACCCTGAACTTAACTCAATAACCGGAGCGATTCTTCCGCTTTTGGTCATAGTCAAATTTTCAAAAGTAAGAAACAACAAAGTCAAAACAGAAGAAACAATAAGTGATAAAACAGCAGTATTAAGTTTTTTCTTGTGCAGTAAAAACAAACCTGTAAAATAAAAAGGATTGGCCAGCCAAATACAACCTTCTGAAAGTCCTCCGCCGCCAAAATGCATCCAGCCGAATAATAAGGCGTAAAATGACGGATACTCAACCGTTCTGAAATATTGATATGTCATACAATCTTGTGTCAGTGATATTAAAAATATGACTAAACTGATCAGAATTGCAATATGAATTTTACAGAATTTCACAGATTCGGCAAATACCGCTCCTCAATAATATTCAAATGATGAAGGTTATGACCGATGATCAGTTTGCCGATGGTTTCAGCAGAAATCTGGTTTCCATTGGCAGTTCCGACAGTGTTCAAAGCTGAAGTTTTCATCGTTTCAAGTAAAATTTGGGAGGATTTCCTAAGCAATTGGTATTCTTCAAGCAGGGAATCCAAATGCCTTTCATTAGCGAATGACTGACTGGCGTAAAGCTCTTCATCAAAGCCCGGCAATTCATTTTTGTCACCTCTACCAATGGCCAAAATGCGGTACTGGAAAATTCTTTCGGTGTCGGAAATATGTAAAAGCAGTTCTTTCAACGTCCATTTTCCTTCGGCATAGGCAAAATGGGATTGCTCTTCCGAAAGCTTTGAATAGAGGGCAACAGTTTTTTCACCGGATGTTTGTAATTCTTTCACCCAGTCACCAGATGGAACCCAGTCTAAATAGCGTTGGATATATTTTTGAAAATCTGTCATGTTTATATAATAGGTAATGAGCCATGAGCAATTTTAAATTCAGAATTGATCATTTAATCTCTATAATTTGTCCATTCGTAAAAATTGACTTCATCATAAAGTTCAAAGCCGCAGCTGGGATATAGTTTGTTTCCGATGTCGTTGGATTTTCCGGTTTCCAGAAGAATTCCGCAGGCATCCGTTGATTGTGCTATTTCTTTTGCCTGTTCAATCAGTTCTTTTGAAAATCCCTTTCCACGGTAACTTTCATTAACAAATAAATCGTTCAGTAGCCAGTAACGCTTCATTCTGGTAGAAGAAAACAAAGGATAAAGCTGCACAAAACCGACCAGTCTCTCTTCGATTTCAGCAACAAAAATTTTGGAATCTCCGTTTTCGATTCTTTCAGTTAAAAACTGTTCAGCCGCCGGAACATCTGAAGTTTTATGGTAAAAAATCCTGTACTGATCGAATAATTCAGACAGCTGCCCGATATCCTGAAGGGTTGCTTTTCTTGTCATGGTATAGGTAAAACCTTGTCAAAGTTATAAGCGGTAAAATATAACTTTGACAAAGTTATTAAGTTGTATATTAAGAAAATGCTCTTTCCAGATCAGCGATCAGGTCTTCTGCATCTTCGATACCTACACTTAAACGTACCAGGTCATCGGTGATGCCCAGCTCCGCACGTTTTTCAGCCGGAATGGAAGCGTGTGTCATCAATGCCGGGTGATTGGCCAGAGATTCCACTCCGCCCAAAGATTCTGCAAGGGTAAATACTTTCAGCTTCTCAAGGAAATTGATGGCATCTTCTTTTTTACCGGATTTAAAGGTAAATGAAACCATCCCTCCGAAATCCTTCATCTGGGATTTTGCCAGTTCATATTGCGGATGGGATTTTAGTCCCGGATAAATCACTCTGTCCACAGCAGGATGGGATTCCAGGTATTCCGCTACCGCCATTCCGTTTTCAGAATGCCGCTGAACCCGTAATGCAAGGGTTTTGATCCCTCTCAGCACCAGGTACGAATCATGCGGCCCGAGAATTCCGCCGCTTGCAAACTGGATAAAGTGTAATTTTTCGCCCAGTTCGGCATCTTTCGCGATCAGCGCTCCGGCAATGACATCCGAATGCCCTCCCAGGTATTTGGTGGCAGAATGCATCACAATATCCGCTCCCATATCGATAGGCCTCTGAAGGTAAGGCGTAGCAAACGTATTGTCAACAGCAACCAGGATGTCTTTTCCTTTCGCCATGTCCACTACCGCTTTAATGTCCACTAATTTCATCAGCGGATTGGTAGGGGTTTCTACCCAGATCAGACGCGTATTTCCCGTAATCTTATCTGCAATTTTTGAAACATCATCGAAATTTACGAAGGTGAACTTCAGTTGATACTTTTCAAAAAGGCGGGTAAACATCCTGTACGTACCGCCGTAAAGGTCATCTACGGCAATCACCTCATCGCCGGGATTAAGCAGTTTAAGCACACAGTCGATTGCCGCAAGTCCGGAACCGAAGGCAAGGCCTCTGGCGCCGTTTTCAATGCTGGCCAGGGAATCTTCCAGAGCCTGTCTGGTAGGATTGGCCGCTCTGGAATATTCATATCCGGAATGTACTCCAGGGCTTTTCTGAGCAAATGTTGAAGTCAGGAAAACGGGAACATTCACGGAACCGGTAGCCGATTCGTGGTGCTGTCCCCCGTGTATTACTTTGGTGTTGAAATTCATAACGTTATAATTTACCAATGTATGCATGTAACAGTCGGGCAATCATCGTTACATTATTACATTTTTAGATTGTTATAGTACTATTTACATTTTTATTGCCGATTTTACCGCAAATTCCTCTGCGATCTCCTCCATCCACTGGGCTACATCCTCTTCTCCGGTAGCACGCTGGTATGTATTTCCCAGAGAAACCAGGATCTGATGGATGAACATCTTCATCTGGTCTACAGGCATTTCCTTGGTCCATAAGTCGATCCGCAGTGCTTCCATCGTTTTGTCATCCCATACGGAGATCATGGTCGCTTTGGTCTCTTCTTTTTCTATTCCGCCGTCCTGTGCATTCCAGGTGATGTTTTCCGGGATGTGGTTTTCATCCAGCTCAACATCTATCGTTATCTGAGTTTTTCTCATATCCAATTTTAAATTTAAGCAAAGTTAAATACTTCTTGAGCTTATCCAAAATTTCCATGCGATTATCTTCACCAAGAAAACCTGTTAAGACTATAATTTCCCCCTCTGTGATGATCTGGCAAAGGATAACAATAGAGGAGCCTTTTAAATTCGGCATAAAAAAACCTCCGTAAAGAAGGTTTTATGATGGGAGTTTAATTTTTAGGTTTATATCCGGACGCATTAAAAATTGTGGTGGCATCCATTTTCAGGAAATCGGTCAGCTGGGTATCCGGTTTCTGTTTCAGGTAGGCTTTGCAGATCTGCCATCCGGTGAAAATTCCGATCTGTGGAGAAGATTCATTATCAATTTCGGTGTAGAACTTTGAAAAAGGCCCGGGCGAAATAAAGCGTCCCGCTAACCTGGGATCTTCACTGAAAATCAGGTTGCTTTCCACGAAATAATTCCAGATGTTGGCTTCATTG
This sequence comes from Chryseobacterium camelliae, assembly GCF_002770595.1. Classification (NCBI taxonomy): domain Bacteria; kingdom Pseudomonadati; phylum Bacteroidota; class Flavobacteriia; order Flavobacteriales; family Weeksellaceae; genus Chryseobacterium; species Chryseobacterium camelliae. Next base: position 3,787,214 of record NZ_CP022986.1, on the reverse strand, counting down.
CTTTTTGCCCATTCATACTGTTTCTGGGTATAGTTTATTTTCAGGTAATCCGGATAACCGGGAAGGAAAGCATCCTGCAGGACCATCAGTTTCCCGTTGTAAACCAGCTGATCGATAAACTTCTGGTGGTCCGCTGACGGCGGAACGGTATTTTCCGCAAAAATCAGGGATACTTTAGGAACGATATTCTGCGGGTTCATGGATTTCTGGAAGTACAGCTCAAGCCCTTTGTAATGGGCATTGCCATCCCCCATAAACCCTGTGATATCAATGAACACCTGGTTTCCCTGCGCATCATAGATGATCGGGTCCTGCACCATCTGGAGTGCAGATGAAAACAGATATACCTTGGGAGCTTTGAATTTCGGGAAATAGTACCGGATGTGGGAAAACAGCTCTCCCAGGTCTTTTTCCAGTTTCTGCCGGTCTATTTTAGCTGCCGCTTCCTTATAGATTTTAATTTCGTTGGCATCCGACCTTCTTTTAACGTAGTCTTCATCAGTGACCGTTCCCTGGAACCATGGGAATTCTGCTTTGAACTTCTCCAGGGAAACCTTAGGATCATAAAATTCCTTTGAAATATCGGTCACTTCTACTTTTTCAACCGGATTTTTAAGTTCTACGTCCCATTGGTTACCGGATTCTTTTTTGCAGGAAACCAATCCGGCAGCCATAAGTAATGCAAGTGCGGAAATTCTTAAAATTTTCATGAGTCTGATAGGCATTTAAGGCGCAAAAATACGTATTACACATCATATAATGCTAAAAAATAAATATTTCTCATCGGTAGGGTACCAGCGATTGCACAAGTCTGTATATCAAAAAAATCTTTTTATCTGATTCTTTTAATTTTACCATATTACAATGGCTTTTCAGAAAGAAATTCAGCCATTAGATGCACGGATAATTGAAGACTTAGCAGTATATTTGAAAGGCTTAAACGGACCTGCCGTGCAGCCCGTGATCATTAACAGAAAAATATAAGATGAATAATTTGAAGAATTCGGAACTCAATGTGGACAACTGTTAGTAAATATCTTAAAAACCTGATTCCGGTCGTCTTTTTTTATATTCTTCAGATCCGATGCCATGGGAATTTTGGCACTTCTTTTCCATGTAATTGATCGGAACAGAATATCAGCTTACCTTAAGAAACCAACTAAAAAATTCAAATAACAAAAATATACATATCATGCAGACACAGAAAATCATAGACCATATTGTCAACTGGCTGAAGGAGTACGCCGTAAAGGCCAATGTGAAAGGATACGTTATCGGCGTTTCCGGAGGCGTGGATTCCGGAGTGGTTTCCACACTCTGCGCCATGACAGGGCTGGATGTCCTCCTTATTGAAATGCCGATCCGCCAGAAAGCCGACCAGGTGAACCGCGCCCAAGAACATATTGAGGATCTTAAAAGAAGGTTTCCGAATGTAAAAGGCCATACGGTAAACCTGACCCCGGTTTTTGAAAGCTTTGAAGGCATTGTCAGCGATCATGCGGAGGGAAATGCCAACAACAATTTAGCGCTTGCTAACACCAGGTCCAGGTTCAGGATGCTGACGCTGTATTATTTCGGACAGCTTCACGGGCTGCTTGTGTGCGGTACCGGAAACAAGGTGGAGGATTTCGGGATCGGATTTTATACCAAATACGGTGATGGCGGTGTAGATGTCTCCCCTATTGCAGACCTGTACAAAACGGAAGTGTACCAGCTGGCCGGAGCCCTGGACCTGATCGAAAGCATTAAGAATGCAATTCCAACCGATGGATTATGGGATGCGGAGAGGACTGATGAAGACCAGATTGGCGCCACCTATCCGGAACTGGAAAAAATACAGAAGGAATACGGCACTAAAGCTGTTGAAGAATACGAAGGGCGCGACAAAGAGGTATTTATGATCTTTGACAGGATGCATAAAGCGGCACGCCACAAAATGGTGCCTATCCCGGTTTGTGACATTCCGGAGGAGTGGAGGCAATAACAGGTATCCGATATCTGTATAAAAGTTTGACAAAAATCCAGGAAACTGCTATATTGCCTTACTTTTAATTTAAAATACATGAACGGTAAAACAAGGTCACTTTTCTTTATACTGGCAGGTTTCGCGGCAGGTATGCTGCTGATGTACGGTATTACTTCTTTTAAAAACGGAAGCATCAACCGTTCCCATACGGCATCGGTTGAATACGGAAGCATGTCCGGAAGTCCTGAAACTGATGGAACTTTTCAGCAATCCATTGAGGAGCTCACCCGGGATCAGACCGTCACCCGATATATACAACAGAACCACCGGCTGCCGGACTATTATATCACTAAGAAAGAAGCCAGGGCAAAAGGCTGGAATCCTTCTCAGGGAAACCTCTGTGAGATATTACCGGGAAAAGCCATTGGAGGCGACCGTTTCGGGAACCGTGAAGGGAGCCTTCCGCAGGGAGCCGAGTATTATGAAGCCGATGTCAATTACCATTGCGGCGGCAGAAATGCTGACCGGATTGTTTTTACCCGGGACGGAGATGTTTATCTGACCAAAGACCATTACAAAAGCTTTAAAAAGCAATAATGTTTTTGAAACACAGCGGGCTGATTTTCGGAAAGATCGTTATCAGCCTCTGGCCGTATGTATGAGGATTTTCGTTCCTGATTCTGTTTCTATCGTGTTCGGGAGACCATGAAAAAGCCGGTAAGGACAAGCCTTTAATTATTGCGGTTCAGCCGTTAAGGACATACATCCTGAAAGGACCGTCGTGATCGGCCTTACGTCTACTCCAAAGGGGACATCAGGGATTTCGGCATCATGGGCCTGGGCTACAGACCCGGAAATGCATGTATAGCGTCTTCATTCCGGCTGAGCAAAAATAAGACTGACGAACAGCTTTTTAAAATAGCCGTTCATGAGCTCGGCCATACACAGGGACTACAGCACTGCCCTGTAAAAACATGTTTTATGAGGAGTGCAGAAGGTAAGAACCCGACGGATGAAGAGACGGGTTTCTGCCGGAAGTGCCAGACTTTTTTAATGAATAAAAACTGGAAAATTATCTGATATGAAGAATATATATATTGATTTCAGCGATATAGGAGATGATGAAGACTTCTATGCGCAACTGAAGGAAAAGTGCACGCTCCCGGAGTATTTCGGGAATAACCTGGATGCACTGTACGACATCATTACGGGCGGAATGGAAATGCCGCTGAACCTGGAATTCGTTAATATGACGGTGGACCAGCTGGAAACCTTTGAAGACCTTCTTGCTACGCTGGAAGAAGCAGAGGAAGAAGTAGAGGGTTTCACGTTCAGCTATTACCTCGAACAATATGAAGATGAGGATGAAGAATAACTGACTCAATTCTTCCTTCACATAAGCGGTCTTCCCGGATGGGAAGACCGCTTCTATTTTGGAGAATAATAGGCAGTGAAACCAGCATCAAATGGGAAAATTTTAAACACAAGTGGCACTTCTGTGGTACATTATTATTTGCTTAACATAATATTTATTTAATACCTTTATAGAAATAATACAACACATATGGTAATTTGTGAAAACTTGCTGTTTTCTCATGGAGCAAAAACCCAGAATTATAAACCAGGCGAATTTATCTTTCACGAAGGGAGCTCTACAAAATTTTATTTTCAGATCAGGACCGGGACGGTTAAACTGACCAATTTTCATGAAGATGGTAAAGAATTTATCCACGGGCTTCCTTTTGAAGGTCATTGCTTTGCCGAAACGTATCTTTTTACAGATAAGGAATATGCAATTAATGCGATTGCCGTAACGGAATGCGACATTATTAAAATAGAAAAAAACAGGTTCCATGATCTTGTTACCCAAAAGCCCAGCCTTATGCTGAGCGTCTACAATTATACGGCAGACAGGATGCATTATAAATATGTGATGTCTGCCCCGCTTTCTATGATGAATCCTTTTTCCAGGCTGAAAAAATTCTTCGATCATATCAAGGTTTATTTCGGCTATAAAGAACCTTATTCGTTCTTTATCCCGTATACACGTCAGCAATTAGCCTCCCTTACCGGATTGCGCACCGAGACGGTGATCCGGACCATCAAGAAAATGGAACGTGAAAAGCTGGTGAGGCTCGACAACAGTAAAATCTATTATTAACATAAAAAATCCTTAGCCGCTGAAGCTAAGGATTTTCATTTCATATTACCTGTTATCTATCTGCCGATCACTTCCGTGATAGGATTCCCGATATTCCCGCTTGGGAACTGGATCCTTAGCAGTGCAGAAACCGTAGGCGCAATATCCGTCATGTTATAGGCTTTGTTGCTTTCTCCATGCTCTATTCCCCACCCCATAAAGATCAGGGGGATATGTGAGTCATAAGAATTCCATACACTGTGTGATGTTCCGGTTTTGGCGTAAGAAGGCAGCATGGAATCGTGTGCGACCAGCTGGATATCCCCGCTGCGCTGCCTGTTGATCCCGTTGATGATCCTTTGCTTGATCGGTTCAGGAATGGTAGCCTGCTGCACTTTCAGCACAGATACGGCATAAAGGTCTGTAGGATCTTTCTCGATCTCGGTTACGGCAAAATCCACGACTTCTTCCAGCTTCAGTTGATGCTCAGCCAGGAGCTTTCGGTCAAAATAAACCTGGTAATTATCAATAGCATTGATCAGGTTGTCTACCCCGAATTTTTCTTTCAGCTTCAGGTTGATGTCCTTTTGGGTGGTTTCCCCGAAGAAGCCGGTATTGATTTTATGTTCCAGCAGGAAACCTTCAGAGTGGGCTCCGCCATGGTCAGCAGAAAGGAAAATGGTATATTTCCCCTTTCCTACTTTTGTGTCCAGATAGTTAAAGAACTGGGCAAGATCACGGTCCAGCCTTAGATAGACGTCTTCCACTTCAATGGAATTAGGACCGTATTTGTGCCCTGCATAATCGGTAGACGCGAGGTTGATGGCCAGGAAATCGGTGATCTGATCCGCACCCAGCTGTTCTCCGGCGATAGAAGCCTCTGCCAGTTTCAGGGTAAGGGTATTGCCGAAAGGCGTATACCGGATATTGTCTTTTTTAGCCTGGTAATCCTTTGCCAGGTTGCTGTACGGGAACGTTGGTGTTTTAGCGCTTCCCAAAAGACCTTCCCATGAGGAATTATCCGGGCTGCTTTCGGTATATTCACCGATCGGCAGCAGGGTATTCCAGCCGTTGGCAACCAGCTGGTCCGGAAGGTTCTGGGCATTGAACGATTTTACCCACTGAGGCAGGTCATTCATGTACCAGCTGCTGGTGACGAAATTCCCGGTGGAATCATCAAACCAGAACGCGCCGTTCGGCGTGTGGCCTGCCGGAAGGATCGATGCCCTGTCTTTTAAAGAAACCCCGATTACTTTTCCCTGGAAATTGGTCGCCAGCTTCAGCTCATCAGTTACCGTAGTAGACCAGAGGTTTTTCGGGGAATGGCTTCCTGTTTTTGTATTGGCAGTACCTACCGGCTTTACGCTTTCATCGGTAGTACAATACACATTCTTTCCGGTTTCCTTATCTGTCCAGTCGTTCCCCGCAATCCCATGAATCGCCGGTACGGAACCCGTGTAAATACTGGTATGGCCTATCGCCGTTACGGTAGGTACGTAATTGATATGGACATTGTTTAAAGAATATCCTGTATTAAGCAATCTTTTGAACCCGTCGTTACCGAATTTATCATAGAAACGGTACAGGTAATCCCATCGCATCTGGTCCACCACCAGGCCGACCATCAGTTTCGGCCTTTCCAGCCGGGTATTTTTATTCTTCTGAGCATTGATTGTGATTACGGACAGTACAGCGGCTGCCGCAAGCGAAATTTTCCTTAGCATCCCGTATATTTTTATTGTTGCGCAAATTTACGGGTTTTACAAGTTTATAAATGTGAAATTTTATTTAAATTTAATGCCAGTATCGTACCGCTTTATTTAAATACAGGACAGGAAGTTTCCTGTCAATCTATCATTATGCACGCACATAAAATTGATCCGGAAGGATTTCTAGACATCAGGTCGTTGGGGAAACTCAATTATGACCCTTTACCCGATTGGGGACTGAACGGCTACACCACAGACAAAATCCTTGCTGTCTGCAGCATAGAAACCCCCAATGAATTTGAAATGATCTTAAGGGAGAAGAACCAGCCTTATCAGAAAAACTGGAAACAGTATGACATAGAAGTGCTGAATACCATCATCAGCGAAGGCCATTCTTTCGGGGCATTTTACCAGAATGAACTCATCGGATGGGCCATCTGCAGCTTCAGGGCCGGAACAAGGAGCCTTGTCATAGAAAACATGCTGGTAAGTGAACCTTTCCGGGGGCAGAACATCGGAAGGATGCTGATCAAGGCCGCTAACCGGGAAGCACGTTTACTGGGCTGCCGCATCGTGGAACTGGAAACGCAGAATACCAATTATCCTGCGGTAAAATTCTACCAGAACTGTGGCTTTTCCATTACGGGATGGAACTCCAAGCGCTATGAAGGCTCTACGGAAACGGCCGTATTCATGAGCTATGATTTAATATAATAATCCCTTACTGCCTATTTGATATAAAAATACTCTTTCATCTTTTCGATCACCGACTGCAGGACAGCTCTATCCTGTAAAAGAACCTTTTTTCTCTGCAATCCCGTTTCCCCACTGTGTAATGGCATCCAGGACAGGAATAAAGGTCTCGCCGAATGCGGTGAGCGAATACACCACTTTTACAGGCGGCTTCTCCCCGAAAACCGCTCTGGAAACCAGTCCGTCCTTCTCCAGCTGCTTCAGCTGGAGGCTCAGCGTCATTTCCGTAACCGAAAACAGCTCTTTCCGGAGCTCACTGTATCTTTTCCCACCCTCTTTCAGGTGATAAAGGATCACGGTTTTCCACTTCCCTCCTACCAGGCCCATCGCAAGGCTTACCGTGCACGGATATACTTTGTCTCCTAATTTCACCTGACTGCCGGTACACTCTTTTTTCATGTTTTCCACCTATCCAAAGAGATAGGTATTGCAAATGTAACCTACTCAAAATAATTTTGCAACTATCAATTAGATAGTACCCAACTAAAATACACATTATGGCACTCGTTATTCTCGGGCATCCCGATATTGAAAAGTCCCTGGCGAACAGGACGATTATTGAAGAACTTAAAATCAGCGATCCGGCAGTTGAAATCAGGGACCTTGGCAATCTTTACCCGGATTATCATATTGATGCCAGGGCTGAACAGGAAGCCCTGCTGAGGCATAAAGCGGTCATTTTCCAATATCCGCTCTATTGGTATTCGATGCCGGCAATTTTAAAGCACTGGTTCGATACTGTTTTTGAATACCAGTTTGCGTACGGTTCACAGGGCGGCAAGCTCAAGGACAAATATTTCATCCCGAGCTTTACCGTGGGCGCTCCTGAACGTGAATACAATCCCCTGGGAGAACATCATTTCAGGGTCCATGAATTCTGCAAAAACCTGGAGCAGACAGCCTACTATGCCGGAATGAAATACACAGATCCGGTCTATTTCCACGGAACCTCGGTGAATGCAGGATATACCGAAGAAGATATCAAAGCAAAAGCAAGGCTCCATGCACGGAAACTGACGAAAAAACTGGCGGAACTTCAAATTTAAATCACATATTTACGGATCAATTGATTTTTTTTTTATATTCGTAATCAGCAAATTAAAATATTAATCATTATGAAAAATCTAAAAAAATTAGACAAAAAAGAATTGTCTGCCATCAAAGGTGCAGGTCCGTACTGTATGGAACCTAAAAGAATTTGTGATGAGTGGGAAACAGGCTGCGGCTGCGTTTACCTTTAAATTACAAAATGAGTCATAGGGCGGTTTTTACCGCTCTTTTTTTATGGCTGTTCCCGGATAAGGATTAAACAGGTAAAAAATACGGATGTGGCATTATTCTTAACCTGGAAGACAATCCATTCGGATGCATGGGCAGATCCTGATGACTTCTGCACAGAACTGCAAGAAAATATAGGTTTTCATCTATAATCAAAAAGCATTGAGATCAATCCCAATGCTTTTATCAATGATTATATGGTACACTCACCGGCTGCCACTATATTACAGCCTCTGTAAGTTCTTCCTTGCGGTCTTTTTATTCATCAGCATATTCAAATGTTACATTCATTTTTTCAAACGGAATCGTTTCTGCCAGTATTGTATGCAATTCCGTATCGGTTAACAGCCCTCTTTGCTTTTCTTTCCGTCCTCCCGGCATTTCAACTTCATAGTCCATGATCTCTCTTGAAAATACATCCTGTAAAATACCGGCCTGGGTTTCGGTCAGGTATTTCGTATGCGTTTTCAGGACATGGCTCAGATTGCTCCTGAATTCTTCATCGCTGACCTCATTATAAATATCCTGTTCAGACATATCGGTCAGCAGGGTCCTGAAAATATAGTCCTGAAGGTTCCTGGCAAGATAATGGACTTCGATGCTGTCATGCCATACCAATACGACAGGAATATCATCGCCGTCCTGTTCGTTCAGAAAAAAACAGTAATGGTCGCCTGCGCCGCTCTGGCCAAAGGGTATAAATCTGAATTCCGGCTTGATCTGCCTGTAGTCTTCAGGATCGGCAAGTTCTGTGATGGCTTCATTCACGGCATCTGTACTGAGCAATTCAAAATCATAGGTGTGCAATAAGAGCGTGGGATTTTCTTTTAGCTTCGGATAAACGGTGCTGTACCATTCGGGGCCGTATTCTCCTACATCAAGCATTCCGTCCTGTTCCAATCGCTTGTACAGCTCAGAATAGGTGAATCCATGTTCCTTTTCAATTTCATTTAATGTCATCTGTTCCTTATTTACTATTTAGTGTTGTCTGTTTTCTACCTGGTGATCATCAGGATTAGAAACCAGCTCTACTCTTACCGGATTCCTGACCTTAATTCTCCTTTTAAACTCCTCCTGTTACTGGACATGTATTTGAATGAATTCATCAAGATACAGGACCGGCAAAGGACTCATCATCAAATCACTCTATTGATGAGGGGTTGGTCATTTCAGAGATTAAGATACTTAATCTTTCAGAATATTCAAAATAGCAGTACCTATTTGGACGGTTATCATTCTTTACTGATCATAATAAATCGCTCCGTCAAAAATTAATAAGTAAACCGTTCAATTCATCCACCATAAAAAACGCAGGTTTTTAAAGCTTCTATGTTCTTATGTTTTCAAAGCTGTTTTTCTTTATGATTCTTATGTGCTAAAAACTTTTGTGACTGTTGTGGTATTTATTCTCGCGCAAATCAGCAGTTTACGCAGTTTTTTGTTCATGCGTTTAAAAATCATAGATTTTTAAAAACTTATGTGTTCTTACTGTTTTCAAAGCTGTTTTCTTCATGATTCTTATGTGTTAAAAAAAACTTTTGTCACTGTTGTGGTTTTTATTCTCCTGCAGATCAGCAGATTTTTTCATGCATTTAACAGCCGCAGATTTTTAAAATAAACGAGTCCATCCTGTTTTTAAAACAGGACTTTTAGGATTTTTATATGTACAACAAGGCTATATTTTCATTCCGTACCATTCAGCGGCATTGGTGAAGCATATTTTTTCCTGTTCTTCGCGGGAAAAATGATCCCTGATCACCTGAATATCTTTTTCCGTGAAGGGTACTTTTGCACGGGTGGAAGGCAGGTCAGTCCCGAACATCAGCGCATCCGGATTGATGCTGTAGATCTGTTTCATGACCGGTACCGGATCAAAATCGATCCTCCCGAATCCTGTCGCTTTAATTTTGACCCCTTTTTCAACCCAGTAATACAGATCATCTAATCCTTCGTTGGAAAGGCCTAAATGGTCAATGGAAAATTTCGGGATGCTGGCCAGTACTGTTTTCAGGTCTTTAAGGTCTTTGCTGTCGACATACAATTCTGTGTGCCAGTTCAGTTTTTCATAGAGGTAGTTGGATAGGCGTCCAATATGTTCCGGTTTTTCAGAACCGCCTCGTTTAATGTTGAAGCGTACGGCTACAACACCAGTTTTATCCAGGGTTTCCAATTCCTCATCACTGATGTTCACCGGTATATTGGCGACACCGAAAAAATTCCCGCCTAAGCGTTTCAGGGCATCGATGAGGTAGTGCTGATCAAATGCCTGGAAAGACCCGGACACTACGGCTCCACCCATGACCTGGTGTTCTTTTATAGATGCCTGGTAATCCTCTACCTTAAAAGCCGGCGGTAAATAGCCATTGTTTTCTACCAGTGGATAGTCGGGATTGATAATATGGAAATGTGAATCAAATATTTTCATACGGTGTTTTTATACAATATTACCTTTTTTATCGGTTTAAACACGGCATTTTCCTGTTAAAATTTGCTTCATCCTCAGTGAACGTCGAACCTTTTTCCTACAGACCGCTTAGATTACACAGATGTATTTTTCACGCACCTAAAAACCGCAGATTTTTAAAACTTCTGTGTTCTTAATATTTTCAAAGCTTTTATCTTCCTGATTCTTATGTGTTAAAAAAGCTTTTGTGACTGTTGTAGTTTTATCCTCTCGTTGATAAGCAGATCACGCAGATTTTTTCATGTACTTTAAAAAATCGTAGGTTTAAAAAACTGATGTGTTCTCCTGTTTTCAAAGCTTTTATCTTCATGATTCTTATGTGTCAAAAACTTTGCAGCATGTTCTAATTCAGGATCATTAAACCACCCCGTCAAAAAATTTTCTGAATTTTCGCCACCCCTCCGGAGGAGTAGACTTTTCCCAACCGCTATTTCCGGCAAACAGAACATATTTTATACGCACATAAAAACCGTAGGTTTTTAAAACTTAGGTGTTCTTCTCTTTTCAAAGCTCTTAATCTTAAAAATTCTTAAGTGTCAAAAGCTTTTGTGACTGTTGTGGTTTAATCTCCCGCAGATCAACAAATAACGCAGATTTTTTCACGCGTTTAAAAATCGTAGATTTTTAAAACTTATGTGTTCTTAATATTTTCAAAGCTCTTAATCTTAAAAATTCTTAAGTGTCAAAAGCTTTTGTGACTGTTGTGGTTTAAACTCCCGTAGATCAACAAATAACGCAGATTTTTTCACGCGTTTAAAAATCGTAGATTTTTAAAAACTTATGTGCTCTTAATATTTTCAAAGCTGTTTTCTTCCTGATTCTAATGTGTCAAAAAACTTTGTGACTGTTGTGGTTTTATGCTCTCGTTGAGAAGCAGATCACGTAGATTTTTTCACACACTTTAAAAATCGTAGATTTTTAAAAACTTATGTGCTCTTAATATTTTCAAAGCTTTTATTTTTCTGATTCTTATGTGTCAAAAAAACTTTTGTAACTATTGTGGTTAATCCTCACTCAACCCTGAAACTCTCCGACTCCCTTACACTACAATGACGCTACAACCCTGAAACTCTCCTACCCTCAAACCCCTCAACCCGCTCCAACACCACCCACGACGCATCCAGCATTTTGTTCAAATGTATAAAAGGCGCCACCACATTTCCGCCTGGCTGCCCGTCATACACGCCGAGCGAAAAGTACGACGCTTCGGCGATGAAACGGTCGAAATCGGTGATGTCATACTCCCGGAAGGCATTTTTGAACACCCGGAAAGGATACGCATACTCCTGCTCAGAAAGCGAGCCCAGCATCAAACGGGAAACAGCTTCCTGCGGTTCGCTCAGCAGCCATTTCTTATGCCTGAATTGTAGCAAATAACACCCGCGGATAAACGATTTGACCGACAGGTAGAAATCCAACACGGCGGAAGGTTCCGGGCGGATCCGGGTATGGCGATCCACAGCGCTGGAAGTAATTTGTGACAGGGTATTTTTGGCTGACACCAGGTCATGGTCCCGGAAAAATTTCTTCACAAGCCTCAGCCCGGAATGTTTCTGACCGACTTTCCTGAAACTTTGATGAGTATCTATTGCGTCCTTTTTCATAATTAAGTAGATTAAGTTGGGTTTAACGGATTCAAGTGATCAGCGTATGATGCAAGTGTTTAACCGGAATCCCGGATTGGGCAGAATTGAAACCGATGTTTTCGGGACAAGGCAGTGCCTGCAAAAGTTTTTTTTCATACTTCTGAAATGTTTATGCGATTAAACACGCGGCTCTTTCTGCGCAGGGTCAACTGTTTGCAGGGAGGGCCTTTTTATTTTTAAAGGTGATGTGGCCTGATTTTTTAAACAGAATGTAAAAGCTTTCCTGATGCCCATTGGAAAAAAGAACAAGGGTAACCTGAGGATCAAAGCAGGGAATCCGCCGGGCATCGGAAAGCAAAATATACGCGGCTGCAATGGCCGGTACACTCTAAAAACACCACTCACTGAATGCTGAACAGCTCCTTAACCTTCTGCGCTACACAAACCATCCACTTGTACATTCCTTTTGTGCTGAAAAATAATTTGGAATATTGAAAGAAAGCCAGTACTTTTAAGGGTTGAGTTGAAGCGTAGCCCGGCTTTCCTTTCAGCTGAAAGGAATTTCGGGTGGCGGTGGTTTTAAGTGGGATTGTATCCCGGCTTCCTGCATCGGCAGGCAGTTGGGGTACGGAGCTATAGGCTGTTATGCTGCAAGGCTCCGGTTATTCCGGTGGGCCGATCAGCAGCTGGGTTGAAAATGTCGTTCTCATCTGAATATGTTTTTTATGGAACGATGCTTTTGTGGAGAAATCCTAAAACGCAGTAGGACGACCTCGCAACTCTGATCATGGTTCCGCCAGAAACCGTCCTTTTAAAAAGGCTGCCTCAAAGTATGAACGAGGTACGCCCTACTGGAATATTGCAAATATACAAAATACCAGTATCAGGCGAACACTCGTCAACTCGTGGCAATCTGGCGGATTTAGAACGAGTGACATCGTTATTCATACAGTTTTTAAACTGTTGAATTTTCGCTTGTTAATAATTACAAATATATAAAGTTTTACGTTAAACGCAAAACTTTTTTCGATTAAATTTTATGAAATTAAACAGACTAAAAGAAGTTTTCGACGAGAGGGGTGTAAAAAACAGGACATTAGCCGCTGTTTTAAATAAATCAGAGTCCACTATATCCTTGTGGAGAAACAATAAAAGACAGCCATCCTTAGAAGAATTTTATATTATTGCAAAATTACTTCGCATCAATATTCATGATCTTATTGAAAGTACAAAATGGGAAAGCGAAAAATCTTTGACTTACGAACAAATATCAAAGAAGGAGAAGAAATAAGTCTTCAAAGATCAAAAGTTTGATGACGTATGTTAGCATAAGGATCAGGCAAAAGTAAGGAACTTTTGATTTCACAATTCTCTCGTCTGCTAAATAGGACTTTGCGGAACGAGATACATCTTTGAATGGTTACACATTAACCATCTGTTTTTATAATCGCTTGAACAAATATAATAATAGTTTTTAAATGTGGTAATAAAACCACAATATTTTTTTTTAATATGGATGAAAAATTTGTATCGATCTATAAAACAGCAGGTAAAAACTTGAGAGATCAGCGAAAAGAAAAAAACATGTCCCAGCAGCAATTGGCAGATTTAGCTGGTAAAATTGATCGATCAAAAATTAGTGACATCGAAAATGGTAAAGAAGATTTTTTGTTTTCTACTTTGTTGAAAATTTGTATTGCGTTAGATATAAATGTTGATGACCTACTAAAAACTAACTCTTAATATAAATCTACTTAATCATTGATATTTTTGACAAATACGTCACTTAATTTCAGGTTTTCACTTAATATTAATCCTGATGAGGATATCCTAATTCTTCATTTTTATCCCAAAATGCCATATTTTCTTTTATCATTCCATCTATTTCAGTGTTCTTTTGTAAAATTTTTATTAAAAAGTTTTTTATGAGCGAAAATAAATGTCTCTTTTATACATTAAATAAGGTCCGAATGGAAAAGTGCTACCCCTCATCAAACCCGCCCCGTTTGCGCCAGCGTCACACTCGTGCATCTTTTCTGCCATATTCTATCTTTTTCACAGACGAATAAGCTACACAATACAAAAATCTTCATGAACAACAGCCAATACATCCTCAATACAATTTCAGGGAAAATACTGAATGAAGATTGTTTGGCAACGCCTATTTTTGTTAAAAAAATTAATACGATCTTATTTAATATGATATTTTTTACATTAAATAACCTTTAAAACAGACCATTTAGACATTAAAACTACCAACCATAAAACTTTTTAAAAATGAAAAACCACGATCACCATCACGATCACATGTGTTTTTGCGCATGTACCAATCCCGTTGTCACCTTATTAAAAGAAGATCTTTTCGGGCCGGAGAACCTGGCGTTACTGACGGCCAACCTGCCTGAGAAGAAACCTGAAGTTGTACAGCCTGCACCGATCGTATTTACAGGGGGTATTATCAGGCCTATGACAGACGGTAAGGCCGACATCGTAGAAGCTATCGGGTTCGCGGAAGGCCGGGTAGTTTCCAACGGCAGTCTTTCCTCTGTGATACAGGAAATGGATGTTAATTTTAAAGGTAACTATACGGTCAGGAACCTCGAACCTAACCAGACCTTATTGCCTGGCCTTTTCGAGCCTCATATACACGTGGTCTTTTCCGGACTGATGGCTTCTTTTGCAGATGTTGGCCCGTTTGACGGCCAGAACATCCGGCAGGGTTATGACAAAAACTGGGTAAAGGAAACCCTGAAGGCCAATCTGCCACAGGAATCCGAAGACTCCGTCTTATTCGCCAATGGACTCGATCCCGCTTTGCTGGCTCCCTACTCTCCGGATCACTTTAAAGACATTGATTATACGTTTTTAAACGATGTAAGTGAAACCATACCCATTATGGTCATTAGCGCCTCCGGACATACGGTTTATATCAACAGCCCTGCAATCTCTAAGGTCTATGCTAAAAACGAAGCCGGCCTGAAAAAGGATGGATATCCTACCGAGGAGGAATTCCAGAAAAAAGGCCGTGGCCTGTTACAGGAAGAGAAGGGCCTTTTATATGCCTTCGGCACATTTAAAGCACAGATTCTCGCATTGGCGCACACCCATATGAACGATAACCTGGATGCTTTTTTTGCCGAGGCGAATTCAAGGGGCGTAACATCGATGTATGATGCCATACTGAATGATGAATATCTGAGTTACCTCAACCCTTACATAGATTCAAAAAGATTGCGGGTAAGATTAGGCGGTGCCAGATATTGCGAAAGTGCAGCAGCGCTCCCGGCCCTACCACCATATCAGGCTCCGGAACAATACAGTGACCTTTATTTCGGGCATGTAAAAGTAGTCGCAGACGGATCAAATCAGGGACTTACCGGATACCAGTCGGAGGATTATGCCTGTCCTCCGGAAACCAATAAGGCCGGTATCTTTGATTTCAAGCCGCAGGAAACCTATCCGGCATTGATTAAATCGATTATGATCGATAAAGGCTGGCCACTGATGATCCATGCCAACGGCGACAAGGCAGTCACCCTTACCATAGATGCCTATCGTGAGGCCCTTAAATTATATGCAGGAACTCCGCTCCGCAACCGCATCGAGCATTGCTCTTTATTCAGCGAACACCGACAGCTTGATGAAATGGCGGAATTAGGCATTTCGCCCAGTTTTTTAATCGGCCATGTCGGCTATTGGGGATTCGTCTTTAAGAATATGATCTTCAAAGGCCAGCAATTGGATGGCAACGATAAGGTAAATATGCTGGACCTCTGTAAATCTGCCCTGGATAAGAAATTAAGGATCTCCCTGCACAGCGACCATACCGTAACCCCCATCGGACCCTTAAGAATGATGGAACAATCCATTACCCGTGTGATGGAAGCGCTTCCACCGGATTACGATCTTTCCCCTGTCCTGAATAAGGATGAATGCCTGACGGCTGAAGAAGCGTTGCGCGCAGCCACGTATGATGCAGCATGGCAATGTTATGCCGAAAAATGGGCAGGCTCCTTACCCAAAGGTCATTTTGCAGATTTCATTATCCTTGCAGAAGATCCCTTAAGCATGCCCCAGGACAAAATCAGCATGAACATGCGGAATATTAAGGTAGAAGAAACCTGGCTGGGCGGAAATGTCGTCTATCAACATTCAAAATAAAGATTCCATTCGTACATTATTAATTTTTAACATAAAAACTATAACCACATGACTTACAATGATTATCAGATGACCTTCATCATGTCCATGATCTCGAATTTCGCCCCTCAGCAGAAAGATGTTACTGATCCGGTTTCGGCTGCACAGGCCATCCAGACCAGCTTTGACAAAGAACTGCCCAAAATTATCGCTGCAGCTGATTTTCCGGTAGATGTTACCGTAGCCTGGGGACCTTATGTTGTAGTAGAACCTAAGGATATCAAGAACGGCGTTGCAACGGCCACGAATACGATGCTCGTGTTCAAGTATCCCAGCCAGACCGTTGCGGGTGCCAACGAATATGTGGTATCTGTTGCGGGTACTAAAACAACATCTGTCTTTGATCAAATGGATGAAGATTTGTTGGGCGGCAAAATTGCAGACTGGCCTTATAGTTCGGAGCCCAATACCATCAAAATTTCTCATGGTACCTTAAAGGGTATCGGACTTTTGCTTGGCCTGAACTCCGGTAATTCGATTACAGACTACTTCGCCACACTCAATGACCCGAACGCCATTATCACGGTGGCCGGACACAGCCTGGGAGGAGCATTATCACCGGCACTGGCACTTATCCTTTTTGGTGCCCATACTTCCTTTTCCAAAATACCTGCGCAGGCTACAAGCCAAAACTGGACAACAAGAACCTACGCCCTTGCAGGCCCGGATGTAGGCAACAGCGATTATGTGGATTACCTGCACACCACTTTCCCGCCACAAGCTGTTGCACCTGCCGTGAAATGGCAGCAGTTCAACTGTAAAATATGGAATAGCCTGGACATCGTTCCTCAGGTATGGTCAAAAGGTTTTAAGCCGTATATTGATACCATTTATGGTGATCAACTAGATACGCCCGCAGCAGTTAAAGATATTTTAACTTTACTTAATACAACTCTGTTATCCTTAAACGGACTGGTTAATCCCTACACCTGTTCTGACCCTGACAGACTGGGGCAATTTGCCGGCACCTTTCAGACAGCCTTACCCAAAAATGGCCCGATGATCAAAGATGACTGTCCCGACAGCACCTGCTCATCAACTCCAAATTCACTGGCAGCATGTAATTTTGTCGGTCAGATTTTATACCAGCATATCAATGCTTATTTCGAAGAAATTGGTGTAATTGACTTCCTCAACGCCGTTACAGCAGGACTTGACCCAACAAGCGTGTGCAACATCAAACAAAAGCTGCTGGGTCAGATTGGCATTGAGGAAACTGTACATTAAAATGTATAAGAGGTGGTTTCTACACCAATGCCTCAAAAAATTGGACTTTTTATTTAGTTAAGTATTTTGTACGGGGCCCGGTATTCTTACCGGGCTCTTTCTGTGTGGTTGTTTTTTATCATTACTCTGGATTTTATATCCACTATCATTCATCAAACTCCACTGTTGCACAAAACCTCTGATCCACAGAACCGAGCGAAAGCTTTGCCTTATTTTTCCCGCTCAGGATATCGGAGATCCAAAGGCCGAGGCCGAAACCGTCTTTATGAAAGGTATCCCGCAGGAACTGGCCTTTCAGCTTTTCGGGATCTTCTATGTTCCGGCTGATGGGATTGGAAATCATGATGCCTTTCTTCTTATCCTGGAAGACCCGAATATCAATGATGGGATCACCTTTGATATATTTTACAGAATTCGAAATCAGGTTTTTAATGATCACTTCCACCTGGTTTTTATCTGCTGATATGGTAAAGTCACCATCCACCGGTGAAAATTCAATCCTGAACCGCTGGCCGTTGATGGCCATCTGTTTCGCAAAACCTTCTGAAATTTCCAGCACTAATTCTGCGAGGTCGATTTCAGACCTGTTCGTCCGCAGGTTCCCGGATTCGATCTGGCTCATCCAGAGGAAATTATCCACCAGGGCCTTCATGCGTTTCACTTCCTGCTCCTGATTATCGAGTAACTTCCGGGTATCTGAATCCAGGGAAGCACGGTTGAAGATCTGGAGCTCTGTAAGCATGTTGCTGATGGGTGTCCGCAGTTCGTGGGAAGCCGTGGTGAAGAAAGCTGCCTGCTGTTTCACCTGCTCATCGATCCGCATCAGCATCCGGTTCAGTGCATCGGTAAGATGGTAAAATTCGTCCCGGGCCTGTGGCTTGGACAGCAGGGTAATGTGTTCCAGGTCCACCTTGCTGGCGTTATGGATAATCCGGCGGAGCGGCCTCAGGAAAAATCCGGACAGCAGGTAACCGCCTAAGAAAGATACCAGAAACGCAACCGGAAGATAGATGTACAGCAACCGCCTCAGTTTCCGGACCGCAGAATGGTAGTTCTCTGCCGACAGGGCAAAATCCACCGATATACTGCCGCCGTTTTCGGGGTATTTTTTTAAAGAAACCATCCTCCATTTTTCTTTATCTGCGACATCTTCCGGAAGGGTATTGATCAGCTGGGTTTTCTTTACCTTATTATCATAAGTGATCCTGAAAAACTCCCCGTTTTTGGGCAACGGAACAGCAATGGGATTGATGTCGGTTTTCTGAAGCACCGTATTGGCCGCAGACGACAGCTGGAGCGAGAAACTGCGGTCCAGTTCTGTTTTGGCATTATCATACAGTGAGTAGACGATGATGCTGACGCACAGGAAGAGCAGCGAATTGAACAGCAACCCGAAACGGAACCGCAGGCTCTGATAAAAGAAAGATGTCGGCCGGTTTTTCATGGGTTATGGTTTTTCGCCTTTCAGCATGTAGCCGGCTCCGATTACGGTTTTGATCAGCTGTTTATCAAAGCCTTTGTCGATCTTTTTCCTGAGCTGATGCATATAGACCTCCACAATATTGCTTTCCGGATCGAAGTTCATATTCCAGGCATTTTCCAGCAGCTGGTTTTTGGTGAGGACGAGATTGGCATTCCGGACCAGGTATTCCAGCAGGACAAATTCTTTGGAAGTCAGCTCAATTTCGGTATCCCCTCTTTTCACTTTCCGGGAAGGAATATCGATTTCCAAGTCCTCAATTTTTATTTTCTGCTGTCCGTTCGAGCCGGAAAATCGGCTTACCGTACGGATCCTGGCCAGCAGTTCTTCCCATTCAAAAGGTTTCCTGATGTAATCCGCGGCACCCAGGTCCAGCCCCTGCACCACCTGTCTGGAATCTGCAATGGCACTGATGATGATCACCGGCGTTTCCACTCCGAAAGCCCGCAGGTTCTTCAGGAAATCAAAACCGTTGATCCCTGGCAGCATCAGATCCAGGAGGATCAGGTCAAAATCATTTTTTACGGCCGTTTCCAGGGCTTCCGAGCCGTCATTGCAGACCTCCGTCTGGTAGCCTGCCTGTGACAGGCCCTGCTGTATAAAACCGGCCAGTTTTTTTTCGTCTTCAGCAATCAGTATCCTCATAGTCAGCGTATTTTATAGACAATACTGTCAATGGTAATCTCCTTCATCTTCACCGGCGGAAACCGGAGGGTATTGATGGTCCCATCGTTTGCATCCCGTTCCATAGCAGTTACTTCCACCTGGGTAGCCTTGATCAATAATGGTGCTAATATCCTGCTTTCTTCAGGATTCAGCATTACCGTTTTCTTTCCGACCACAAATCCGGTGGTTTCATTCCGGCGGTTCCTGATGAATTCGGAAACCGCTCCTTTAATCCTAATTTCCTTTCCCGGGCTGGGTTTTGGCGGTAATATGCCCTGTATGTCAAACCTGTTGTTACCGTCTTCCGAAGAAACGGAGATCAGCTCATAACCGCGGTCTCTCCGGGACACTTTCAGATGGATGGAAGCACCGGGTTGTGCAATCTCCAGGATCTGCCTGGCCAGATGGGGCGGAAAATGGATATCGGATTGCTGGTTACCCTGATCCAGGATCATTTGATCAATATTGCCTTCAGGAGTGGTTTTGTATCGTATCACTTGGCCATCCAGCTGCACCGGCTTTTCAATTTCCAGAGGCGGAACGGGCGGCGGTAACGGCGGTTTTTTCTCACAGCCGCCAAGACAGCAGACCGCAAAAAAAATAAATATTATTTTCGATAGATGATATGTTGTTTGTTTAAAAACCATTGTATGATAATGAAAAACCTGAGCAAATTACGAAAATCTGATCAGGTTTTTACTGTTGATTCAGTTAGATTTTACAGGGCATATTCCTTCCCGTTGACGCTGATCGTCCTTGCACGCACGATGTTGAATTTCCGCTCTGCCACTTCACCGGAATTGTCCGGCTTTTTAAATCCGGTGAAGGAGATTTTCGCTCCTTTTACTAAAGCCTGCCCCAGCTGCCGATAGATGTGCGGCGGCATTTTGAGCAGGGTATTATCCACAAAGATCCCTACCACGCCATCGCCTTCCTTATTTTTCTGAAGATCGGTGATCGTTCCGCTTTCCGTTACAGAGACCTCCTGAGGCGGCGTCTGCGGAACGGCCGGCGGTGTATCTTCAATGGTTTTCCCATTGGCCGTTATGCTGTTCATGCGGAACGATTTTTCGCCGTTAGGAGCAACATCTGCGACCCCTTTGAGGCTGATCTGGCTACCCTGTTTGGTTAATGCCGTGATCTGGTTTCCCAAATGTGGCGGGAACTTCACGAGAACCTGGCCTCCGTTGCTGTTCAGATAGAATCCGTCATAGACAAAATCATCATTGGTAACCATTTTGGAAACAGTTCCGGAAAGCGTTGTGATTTCTCTCACCTCCTCCGGACGCGGTCCCGGCCCCGGTCTTTCCATTCCCGGACGTGGTTCTTTCGGGGGAACCGGAGGCTGAACCTGAGCGTTTACGACTGCGGCAGTCATTAAAAATACGACTGCGGCTATTTTTTTCCCTTGGTTTAAAACAGTGTTGTTCATCTTATTAAAATTTACATTATACATTCTGATTGTTTTTCTATAGCAAATGTATCATGACCTTATTAAGATGGTATGAGTGTGAAATTAATTTTTTTTAATGTCGATCAGTGCAGGAGATGGAGAATGGTTAATTTGCCTGGTTCTATCCAATCATCTATTGTGTTAGTTTATCTTAAATAAACCATGCCGTGAGCTATAAATGCTCGCAGATGGGCGGATTTAGCAGATTTCTTTCACGAATTATAAAAATCGTAGATTTTTAGAAGCTTCTGTGGTCTTCCTCTTTCCAAAGCTATCAGCTTCAAAAATTCTTACGTGTCAAAAAAACTGTTGTAACTATTGTGGTTATACCCCACTCAAACCCTCAAACCCTCCCACTCTCCGACTCTCTTACTCTCTTACTCTCCAACTCCATATCCGATAACACAACCATTCTTTAACTTGCAGATGAGCAGATCATGCAGATTATTTCCCTGCATTAACCCTATGCTGAGTCTGAGGTTTAACTTTAAAGTTCAGCTCGGATCCTGCTGAGCTGCGTAGGCGTAATGGCCAGATAGGAAGCTATCTGATGAAGCTTTAAGCGGGAGATCAACTGAGGATAATTATTTTCAAACTCCAAATACCGTTGCCTGGCGGCAGCTGATTTAAGAGTAATCTCGTCAAACTCTTTTTCAATGACCCAGTGACGTTCCAGGTAGGTAATATAGAAATCTGCGATATCAGCATATTGTTTGGTCAGGTTCCTGAAATCACTAAATGAATAACTGATCAGCTCGGTATTTTCCAGGGCCTCAACAGCAAAAAAGCCAGGTTCCTGTTTTAATAAAGCACTGGTGGAAGCGACCAGTGAGTTTTCGGGGAAAAACTTTTTAATTATTTTTTCCCCTTTTTCATTAAGATAGTAATACGAAAGCAGCCCGCTCCTTACAAAAGAGATATCCTTCGGAACAACATTCTGTTCCAACAGGATAACTCCCTTTACTATTTTAGAGGGTTTCAAAAATGCCGACCACGCTGTCTTTGATTCCTCGGAGAGGAAGGAATAACGGCTTATAAATTCCCAAAATGCTGTCATCGCATAAAGATAAAACAAAACAGATTTATAGCCATACGGATTTCAAATACCTGAACTCTTCTGTATTCCCTCAACATATGTAAAGAATTTTGAGCATCCCGGCATCTAACTTTGTCTTTATAAAAATCAATTACAATGGTCAAATCATTATTTGCATTAGTCGTCATCTGCATCGGAACCAACATGTTTTCCCAGAAAGTAGATTCAGTGAGTATTTACAGTGCCTCTATGGACAGGGAAATTAAAACGCTTGTGATCCATCCATCCGAAAGTACGGATAAGAAACTGCCAACAGTATACATACTGCATGGCTACAGTGGCTATCCTAAAAGAACATTAACCAAGGATATTCCGTCGTTGTCTACCCTCAGCGAAGCAATGCAGATGATATTTGTGTTACCGGACGGGCAGTATGACAGCTGGTATATAAACAGTCCGCATTTACAATATGAAACATTTATCGCTGAGGAACTGACCGGCTTCATTCAGAAAAACTACCCGTCTGACCAGTCGAAAACCGCTCTGATGGGCTGGAGCATGGGCGGACACGGCGCTCTGTACATTGGCGCAAGGCATCAGAAAACTTTTACGGCCATCGGGAGCTTATGTGGTGTGATAGATTTCGTTCCCTTTGGAAAAGAATACGGTATTCCTAAATTGTTAGGAGAAAATCCTGAAAAATGGGCTCCATATACGGCTATTTCACAGATAAATAAATTTAAAAACAGCCGACAGAAGATCCTGATCAGCTGCGGAACCGACGATCCTTTGATTGCCCAAAACAGAAAATTCCATGAGCAATTGATGCGGTTGAAAATCCCTCATATCTATGAGGAGGCTCCCGGCGCCCACAATGCGGGATACTGGTCTAAGGCTGCTGTCAATCAATTACTTCAAATCAATCAATTCTTTATCACCCATGATTAAATTTAAAAGGACGGCACACCAGAAAAAACATTTCCTGACCTTACCATTCCTCATTTTATTATTGACAGGCTGTTCCAAAATTGAACATCATACCAACCATAATCAAAAAAATATGTCAAAGATCCAGTATAAAAACCCTGAAGGACTTTTCGACCCTACGTCATTTGCTTTCTCCCACTCTGCAACAGCTTCAGGCAACGGGAATTATGTCTTTATCTCCGGACAAAGTGGTGGAGAAGGTCCAGAGCACAGCCTTTCGGGTGATTTCCGGGTTCAGGTTAAAACCGCTCTGCAAAACCTGGTCAATGTCCTGAAAGCATCAGGTCTTACGACTGATCACGTTCTGAAAATTACCATCCTGATTGTTGATCACGATCAGGGGAAACTTACAATATGGACAGAAGAGATGCAGAAAATATGGAAGAACCATCCCTTTCCGGCAAGCACACTGATTCCGGTACCCAAACTGGCTTTGGATGGAATGCTCGTTGAGGTTGATGCCATCGCGTTCAAGCCTTTGTAAAAAGCTTTTGCTGCTAAAATTTTAAAGTATCCGATATAGTCGGATGCTTTGCTTTTTATTATTTCACATCAGATTCTCGAGTACAGTTTCCTGCTTTCTTTTCTGTTCAGATCAATTTACCGTTAAGAGAGAACCGGATTTATACCGGCTTCCTGAATTGCGGGGCACATCTAATATACTATTTTCATAACCATATTCTCATCATCAGGTTAGTTGGAATTGATCCATCTTTTTTTCTGGATGGATGGTATGATCAAATATCCTGGCACACCATAACCTGGGCAGACACCTCAAACGGTTTTAACTGTGATTGCTCAGCGACGGTAAAATCAATAGTTTCGAGGAAAGGAATCATCGCATCATTGGCGGGGAGCTCGGTCCAGTAGGAATGGTTTTTTGTCACAGACAGGCATTTTTGCCATAATGAATGGCATACTTCGGGAATACGGTAATTGGGAAGAACAAAAAATGATAGATGGACGGCTCGTCTACCTTCCAGAACAGCGGGCTGACTGAACGTTTTTCCAATCATGGCGTACCCCAGAGGCTGATCATCATCAAAGACAATGACCAGCTGCGTGCTGAGATCATTGAGCCCATTAATTGCTTTTCTCCGGTCAAGCTCATCTTCAAGATAAGGATTGAGCCGAACCGGATCAATAATGCCTTCATACATTTCTTTTAAATGAGCTTCTTTCAACGCCAGAAAAAGATCCATCCCGTTTTCTGACCCTACCGTAAATTTTGATATGATATTCATTGTGCATTCAATTTCCCAACAAATGTACGGGTTACCTGAAATCAAGACCCGGTACAGATTATGGAAAAAGAAACGGTACAGTCAGTACTTCATCCAGTTTCCGATTTTCTCTATGGCTTCAAAACTTTCAGGTGTTAAATGGCCGGAAAAGACTGTCCGAAAGCAATGATCGTAGGTATCCGTAAACGAAAATGTATGACCGGGAGTAAAGGAAACCCCGAATTTTTCAGCGGTTTTATACCATAATGCCATATCTCTATCAGGTTCCAGCTGCGTCCATAAGCTGTAGCCGCCTTTAGGAACGGTTGTCATTACAGTATCCGGAAAATACTGATTAAAATGACCGGCCAATCTGATGGCATTCTGTTCCAGCTTTCTGCGAAACGTTCTAAGGTGCCGGTCATAACTCGAACCGGACAGTAACTTTATGATAACTTCCTGGTTTAAGGGCGAAACAGATCTGCCTAAAGCAAATTTCATACGTTCTGCTTGTAAGAAATAACGTCCTGCCGACAGCCAGCCTAACCGTATGCCGGGAGCCAGACTTTTTGAAAACGAAGAAACGGTGATAACCAGGCCATGAATGTCAAAATTCCTGATGGTCGATGGTCTGGTGCCGCTAAAATAAAGATCTCCGTAAACATCATTTTCAATAATCGGAATATCTTTTGAAGATGCGATATCATAAAGCTGTTTCTTTGCCTCATCAGTCATCAATATTCCTGTTGGATTATGAAAGTTGGGGGTTACAACCATTGCTCTGATATCATTTTTCTGACATACTTCCTTCATGAGCTCTGCATCTATACCGGTATTATTCCTTACAGGGATTTCTACGGTCCTGAGGCGAAGATTAGCGATGATTTCCAACACTGAAAAGACGCATGGACTTTCTATCGCAATAATATCATTGGGCTGCGTGGTTACCGCTAATGCAATATATAAAGCCTGCAAGGCTCCGTCTGTGACAATGATTTCTTCCTGCTGTACCCATGCACCATGCAGGGCCGAACGCCTGGAAATTAATCTGCGAAGTTCTTCTGATCCGTTAGAAGGATAATACCTCAGCAGGGCTGCACCTTTCTCACGGATCATTTGCTGCATCGTACGGAGAACTAATTTTTGAGGGATTAAAAAATCAGAAGGAACCGCCGCGTTTAAGTGGGTGCTTTCATGATGGTGGCGCTGATGGGACGTTACCAAAATGTTTTCTCTGAAGACAGCATCTCTCGGGATTACCTGCATATCAGATTTAAAATCATCCAATGCCTGCTTCAGCTGAAAACTGACGCTATATCCGGAACGGGGAAGGCTTTTTACCAGTCCTTTATAAACAAGGTAATCATAGCCGTTCTGCACAGAACTGGTGCTGAGCTGATATTCGCTTTTGATCTTTCTGACAGATGGCAGGCGATCTCCCGGTTTCAACAGTCCTTCAGCAATGTTCTTTTCAATTTCATCGGTAAATTTCCTGTATCTGTAATCCTTCATTACGAACTAGCTTTAGTAGGTAAATATTAATTCCATAAATGTACTTAAATCGGGGCTGATCAGTCCGGAAATAATTGCTTTGTGAATGCTTTCTACCTCAAATGTACAAATGTATTGCTGCATGTTCCATTCTATCAGAATTGCCATTCTTTTACTCTACTGCTCTCCCACACTACCACACTCAAACTCTCCACTCTCCGACTCCCAGCACTCTTTATCAGTGATACTGATTCCAATTATTTTGAGAGTTATTAATCTTACGCTTTTACTGAACGAGTTCTATAGGATTATTGTATTTTTTCTGATCTTCCCTGGCTTTCTCTTCGATCCCGCGAATGATATCATTAGGATCCCGGTCGACCAATTGTATCGTGCCGTTATATACCCCCGCCTTAAAATCACGGGCCGGGTCCTTTTTATATTCTGCCAGAATCTGAAAGAATTGAGTTTTACTCACTTTAAGATCTTTGTCTATATATCTGGAACCCGGTATATTGATGGCGTCGCGAGTAACGGTATGGTTTCCAATCAATGTAAAGCTGTAATCGTTTTGATCATCATATAGCTCAACGATGAGTCCGGGAAGCCCATAAAATTTATAGGGTCCTGTACTGATGGGTATTTTCGGGTTAAAATAGGCATTCCACTTACGTCCTCTGAAGGACACCTCCGCTTTCTGCAGCTGATTTCCCTGAGCATCTTTTTTCTTTTCCTTCGTGATAACCCAATCAAGGATGACCGGATCATCATAAGTATATCGGATTGCCCCCTGAACCTCTGTAATCGCAAAGCTGTTCTTACCGGGTTTTCTTTTGAATACATAGAGGATATTCCCGACTTCCTCATATGCTTTAGTATTGTCTGAGTGGTATAAAGAATCCAGTATGAACCTATCATAGCTCCGGAAAGAATATTCTTGAGCATCAATATCCAGACACATTCTTTCACTTTTATGCAAAGCACTTGCTGAATCGTCTTTGTAGCGCAGCTCATAGATGAACCTGTTGACATGCTGAGCATGGGTAAACGAAAAAATAAAGATTAAAAACGAGGACAGGGTTTTAAAAGCCATAAGTAAAAATTAAATATTGGTAAAAAATGAAGTTTATATCTGCCGGACAGCTTTACATTTATTCTAAGTATTGTATAATATAGTCATTCCTGTTGGTAACAAATTCTTTCCCTTTATCATTGATTCTACTGATCAATACTCCCTGATTATAAGTATCCCAGACTTTAAACTTATAAACTTTTCTGTGGGTAAATATACTGATCAGGTATTCCTTCCTTTTCACCGGATGATTCACCCAACTGAATTCATCATCTTTTAAAGATTCAAAAAGCTTTCTGCATTTGTCCTTACGGATCATCCTGTTGTCAATGGAAATTCCGGTCACATCAGAAAAATCCTCCTGATTATATGATCCATACTCCTGAATATCAGCATATGCTTTTGACAGGTAGATCAAAAATAAAACTGCATAAATGAATGTAGGGATCAAGATATTCATCTTTCTTTGCCTGATACAAGCGACCAGAAGTATGGTCAAACAAACAAAAACAAATACGATTCCTATGTATATACTGCCCATCTAATGGTCTTACTTTTAACTTTGTTTTATTATGCTATACGTGTTCCTGAAAGCTCAAGTCTAATGGCAGGACAGTTTTCAAAAAAATATTCTTAAATATAGATAAATCATCTGAAACCACTGGCATATGCTGTAAATAACAAAAACGTGATCCTTAATTTTTCCTAATAAGACAGAACATATCGTATGCATTCATTACCAGTAAACTTTGAACAGCAATTTACTCTATTAAAAGCATGTTATTCAATCTCAATGCTGTGATAAATCATCCACCGTTTCAAATTCCCAACCATCCGCTTTAAATGATCTTCATTTAAAAAGATATTGGTCCAATAGTCAAAGCGGTCGCACTGAACACTGATGTAATAGGTCATGATGGCCAGACAGGCAAAGGGTAAGAGCTTTTTTTCTTCAACAGTAATTTCAGTTATAGTCTCATAACCTTTGATAAAGCTGTCTGCTTTTGCCTGATATTCCTCTTCATTCAAATGGGTTGTCAGCAACTGAAATAGGAAGTAAGAAATATCAAAGCATAAATAGCCATTGCCGCAAAAATCAAAGTCAAAAAATGTAATTTCTTTCTCATCATCAATGTGCAGATTGTCAAACCAGACGTCGAGATGAACTGCTCCATATCTAATGTTACGCAAATCAATGTCATTGATTTTCAGTATTAAAAAAGAAGAAAGGGTTTCTAAAAATTCAATTTCGCTGCTATTTTTATCATAGAATCCTTTTATCTTTAAAACAGGATCTTTGAGTAGGTTTTGGGTATTGTAGGACAATCTGTCCAGGCCGATATGTTCCGTTGATTGATGAATTTTTGCCAATGCCTGTCCGATCAGGAAACTTGTCCCATTTGAAAATTTTGCTGTCTTTTTGCCTTTAGCATAAGAAAATAAAACCCCGAACCTGATCCCTTCCGGTGCTTCGATTTCCTGGATGAAACCGTCCGACTGATCGGCGATCGGAAAAGCCACCTGTCTCCCATCTTCTTTCAGAAGGATTAAAAGCCTTATTTCTTCTTCAATTTCCAGCTTTGTACGCCAGTGATGGGTGTATACTCTGAATACATATCTGTTTTCATTATCATAGACAATATACAGATGGTTCATGGCAAGCCGGAAAACACTGCATTCAGCTTTATCGCTCAGTCCATATTTTTGCTGAATAAGCTTAGCCAGACTGTGGGGTGAAAGCGTACTGTTAATTACCGGAAATTTCTCTGTCATTATTTCTTAATTTATAGCTGATGATATTTATTCAAGAACTTAACACCTGATTAAAGTTTATTTTAGATTCAGCTTTAATGGTTATTTGTATTTAGGACTTTTCAATTTTTCTCATTATTGCAAAATGCCTGTTGCTTGCTTTTTGCTTCTCTTTATTAAGTCATCAATACACCTGTTATGAGAGACTCTGAAGGTCCTTAAGTCATTCCACGGGTGATTTATGTTAAAAAAGTTATTTATTTATTCGCCATCAAATTTATTTGTTTTTTTGTAGAAATTTAAAAATTAACAATGGTAAAAAATCTAAAAGCTTGGGCAGTATGTATATTGTCGCTGTGTTCATCTTTCGCTTTCTCTCAGCAGGAATCAAATGAAGACATATTGAAATTTAAAAGTGAGCAAACGAACAGGAATTCCCGTGAGAAAACAACTGTTTTTACAGGAAATGTCTCTCTGTCATCTGAGGCATTCAGCTTTGAAAATGCAGAGAAAGTAATTGTAGATGAAACCACAAACGAGGTGAAAATCTATAAGCCCCGGAACTTTAAAGTTATTCATGTGAATGGCCTTACCAGAACCGGAGGAAATACGGAACAGGATGTGATTGTTTACCATACAAAAACAAAGGTTCTTTCGATGTAGTTTGCTGTTAAAGATAAAATCAGAAAGGCCATATGATCCATCATGTGGCCTTTTACATATATTTACTCTGCCAGTTCATCACTATGTCAACTGTAAATTTTTGTGTTTTCTGTGGCTTCATTCCGGTTCTGGCACGCTCACACCATCAAATCCTACATCTCAACGTCTAACTACTCCGATTCTCAAATAAATACACGATAATCATTTCGATCTTATAAAAAATATTTCATAAAATAAAATATATGATACAAATGTTTTACTAACTTTGAGAATATATAAAGTATAAAATTTTATTACTGAACCAAATTCTATAATCATGAAAAATTTAAAAACATTGTCAAGAAAAGAACTGAAAACAATCAAAGGAGCAGCATCCGTTTCAAAATGTCCTCCCGGGACTTATTATTGTCCTGAAGCTGACGTATGTGTCCCGTTCAATGCAGGGTGCTATGTTATCGTACCGGATATACCGGTAGAAGGAGAAACGGCTCATTAAGCAAAATAAAAATGGCTGTCTCGAAAGAGACAGTTTTTTTGCGTCCTGCTGAAAAAAAATATCCTTAGGCTGGTATTTTAAAATTTAAAAATAATAGTATGATTAATCTCTACCATTATACCATAAAAAGACATTTTATGAGTTTGATTACTTACCGGGAACAAATTTTTTTAGAGATATAGGGTGTACCAGCTTGTCTATGGGGTTGCAATACGATATTAAAGCAATAATCATTAGTTTAATTCACATTACTTTGATATTTTTGTCTGAAATAAGCCATCAATAAGAAAATATTAAGTCATTATGAGATTAAACAATCTATTTTTTATTTTACTTTCCTCCACTCTATTTTCTCAAACCTCCTTTAATTATCAAAGAAGCTGGGCCACCTATTTCGGGGCCATCAATACGGGAATAACAGGACTTTATGAGGACAGCTCTTCCCACATCTTTGTAGATGCGAGAACAAGTTCACCCAACCCAAGCATCGGGACACCGCCGGTTTCTTATTACAATCAGTTTATAACCGCAGGAAGCCAGCCTTATACCGGAAGTTATACTATTCCTAATAATTTTTCAGGAAAGTTAACTTCAGCAGGAAATTTTATATCTTCGGGATACTCACCTTACATCACCTCGAATTCATCTGCAAAATTCCCGTACTTCAGAGATCATGATGGAAATATGTATGAGCTCCAGATCGATCCTTCCAATCCTGCACTCTCTCCCGGGGCATGGCTCAGCAACGCTCCGGATTCCTTAAATAATATTCTTACCAAATATGACGTCAATAATACCATGCTGTGGCAGACCTATCTGCCCGGAAACGACAGTTTTAATAAGCTTGACGTAGACCATGACGGAAATATTTACGTTACCGGAGCCACTACATGGCAGAATCTGGCAGATCCGGGAACGTTTCAACAGGTTTTCAGTATGGTTTATGGTCCGGCAGGAGAACTCCTGCCCAATACTTATCTGGTAAAACTGAATCCGCAGGGACAAAAAATATGGGCTACCTATACTCCATCAAGTTTACTTTCAGGATTAACGGTATTCGAAGACAAAGTCTATGTTTGCGGGAACAATGACCTGAAGCCTGCAGGAGCAGATTTGTCAACATCCGGCACATTTCAGCCCGCAAAAGCAGGCCAGTTTATTGCTGAAATTAATGCTAATACCGGACAAAGAACCTGGGGAACTTATTATGGAATTCCGGGCAATACATTAGATTCCGGGATTTCTGATATTAAGGCCGATGGCACCGGTGTCTATATTACCGGAGCGACTTTCGGGATACAGGGAAGCTATTATGCAACGGAAGGAGCTTATAAAACACAGTCAACGGATCCTGATATGTTTGTTACGAAATTCAATTCCTCCGGAGGAAGGATATGGAGCACCTATATAGGCACCGCCGCGGAAGAAACATTCAGCGGCGACAGAGGGCTTGATATTAAAAATGGCAAGGTATTGTTCACCGGGTTGAGCTATGGGGATCAAAATATCTCAACACCGGGAGCATACATCGCAACAAAACCTAATCCCAACGGCCAGGATATCTTTTTCAGCATGCTGGATAGCAGTACCGGATTTCCGGATTTCATTTCCTATTACGGCGGTACCAGCAA
This sequence comes from Chryseobacterium camelliae, assembly GCF_002770595.1. Lineage (NCBI taxonomy): Bacteria > Pseudomonadati > Bacteroidota > Flavobacteriia > Flavobacteriales > Weeksellaceae > Chryseobacterium > Chryseobacterium camelliae. The sequence continues at coordinate 3,755,941 of NZ_CP022986.1, read as the reverse complement.
CAGCTTCCATCCCAATGACATCAAGTGTATTTTTTCAATAGATTCAGACGGATTTTACCTGTACGGAAGTACAGGCAGAACAGCTGGATACAGTTCCGCAAACGGTTACCAGCAGACGATCATCTATCCTGGCGGAATTACAACCGGAATTTCCGGATTTATCGCAAAATTCAGTCCCAAGACCCTTTCTGTTTCTGAGGCGGATCCTGCCGGAGATCTTATGTTGTACAACAATCCAAACAATGGAAGCTTCAGTGTAAAAGGAACTGTTTTACAGCAGGTGCCTCATATGATCGTTATCCATGATCTGTCCGGAAGGATACTCTATTCAAGGCCTGTTCAAAAAAATAAAGAAGAGCACTTCCACCTGGAGCACCTGCTGGCCAATGGAAATTATATCGTATCCATAACTAATAGTGACCAGACTGTCGTTAAAACATTTAAACTTATGATCAGGAAATAGGCAGAGAACAAATACCATCTTAAATACCTGCATATAAAAATATTATGCAGGTATTTTCGTGTTTAAAAATCGTATATTTTTAAAACTTCTGTGTTCTTCTGTTTTCAAAGTTGTTTTCTTAAAATTCTAAAGTGTCACAAAAGCTCTTATGACTGTTGTGGTTTAATCTCTCGCAGATCAGCAGATCTCGCAGATTTTTTCACGCATTTTAAAAATCGTAGATTTTTAAAAACTCATGTGTTCTTCTGTTTTCAAAGCTATCATCTTAAAAATTCTTAAGTGTCAAAAAAAACTTTTATGACTATTGTGGTTTAATCCTTCACAGATCAGCAGATCGTGTATGTGTTTTCACGCTTTAAAAGCGTAGATTTTTAAAAACTCATGTGTTCTTTCGAAACAACGCAATTTGATTTTGACTTAGCTAATCATATTAAAAGCTTAAGAAAATCAGCGGGTTTATCTAAAGAAGAACTAAGTTTAAAAATGGGCGTGGCAAAATCCTTTGTAGGCAATGTAGAATCTCATACACAACGACACAAATATTCCACCCGCCATATCGCGTTGCTGGCCAAAGCTTTCGGCTATAAACATGTTTCTGAACTGATGGACTTCCCTACTCCAGAATATGACAGAGTTAAAGTTACAGTGAAGCAGGTGTATAATGAGAGCGGAACCAAGGTGATGGCGAGTGAGGTGGTGAAGATTAAAGGGGTTGAATAAAAAATAGTGCAGCTTTTTTACTACGCTTTATTGATTTGATAAATGAAGCTTTGAAATCAGTTTTAAATCTTTGATTTCCAGAATATTTTTCAGGCAGCCAATTTCAAGTACATTAACCAATGCCGTTACCATTTCCTCATAACTCAAAGTTTGATTTGGAAAAATATAAGGATAAATAAGATTAAGTATCTTATAAATCAATCTTACGTTCTTTTGCTCTTTTAATGGAATAATAAAACCCGGCCGGAAGCTGTAAACATTTTTAAAAGGAAGCCCAATTAAGGCATTCTCGGTTTTACCTTTTATCCTTGCCCACATTATTTTTCCTTTTGCAGAGCTATCGGCATAAACCCCTGATAAATAAAAGAAAACCATATCAGGATTCAGATCAGCAAGCGCTTTTGCAAACATCATTGTGGTATAAAAAGTGATATGGCTGTACTTATCCTCATTCATACCAAAGGAACTTATCCCAGCACAATAGAAACAGCCATCGTAGCCGGTCAACTGACTACGATGAGCATGCAGGTCTGTAAAATCTTTTACAATAAGTTCAGAAAGTTTGGGATGCCGTAATGGAGATATTCTTCTATTTACCATTAATACTTCTGTAATATCAGGATGATTGAGAGTGGTCAACAGAACCCCTTCCCCGATCATTCCCGTTGCATCTGTGATGATGATCTTCATTTTCTTATTCTTTGTGCCCATCAGCGTACAATCATTTTCCAAAACATATTGAACGTATCCTCAATGATGTTGTATTGAACTTTCTTAGTAACCGTGTTGGATAACAGGTATTGATTGACACCAAATACCTGATTACTGATCAAAGTGTATAATAGATTTACATCAATATCAATGATCTGCTTCTCTTCGATAGCCGAACGAAAAATCTGTAATACAGGTGCTATCTGAGCAGAAATCTCATTATTTCCAATTTTTTTAAGATAAGGCGAATTAGAGAATTGGGCCAGAAACAAGAATTCGTCTGGGTTACGGAGCGCCCATTTAAGAGATTCCTCATAATACGTTTTGATCATCTCCCTGGTTGATTTGACTTCTGCCAGTGCAGCATTTATATGTTCTGCAGCCATACCTTTTATTCTTAAATAGAGGGCAACGATCAGTTCATCTTTGGTGGAAAAAAAATAAAACAGCGTTCCCGTTGCTATGCCTGCCTCCTTTGCAATTTTGCTTGTCGGTGTATCATTAAATCCCTGAGAAACAAATAATTTCAAGGCAGTTTGAAGCAGTATTTCCTTTTTATCCATTGGTTATGTATTTAAAAAACTGAAAAATATCTTATTACATCCTATTTCAAGTTTGTTACCTTTCATCATCCATGGGACCACAAAATAATTCATTAACCATAATGGTATCCAGGTATTCGTAAAGCCCACTAATTAAGCCATCCTTAAAGGTTAGCAGCAATATCACATTGTTTTCGTAAATACGACCGTCACTTCTTGTTCCACGAATGTGAATATAAAGTGCTGCACGATCTTCGTCAGCAGTAATAGATTTAAGTGTCATCTTCATGCCTTCCGGAAATCTTTCCGCCACCGTTGCCCATAATTTTGATTGATTTTCTATTGATTGGTACCCGCCAAAAGGCCAAGACCCCTCACCACTCAACCAATAAGTGCAATCAGCCGTTTTTAATTTGTTCATCTCGTCAAATTGGCCGGCAGCCATCGCATCGAAGTATTGGTTTGCTATTTTCTTAGTTTCCATAATTTTAAATTTTGTGACTGTTTAGTCAGTCACTACAAATGTATAACTATTTATTTGATCAACATATAGAAGAAGCTAAATAAAAAATCTCAGAAACACATTCTGAGATTTTTTTGTAAAATATATTAAGAGTTGATCCTTTTATTTTCCTCCACCGTCTTTTTCCACATCGGTTTTGGTATTGTCCTTCACTTTCTGGTTCCCGAAACGTTTCACGAATGTGAGGGAGAAACCATGCCAGTCGGAGCGTGATGCATTCCGGAAGGTTCCCTGGGCACTGTAGGTGGTGGCATCAAAATTAGGCCGCTTGAAGATGTTCATCAGCTGGAGGCTGACTTCCATCTGGGTTTTCGGGAAGATTTTGGTTACGGAGATATTGTGGAAAACATTGGTATTGTTCGCAATGGAGTTCCCGTTATTCTGGTTGTTGATTTCCATCCATGCGCTGAGATTGATGTTCTTATTCAAGAGATTGGTATAGGAAATATTGGTGGAACCGCCCCAATAGCTGATGTACGGACTGGATTTCAGGTTGTTCTTCGCGTTGAAGTCGCTGTTGTCGATATAGTACCATCCGAATCCGGCATTTACCGTCAGCTTATTTTTCAGGAAGGTCTGATTGGTATTGGCGAAAAAGTAGTATTTTTTCACTTTCCCGAAGAAGTTGGCTTCCTGGCTGATGGTTTTTCCGTTTTCATTAACGAAGGTCGTCCAGTAATCCTGATCGGTGAACATATACCTTGCGGAGAGGAAATACTTTTTGAAAAGCCCCATCTTCAGGTATAAACGGTCACTCGGATTGGGTTCCAGATCGATGCTTCCGCGGGTGTATATCCCGTCCGTATTCGGCAGCAGGAACGGGTTGAATTCCGCATACCACGGCCGCCAAAGGTTCCGGTTGTAGGTAAGGCTTACATCCAGCTTTTCCGAAAAGGAATACTTGAGCAACAGGTTCGGCAGGAAAGCGCCGTACCCATCTTTCCTGGATGTTCCTGCTACATCCTGGCGGATTTTAAAATTGGTACTCTCATACCGGATCCCGATCCTGGTTTCCAGCTTTTTGAAAAAGGTTTTGCTGTAATTGGCATACAGGGAGTTGATGTTGTCTTCATAATGGAAAACGTCATTCTGGCTGAGGCCATTGAGCTGGTTCCCGTACAGGCTGTTCGGGATGCTGTTATTGTTGAAGTTCATCTTCCCTCCTACTTCAATGGTTCCGCCGGATTTCCCTAACGGCTGGGTATAGTCTACCTTAACATAATAGTTGCGGGCCTGGGTGTTGGTTAAAATCCCGATTTCATTCGGCAGCGGATTATTGCTGAAGTTTTTCAGGAAGTAACTATCGTCTCTCTGCCCGTCATAATTGCTCCCGAGATTCACATCCAGGATCCTGTTTTTTTCCTTGTCGTAGTATTTATAGAAAATATTGGTTCCCAGGGTACGGCCAAGCCCGGAGGCATTCTGGGTCTGCGCGTAAGAATACTGGAAATCGTTATTGGCAAAATTGATGGCGTCTGCCTGGGAATCTGAAAAGCTGCGGCTCTGGTAATATTCCAGGATGACCCCGATATTGTTCTTTTCATTCAGCTCATATTCCGAAGTGGAAGACAAGGACGGACTCTGGTTGTGCTGCTGGCTGTAGGAATTGATGTTGGTGATATTATTGTTTTCATACAGCGTATTGGTGATGGAATTCCTCTGTACCCACGTATTGTCGCTGTAACTTCCGACCAGGGTCTGGGTAAATTTTTTGCGGTGGTAATTGAGGTTGGCATTGGTATATTGGGAATTCTTGGTATTCTGCCTGTTGTTAAAGGTTATGCTTCCTTTGATGCCTTCATCATCCCGCTTTTTCAGGACG